>DATKSI010000029.1:0-8842 GCA_035531715.1 Candidatus Micrarchaeaceae archaeon
CGACCTGGGCCGAACCGGTAGCTGGAACCGCGCTAATTCGGAGCCCGGGCGATCGCGACCGGGCGGAGAGCAGTTCATTGGCACGGCCCCCGCCGCCGCCACTTCGGTGGTTGCCGAGTCCCTAGCCGTCCCCCGAGCCGTCAGTCGCCGGGGGACCGTCGTGGGGAGAGCAGGCCGATCCGCTCTCGGACCTCGACCATAGTCGCGGTCGCCACCTCCCTAGCCCGGCCGGACCCGGTGGCCAGGATCGAGTCGATCCCGGCGGGGTCGTTCATCAGGTCCCGGTAGCGCTCCTGGATCGGGAGCAGTGTTTCCACCACCGTGTCCGCAACCGTCCGTTTCAGCTGGCCATAGCCGGCGCCTTCAAATTCCGACGCCAGCGCTTCGGAGGTGCAAGCTGTCAGGGCCCGATAAATGTCCAGCAGGTTGGCCACCCCGGGCTCAGCATGGGCGAGGTCGACCGCTGTGCCGCTGTCGGTCTTGGCTCGCATCACCTTGGAGCGCACTAGGTCCGGCGGGTCGAGCAGGGCGATCAATCCGGCGTCCCCATTCGCGCTCTTGCTCATCTTGGCCAGAGGGTCGTCCAGGGCCATCACTCTCTGCCCTGCCCCCATCCGGCCGATCCGGGGCTCGGGCTCGACAAAGGTCTGCCCGAAGAGACGGTTGAATCTCGCAGCCAGATTGCGGGTCAACTCCAGATGTTGGCGCTGATCCTCCCCCACCGGCACGAAGTTGGTCTGGTAGAGGAGGATATCGGCGGCCATCAGCACCGGGTAGGTAAAGAGCCCGGTGCTGATTCGCTCGGAGTCGCGCTTGCGGGCCCGGTCCTTGAACTGGGTCATCCGCTCCAGCCACCCCGTCGGCGTTAGGCAGCCCAGGATCCAGGCCAGCTCGGTGTGCTCGGGCACGTGGGACTGCACCAGGATGGTCGAGACCGCGGGTTCGATCCCCGAGGCGAGGTAGAGCGCCGCCACCTGCCGGGTCTTGGCGGCCAACTCTTGCGGATCATGGGCTTCGGTCAGGGCGTGCAGGTCGACGACGCAGAAGAAGTTGCGGAACTGGTCTTGCTCCAACACCCAGGGGCGCAGCGCCCCGAGCAGGTTACCCAGGTGCAGGACCCCGGTGGGCTTCATCCCGCTGAACACCACCGGGCGGTCCAACATCGGCCCGATTGTACCGACCGGCCTTGGGCTAAACCTTCTCGGTGACCCGATACTCCAGGTGGGAACCGAAGAGCAACCGGGTCTGCGCCTCCAGGGCGGGGATCACGCTGAGCACCATGAAGACGACCGGATAGGTGAGCGTCTGCATGTCCACCCAGCGGCGCCGCCACCAGGGCCAACCAGCTGGTCTCGGCTGCAGCCGGTTGTCGAGCACGGCCACCGCCACGATGTTGAGCAGTGTGGTGGTCAGGATGATGCTGGCGGTCGTCTCCAGGATGGCTCCCATGGTGGACAGCGCGTAGTCGTAGTTGAAAAGTGAGGGCAGGGTCCCGGAGATCAGGATGAGCATCGGAATCGTGGCCCAGCTGAGGTGGTTGAACACCAACATGCGGAACCGCTCCAGCCGGAGCCGCAGGGGGATTTCCGGATGCGACGTCATCCGGGAGGCCACGTAGGGGACGTCGGTCACCCCCCAAGCCCAGCGTTTGATTTGGTTGTATTGGCTGACCAGGGTGGTGCCGTAGTCGGCCGCCCGGGGCGCGTCTCCATACATCGGCAGGTAGGCCGGACGCACATGCAGTTGGGCCCCGTATTTGAAGAACGCTTTCCAAAAGAATCGGGAGTCCTCGGGGATCACATCGTCGTCCCAGTAGCCCACCTCAGTCAGCATCTGCAGCGACATCGAGTAGGCGGAGAACATGACCAGCCGCTTGGGGTGCTGGTGCAGGTAGAGCTGCCACTGCGTTCCCAGGGTGGCCATCGAGCGAACCGCCGACGGTACCCGCCAAAGGTTGTTCAGGAACATCGGCACGGGCTGCCAGATCGAGGTCAAGCGATCGGACACGTTGCAGAACTGGTAGGTGATGTAGGCCAGGTACTGGGGATGCACCCGATAGTCGGAGTCAAGGTCGGTGACGATCACTCGAGTTTGGTCAAGCCCCAGGCTGTCGCAGGCGCGCCGCAGCACCGGACCCCCGTAGGCCATGGCCGCTGACTTTCCGACCACGATCCCGGGCAGCAAGGGATCCTTGATATGCCAGAAGGCCCGAAAGCTGCCGCCGAACTTCTCCTGCAGCCGCTCGACATTTAGACATCCCTGGAGATCCGTCTCCCGGGTGATGATGGCGCAGATCTTGTTCTCGGTGGGATAGTCGGCGGCGGCCAGCGCCGAGACCGTCGCGTGCAGGGTTTCGAAGCGTTCGGTGTAGGTCGGGATCAGAAAGGCATGGATGATCTCCTCGGGAGTGGGTTGACCCGGAGTGATCTGGAGATTGCGGGTCAGCTCGGCCCAATCCACACTCTGGCCCTCCTCGAGGAGACGGATCCCCCGCAGGACATAGCGGAAGGTGTGGACCAGCTTGACCAACCAGTACGTGTCAAGGAGGACGGCGAAGAGCCCCAGCAGCCACAGGTATTCGAAGTTGGTGAAGGTGATCACGAAGCCGACCAGCAAGGGCGTGACCAGGATCGTCCAAACCGTCAGCCCCGGGGCCATCTCCCAAAGGCGCTGCTCGAGGCGCTCCCGCCGGGACGGACGACTCAGCCGATCTCGCCGGTCGTGGGGGACGAAGGTGGGGAGGATGCCCACGCGGGGAATGCCCGAGGGCGGGGTTTCGGCGGGCGACAAGGAGGTCAACTGAGCGGAATCCTAAGCTGTGGGCGACGGAGTTGATACAAAGCGTTCACGCGGCCCCGGACCTGGCGAAGCATCCTGTATCGTGCCGCAACGTGGGTCAACGCAGCGCCCTCGTGATCTTCTTCGGAATCCGCCGAGCCATCGCACGGCCCTGGGTGAGGGTCACCGTCACCCTCTTGGCGTTCGGGATCTTCGTCCACTCCGTGAATCTGGGCGCGGCTTTGCGAGCGTTCTCCCATCTGCAGTGGCCGTGGGCCCTTCTCGCGCTGACCTTCGCCGGCCTCTCAGTGCTGGCCAGCATCCTGGAATGGGGGGTGTTGGTGAGGGGCGCCGGCAAGCGGCTCGGATGGCGGTATCTGGGCGGCTGGTATATGAAGGGTCTCTTCATTAATCAGGTGCTCCCCGCCGGCGTCGGCAGCGACGCCGTCAGAGCCGTGCAGGTGGGCAAAGTGGTCGGCCACGGACCGGTGATCGCGTCGCTGGTCGGAAGCCGGATGGCGGGGACTCTCGGCATGGCCCTTTGGGGGCTGCTGGGGGCGGTGATCATGCACAACGTTCTCCGCGTGCCGGAGTTGGTTGGGTTCGCCTGCTTCAGCGCAGTGATGTTGATCGCCTGGGGCGCGGCGTTGGGGGCAGAGCGCCTCTTCGCCAGAGTGCTCGGCAAGGAGACCGCCCAACCCGGCTGGCGAGTCTACCTGCAGCGGATCGGTCCTTTTCTGCGCTCCCTGGCCAACTACAAGGGCACTCCCTTGGCCCTGACCTACTCGATCGCGGCCGGCGGTCTCGGCTGGGGACTCAACCTCCTCTCCATGGAGGCCTTCAGCCGGGCGCTGGGCCACGCCATTTCATGGGAAGTGTTTGCCTTGGCCCTGCCGGTGGCGCTGCTGGTTACCTTCATTCCGATCTCGGCCAACGGCATTGGAATCCGCGAAGGCATCTTGGTCTTCCTCTTGGTGCAGTTCCACGTCCCGGTCGGGATCGCCGCCGCGATGGCGATCTTCGTGGACTTCCAACTGCTCCCCTTCGCCGCGGTCGGGGCGGGGCTGCACGCCGCCGAGGTGACCCTCCACCACACCCACGCAAAGCTCCTCCGAGTGGGAACCCTGAGTCGGGGATTTCGCTTGGCCCACGTCACCTTGTCCTGGGTCGTCGCTCCCGAAGCGGTCGGCCAGCTTAGCGCGCGCTGAGCCTCCCCTACCGAGAACCCTTCAGCTCGGCTTCGACTCCGCCTCCAGCAGCAGCCGCTTCCGCTCCTTTCCCCAACGATAGCCTCCCTCACCTCCCCCGGCGGGCACCACCCGATGGCAGGGAATCAGCAGCGCCACCCGGTTGCTGGCGCAGGCCCGAGCCACCGCCCGGGCCGCCTTGGGCCGGCCAAGCTGGCTTGCCAACTCTCCGTAGGTCCGGGTTCGGCCTCTCGGGATTCGCTGGATCTGCCGCCAGACCTGCCACTGAAACATGGATCCATGGACATCGAGCGCCAGCTCGTGGCGATCGCTCTGGCCGGAGGCCAGACCCAGGGTCGCCGCGCGGACGTCGTCCAGCCCAGCCTCGTCCCGGAGGAGCCGCGCCGCCGGGAACTCACTCTGCAACTGGTCCTCCAAGACTCGTGCCTGGTCGCCGATCTTGACCGAGCAGACCCCGCGATTGGTGACGCCCACCAGGGTCTGTCCTAAGTACGACTCGAAGATGGTGTAGCGAATCTCGACCCCGGCACCGCCCTGGCGAAACTGGGTCGGAGTCATTCCCAGCGCTGCCGGGACGACCTCGTAGAAGGACCGGCTCGAGCCGAATCCAGCGTGGTATAGCGCCTCGGTGACGGGGCTCCCATCGGCCAACGCCGCGCGAGCGCGATTGGTCCGCAGCGCCCGGGCGTATTCGGCTGGGGATACCCCGAAAGACCGCCGGAACTGCCGCTGCAGCTGACTGGCACCCAGCCCGACTTCCGCGGCTAACCGCGCGGCGGTCCATCTCCCGGTCCCCTGCTCCAGGAGCTCCCGGGCCCGAAGCAGGGCCTCTCGGTTGTGGCTCGGGAGAGGCGGCGGAATCAGGGAGGTGACCACGACCTGCACCTTACCCTGGGCGATCATGCTCGGCTATCCGATTTTGGCGCCCCCGCCGACCCGGTCGCGCCACTCAGGGTCAGCCAGCTAACTCGATTCTCGGCTGGTCACCTGCGTCTGGGGAGGGAACGTGCGGCGCCACAAGGTCACGAAGTGGCCGAGAGCCGTGCCCGCCAACACCGCTCCCAGCGCAAGATCGGTCGGCCGGGCCGGTCCCCCGACCAAGACCAAGATGGACGAGGCCCCGAGCGTCAGGGCGGTGGCGACGGTATTGATCTTGCCGAACCGGGTTGCCACCAGTGCGGGACGGCGGCGCAGCCAGGGATATAACAGGAGAAACCCCACGCCCGGCAATCCGTATCGAGCCATCACCAGCACCCCCAGCCAAAGAGGGATGAACCCGACGACCAGGCAGGCCACGGCACAGAGCGAGAAAAAGACGGTGTCCATGATCGGATCGATCGCTCGCCCCAAAACGGTGAGCGGGCCGGCCCGTCGGGCGATAAATCCATCCAGCGAATCCAGCGCCGCGATCGGAGCCGCGATGGCGAGAAACAGAACTCGGGCCAGACCTACAGGGGGTAGCGCGGCGTATAGGACGACCGGCAAGGAGAGGTAGGCCCGAACTGCGGTGATTCCGTTGGGGATCCCGAAGCGGTTCACCGGAGATTGGTCGGGGTAGCGGAGCAGCAGCGACATCCCGGCGAAGAGGCAGGTCGTGGTCGCGATCCACCAGGCAAACCCGCAGAGTAGGCCCAGTGCTAGGCGGTCGCCGAGCACCCCGGCACTCGCTCCGGCTCCGAGGGTCAGGAGCAGGCCCAGTCCGCTCCACCACGCCATGGAGCTCCGCAGCGAACTCGACCCGTCCCAGCGGTCGGCGGCTCCCCGGAAGAGCCGGCCCAAGGTTGCTACGGGTCCGATCGCTTGCTGGTCCGAGGCCACCGTCGCTGGCCCCGGAAGTGACCCTGAGGAATCTTTCCGATGCTCCTCCACCTCTTAGAGACTAGGGGTAGCCGGGCTTATCCGGCTGGCACCCCCAGGGTCGGTAACCTTGAGTCGCGGCTTGACTCCGCCGGGTCGAATCCGCTCGCCCTCGTAGCTCAGGGGATAGAGCAGCGGTTTCCTAAACCGCGTGTCGGAGGTTCGAGTCCTTCCGGGGGCACCATTTTTTGAGATCAACCTGGGGCCGGCCTAGGAGAAAGGCTCAGCTCGGCCCCGGTCGTTTGTCACCATCGGTGGGGTCGGCTTCCTGGTCGCAATGCCCCCGAATAGTCCCCTCAGCGTTCCCGGCCGATTCGGGGAGTGGCTGCCTGATTGCAGCATCTGTGGGCATTGGAAGCCTCGAGAACCCTGGCGGTTGCTCGATGTCGACACCACGGCGCAAGAGTTTCGTGGTGTAAATCGTGCCGTATGTCAATCGCTTCGAAAGTCCCACAGCAAGTCCGACGGCGAGCATGACTGGCAGCGTGAGCGTAAAGTTGCCGGTCATCTCGATGGCACTGGCGATCGACGTGAGCGGTGCCTGCGTGGCTCCGGCGAAGACAGCACCCATAGCGATGACACCGTAGATCGCAGGCGGCCCGACTGCCGCTCCGAACAGGTGGTGGGCGATGATGCCAAAGCCCATCCCGCCCATGGCCCCAATGAACAGCGACGGGGCGAACACTCCACCAGAGCCTCCAATCCCCATTGTGAGGCTAGTGGCGAACATCTTGCCGACCATCAGGATGGCGAGGAACCACAAAATGTACTGGCCGGCTACCGCCTTGTCCATCACGGGGTAGCCGACCCCGTAGATCTGTGGTAGCGCTAGCAGCAACGCGCCCAGAGCGATACCCCCGACGGCGGGCCGGAGCCACTCCGGTCGGCCCTTCCACAAAGTGTCGCAGACATCCTCGACCTTGTAGAGAACCACTTTGAACCCCGCCCCGATCAGCCCGGCCAGGAGTCCGAGGACGGCGACGAGCAGGTAGTCGGCGTCATGGGCCATAACCAGGTTGTGTGGAACTTGACTGAAGATCGGTGCGGCACCGAAGAAGGCACGCCCGATGACGTCGGCCATCATCGAGGCGAAGATGATGGCGACCAACGCGTCAATCGAAAACGCGCCGAGAATCAGTTCGAACCCGAAGAACAGCCCCGTGATCGGAGCGTTGAAGGTAGCGGATATGCCGCCTGCGGCACCGCAGGCGACCAAGATCTGCAGCCGACGCGGGGGCATGTGGACGACCTGGCCTAGGGTCGAAGCAATCGCCGACCCGATTTGTACGATCGGACCCTCTCTGCCTACTGAACCTCCTGCGCCGATGCATATGGCCGAGGCGAGCGCCTTGACGACCATGACCTGAGGCCGGATTCGTCCCCCTTGCTTCCTGACTGCCATCATCACTTCGGGCACACCGTGCCCGCGCGCTTCTGGTGCAAAGCGCTGGATGAGCGGCCCGTAGAGCAGTCCACCAAGCACGGGGATCAGGAGGAGAAACCAGATACCGAGCCAGGGCAGATGGGGACTGGCCACCCTGCCCTGCTGGCCAAACTGTTCCTGACCGGTGACCAACCAGGTCACCCCAAAGATGAGCCAGCGGAACCCGACCGCCCCGAAGCCGGAACCAATCCCGACGATGAAGGCCATGGCCATGACCCCTGGCCCGGAGCCGCCCACCCATTCCGAGGCCTTGCTGAGTGCCAAAGAGGTTGCGCGCCGCAGATCGAAGGGGGCGCCGTAACCCTGATCAAGGGGACCCGCCGCGTCGGCTACCCCCTCCCCTGACTCCCCGCCCACTAGTGGAGACAAGGCATCAACCTGAACGCGAGCATCTCCGCACCTCCGCTCGGACCGGCGTCAGTGTCGCCCGAGATCTGTATCTTGACTTAGCATAGCTCATTCGCGTACATGTACGCATGTCGTCGTATGCTGAAGCGGTGCCCTGTCCGGGGTGGTCATTCAGCTCGGTCACCAAAGGAGGCAGCCATGCCGGGGAGCCGCGTCCCATGGGGGACCGTGTCGCGGGAGCGGGTGATCCAGGTGGCGACTAAACGGGTCAGGGCCGGACGATACGAGGAGCTGACGATTCGCGGCCTAGCTAGCGAACTTGGCGTGTCCCCGATGTCGCTCTATCGACACGTCCGCAGCAAGGACGACCTCATCGACGAGGTCGTCGACCGGCTCCTCGCTCGTTGCTGGCGCCCCCGAACCGTGAGTGACGACTGGCTAGCATGGGTCGCCGAGGCAGCGGACCGGCTCCGTCGCTTCCTGGTCTCCCAACCCGCTGCTCTCCACGTCTACCTCCGGCATCCGGTCGTGTCCCCAGCGGCGATCGCCCGCATGGACGCGATTATGGAGGTCCTAAGAAGGGCGTTGCCGGACGAGGACTCCGCCCGACGTGCATACGGGGCCATCCACAGCTACACCGTCGGCTGCGGGGTGCTCGAAGCATCTCGGGCAGGCTGGGCGCCACCCGAGACCGACCCAGATGGTTTAGCACAACAGCTCGCGGCCTACACGACGCCGCGCCAGTTCGGGGAGGGCCTCCGCTACTTGCTGGACGGGCTCTGCGCACAAGCTCTGTTCAAGGCTGCGGAGGCTCGCGTACCGTGAGGTGAGCAGTCCTCGCTTAGATTTGGCCCAGCTGATCCGAAGATGGAGGGTGGTGGCAGCCGGAGCAAGGAGTCCCCTGTCATGGTCTGTATTGAGAAGTAGCGGACGGTGTGATCGGCGCACCAGTAGCGGTCGTCGGCGAGGAGGCCGAGAATCACCCGGTCTGCCAAGCGAGTTAGAGTCGAACCCACTCGTCATGGGCGCGGTCTGCGCGGGAATCCACCGGGAATCAAACGCCCATAACTGGTTCCCACAGGACCACACGGGGCGGACTGAGCCGCCTACTCTGAACTACAAAACGTTACTGGAGAGCACCAGATGGACGGTCGCACGCGGATTCCTAAACCGCGTGTCGGAGGTTCGAGTCCTTCCGGGGGCACCA
>DATKSI010000030.1:0-177744 GCA_035531715.1 Candidatus Micrarchaeaceae archaeon
CAGGGACTGCGGAGAAGATCGGTCATCTGACGAAGCACTACGTGGATCGCGTTTGGTGGGTGCTCAACAACGTGGAGTTCACTCGTCCAGAGACTGCGCCATACGAGGCCCTAGCCTCGGAGAAGTTGCCTTCTTCGGGCCCGTGGTGATCCCGGGCCCCAAAGGAGACGCGGCCGGGCAGCTCTGGGACGGCGTCGTGCTGGTCGTCGGCACCGACGGGTTCTACGAACTCAAACGGACCCGCACCCGCGAACCGGTCTTCAACTGATGTCCCGACGTTGGCCCTACACGGTAGTGCTGCTGTCCCTCGATGGGGCCGAGCCCGATGGCAAGGTGGTGAGGTCGGCCAGGCACTCTGATGGCTGGGGCGTACACCAGCGGCCAGATCCACCTCAGATCCTGATTCCGAAGGCAGCGCCCGGAGAGCGGTTCTCGATCGGGCTCGGCCGTCCCCGCCAAGGATGGCCGGCGCCGACCGGGGTTGAGGTCCTCGGGACGAGGACCTGAGAGGTTTCCCCGATTTGAGGTGGACCGGGGGGAGGGATGACGTGCCCGCCCTCGCCACCCGGCTGCTCGCGTTGCCCTGGCTATCTGGTCGAGCGTCCCCAAAGTCGCCGCACGGCTGGTGGGCGGAGCCGCCTTTGAGGTTAGGGTGCTGGCAGTTCGGCCGGGCCAGCGGGGGCCGCCGGATTCCCGGCCCGCTGGCGACGGGATCGTCGCGGAGCCGCTCCCTTGGGCGTCGTCGCAGCTGGCAGGGGGGTCCAGTGTTGGTCGCCTCCCCACTCGCGCTCGAGGTCCAGGGGGTCCAGGGGCCGGGTGAACAGAAACCCTTGGGCCAGCCCCTCGGGGGAGATCCGGCCGAACTCGGCTGCCTGGACGGCGGTCTCGATGCCTTCGGCGACTACTCCGAGGTGGAGCGCGCGACCAAGTTCGACCACGCTCTGGACCACTGCGGCTCCGGAGCTTGATCCGATCATGGCCTGAAGGAGTGCCCTGTCGATCTTGAGGATGTCGACGGGCAGAGCCTGGAGCTGGCCGAGTGAAGAGTTCCCGGTGCCGAAGTCATCGATCGCGATGCGCACCCCGAGCTCGCGCAGTTCGCGCAGCTGGTCGGCTGCGGTCGGCAAATCGTGGATCAATGATGTCTCCGTGACCTCAAGGATCAGCTGCCGGGCCGGCAAGTTGAAGTCCCTGAGGGCTGCCTGCACCTCGCCCAGCAGGCCCCCGTGGGACAGCTGTCGGCCAGAGATATTGACGGCGATGTCGAGTCGTGCCAGCCCCGGGTGGGTGGTCGTCCACGCGTTCATCTGGCGGCAGGCTTCGCGAAGAACCCGCCGCCCGATTGGCAGTATGAGATTGGTCGCCTCAGCCAGCGGGATGAACAGGTCCGGGGCGATGCGACCGCGCTCGGGGTCGTTCCAGCGAATCAGTGCCTCCAGCCCGGACATCTGGCCATCGGACACCCGGATGATGGGCTGGTACTGAAGCATGAACTCCTTCTTGATCAGGGCCCGGCGGAGGCCCTCCTCCATCCGAACCTTTTCCATGAGCTGGTCGTGGAGGCCCGATTGGAACACACGGTAGCTGCCCTTGCACTCCGCCTTGGCGGTGTACAGGGCGATGTCCGCGAAGCGGACCAACTCGCTGGGGTTCGTCGCCTCCCGCGCGGTAGCGATTCCAATGCTCAGACCAATCGTGCGTAACCCCAGGTCCGCGAGCGCGACCGGCGTTGACAACACCCTGGCGATCCGCTGCGCCAGGAGGGCCCCCTGGTCACTGGTCGCGCTTCCCCCCATCAGGATCGCGAACTCGTCGCCACCGAAGCGGGCGAGGGTGTCCCCGGGGCGAAGACGGGTGACGATCCGCCGGCTCACCTCCGCCAGCAGCGAGTCCCCCGCAGCGTGGCCCAGGCTGTCGTTGACGTCCTTGAAGTTGTCGAGGTCAAGGGCCAGGATCGTGACCGTCGAGTGGGACCGACGGCGGCTGGCGAGCGCGTACTCCAGCCGGTCGCCGAAGAGAGCCCGATTGGCGAGCCCGGTCAGCGGGTCGTGGAGGGCCTGGTGGCGCAGCTGGTCCTCAAGGGCGGTCCGCTCGGTCACGTCCCTAGCGGTCAGGACCAGGGCCTGCGCCGTGGGGTCGTCCAGCAGGTTGGTGAGGACGATTTCGAAGGTTCGGGGGCTGCCCTCTCGATCCAACAGCTGGCAGGTCAGGGTCTGAGATGTGCCCGGGCGGCTCCTCACCTTGGCGAGCGCGGCGTCCAGTGCGGGCTGGTCGTCGGGAACGACCAGATTCGTCAGTCGCGGCGTGACCACGGCTGCAGCCTTCGCCCCGAACATGGCCTCTACGGACGGGCTCTTGTAGACCAGCTCGTTCTCGACCCCGACCGCGACCACGAGATCTGAGACCACCTGCACCAGGGACCGGAATCTGGCCTCGCCCAGGGTGCGCTGCTGGACCGCTTCCATGAGCGCCATGGTCATGTTGGCGACCACGCCCAACTCCCCCACCGCCAGGTGGGTCGCCTGCGCAGGACCCCCGCTCCCCACGATCGCCAGCACCTTGCCATCGCGCTGGTGCGGGCCGATTCGGAAAACCGCGATCTCGCCCACCGGCCTGGTGCTGGCCATGCCGCTCGCGACCTGCTCAAAGAGGGAGTCGCCTGGAAGCAGCCGGCCGTACCCTCCCGCCGTCTCATGAAGCTGGCGGAGTGTCTCCGAGTCAACCAGGACGGTGGGGATCGCGGCGCCGCGGCCCTCCGGCAAGCGCTCCTGGCGAGCTGGCTCGCTGGCCAGGACCGCCAGCTCCAGGTCGTTCTCCAGAGCGACGATCCTCTGGACCGCCTGCCTCGTGATCAGGCGAGCCTGGGCGAGTTCCGAAGAGTTGAGGAGGTCGATGGACGCTTGCCGCAGGATCCCGGCGCGGGTGAGGGTTTTGTCGTGGTCCTCCATCACATGCTTGAGCACCTGCATCAGGATCACCATCATGGGCAGCCCGGGGATGATGGTGGTGATGGTGCTGGGCGCCAGCAGCGGCTGGGTGGGAACGTGGGCTATCCAGAGCGAGATGAGGTTGGCGCCGACGAATTGAGCCACCACCAGCCCCGCCTGGGCCCGGCCCCATATAGGGCGCGGAACAGGGCTGCGCAGTAGATGACACCCAAGACGTACTCGGGGTTGCCGACGCTGACCCCGAGCGCGACCAGGGCTGCGATTGTGATCAATTCCCCGGCCAGTGGGAACCTTCCCCGGCGGTAGCCCGTGACCCACCAGCCCGCGAGCCAAGCCGCGCCCGCCAGGCCGCCTGCGTGCAGCCAGGCGGCGGTCGGCGAGATCAGCGCCAGCGGCACTGAGGTGGCCAGGGCGAGCAGGCTGACCGCCAGGAAAAGCCAGCGCAGGCGCTGCAGCGTATTGGCGGGGAAGCTCAGGCCCACTGCGCTCAGCCGGGCCGCCTGGCGCGGGCTTGCCAAGGTCACCTCATATCGTCGAGGTGGCATCCGAACGGACCCACTGCTGATTGGATGATGCCCACGTTGGGGCCACCTTCTCACCGGCCCCGGCTCGGGCCGCCGACGGCGGTGCTGCGATCGGGTGACAGTTGGGCGACACTGCGCCGCGCCAGCTCAGCTCGCCGCGGGAAATCCCCCATCCGCTCTCCCTGGTCGGCCACGCTCGAGGCGACCTGGCAGGTCGGTGCGCGGATCTACCCGAGGGGACCGGTCACTGGGATAGGCAGCTTGAGCGAGACCGAGATTGGGCCCGGTGGGCGCTCCAGCAGTGGTCAGCCTTTCCGACGAGGGGCCAACGCCCGCTGGTGCTTGTCGGGCCAGCGGTTTGGTCACACCGGGGTTCCGCAGCCGAAAGGGGTGCGCGGCCCTGGACGAGGCCTTATCTGACCTGAATCAGATGCTCCTATGGTTTGTCAAGCACTCCAGTAAGAGCAGTGCTGGGAGAGTGAGTGGCCCAGCAGGGGCGATGTCCGCCGAGGCGTAGCGCGCAGCCATCAGGCGGGCGCCGCAAGGGTTGCGGGGGTCAACAGCGCCCGATACACCTCCCGAGCCACGTAGCGCTTCAAGCAGCGGATGATCTCCCGCTTGGAGCGCCCTTCCTGGGTCCGGCGGGCCATGTAGTTCTGGGTCGGCTCGTCGCTGGCCAGGCGCACCATGACGATCCGCCAGAGTGCACTGTTGGCGATCCGATCGCCGCCCCGGTTGAGTCGATAGCGAGTCGTCTTGCCGGACGAGGCGGGGATGGGAGAGGCCCCACACAAGCTGGCAAACGAGGCCTCCGATCGCAGCCGCTCGGGGTTGTCTCCGGCCGCCACCAGGAGCACGCCGGCGACGTCTGGACCCACTCCCTTCAGGCTGGAGAGGGCAGGCGCAGCGGCCTCAGTCAGGCGGCGCAGCTCGGCGTCTAGGATCGCCAACTCATCGGTCAGTGCTTGATAGCGCGTGGCCAGACTGCGGAGCGCCAGCTTGTTGGCGGCAGTGGCCGTGGTCACCGGGCCTAGTACTACAACGCTGGTAAATGGTCCCCGAGGAGGATCTTGCCAGTTACAGTGGGCGGTGGGCACCGTCCACTCCGTACATCCCAACCATGGTGCCCAACACGAGGGCGCCCGCGATGAATGCTGATGACCTCAAGGCTGCGATCCTGGAGTTGGAGCGCTTCCACCAGCGCTTTTCACGATTCTTCTGCCGGACGGAGGGATGAGCCGCCAGCCGACGCTACCTGACCGGTTTGATGTTGCCGATGGAGCGCAAGAACGTGGAGAACGTAGCCGAGCTGGTGGGCGTGCCGATCCGCCGGTTACAAGAGTTCCTCAGCGACTCTCCCTGGGATGACCATGGCTGCATCGACGAGTTGCAGCGTTTCGTGGGAGAGCACCTGGGCACCAAGAGCGGGGTGCTGATCCTCGACGACACCGGTTTTGCCAAGAAGGGGACCCACTCCGCCGGAGTCGGGCGGCAATACTCGGGCACGCTGGGCCGGCGGGACAACTGCCAAGTGGGCGTGTTCTCGGCCTATGCCTCCAGCCAGGGCCACACCTTGGTGGACCGTCGCCTGTACCTCTTGAAGGAGTGGTTCACCGGGGACGCCGTCGCCCGGCGGCGTCGCGCCGCCATCCCCGAGGGGCTGGAGTTCCGAACCAAGCTGGACCTGGGGGCCGAGATGGTGCGGAACGCCTACGCGGCCGGGCACTTGCCCTTTCAGTGGGTCACTGGAAACGCCGCCTATGGTGACAGCCATGACCTCCGCACTCTGGTCACCGAACTGGAGCGGTGGTACTGCTTCGAAGTGTCATCAAACACCGGTGTCTGGACCACGGACCCCGCCTGGGAAGTACCCCCTCGCAAGGGGTCTCAAGGCGGCCGGCTGACGACCAGGAAGCGTCCCACGACCGCATCCCCACGGTCGGTGACCGTGGCCGAGCTGACTGCCACTCTGAACCCCCAGGCATGGGTGCGTCATCGGGTCACGGAAGGGGCCAAGGGACCGCGGGAGTACGAGTTCGCCCGAGTGAGAGTGATCGAGAAGCGTCAGCACCAGCCTGGTCCAGAAAGTTGGTTGATGTTGCGCAGGCCGGTCGGGGGAGGTGAGGTGAAGTACTGCTTGTCCAATGCCCCCGCGAGCATGACCCTGGAGGAGATGGCCTGGACCGGCTGTCTGCGCTGGACTATCGAAGAGAACTTCGAACTGGCCAAGGGCGAGACCGGACTCGACCACTACGAACTCACCAAGCTGCGGGGTTGGTACCACCACATCACGTTGTCTTTGCTGGCACTCGCGTTCATGAAGGCGGTGCAGCGAAGTTGGCGGGGAAAAATCCGCGTCTATCAGCGTGCCGGAGGTCCGCCAGCTGCTCGCCGTGGTACTACCCCGAGTGCAGTGGGACCTGGCGACCGCACTCGCCTGGCTGCGCGACCAACACCGGCGCAAGGCTGCAGCCACCGCCTCCCATCGTCGCCGTTGGCTGCGTGATCATCCCATCCAACCAGCGTTGTAGTACTAGATCCCAGAGCTTGGCTGGACGACGCAACTGGTTCGTTCCCCAACTCCGGTGACAGGTGGCACCATCAGCCGAAACAGGGCGTCCGGCTCAGCCGTAGAATGGCCAGCGGGTCCAGGTCGCCAAGACCCCTGCCAGAGACTCCTCCTCGAAAGCGAGGTGCGCAAGGAGCTGGTCCGAGAGCTGGTTGAGCGCCTGGACCAGCCGTCGCCGTTCGACGGCGTCGGCGAGACTAGCCAAGGCGCCTGAGGACGCCTCCACCACGTCGAGCAGCTCCGAGACCTCGCGGTGGTCTTTCTCGAGGCGGTCAACGATGGGGTTGAGACTCGGGTCGGCTCGCCTAACCCGGGGGAACAGCCCGGCGTCCTCAGCACCGTGGTGCCCATGCACGAACCTGCAGTATTGCAAGCAATTCATACGCAGCTGGAACAGCGGTCCGCGCGCTTTCAGGGCCCGGATTTCGGCCCGAACCTCTTCTGCCGTGGCCCCTGCCGTCACCGAGACCGCGAGCGCCTGGCAGGTGGTCAGGTCCCTGCGCAAAAGGCCGTGGACCCACTTCAGCTCCGCCAACAGGGGATTGGCCAATTCCTCGTCTACGGCCGTCACCTTCGGCGACTACATCCCGACGCCGCTAACTGGAATCCTGGCACCTCACCAGCATACGGGTCGATCCCGGGGAGGTTTTCACGTTCGTTGGGGTGATCGTTTCCGCCGCCGTGGAGCAGGATTGGCGATCACTGCAATGGGGGCTGCGCCCAGGAGTCATCATCCGCGCGCCACGATTCGATCGTGGCGACGGTCACTATAGTTCTGCTTCGTTTTGGGGTGCCTCGCCCGAGCTCACTTGCGGATCAGCGAATCCCTTCCTCGGCCGCTCTCGGCCCGGTGCCGCGGCGGCTGGGTATTGCCCAGCGATCAGAACGAACCATGGCGCCCTCGCCACGTAGTGGGCCGCCGCACGAAGATCAAGTCCCGAATCGGGTGGTACCCGACTTGAGGTTGGTCGGTTCGCCGGAGGATATCGCTCAGGCGTACCTCGAAGATAGTTGGTACATCGGAGTGACGCGCCCCAATCGTTGTGGGATGAGCTCCTTCGATGCGCCAGAACAAAGCGTTGAGCCTGGTGAGTTGGTCCGGGGCAGCACCGATTGAGCGAAATTGAACCATGCGCCTACCGTGTCGCCACCCTGCCGCTCCGGGGCCGCGGCGGAGAGCCGGTTGATTGGCGACGCACCCTGACGTCGCATGGGGTGGCGGCGCTGCCGCCGAATCGGATAGATCAAACCTCCTGGAACCTGACCACGACCTGGGGTTCAGCTGTGGCGCCGCCGCGGCGGCTATCCCTGGTCATGAAAGCTCCGGGCGTCGCCGAGGTGAGGGTGGAGGGAGAGCTACGGTCAGATGAGCTTTCGAACCTGGTGGAGACCGCTCGCCATGTGCTCAGGCTCGACGACGACCTCACCCATTTTTACGAGTTGGTGGCAGATGATCCTAACCTTGCCTGGGTTGCCTCCGGCGCGGGCCGTATGCTGCGGAGCCCGACGGTGTTCGAGGATGTGGTCAAGACCATCTGCACCACCAACTGTTCTTGGTCTGGCACGGAGCGCATGGTGGGCGCGCTGGTGACCCACCTGGGCCAGGTCGACCCCCATGGGGGTCGAGCGTTCCCCACGGCGGAGGCGATGGCCCGGGCCGGGCTCGACTTCTACCGAGACCAGGCTCGCTGCGGCTATCGCGGACCCTACCTGCGATCGCTCGCTTGTGCCATGGCCGAGGGCCAGCTGAACCTAGAGAACCTAAACGACCCGGATCTGCCCGACGCGGAAGTCGCGACCCGGTTGCTGGCGCTGCCGGGGGTGGGCCCGTACGCCACCGCGCACATCATGCTGACCTCGCTGGGTCGCTACGGACTGCTGATCCTCGACTCATGGACCCGCCCCACCTTTGCCCATCTCAGCGGCCGCGAGGCCTCGGACCAGTCGATCAGACGCCGCTTTCGGAAGTTTGGCAGCTACCAGGGGCTGGCCTTCTGGCTCTATTTGACGAAGAACTGGGTGGTCGAATCAGGCGAAAGCCGGTCCTCGCTGGAGAAATCGGTCCTTTCCGCGTGATCGACGCCAATCGGGTCGGTGCTCCTGCCTGCCATGATGCGCGGATGTCCAAAGAGGAAGAACTCGGGTTCCCGCTCGGAAATTCCGACGAGCGCGAGTTGCTGCTCAGCTGGCTGCATTTCCTGCGGGGAGCGATTTTGCGGAAGATCGAAGGGATCAGCGACGAGGCAGCCCGCTGGCACCCCGAGGGCGGGCTCATCTCGCTTCTGGGCATCGTGAATCATCTGACCCACGTGGAATGTAGGTGGATCGACGGGGCGATGCTGGGGTACGAGGTCAGCCGCCAGGAGGAGGAGTTTCGGCCGGGTCCGGAACTCTCGGTGGGCACGGCGGTGGCCGCCTACCGGGACCGGGCCGCCAAGACCGATGCCGTGGTGCGGTCAATGGCTTCGCTGGCTGAGCCCAGCCGACGGGGCGAGGGTAGGGATCTGCGCTGGGTGCTGCTGCACCTGATCAACGAGACAGCCCGCCACGCCGGCCATGCCGACTCGACGCGGGAACTCCTGGACGGCACGACGGGGGAGTGACCGGACGCGGCGGTCTCGCGGCTCCGGCTCTCCGGACGACCAGGGTGCCACTGAGGGGGCGGTCCGCACCAGCCGGAGACCAAGTTGCGTTCGCACGTCACGGATCGTTGGGCTGAGGGTGCAGCGAGTCTTCCGCCGCACCCGGGGCGTGGCGGCACTCGCAGTTGGCGCTGCGATCGTTCTGTCCGGATGCGGCGGGTCGCCCGGGCACTCGATATCCACGACGCCGTCAGCGACCCGATCCGCCCCAGTTAGCTCCCCCCCGAAGCGGTCGATTCCGCCGCGCTTGGGACTGCAAGCGTTCAGTTTCCCCAGTCCAGCGTACGGATTTGCCCTGGGCGACTCATGTGCTTCGACGGGTGCCGACTGTCGCCCACAGATCATCGCCACCACTGACGGCGGCAGCCGCTGGCACGCCGTCAACGCACCGCCCGCTTCACGAATTCAAAGTGGCGCATCCATCTGCGTCGGGGATAATTCCGTCAGCGAGATCGACTTCGCCAACCGGGCGGACGGGTGGACTTGGGGCCCCGGCCTCTGGGCGACCCAGGATGGGGCCCGCAGTTGGCACGAGGTGAAGACCCTCGGACCGGTGCGGAGCCTGGCGGTGGTGGGCGGCCGCGTCTGGGCTGTTGAGAGCGACTGCACCATGTCCGGCAGTTCCCCGAACCGGAATCTGGTGGTAATGCGAGCTCCCCTCGGTGGCGGCGCTTGGACGACTGTCCCGGGCCTGCCCTCGGTACTCGCGAGCTCCGCCGCGCTGGAGGCCACCCCCTCCGGACTGGTGTGGCTCGAGGCGACTGGGGCCAGCGCGGGTGGGGGCGGGACCACCGTCTCGTTGTTCCGCACCGCCGATGCTGGGGCGAGCTGGTCGAGCCTGACCGACCCGTGCGCGCCGGCACCCGGTTCAACCCCGCCCTTCGCGGTCATCGGGGAGGCGGTGTGGATCGCCTGCGGTGGGGAGCCGGGAGCGGGTAACCAATCCAAGATCATCTACACCTCCTCGGACGGCGGCCAAATCTGGTCTCGGGCGGCCTCCAGCGGGCAGGTGGGGGTCACGCCTGAGCCGAGTACGGGCACGATTCCGATGGCGGGGTACGTCGCTGGACTGGCCGTGACCAGTTCGAGCGTGGGCTGGCTGGCTTTGGCGCGCGGCACCTTGCTGGTCACTCGCGACAGCGGTCACTCGTGGACGCAGGCGATTCCGGCCGCGGCGGCCGCGGGCGGATCCGGTGTTTTGGCCGTTGCCTTCACCACGCCGACCGACGGGTGGGCTCTGGCTAGTCCTGACAGCGGAGGCGAAACCGTCATTTACCGGACCACCGACGGTGGAAGTGCCTGGACCGCGGTTCCTCTCAGCTAACGGCAGCTTGCTCACAAAACCGAGTCATCTGCTGGAACCAGCCGGGCAGATCACCGCGCGCGAGGGCCAGCATTTCCCCCTGAGAGCCACGGGCTGCTCGTACCCTGGCTCACCGTCGCCGTCAGCTGGGAGCGAAGTATTTCCCTCAGTCTGAAGCGGAGTGCGACGAGGGCTGGGCCGTCACGGTGGGCCGTCACGGTGCACTTGACCCCTCGGTCGCTGAGCCCCGGATTCAGCAGCCGACGGATCCGCAGCGGCTCTTGGTACCTGACTCGGTGCGAACCGCTCTCCAAACGTCGCGCGCGACCAAGGCTGGTGGGGGGATGGACCAGCGCTGGCGGGTGCGCGGGCTGCAGGGCCCGTCCCCGGGGATGTGACATAGGCGGCGACGGGAATGGGCGTGGATTTGGGTGGCGCCGATCCGGATGCAGCGCAACGCGCTGTTGCAGTCGACGATGGGTCAGGATATGCGAGCCGCGGGCGGCGTGCCCGGCCGGGTGGATCAGCCGTCTCCCGAGCGAGGGTGCCGAAGTCTGACTGCTATCCTCCAGCTGGTGCCTGGGATGGATCGCCGCCTGACGGCCCGGCGCGTACCGGCCCCGAAATTCACTGAGATCATTCCCATGGAGGAAGTCAATTGACGCAGATGCCATATCGCCGGCTGGGCCGGTCCGGCCTCAAGGTGAGCCTGCTTTCGCTGGGTTCCTGGGTGAGCTTCGGAGCACAGGTGAAGGAAGACCTCGCCGTGGAGTGCATGACGGCCGCCTACGAGGGTGGGGTGAACTTCTTCGACAACGCCGAGGTGTATGCCGGCGGCGAGTCGGAGCGAATCATGGGGAAAGCGCTGGCCCGGGCCGGTTGGCCCCGCTCAAGCTATGTGGTTTCCACCAAGTTCTTTTGGGGGCTGGGCGACGACGTGAACCAGTCCAACACCCTAAACCGCAAGTATCTGCTGCAGGCCATGGAGGGCTCGCTGGAGCGCCTCGGTCTGGATTTCGTCGACCTAGTGTTCTGCCACCGCGCCGATCCGGAAACTCCGATTGAGGAGACGGTCTGGGCCATGCACGACCTCATCACTCGGGGGAAGGCCCTGTATTGGGGCACCTCCGAGTGGGCGGCAGATGAGATCCGCGCTGCCTTCGAAATCGCCGAGCGCCACCATCTGCACAAGCCGGTGATGGAGCAGCCTCAGTACAACCTCTTCTCCCGCCAACGGGTAGAGGAGGAGTACGCCCGCCTCTACCAAGATTGGGGTCTGGGGCTCACCACCTGGAGCCCGCTCGCCTCGGGACTGCTCACGGGAAAGTACCTGAACGGTATTCCCGAAGGCAGTCGAGCCACCCTCCCCGGTTATGAGTGGCTGCGGGACGAACTGACCAACCCGGCTAAAAACGAGCGAGTGCGTCGGCTGCAGTCAGTGGCCGACGAGCTGGACTGCACCCTGGCTCAGCTGGCGATCGCCTGGTGCGCTCGCAACCTCCACGTTTCCTCGGTCATCACCGGGGCCTCCAGTGTCGACCAGGTGCGCCAGAACCTTCAGTCTCTGAAGGTTCTGCCCAAGCTCACGGACGCTGTCTCCGAGCGCATCGACCAGCTGTTAGGTCCGGAAGGCACCTGAGCGCGGCAGGTCAGGGCGCCTCGCTGCGCTCGGCCGCCTCGACGAAGCGGTGGAGGAGGTCGGGCCAACCGCCTGCAGAATCAAAAGTGGCCTGCAATCGGGCGGCCTCCTCACCCATCTGCTCCAAACTGCGGTGTTCCAGCCGGATCGAACAGTCCTCTGGACCCTGAGCCGCGAAGGTCACCTCGATCTCACTGCGAACCGTCGGATCGTAACGCCACTCCGAGTTCACGGCCCAGCCGAGCACCACCCGGTGGGGCGCTTCGAACACCAAGGTCTCGCCCCAGGGCGACTCGCTGCCGTCGTCGTCCCGCTCGTACCACCGACCACCCGCCGTAGGCTCCATCACGATGGTCACCGCCGGGGATTCTCCGAAGTGGCGTCGTCCCAAGGGCCACCACTCACCCATGCCGGTGGTGAAGAGCTGGAACGCGGCCTCCACGCTGCGGTGTAACTCGATCTCCCGGTGGACCAAGAAGCGGGCGTCTGGATCTGCCTCGACAGGTTGAACTCGATCTACCGGCACCCCGCTGATCTCCCCGCGAGGTACGTTGGCGATCCGCTCCAGATAGTCGCGAAGCTCCTCGACCCCCTTCGAGTTGACCTGGTAAGTAATCAGCGGGCTGGTGTGGTCCTCAGCCACCAGGCCCGCTCCCTCCAGGGTCTCTAGCCGGTCCACCAGAACGGGTCCGGGAGCGGCCAGCTCATCGATCAGCTGGGCGGCTGTCTTCGGTCCGGCGCCCAACTGCTCGAGAAGCTCCCGGCGGCCGGGATCAGTCAGGGCTTCGATTGCGCGGCTCAGATTGGAGCTCACGGGCCTAACTATGCCTCATTCGCCTTGAAATGGCTACCAGGGCAGGGATCGACGAGGCGGGTACCCCGCCATCTGAGATCAGCAGCGCACCACCGCAGCTAGGAGCTGGGGGTGGCTAGAAGCTGCCTCAGCTGCTCCAGAGCCAGGTCGATCGCGGTGGCCAGCGCCATGCGGGCGAGGGCTGGCGAAGTGTCGGGAGTCACCAGCCGGGACCACTCGGCGGTGACCCGTGCCAGCTGCCGGCGCAGGTCGATTCGGAACGGCTCCTCAGCCCGCTGACTACGTAGCGCCTCGGCTTGAGTGCGCAGCTCGTCGCGGAGCTCGCGCGCGGACTCGTGCACTTCAGCCCTCAGCTGGGCTGCTGAACCATGTGAGACCCGAGCCAGCTCGCTCTCCAGCTCCTGAATCTCGAGTGCCCGAGCCTGCAGCTCCGCCTCGCCGAGTTCGGTCAAGCGATAGAGGATCCGTCCCGCATCCTTACGGGCCACGACGATCCCCTCGTGCTCAAGCTGTCGCAGCCGGGGATATACGGTGCCGGCGGAGGGGGAGTAGCCGCCGCCGACCCGCGCCTTTAGGGTGCGGAGGAGCTGATAGCCGTGCTGTTCCCCGTCCCCCAGCAGGGAGACCAGGTACAGGCGCATCCACCCGGACCGGAAGATCGGGCTCAGGCGGGTACCCCAGCGAGCAGCGAGACCGCTCCGGAGATCGTGCTGATCCGCACCTTGCCCTGCGCAGCACCCAATGAGCCCCTCAGGCTGCGCGATCCGGGGCGGTTCTCTGGCCGCAGCTCGGGAAAGGCCGAGGTGAGGCGACCCGAAATCGAATCCACCCGCACCTTCTGCGAGGGAGAGACGGGAAGTCGGAGAAAGACCGCGCCCGACACCGTCTGGATCTCGATGGAGCTGTCCGGCTCCGCCTGCTTCAGATCGGCCACCACTTCGCCTGATACGGACTGGAGGCGAGCCGACCTGCCTCCGAACGCGTCCAGGGTGACTCCCCCTGAGGCCGTCTCCACCCGAAACTTCCCCGTCTGACCCCGGCTGGCGACCGCGCCCGACACGGTGGCCGCGGTCACCGGCCCGCGCACGCTTTCGAGGGTGGCCTCGCCGGAGACCGTCCTCAGCGACAGTTCCGCATCCAGCCCCTCCACCACCACCGAGGCGGAGACGGTCTCGATCCGGGTCCGGCACCCCAACGGCACGGAGAGACTTACCGATGCCGAAACCAGCGCCGAACCGGCACCCCAGAAGGCGGGAGGCCTCTGCCAGATCTCCAACCTCCCCTCCTCGAGCTTGACTCGCAGCTGCGGGCCCCGAACCTCCCGAATCACCAGCGACGACGGACCCGCGGAAGCGGTGACGTGCAAGTTCCCGCCTACGAGTTCAATGGCGACCAGAGTAATCCCCTCATCGAACTGGAGAGCCTCAGGGTTCTCGATCCCCCACTCGGACATGAATCGACCTCCCGCTCCTTTCCCCATGCGGCGATATAACGTGGTGCAGTATGCCACGATATATCGTCAACCGGAGCGTGGGAGAGAGGCCCCCCAAGGGCTCAGTCGGGAGGAGAGCCAGCGGGCGCGCTGCCCGGATGGTCAAGGTCCGGCCAGCGCAGCTCCGAAAAGCTGCGCAATCCGTGCTGCTCAGCGTAGGCCCGGCACCCTTCGGCGATTTCCCGGCTGACGTTGGGGTTGGTGAAGTTGGCGGTGCCGACCTGGATTGCGTCAGCGCCGGCCACCAGGAACTCGAGTGCGTCGGCGGCGCTGGCGATACCGCCGATCCCGATCACCGGGATGCGGACCGCCCGGCGCACCTTGGTGACGGCGGCCAGGGCCAGCGGCTTGATTGCCGGGCCACTCAGCCCGCCCGTACCGTGGCCGGCCAGTACCGGCCGGCGCGAGGGCAGGCTCACTTTCATACCGACGTAGGTGTTGACCGCCGATACCGCGTCCGCCCCGGCGTCCTCGATAGCTCGGGCAACCTCGGCGATGTCGGTCACGTTGGGGCTCAGCTTGACCACCAGAGGCAGATCGGTGGCGACCCTCACCGCGGTGACGCAGCGGGCGGCGGCACCTGGTTCGCTTGCGAAATCCAGTCCGTGAGCGATGTTTGGGCAGGAGATGTTCAACTCCAGCCCGGCCACCCCGCCGACTCCATTCAGCCGCTCCACCACCGCCACGTACTCGGAAATATCCGCCCCGGCGACATTCACCAGGACCGGGACGGGCCAGGTAGCCCATCTCGGGGCGTATTCCCGGACGACCACCTCCACACCCGGGTTCTGGAGTCCGATGGAGTTCAGCAGCCCGGCGGCGGTCTCGGCGATCCGGGGCGGCTGATTTCCCTCCCGGGCATGCAGCGTTGTCCCCTTGGAGAAGATTGCCCCCAGGTGGCCGATGCCGGTCAGCGCCTCCACCTCGAAGCCGAAGCCGAAGGTCCCCGAGGCGACGCCAATCGGGTTGGTCAGGACCAGTCCCCGGCCGAGGTCGACGCGAGCATCGAAGGCGGGCTCCGGGCTGCTCATTCGAGGTGCGCCGGTTGGGTTCGGAGCCGCGCCCAGTCCAGCATCGAGTCCTGCATTACTGGGCCCTGGCGGCAACAGAGGCCGATCACCGGATCTCTCGCGGCGGTCGGGGGGCGGAGTGGGATCGCACACCCCAGACAGGTGCCAAACCCGCAACCCATGGGCGCTTCGATCGACACCTCGACCCGAGGACGATCCGCCCGATCGGATGGAGACTCGTCAATTAGGGAGACGACGGCCGCGAGCATCGAATTGGGCCCGCAGACATAGATCCGGTCGAGGTCACTCAAAAGGGGGCGAAGTCCCGCGGTAACCAGGCCCCGTCGACCGCGGCTGCCATCCTCAGTGAACTGGACCACCTCACTGATCCCAGGCGGGATCAGGTCATCGGGATAGAGCTCAGCGGAGTTCCTGGCTCCGTTGAGCCAGATCATCTGTTCACCGATTTCCCGCAAGCGGTCGGCCAGCAGCGGGAATGGAGCGGCGCCCAGGCCGCCCGAGACCAGGGCCGACCGTCCCGGTCGAGCGGGGAGGGTGAACCCCCGGCCCAAGGGGCCGAGGAGCCGCGCTTGGTCACCCGGAGCGAACCCCCGTAGCCTTCGGCTGCCCACCCCAACTGCGCCCAGATAAAAGGCGACCGTTCCCGCCTCCGGATCGGCACGGCTAAAGGAAAAGGGGCGGCGCAGCAGCGGTATCTGCCCGGAATCGACCTCGACTTGGGCGAATTCCCCCGGTCGGGCCCTCCGGGCCACTTCAGCGGACCGGAAGGTGATCTCAAAGAGGTTGCCCTGGAGTGGAACCAGGGCGGTGCACCGGGCCACTTCGTCGACCGCCCGTCCCAGCTCACTCTCGCCAACCAGCGCCTTGGCGTTCGCCGGGGCCACTTCGCTCAACCCGCCACCCGGCGCTGGCTCCCTTGGCGGTGCTCACCAATCGTCGCCACCTCGACCTCGGCGGCCTCCCCGCTGCCGAGGGCGGCCACCAGCGCGGCCGCAGTCTCCAGCGAGGTCAAACAGGGTATGCCTCGCTGCACCGCCGCCTGACGGATCCGGAAGCCGTCGCGCACTGGTCGGCGAGCTCCCGGGGTGGTTCGCTCGGATTCCATCTCATTGGTAGGGATGCCGGAGATGGTGTTGATGACCAGATCCACCTGGCCGGTCACCGTGACATCGAGGACGTTGGGCCGTCCGGCGTGGAGCTTGCTGACCTCGACCACGCTGATGCCGGCCTGGCGAAGTGCTCCCGCGGTCCCCGGGGTGGCGTAGAGCCGGAAGCCGAGCTCGGCCAGGCGGGCCGCAATAGGGAGCCCCTCTGCCTTGTCCTGGTCGGCGATGCTGACCAGGGCGCCGCCGCGACGGGGGATAGATCCCAAGGCGGCCCAGAACGCTTTCTCCAGCGCGGCAGGGAGCTCCGCCGCCACCCCGATCACCTCCCCCGTCGAGGTCATCTCCGGGCCCAGGACGGTATCGACCTCGTCCAGCTTGCGGGCGGAGAACACCGGTGCTTTGACGGCCACCAAAGGTGGAGGGGGGAGCAGGCCGACCGCCAGCTGCCGGCCCCGCAGGGTCTCGCCCAGCATCGCGCCGACGGCGGTGTCCACCATGGCGACCCCCGTCACCTTGCTGAGGAACGGTACCGTCCGACTGGCCCGCGGGTTGACCTCGATCACCAGCACCTGCCCGTGATGGACCACGTACTGCACGTTGATCAGCCCGAGCGTGCTGGTGCCCAGCGCCAGTTGCGTGGTGATCCGCACCAGGTCGGCGATTGCTGCCGGGTCTAGTCGCTGCGGCGGAAAGACC
Organism: Candidatus Micrarchaeaceae archaeon; assembly: GCA_035531715.1. GTDB lineage: Bacteria > Chloroflexota > Dormibacteria > Aeolococcales > Bog-877 > Bog-877. The sequence goes on from DATKSI010000030.1 coordinate 16,765, forward strand.
GCCATCGAGTCTCCGGAGTGGACGCCGGCCCGCTCGATGTGCTCCATCACCCCCGGCACCAGCACATCCTGGCCGTCGCAGATCGCGTCCACCTCGACCTCCATCCCCAGGATGTACTTGTCGATGAGCACCTCGCCGCCCGCTTCGCCCGAGGCGAGAAGGGCGTCTCCCAGGTAGAGCCGAAGTTCCTCCGCCGAATGGACCACGTCCATGGCCCGTCCCCCCAGGACGAAGGAGGGGCGGACGAGCACCGGGTAACCGACTCGCTCGGCGATCCGCTCCGCCTCGGCGGGATCGCGCGTGGCCGCCCCCGGGGGTCGGGCGATCTGCAGTTGCTGGAGCAGCGCCTCAAAACGTCCCCGGTCTTCAGCCATCTCGATCGAGGCCGCCGCCGAACCCAGCAGAGGCACCTGCAGCTGGTGCAGCTGACCGGCCAAGTTCACCGCCGTCTGGCCCCCGAACTGGACCATCACCCCGAGCGGCTGCTCCACTCGGCAGACCTCGAGCACTGACTCCAGGTCCATCGGCTCGAAGTAGAGCCGGGAGCTGCAGTCGAAGTCGGTGGAGACCGTCTCGGGATTGCTGTTGATCATCACCGCTTCCAGTCCCCGTCGTCGCAGGGCCGCCGCCGCCTGCACCGAGCAGTAGTCGAACTCGATGCCCTGCCCGATCCGGATCGGCCCCGAGCCAAGTACGACCGCCGAGCCAGCGACACCCCGCTGCTCATCCTCGACCTCGAAGCTGGAGTAGAAGTAGGGTGTGGTGGCGTCGAACTCGGCAGCGCAGGTGTCGACGCATTTGAAGGTGACCAGGACCTGGGCGCTCTGGCGCTGCTCCTCGACCTGGTCGGGCCGGAGTCCGGTCAGTTCGGCGATCCGTCGGTCGGAAAGCCCGGACCGCTTGGCGAGCCGCAGCCGGTCGGCCCCGATCTCGCCCTGATCCACCTCGCAGAGTTCTCGCTCGAGCTCGGTCAGCTCCCCCAGCCGGTCGCAGAACCACTGCGGAAAGCCGGTCCGGCGTGACACGGCCGCCGGGTCCAGGCCCTGGCGCAGGGCCTCCAAGACCGCTTGCAGCCGGAGGTCGCTTGGCTCCTCCAATCGCTCGACGGCCCGGCGCAGGGCGGATGGATCGGGAGCGACCTGCTCCAGCGAGCGCAGCACCTTGCTGATGGCGGAGGCGAAAGTCCGCCCGATCGCCATGGCCTCCCCGGTGGACTTCATCTGCGTGCCCAGGCGGCGGTCGCCGTGGGGGAATTTGTCGAAGGGCCAGCGAGGCGATTTGGCGACGCAGTAGTCCAGGCTGGGTTCGAAGGCGGCGGTGGTCCGGCCCGTCACCTGGTTGCGGATCTCGCGCAGGCGGCGACCGACCGCGATCTTGGCCGCAACCCGCGCAATCGGGTAGCCGGTGGCCTTGGAAGCCAGCGCCGACGAGCGGCTCACCCGGGGGTTCACCTCAATCACGAAGTAGCTGAAGGAATCCGGGGCGAGGGCGAACTGGACGTTGCAGCCGCCCTCGATCTGGAGCGCCCGGATGATCCGGAGCGCGGCCGAGCGGAGCTGCTGATGCTCCTTGTCGGTGAGGGTTTGGCTGGGAGCTACCACGATGGAATCCCCGGTGTGGACACCCATCGGGTCAAGGTTCTCCATGTTGCAGACGCAGATGCAGGTGTCCTCGCCATCCCGCATCACCTCGTACTCCAGCTCGCGCCAGCCGACCAGAGCCCGCTCCACCAGCACCTGGGTGATCGGACTGGCCTGCAGCCCCCGGGCCACCACCAGTTCGAGCTGCTCCTCGGTGGTCACCAGGCCGCCGCCGGTGCCGCCCAGAGTGAAGGCGGGGCGGACGACCAGGGGCAGTCCGACCTCCTGGGCAAAGGCGATCGCCTCGGCCACGTTGTTGACGGTGCGGGAGGGGGGCACCGGCTCCCCGATCGCCAGCATCCGGCGCTTGAAGCGCTCGCGGTCCTCGGCGTCACGGACCGCCTCCAGCGGGGTCCCGAGAACCTTCACCCCAAATCGATCCAGCACCCCCGCCTCGTCCAGTGCCACCGCCAGGTTGAGCGCGGTCTGGCCACCCAATCCGGCCAGCAGCCCATCCGGGCGCTCCCGCTCGATGACCCGGGTGAGCACCTCCACGGTCAGGGGCTCCAGGTAGACCCGGTCGGCGACCTCCTCGTCGGTCATGATCGTGGCTGGATTGCTGTTCACCAGCACCACCTCCAGCCCTTCCTCGCGCAGGGAGCGACAGGCCTGGGTGCCGGCGTAATCGAACTCGGCCGCCTGGCCGATTACGATCGGGCCGCTGCCCAGCACCAGCACCCGTCGGATGGTCTGATCCGACCCCGGGGCCTCGGAAGCCCGAGTCGAGGAGGCCGGGCGGCGCGTGCGGCAGAGCTCCAGGAACTCGTCGAAGAGATGCTGGCGGTCCTGGGGCCCAGGGCTGCCCTCAGGGTGGTACTGGACAGAGATCACCGGCAGCTCACGATGCCGGAGCCCTTCCACTGAGTCATCGTTGAGGTTGCGCTCGGAGATGAACCACCCGCTGCTGGGGTCGATGCTCGCCGCGTCGACCTGGAACTCGTGATTCTGGGGGGTGACGAACACTTCTCCCGTGACCAGGTCCCGCACCGGGTGGTTGCCGCCGTGGTGGCCGAACGGCAGCCGGCTGGTGGTGCCCCCCGCCGCCTGGCCGACCAGCTGGTGACCGAGGCAGATGGCGAGAACCGGATATCTCGCCAGCAGCTCTTTCGTCAGGGCCACCTGGGAGGCCAGGTTGGCCGGGTCTCCCGGTCCGTTGGTGAGGACCACTCCGTCCGGGCTGAGCTCGGCGATCTCCGCCAGGCTGGTCGAATGGGGTAGGAGCAGGACCTCGGCTCCCCGGCTCGCCAAGGAGCGCAGGGTGTTGTACTTGACCCCGAGATCGAGGACCGCAATCCGCAGGCCTGCGCCGTTGCCCAGGGTCGGGGAGCCCAGGCCGGCGCCTTTCCGGAGTGCCGGGTGAAGTGGCTCGTCCCAGCGCCGAGTGGTGGTGCAGGATACCGCGCCCACCAGGTCCTGGTCGGAGACTGACGGAGAGCGCCGGGCCAGCTCCGCCAACTCCTCAATCGACCCCGTTCCGAGGGGAGCGATCACTCCCCGCAGGGTGCCCTGCTCGCGCAGGTGGCGGGTCAGAGCCCTGGTGTCCACCCGCTCCAGCCCCGGGATTCCCTGCTCCCTCAACCAGGCGCTGAAGGTGAGCTGCGCCTGCCAGTGCGGGGAGGTGGGGCTGCACTCCGCGACCAGGACCCCGCGACACCAAGCGCGGCTCGACTCCATGTCCACCTCGGCGGTGCCGACGTTGCCTATGAGCGGCTGGGTGAAGACCAGAAGCTGACCGGCGTAGGAGGGATCGGTGCAGATCTCCTGATATCCCGTCATGCAGGTGTTGAAGACCACCTCACCCAATCCCCGGGCGGAGAGGACCTCGGACGCAGCCCCAATCCAGCTGCCGGCGAACGAGGCTCCGGACTCCAGCACCAGCACCCCCGGCTGACCATAGGCGCGGGATGGTGGGCCTATCTCAGCCACCATCCAGTTCAGGGACCAGTTCGCGATTCCGATGAACCATGCGGCCGCGGGCGAAGGTCGCCAGGACAGTCCCCTTCAGCGGTTCGCCCCAGAAGGGGGTGTTGGTGCCCAAGGAGAGCCACGACTGCGGGCTGGGGGTCCAGCTCTGGTTGGGGTCGAACCAGGTGAGGGAGGCGGGCTCGTCCGATCGGATTCCAGCACCGGGGGCGCTGGCGCCCGACTCACCCAGCACCGTCCGGGGGCCGGAGGTGAGGGTCTCCACCACGCGGCCGAGGTGGGAGAGCGCGCCCCCCTGCCCCAAGACCGCGGACAGCACCAGTTGGATCCCACTGAACCCGGGCTGGCGCTCCGACGGCGGAGCCGCCTCGTGGGGGGCATGGTCGCTGGCGATGGCATCAATGCTTCCCTCCAGGAGGGCCTCCCAGAGCGCCATCCGATCGGCCTCGGTGCGCAGCGGCGGATTGCAGCGGCCCGGGTCCGCCGGTCCGGCATCCCCCGACGCCCCGGTGAGCATCAGGTGGTGGGGCGTGACCTCGGCGGTCACCGTCAGCCCTTCCGCCTTGGCTCGACGGATCAGGTCGACCCCGCCCGCGGTGCTCACGTGCTGGAGGTGGAGACGGCCACTCGGGGTCCTCCGGAGCGCGGCCAGGGCGTGACCGATCGCGGAGAGCTCAGCGTCCGGCGGTCGGATCCGCCACTGGCCGGGATCCAGGCTACCCCGATTGGCCAACGCCAAGAGCGACTCATCCTCTGGGTGGATCGCGACCACCATTCCCAGAGCGCCAGCTCGACCCAGCGCCTCGGCCAGCAGTTCCTCACTGAGTCCGTGCCGTCCGTCATCGGAGAAGCCTGCCGCACCGGCCCGGGCCAGGGCTTCGATGTTGGTGAGCTCGGTCCCGGCCAGGCCCTTGCTGCACCCAGCGAACTGGAGGATCGGGACCCTGGCCCAGGCCTTGTTCTCCCGCTGGCTGCGCCGCAGGCTCTCCAGGCTGTCCACCGGTGGGGTGAGGTTGGCCATCGCGCAGACGGCGCCGAACCCTCCCGCCGCTCCGGCCGCCGTGGCCCGGGCAATCCGCTCCTTCCAGGGCTGACCGGGCTCGCGCAGGTGGCAATGGAGGTCGACAAAGCAAGGCGCCACCACTGACCCCTGCCGGTGCAGCACCCGGGCGGATTTGGGGGCGCTCAGTTCAGCACCCACCTGCCGCAGCATCCCGTCCTCGAGCAGGAGATCACAGTCCTCTAGGTCGACCCCATTGATAGGGTCGATGAGCCGGACCGCCCGCAACAGGAGCTGCATCAAAGCTGCTCCTGGTCGGGGGACCGCAGGAGCACCGCATCGCGCCCATCGCACTCGGAGAGCCGGACCAAAACCCGCTCCTTTTCAGAGGTGGGGAGATTGCGCCCCACGTAGGTAGCCCGCAGCGGTAGCTCCCGATGGCCGCGGTCGACCATGACCAGCAGTTCGACCGCCCGCGGCCGGCCCAGGTCGCCGAGAGCCGCCAGTCCAGCCCGGCCGGTCCTCCCGTGGAAGAGCACGTCGTCCACCAGCACCACCACCCGATCGGCCACCGAGCTCGCGGTGGCGTAGGGAAGTGGGAAAGCGGCCGTCGGGGGCGGGGCCGAGCGGGGCCTGTCATCCCGATAGGACCCCACGTCCAGGGTGCAGCCGTCCCAGTCGCCTCCGCCCTGGGCGTGGACCAGCTGCAAAAGCCGGGCGGCCAAAAAGGCTCCTCGGGTAACGATCCCGCACAAAACTGCCGGCTCGGCAGGATGGCGCTCGCGCAGCTCGTGGGCGAGCCGTCGCAGGGTGCGCTGCAGCTCCTCGGGACCGAGGAGCTCGTGCATTCCCGCGACGGTCAGCTGCTCCGCGGTCACGGGGCCAGGAGCATCTTGAGGACCGCCATCCGCACGGCGACCCCGTTGCGCGCCTGGCGGAAGTAGGCGGCCCGGGGGTCGCGGTCAACGGCGGGTTCGATCTCGCCGACCCGCGGCAGGGGGTGCATCACAATGGCCCTTTGGGGAAGTCGGGACATTACCTCCTCGGTGATGCGGAACTGCCGGCGCCGATCCTCGCCCTCGTCCCAGGGTTCGCTGAATCTCTCCACCTGGATCCGGGTCTGGTAGACGACGTCGGCTTGGGCGACCGCCGCCAGCAGGTCTTCGCTCTCCGAGACCTCGGCCCCGTGCTTCCTCAGGTGTTCGATCACGCCCGGGCTCATGCGGATGCGATCCGGCGCCACCAGGGTCACCCGTAGGCCCCGATAGAGCGCCAGCAGATAGGCCAGGGAGTGCACCGTACGGCCGTGGGCGAGGTCACCGACCATCACCACCTGCAGGTCGTCCAGTCGGCCCAACTCGCGCTGAATCGTGTACAGGTCCAAGAGCGCCTGGGTGGGGTGCTGCCCGGGACCGTCCCCGGCATTGACGATGGGAACCGGGGATACCTCGGAGGCTCGGGCAGCTGCACCCTCTTCCGAGTGGCGGAGCACGATGCAGTCGGAGTAGCCGGCGACAATCTGCACCGTGTCTTCCAGGGTCTCGCCCTTGATCGCCGACGAGAAGTCGCGGGCGTTCTCCGTGCCCACTACCTGGCCCCCCAGCCGGAGCATCGCCGCCTCGAAGCTCAACCGGGTCCGAGTGCTCGGCTCGTAGAACAAGGTCGCCATGATCCGGCCCGGAAGCAGCTGGCCACCGCCAGCAGCCCGCACCTGTTCCATCTCCGCGCTCAGCTCGAACAGGGCGTTGAGCCGCTCCCGGTCGAACTGCTGGGCGGCCACCACATGACGCAGAGGCTCCAAGGGCTGCCCCGCGAGCCCGCTTGCCGACATGGATCCTCCCAGGAATGGGGTCCGGCACACCGGCAGGCGGCCACAGCGGCCCGGCCGCTCAGCTCCTTACCGGCCTCGCTGGACCGGTTTCAAGGTCGCGTTAGCCCTCATGATACCGGCCCCGAGCCACCCGCCCCCCATGGCTCGCCGGTGTTCCCGGACGACCTGCCCGGAGGGGCCGAACTCCCGCTCCGACGGGTCAACCAAGCGGCCCAGTATTCAACCTGTTCACCGGCCCAAGTGGCTCGGTCCCAGCTCCAGCTGGGCGGCCCAGGACCTGCTACTGCCGGGCACCACGGTTCCCAACCGCCCTCGCCCGGGTGATCGAAAGGGCCGCTAGACCGCCGCCCCGTCGGCAGCGGCCAACTCCAGGTAGGCGGCTCGCTCTTCGTCGGTCAAGGGCGACCGGCCCGCGGAGAGGATCTTGACCCGCAGAAACAGGTCGCCTGGCGAGCCGGTGGACTTGAGTGCCGGGATGCCCTTGGCGGCGACCCGGAGCATCCTTCCAGGTGGGCAGTTTTCGGGAATAGTGACCTCGAGACGTCCGGCGGGACCATCCGCCACCACCTGGCCCCCGAGCGCTGCCCGGTAGTCGCGAACCGGCAGATCCCGATAGACGTTGCGACCCTTGACCTCAGTGCCGCTGTCCAGCTTGAGCTTCACCTTGAGGTAGAGATCTCCCCGCGCGCCGTCTCTGACGCCGCTGGCGCCCTCGCCCGCCATCCGGATCTTCGATCCCTCGGTGACCCCTTTGGGAATGGTCACCTTGAGAGTGCGGCGCCGGTACTGGCGACCCGTCCCGGCGCAGGCGGGGCAGGTCTTCACCCCTACCTGGGTAGTGGTGCCCCCGCCGGAGCTGGTCTCGGCGACATGGCCAGTACCGCCGCAGGTAGCACAGCCCTCCACGATGGAGACGTGCATGGTCCTCTCCCCGCCCAGCATCGCCTCGCCCAGGGACACCTCCAGCTGATCCTCGGTGTCCGCCCCTTTCTGGGCAGCCGAGTTCTCGCGCCGGAGCCGGTCCATCTGAGCCTCGACCCAGGGATCGTTGGTCTCGGTGCCCCGATTGCCGAAGAAGGTCTCAAAGAAATCGCTAAATCCCCCGAAACGGGCGCCCGCCCGGTCGGCGGCCCGCTGGGCGGATTCCCGGGCCTGCGATCCCGCCGCTCCGGAGGGCTGGCCGTGCTCGCGGCGGTAGGATTCGGCCCGTTCAATCTGCTCCCAGTCCTTTCCCAGCCGATCGTACTTGGAGCGTTTCGCGGGGTCCTTCAGGACCTCATAGGCCTCGTTTACCCGCTTGAATCGCTCGGTCGCCTTGGGGTCCTTGTTGACGTCGGGGTGCAGCTCACGAGCCAGCTTTCGATAGTGCGCCCGGATCTCTTTGTCGGTTGAGCTGCGGGGAACGCCCAGGGTCGCGTAGTAGTCTCGGAACTCCACAGCCTCACGGTACCGCCTGGGCCGCGCTCACGAAACGTCCCCGGCGCTTGGGGCGACTTCCAGCAGGGCCCGCAGCTGCCCAACCAGGTGCTGGAGCTGGGGGAGGAGGAGGCCGTCCGGCGAGCAGCAGGCACCCTCGAGAAATACTCGGGCCAGCTCCTTGCCGGACCGCGACTGCGCCTGCACCAGGAGCCCCAGCTCATGGGCCGGCGGTCCCATCAGCTCCAGGTCGCCGATCTGGGTGAACTCTCCGGTCGCGGTGAGACTCCCCCGAGAGCTCTGCAGCTCAGGGTCAGGGAGACGGTCGCGGAGCTGGTAGAGGATGAGCTGGGACCAGTGGCAATCCAGCTGCTGAGCCGCTTGCTCCCCGATTCCGAAGCTGGCCAGGTGTAGGTCCAGGATGCTGGGAGAGTCAAGGTCCCGAGCGCTGAGGCTGAAGAGAGGCACCGAGGCCACCAGCCGTGGGTTGACCTCGATGCAGACCACCATTCCGTTCGCACCGACGACCAGGTCCAATCCGAAGATTCCAAGGTGTCCCTGGCGGCGCAACCACTCGGCCATTCGGAGCCCGACTTCATGGACCCCCTCGGGCTCCGGGACCGGGCGGCCGTAGTCATTCCCGCAGGACCCCAGCGGATGGGGGGTCAGGGTCGGCAGTCCGGTCAGCTGCAGGCAGGCCGGACCGATCACCAGTCTCTCGGGGGATACGACGCCGGTAAGCGTGACCGGGGTGCCCGGCACCATTTCGGCAACCCGGCAGGACCGTCCGTTGAACCTTTGGATGAGTTCCTCCAGCTCCTTCCCCGACTCTGCCAAATAGGTCTGCTCGCCGGAGTAGCCCCGGGCCAGTTGAAAGACGAACGGCCCCCGCAGCTCCCGGACGGCCAGTTGCAGCTCGGGGCCGGCTACGCCGACCCTGGTCGGGGGGATCGGCAGACCGGCGGACTCGGCTGCCCGGCTGAAGTAGGTCTTGTTCTCGATCCGCCGGGAGATCAGAGCCGGGGAGTTGGCGACCGTGACCCCGAGCTTCTCGGCGATCTGCTCGACCTCGGCTGAACTCTTCCACACGACCATGTCCTCGACGCCGGAGTGCAGCCGCGCCTGGACTGCGGCCCCCCTGAGCAGGGCGGCGGTCGAGGCAGCCCCGGGTTTCGGGAAGTCCTCCCAGCCGGGCTCGCTCGTCCGACTCAGGCCACAGCCGTCGGTACAGATGACCGGCAGGTGGCTGCCCAAAGCCGGCAGCGGGTCAGGCCCGAGAAACACGGTCCTACCGGGGCTCGTCGTCATCCCGAATCGGTCCGGGTGAAGGAGGCGTCTTCGAGGAGCCGGTCGAGTTCCTCGACGCTCTCCGCGACCGGGAGCGGCGCATCGCCCACTCTGACTTCCTCGAGGTCCAGCTGCGCCTGATCGCCGGTGAGGACCGCGATCCAGCTGCCATCGCGGGAGAGCGCTTCCGGGCCGGCAGCGCGACGCATCGCGGCCAGGGTGGCCAGCCCCTCCCAGGAGGTGTGCACGCCAAGCTCGGCCGCTATCTCCCTCACCTCGGCCGCCTCCTCCATTCCCACTCGCCAGCCACGCCCACCGCTTTGGCGAACCGCTCGTCTCACCGCCGGTGAGAGTCGCGAGCGCCGGGCACCGAACTCTCCCAGGCGGTAGTCAGAATCGGCTGAATCTCCGGAATCGAGATACCAGGGGCGGGTCAGTTCACCGCCAGGTCGGCCCTCGACCACGTGCAGACCGGGGCGTCGTTCCGGCAGCAGCAGCTGGTCCAAGCCTTGAGCGAGTCCGAGGGCGCTGGCGCCGCTGCTCGAGAAGAGGAATACCGCAGCCGGCGAGGAGCTCCTGACCAACTCGGCGGCGATCCCGCGATAGGCGTTGGGAGCCAGCGGGTTGACCGAGCCGCGCAGGTCGGTGAGCCTCCATTTCTGAACCGCGTGGTGGAGCAGGGCCACCGGGTGATCGCTCAGGACGGTGAGCCCGGGGAAGCCCCGCAGCCGGTTCAGCTTCACCCGAGGGGTGCGCGGCGACACCAGGCTCAGCAGGCGGATCCCCCCCAACGAGCAGTACGCCGCGGCGGCGACCGCGGCGTTCCCGGAAGAGGAGATGACCGCCTGCCGATGGCCGGCGGCGAGCATCGCGGAGCAGAGCAGGCCCATGCTGCGCGCCTTGTGGGAGCCGGTGGGGGAGAGGTCCTCCCGCTTCAGTCTGAGCTGAGGGACGCCCAGTGCCCGGCCTAATTCCTCGGCCGGCTCGAGCGGCGTTTCGCCCTCGCCCAATGAGAGCTGCGATGCTGCCGGTAGACTGACGCCGAACAGTGGGGCGTGGGTCCACTGCCCCTGAGGTACGGCCCCTTCCGCCTCAGAGCCTGACATGGAGGAGGAATCGATTGAGCGCCATCGGAACCTTGGCCAAGAGCTGCCCAGAGTGCGGCGCTGACCTCGACCTCGTCGATGTGGGGGAGATCGGGGACCTGGTCGACTGTCCCAACTGTGGCGCCACTTTCGAACTGGTCGCGCTGGCTCCGCTCACCCTGGCACCGTTCGAGGACGAGGAGAAGTAGCCGTCCGCACCGCTTGGCGGAAACCGCCCTCGCGATAGTGGGCGGTGAAGAACCCGGGGCAGGCGGGGGACAGCAGGACCGCCTCCCCCCGCTGCACCAACCTCGCGGCCAAGTCGACCGCTTCCCGCAGCTTCTCCACCCGGTGGACCAGGTGGCCATGGCCGATCGCAGCCAGCTCCCGACTCAGCCGGTCCGATCCCGCTCCCGGCAGCAAGATCACCGACCTAACCGGCCCCCCGATCAGCTCCGCGAGCTCGCCGAAGTCGATTCCCTTGTCTTCGCCGCCGGCGATCAGGACGCATGATCGCCCCAGGCCCCGGATCGCCGCGACCGTTGACTGCGGCGTGGTGCTGGAAAGGTCGTCGACGTAGTCGACCCCCTCGTGCTGGCGGATCAGCTCGGTCCGGTGCCGCAGCGGCCGGAAACCGTCGATCGCGGCGGCCGCCAGCCTCAATAGGTCCGGTTCAGGTTCCGCCAGCCCGGCCAGGACCGTCAGCGCCGCCCGCACATTGCTGAGGTTGTGGTCCCCCAACAGCGGTACCCGACCCGTGGCCAGCACCGGCCGGACGACCTCACCCTGGCGCAAATACAACATCCGTCCTTCTTCATATGCGCCGTCGTGGCCGGCCAGTCCCGCCGCCAGCTTGGCGAAGCGCAGCTGGCGAACCGTCGGGGCCAACTCCCCGCCCTCGAAGCTGAGCCGGTCGTCCCCGTTTCGAATCGCCACCTCGCAACCGGGCAGTTCAAAGATGCGCCGCTTGGTGCGCACATATCCAGCGAGACCCTGGTGTTCGTCGAGGTGGTTGGGGGTGATGTTGGTCAAGCACGCCACGCGAGGCGCCCGCTCCAGCTGGAGCAACTGCCGGTTGCTGATCTCCAGCACCAGGCAACCAGCCCCCCTGTCCCGGGCCACCTCCTCCAGCGCCTGCCGGTCGTGGCGATCGTTGCCGGCCAGCCAGACAGTCGGGTAAAGGGCGGTCTCGCGCAGGATGGCCGCCACCAGCGCGCTGGTGGTCGACTTGCCGTGGCTGCCGGTGATTCCGATCACCTCGCCTTGGGCCAGATCGAGGTAGGCCTGGACCAAGGAGTAGAAGGGGTGACCACGGCGCCTCAGCTCCTGCAGTGGTCCGTTCGCTTTAGAGAGGAACCAGGCCTGGGTCGGGATGACCATGGCCGAGAGCTCAACTCCCGAGAGGTATTCACCGGCCAGCTGAAGGGAGTGCAATCCCTGGAGCAGCCGGTCCAATCGGTCCCGTCGCTCCTGGCGGTCCAGTCCTGCGTGGGCCAGGTGATGCGCTCGAACCAGGCTCTCCAGATCCGGCTGCTGGTCGTGTCCGACGATGTTGGTGAACCCGGCCGCGAGCAGGTAGCGAGCCATCTCGCCCCCTTCCACGCTGGCCACTCCCACCAGGTCGATCCGGCTTTCCCGCAGCTGGGCCAGCGCCGCCGGCACTCGGAGTGGCAGCTCTCGCTCAGATGCTGACGCCGAGGCCGCTGCGGGTGTTCCGGGCGCCTTCATCGAGGCTAGGTTAGCGTGGAGTGCCGACCGCTCCCGGGACGCGGCGGACGGTGAGGACCTGATATCGGGTCCGGAAGTCGGCCAACCGCTCGCGGAGCACCTGGTGGGATTCGCTGCAGGCGTGAACCACTTCACCGTCACCCAGGGATAGCGCCACGTGGCTGGTCCGCCTGGGCTCACGATGGACAGCGCAGATGAGGTCCGTCGCGCCGAGCTCTGCGAGCCGCACCCGCTCGCCCGTCCTCCGCTGCGCCCGACTGTTGCGGGGCAGCCGCACCCCGGCAGTGAGGAAGGCCCGCCAGGTGAGCCCCGAGCAATCGACTCCCAGGCCGCCCGTACCGCCGAAGACATAGGGACGGCCAATCAAGTCGAGGGCAGTTTGCCGAACGACCTCCGGGTCCCAGCCAAGCCGGGGTACGACCGCCGCTCCGGGGCAGTCCAGGGTTTGGGTCGGTCCGAAGCGGAACCGCGCGGTGTGGGCCACCCACCCGACCGCCTCGCCGGTGGCCTTGACCAGATAGTTCCCGCCTCGGACGGCCAGCAGCTCGGCGGGTGGATCCCCCGGCAGCAGCTCGGTGGTCAGCTCCCGCTCCGGGCCGCCTTGATCTGGCCGTCGGCGCCAGATCTCCATCGGCTCCGCGAGCGGGTAGAGAGCCGCCCGGGAGTGGCGGGTGCTCAGCACCAGCAGCTGGCAGCGGGCGGCGGGCCACAGATCCCCGACCAGCCGGCGCAGCGCCTCGGCCTGCCCGGGCAGAGCCACCGCTCCCCGAAGCCCGTCCGGGCCTAGGCTGACCTCAATGATCGCGTCCCCATATCGGGTCTTGGCCGCGGTCTGCAGCTTGGCGATCGCCTCGAGGAGTTCCCGGGACGACTCCCTCTGTGCCCGGGTCAACTGTCGCCTGGCCCTAGGAGTCGCCTCCAGCCGGTGCGGGGTCGGCGCGCAGACGCCTCGGCAGGATGCAGCTCGAGCGATCGGCCGTCCGTCGTGAGCAAAGCTGGGCTCAGGGGGTAACTGGCCAGCCGGTAGAGGCGGTGAACCAGCTCGCGCATAGCGTGGGGAGTGGCCGCGTCTCCGACGGCGGCCACCACCAGGGCCCGGTCCGGTGCGGCGAGAGCGGCCCTACCCTGCCCTAACTGGGCCAGCTGTTCCAGGAATGGGGGCACGAGCAGCAGGCTGCTGGAGAAGAGGACGTCATCGGTGAACAGCCAGGTGCGCTGATCCTGGGCGGAATTCAGCGTCGAGCTCCAACTGGATAACCGGAGCGTGGTGTTGTGGTCCGAATGACGCACGAGGTCCTCTAGCAACAGTCCCCCTGCCTCCGCTTCCGCCCGCGACACCCCCCGCATGGCGTCCCCGGGCAGGACTTCTGCGACGAATGCCAGCAGCCCTCCCGGCAGCTCCCGAGTGGCCAGTTCGGCGTAGCGGCTGTAGCGGCGGATGCTTCGCCCAGTTCGCAGACACCAGACCAGCGCCCCCGGATCCGGGCCCGAGCTAGCTGGCTGCGGGAACTGCTCAGCGGTGGTCAGGCGCGGTCCCACCCCCGCCACGAAACGGGAAATGCCCGCTGGGATCGAAGCTCCCGGCTGCTCCACCTCTGCGAAAAGCGACTCCAGCGCCAGGTTCACCGTCGACCGGTCCTTGCGGCCGACGACTCCGAAGCCCACGTCACTGGGATGGAACTCCCAGCCCAAGTACCGTGACCGCAACTGGATGGTCACCCTTTCCTGAAACTGTTGTCGCCCCAGATCCAAGCGGTGAGTCGGCACGGCTCAGTTGGACCGGGCGTGTGGCACCCGTCCGATCAGCCCCACCCGCGACCTCGGGAGCATATGATGACTTGCCGCCTCCGAACATAACTTGCCGACCCGCCGCCTGTCGCCATTGTGCGCCGCGGCGCTCGAGCCGGGGAGAGAGCAGCTCGAATCGGCTTGGGCGGCACCAACTCCAACCCGTCGGCTGGGAAACGCGCGTTGGATTGTGAAGTCCAGTCAACTTCACGACGAAAATCAGGGCGGCAGTAGTGGACCGCCGCATCGGACCCACAATCCCAGACCAAGGGAAGCGGCTGCTCGACTCGGCTTGGCGCAGTCCAGCTGGGCCGCCGACCGTAGGTGAAGGTGCGGGCCGCATGCGAACCGATTTCAGAATCGATTCGGCCGCGGCCGTGGTGATCACTCCTCCGACCCGAGCCTCTGTCTCTGCGGCCGCCGCGATGGTAGTTATGGCGGTGCCTTCAGAGCCAGAGACCGTCAGTCCGAACGAGAAAGTCGTCGTGCCCCCGTGACCTCCAACTGGGGTTGATAGCGTGCTCGGGCCTCCCTCGTCGGAGCCCTAGCGGAACTAGTTTGGGCGCTGGCGGGACTGCACGTAGTCGACCAGAACGTAGTCGCCCAAGCGGTCGGGGCTGACAAAGAACGCCCGGCCTCGGTTTTGGCGCGTCAGCTGCTTGACGAACTGCACCAAGTACTGATTGCTCTCCAGCATGAAGGTGTTGATCACAATCCCCTCCCGCGTGCAGTGGCGCACCTCTTGGAGGGTCTTCTGAAACGTTTCTGGCAGCGGGGGATACATGAAGACAGCATGCGTTCCCTCCATGTGCGCGGTCGGTTCCCCATCGCTGACGATGATCACCTGACGATTCGCCGCGCGATGGCGGTGCAGCAGGCGGCGCGCGAGCATCAAGCCGTGCTGCATGTTGGTCCCGTACACATACTCACTGTAAGAGAGCTGGGCCAGCATTCCTGGTCCGATTTCTCTGGCGTAATCGGAGAAGCCCACCACGTAGAGTGTGTCGCGCGGGTACTGGGTGCGAATCAACGAGTCCAGCGCCAGCGCCATCTTCTTGGCAGCGTAGAAGTAGCCGCGCAAGGGCATGCTGCGACTCATGTCAAGCATGAGTACGGTGCTGGTCTGCACGCTACGCTCGGGCTCCCGTACTTCGAAGTCGTCCACGGCCAGTCGCAGAGGGCGGCTGCCGTCGCCGTGGCGCACCGCGTTCATGAGGGTCTTCTCGACGTCCAGGTTGAAGGGATCGCCGAATTCGTAGGCCTTGCTCTGATCACCCATCTCCGGCCCCGTCCCGCGGCTGCCCTGCGGGTGCGTTCCGAAGCTGTCCGCCGAAAGATGCTGAAATATGTCCCCCAGCGCCTTCTGCCCAATCTTGCGCACACCGTGCGGGGTTAGCTCCAAGCCATCCCCGCTCCGTCGCAACTGACCCTTCGCTTCCAGTTCCCTGATCATCTCCTGAATTTGGCCGAGGCTGGTGGCGGCGCTCGGGCCGAGGGCCTCAGCGAGCTGGTCCAGCAGCTCGGGCGGGAGCCCCTGTCCGGAGTAGGCCTGGTGGATGCCCCGCTCCAGAGAGTCCAGCTGTTGCAGCTCACCCAGCACGTCGAGTGCCCCGGGCAGGTCGAGCTCCTCGCCCCCGAAGAAGGCGAATCGGGAGCCGCCTCGGTTGGGAGGGGAGAGCTGGGAGAGCAACTGCGAGAGGGTCGCCAGCTGATCCTGGAGCCCCTGGTCGCTCAGGGCGGCCCGCATGATCTCTTGGAGTTGCGCGCGGGTCTCGGGCGAGGCGGACTCCAGCAGCGAGTTGAGCTCGGCCATCTGCTGGCGCAGCTGTTGCAAGAAGGAATCCAGGTCCTCGGGGTGGTCCGGGAAGTAGCTGCCCCACTTGGCCATGAACTCCTCGTACTGGGGGGGCTCCCCGCGCAGCTTCCGCTCCAGCATCTGGTTCAAGTCGCCCACCATCTGCCGGAGCTGCCCGAGGTCCTGCTCGTTCATCCCCTGGACGGCGCTGCCGAGATCCTGGAAATGGCGTTCGACCAGGTTCTTCCGGAGCTCCGCCAGCAGCTCCTGGAAGTCCCGCCCCGCCTCCTGGTCCAAGAATTCGTAGTCTTGCAGCTGACGGATCGCCGAACCGGCCTCGGGGGGGAGGGCGTCCAGGCGGTCGAGACGGCTCTGGGCCACCTTCGCCACCAGCTGCTGTCGTTCGGCGGGTGGCGCGCCGTGAAGGCGCTCGTGCAGGGTCCGGCGTTCCTTCTGGAGGATCCGGTCCAGCCTCTCCTCGATGTTCCGGAATAGCCCATCCAGGTTGTACCGCTCGAGCTTTTCCTGACGCTGCTCGCGGAGCCGCTCGAGTAGCTCTTCCAGACCCCTGAGTCGGCGTCCGTGGCTGTCTTTGAATCCCTGACTCAAGATCCGCCGGAGCGCCGATTCGAAGTCCCAGCCGTGGTATACGTCCTCTGCCAGTCGGGAGAAGAGCTCGCTGGAGTCCGGGAGTTCACCTGCCTGACTGCCGTCCCAGCGGCTATAGCGCTGGCGAGCCGCGGCCATCGGCCTTTGCCTAGCTTCCGTAGACGGCGGTGCCGTCGACCACCGTCTTGTTGAGCCGCTTCGACAGGTGCAGCCCCTCGAGCACCAGCTCCAAGGCGGCGGCCACCGATCCCGGCTGGGAGGGTTCGTCCAGGTCACTGAGGATCCGCTTCATCTCGGGAATGCCGTCCGCCACTTGCTGATAGCGGTCGACCGGGACCATCTCGCCAACCTCGATCGTCAGTCCCTGCTCAAAGCGCGCCAACACCGGGCCGAACTCCGGCACCGAGAAATGGCGCCGGAAGACATTGCCAGTGGCGCTGCGCAGGAGCTTCTGGAGCACCGCCTGATCCTCGCCCTCCTCCCAGGTCTCCAACTCCAGCTTGCCCAATGTCGAAGCCGAGATCGCTGCGAGATCGCTGAGGCGGGGCACCGCTTCCGCCTCCTGGAGCGCGATCGTCCGGCGCACCGCGTTGGCGCAGAGACTCTCGAAATTGGCGATCGAAAGTCTCACCGAGACCCCTGACCGCTGATTGATCTGCGTGGTGCGCCGGGCCAGCTGGGAGATCTCGGCGACCAGCTCCAGCATGTACTGAGGCACGTGCAGCGGGATCCCGAGCCCCGAGAACTGATCCCTCTCCTGCTCGATGATCTCCGCCTCCGCCTCCGGAGAGCGCGGGTAATGAGTGCGGATCTGGGAGCCGAAGCGGTCCTTGAGCGGAGTGATGATCCGGCCCCGGTTGGTGTAGTCCTCCGGGTTGGCGGTTGCCACCACCAGCACGTCGAGCGGAAGCCGCACCTGGAAGCCTCGGATTTGGACGTCCCGCTCCTCCATGATGTTGAGCAGACCTACCTGAATCCGCTCGGCCAGGTCGGGCAGCTCGTTGATGGCGAAGATTCCCCGATTGACCCGGGGCAGCAGACCGTAGTGGATGACCAGTTCGTCGGCCAGGTAGCGACCCTCCGCCACCCGGATCGGATCCACCTCGCCGATCAGGTCGGCGATCGAGGTGTCCGGGGTGGCCAGCTTCTCGCCGAAGCGATCCTCTCGGCCGATCCAGGCGACCGGGGTGCGGTCGCCCAGCTCTTCGACCAGGTCCCGTCCGAAGCGACTGATCGGGGCGTAAGGGTGGTCGTGGACCTCACTTCCGCGAACTATGGGGATCTGCTCGTCGAGGAGCTGAGCCATCGCCCGGATCAGCCTCGACTTGGCCTGGCCGCGCTCGCCCAGGAAGACGATGTCCTGACTGGCCAGCAGCGCGTTTTCCATCTGGGGGATGACCGAGTCCTGATAGCCGACGAGGCCGGGGAAGCACTCCCGCCCTTGGCGCAGGGCGTCTACCAGGTTGTCCCGCAACTCCTCCCGGACTGACCGCAGCCGGTACTCGCTGCCGCGCAACTCGCCAAGCGTGCTAGGAAGCGTCATCACCACCTAGCCCCGCGACCGGGGGCGCTCCATTTGCCCACTATAGTCAGCCTCCCGTCCGCCCCCGCGAAGTGAGAGCGAGCTCGGGAGATCGCCTCGCGCAGAATCACCGGAGGCGCCCCGCCGCGACCTATCCGGCAAGCTATTAGGCCATGTCCAACTTCCCGCCAGCCCCGGCCCCAGCTCCGGACCCCGGGTACGGCCGCCAGCGCCAGGCGGTGTCAGACCGGGACGGCTACAACGTGCGCTTCGGTTGGGGCCTGGCCGGCGCGGCGGCACTGGCCCCCACCTCCGACGTGCTGGTGGTCGTCGACGTGATCACCTTCTCCACCACCGTCGCGGTGGCGGTCGAGCGGGGCTGCTTGGTCTATCCCTACCCCTGGGACCCGGAAGCCGCGCGGGCTCGGGCGGAGCAATTGGGCGCAGAGGTGGCGGTGAGCCGCTCCCTGGTCACGGTCGAACAGCCTTATTCGCTCTCGCCCGCCACCCTCAGTCGGGCGCCGGCCGGGATGTCCATCGTTCTGCCCTCCCCGAACGGCTCGGCGATCTCTGCCGCAGCGGGCGAGGGGGGTGGTCTGGTGGTGGCCGGGTCACTCCGCAATGCCTTCGCGGTGGCGCGTTACGCCCGCCGACATGGGGCGACCATCTCGGTGATTGCGGCCGGTGAGCGCTGGCCCGACGGCAGCCTGGACCCGGCGCTCGAGGATCTGATCGGTGCCGGCGCCATCATCGACGGCCTCCGGCGGCGGCGGCGCTCACCAGAGGCCGTCGCCGCCGCCGCCGTGTTCCGCCAGGCGCGCCACCGGGGCTTGCGCCAGGTACTGCGCGACTGCGTCTCGGGCCGCGAACAGCGTCGTCGCGAGTACGGCGATGAACTGGAATGGGCGGCGACCCTGAACGTGTCCAGGGTCGTTCCCGTGCTCCGGGACGGCGCCTTCCAGGCGGTGGACTGAATTTCGGCCGGAATCCGAGCCGTCTCCCCAGCCAAAGTCAGCCGGCACCCCCCGGTGGATTTGCCCGGTGGACCCGCCCTTCCGACCATGATGGGGCAGTAGCAGTTGACCGGGAGTCACGGCGGTGCCGACCGCTGATGGAGGAGAAGAGTTGATGACTGACCACGCACAGGTGCTCAAGGAGCTGGCCGCCCCAATTGCCGAACTGCGTCAGGCCATCCCCGAGGTCTGGGCTGGATACACCCAGACCAACCGCGCGGCCATGGGCGAGGGGGAGCTCCCAGCCAAGCACAAGGAGCTGATCGCGCTGGCCATCTCTATCGTGAAGCGGTGCGATGGCTGCGTCGCCGCCCATGCGCGGGGCGCTGCGCGCCGGGGAGCGACTCCCCAAGAGGTGGCGGAGGCGATCGGAGTCACGATCCTGCTCGAGGGCGGACCGGCCACCGTGTGGGGCCCGAGAGCCTGGGAGGCTTATCAGCAATTTGCCGCCGCCGCCGGCCCGGCGCCCGGGTCCGATCCAAGCCACTGACCTACGCTTGGGGCCGCGTTACTTGGTGTCTTGTGTCGCCGGCCGAGTACGGCCGAGCATGACGGTTTTTCGACCACCGGGAGGGTAAGCCTGATGTCCGGGTTCAAGGCGTTCCTGATGCGCGGCAACCTAGTCCAGTTGGCGGTCGCATTCGTGGTTGGCGTGACCTTCGCCACCCTGGTGACCGCACTGGTCACCGACCTCTTCACGCCTCTGATCGCGGCGATCATCGGCCAACCCCGATTCAGCAGTCTCGCCTTCACCGTGAACCATGCAGTCTTCCACTATGGCCTGGTGGCGAATGCGGTCATCACATTCCTGCTGGTGGCCTTGGTGCTGTACTTCGTGGTGATCGTCCCCTACCAGGCGCTGGTGGCGCGAACCGTGAAGGAGCCCGACCCGTCCACCAAGGAGTGCCCGGAGTGCCTCAGCGAGATCCCCATCAAGGCTTCCCGCTGCGCGTTCTGCACCTCGGTCCAGCCGCCCTCCAGCTGAGCGGAGTCGAGCTGATCCAGCCGACGTTGGGGCGGGGCTTCGCCGCGTCGGACTACCGTTGTCCGGGTGACTCAAACTCCGCCCGCCCACGATGACCCGCCGGCGCGAGCCAGCTTGCCCCCGCCGCAGACGATGACCCTGGAGGTCGGGGAGGTGCGAGACCTCGGCCCCACCTTTCGCGAGATTCGACTGCAGGGAGCTGCGCTGTACGGGTTTCGCTTCGCGCCCGGCCAGGACCTGATGATCCGGCTTCCCTCGGGAAACGGCGAGGTGGTCAGCCGCCGATACACCTTCCGCCGGGCCGATCCCGTGGCCGGGACCGCCGACCTCAACGTGGTGATGCATGGCGATGGCCCCGCGTCCCGGTGGGCGCGATCCGTGAGGCCGGGGCAGGCCCTGCGGGAGGCGGTCGGTCCTCGGGGCAAAATCACCCTGGATGCCGCCGCCGAGTGGCACCTGTTTATCGGGGACGAGACCTATGTGCCAGGCACTTTGGCAATGTTGGAGGCGCTGACTCCGGAGGCGCTGGCGAGCGCGGTGCTGGAGGTTCCGGAGGCGGCCGATGAGCAACCATTCGCCCGCCAGCCGTCCAAAGAGATCCGCTGGCTACATCGGCACGGGGCGCCTCCCGGCGACCCCCGGCGACTCGTCGAGGCGCTGCGGGATCGGAACTCCCCCCCGGGGAGGGGACATGTCTACATCGCGGCTGAACTGAGGGTGGCCCTGGCTCTCCGTGACGAACTGCTGGCCCAGGGATTCCCCCAGAATCAGATATCCGCCAAGGGGTACTGGAGCCGCGAGCGGGCCAATGCCAGCCGGGGTGAGCCGGACGACCCCACCTAACCGGCGGGTTCGAGCCGGCCACGTGCGTCCCGGACAGGGCTGGCCCACCGTCCCGCCTGACATGTTTTCTGGGTTCCAGCGGCCGGCCGACTCAGCGCTGGAGGAATCTCTCGGAGCCCCTCCTCGACCAGCGATAGCACACGTCCGGCTCCCGCTCCTCGTTGGTCGCACCGTCCCGAAACTCAACCGCGCGGAACCCCCGCCGCTCGTAGAACGCTCGGGCTGGAGCGTTGCCTTGGAAGGCCCACAGTTGGAGTTGGCCAGGGCTCCGGGCTTGGGCGAGTTCGACCAGGGCGCGCCCGTGTCCCTGGCCTTGCGCGCTCGGATCGACATAGAGCTGGTCGATCCAAGTCCGGTCGCGGCTCAAGGCGAGGAAGCCACTGACGGCTGATCCTTGCGCTGAAATCCAGACCTCGTGTCGGGGCAGCAACTCGACGCCAACCCACCGGCGAATCTGGCTGTCGCTGTGGGCCAGGCGGAGCCAGGGCATGGCTTGGTGGACCGCAGCCAGGTAGATTTCAGCCACCCGCCCGGCGTCGAGTGCCGTCGCCGGCCGCAGCTGGCGGAAACTCTGGCTCACCATCCAAGTGCCATCAGGTGGTGAACGTCATCGAAGCGATGGGCCGCAACTGGGAGTGAGCGGTGGGTCAAGATCAGCCGATTTTCCGGGTCCGGCCGGTGGTGGCGTCGGAGGGGGCGGAGCTGCGCGCAATCCGGCTTCATTCACTGGAGGGCTCACCGGCAGCATTTGGCTGCGCCTGGGCGACCGAGATCGCCTACCCCGATCGGGTGTGGCGCGAGCGCGCGGTTCCGACGCCAGACAGGCGGATGTGGTCAGCTCGTCGGGCGAAGCAATGGCTGGGGCTGGTCGGTGCGGTCCGGGAGGCCGACGCCAGGATCCAGTTGGTCTCCCGGTGGGTGGATCCCGCCTGGAGGCGCCAGGGAGTCGCCGGGACCCTGATCGCGACGGGCGCGGAGCTCCATCTCTGGGTGAATGCCGACAATCTCACCGCTCGGCATTGCCCCAAGCGAGAAGGGTTCCATCTGACCGGGGTCCGCCTGCCCCTTCCACCCAACGCCGCCGTTGACGGGGTGGAAATGCGGCTTGCTGACCCCGCCGCCGACGCTCGGAATGACCGTCTCCGTCCCCGAGCGGGCCGAACCTGATCCAGATTCGATCTCGGGACCAGCACATACCCCTTGCCGCGCAAGAATATGGGACCATGGAGACCGTGTGGGGTGCGTCTCCGGAGGGAGAGACCGCGATGGCGCCGTCGGCGGTTGGCCGCAACGCCAGTTGTCGCCGACAGAGGGGATCCGGAGCATGATCTGGGTCTTCCTGCCGGCGGTGCTGGTGGCTCATGAGGCCTCTCATGCTGTGGCGCTCCGCGCCTATCGGGTCCGCTTCGCGGCCCGCGTCTGGTACAGCCGGGACTTCCCCTGGCTGGGCTTCGGCTGGAAGTATTTTGTGGATGGGCTTGCCCCCCATCGACGGCACACCATCTTGGTGGTCGGCCCACTCGTCGAGGCCAGCCTCTGGTGTCTCGGTGCGCTGATCTTTCCCGGCTACTTCGTGGATCTGATCATCATGGCCGGGGTGACTCTCCTCCTGAATCGAGTCGTGCCGGGCGGGGACCTCTGGAAGGCTCGACGAATCGTCGGCGCCGGCCAGCCGGACTTGGTCGCTGTCGAGCCGGCCTCCGCCGGATAGCCCCCAGCAGCCGCAGCCAACCGGCTGCCGGGCGGCCAGGCGAGATCAGGCCGCCAACCTGGTTCTGAGAGGTAGCCCGTAAACTGGCCCGGTGGCGCCTGACAACCCGGCCGCCCCAAACGCCCCGGCGGCCAAGCGCCCGCCTGCGGAGTCGAGCTCGACCGGGACTCCCAGCCCGCTCTCTTCGGGCGGCATTCCCCCCGGCACGTGGGGCTGGGTGCGGGCCGCCGCCATCGCCGTCACCGTCTTTGTCGCCTATCAGCTCCTGCTGGTGCTGATGGGGTGGCTGGCCACCATCCTGACCGTGATCCTCGCCCTGGTGTTGGCGGTGGCGATCACCTTCATCGCGGACCCCGTAGTGGGAGTGCTCCAGCGTCGGGCTCACGTGCCCCCCATCCTGGCCGTGTTGGCCACCTTGCTCGTGGGGTTGGTCGTCGTCGCGGGAGTGCTCTACATCGTGGGTGGTCCCTTGGTCGGAGAAGCCCGCGGTCTGGCGGTCCAGATACCCCATCTGCTGAACCGGGCCAACGGCGAGATCGCCCACCTGCGGGCCCAGCTGCGTCAGCACGGCATCCAGGTTGGTGGTGGGGGCGTGATACCCAACAACCTGACCGCGTACATCCCGGGAGCCACCGGGATCTTGCTCCATGGTCTCTCCGGCACCGTCACCGTCTTGGTCGACATTTTCGTCGGGCTGGTGATCTCATTCTGGCTGCTCAAGGACGGACGGAAGCTTCGTCGCCAGTTTCAGGAACTGCTCCCCGGTCGGCTCCACAGCGAGCTTTCCTTCGGCTTCGACGCGTTCGCGGTGGTGGTTGGCGGCTACGTCCGAGCCCAGCTCTTGATGGCTCTGCTGGTGGCGATTTTGGCGGGTGCGGGGACCGCGATCCTGGGCGTCCCATTCCCCCTGGTGATCGCGGTCGCGACCTTCGTCTTCGAACTGATCCCGCTGGTGGGTCCATTCGCCGGGGGGGCCGTGGCCCTGCTGTTGGCGCTCACCAAAAGCCCGGTGCTGGCCCTATTCACCCTGATCCTCTTCCTGGCGATCCACGTCATCGAGGGGTATCTGCTGGCGCCGCGGATTCAGGCGAAGTTCGTCCGGTTGCATCCCCTGGTGGCGCTCCTCGCCCTGTTCGCGGGAATTGAGGCAGCGGGCTTCCTGGGAGCTCTCTTCGCGGTACCCGTGGCCAGCTTGCTGGCCGTGTTTCTGCGGGTCGGCGTGCTCGACTGGCGCCACAACCGCCCCGACCTTTTCGGAGCTCGGGCGGCCGAAGCGGGCGCGCTGGGCAGGTCACCCGGTCGCCGTGTGCTGCGCGAGTTCACCCCGATTCACAAGGACCTTTGGAGATGGGTCAAGCACACTCGGCACCGTCCCAAGTGACGGCGCCGCGATCCGCCCGCTCCCCGTGGAACTAGCCCAATCTGGTGCAGCCGGAGAGCCGGGCCACCACCGCAGCTGCACGCGGAATCGAAGCTGGGGCATGAGGATCACCGAGGCCGGCGACATCCTCGCGGAGACCGCCACCGGTGCGGCGCTCCACTCGGTGCACCAGGGATCGCGAGCCGCCGGGCCATCTCTGGTCGCAGCGGCACGACCCAGCTGAGGGCGCTTGGCGCCGCCCTGGATCACGATACCGGCGGGTTTCTGACCAGGTTGCGCGTTGACGGCAGCCCGGGGTCGCTCGAACCGGGATTGGCGGCCACCCGCTACTGCGTCGCCAGCCTGAGCCGGTCGCGGAGCAGCGCCGGCACGGCGGAGTCGCCGCTGTGTCGGAGCTCCCGTAAGGGACCCCGACCCCAGAGCCAGAGCAGCACCGCCGCGGGCTCTCCGCTGACCTCCGCCACTTCCCCGCCGTGCGGTTGGGAAACGCTGACGGCACCACGCAGCAGTTGCACCTCCCAGGCCCGCCCGCCGGTGCGAACCACGACCGACTGCCCCTGGCATTCATCGAATGGCGCCTCGGACCAATCCCCGGCTAGGAAGACCACGAGAACCTCATCCACCCCGTCGACGGCGAGCTCCGGGGCGATCGGGCTCGACTGGCCGCAGCTCAGCTCGGCGTCGATTCGATGGATGACCGTCTCCTGGGCCATCCGCCGGGCCCAGAACCCTACCGTCTGATCTCCGGGCCACCAGGTGTGCGACGGCGCCAACGGGCCGCACTCGGTAAAGAGAGCGAGCAGGCGCTGGTGGGCGTCGACGAACCACTCCAAGGGGTCCCGCTGGGCGGCCCACTGAGGTGGCCAGGGGTCGGGTTGCCGCTGGAGCAGGGTACAGGCCAACTTGTGCTCGTAGACCTCGGCGACATGGGTGACCAGGTCTTGCACCGTCCAACCTGGACACGGCGGGACGGGAGCGTCGAGGCAATCGCGAGCAACCAGGATCAGCCGTTCCCCATCGGCTCGCACATGATCGAGGTAGCTCGTGAAGTCGATGAGATCCAGCATAGCTAGCCGGGAGTGCTCCCGACGCCTGCGCGGTGTGTTCCGCTCCGAACCGCCGGGCGCCCTCCGCCCTAGTGGCGCACCAGGCGTCGACCGGCCTCGGTGGCGGCCGGCAGGAAGGCCATCCCGTAGTACTGGAAGATCCGAGCCTCGTCATCGAGGGAGAGTTCACCGCCCTTGGCGATGGAGGGAGCGTGATGCATCTCGGACCTGAGCCGCTCGACCCTCAGGTACCCCTGGCCGAGGGCGGCGCCCGCGGTGGGCACGAAGGTCAGGTGGTGCCCGAACAGTCCGGTGTGGACAGTGACGAACAGCGGCTGATCAGTCTCCGCGTCGTAGTAGACATCCTCCAGTTGTCCCACGGCTTCACCGTCGGCATCGATGACCTTCTTGCCTTCCCATTCACGGATGTTTTCGAGTTCGGTCACGCCGCTCCTCCGTCAGGTGGTCACGCCGTCGGCGCTCCCCGCCACATTACGCCCGGCAGCCCGCCGGAATGACAGTCCGCTGAGCCGGAGGCAGCGGCGAGTTGGCCGCCAGCCTTTACCGTGGTCCCCTCACGGTTAGGCGCCCCTCTCGACGGCGACGACGCGGTACCCAGCTTGATCGTCTGGGTGGGCGGATCGGCCGGCTGCGTTCGCCTCCCAGACCTCGACCAACCGATTTGGCCCGGAAGAGCGGTGGAGCGGCTGGGGCCGCATCTCCCCGGCTACGGCACGCCAGTGGTTCCCCATCTCCGCGACCCCGCTGGTGCAGCACCGTGCGGTAGCCCCGGCGTCATCCGGCCCCCTTGGTACCGATGTAGATGGGCGGCCGGGAAGGTCAGCACCCCGATGCCGATAGCGCTCCCAGCCAGGGCGCCAGGGGTGACCGGTGGTGAAGGATGACGTTGTCCAAGATCTGGCGCGCGATCAGTGGAGCCAACGCGTGGCACGCGCTGCCCACCACGGCTGCGCCCAGCGCGATCAGGATCGCCGGTCAGTGCGGGCCGAGATAGGGGAGGAGTCGGCGTATCCACCCCGCCGGCTGCGCCTTCCAGAAAGCCCCCCTCAAGAGTCGGTACTCGCTGCTGACGGGGCGGCGGCGGAGCTCGCGTCAGGCTCGCACTGACGGCGGTCCAGGGCTCGAGACAAGTTCCCCAGCGCCACCAGGGTGGCTGGTGCGGCGGGATCGTGCTCGAGCAGATCGGCCAGCGCAGCCGACATGGTCGACTCGGCGGCTGCGAGTACAGCGCGCCCCTGGGCGGTGATCTCCAGCCGGGTCGCCCGGCGATCGGGATCTGAGCCCGACCGGACCAGCAGGCTGCGGCCCACCAGAGATTCCACGGAGGCGCTGACCGCCGGCTTTCCGAGAGCCAGCCTTCCCGCCAATCGAGAGGCCCTACCGTCGCCGGCGGCGACCATATTCAGGATCCGGTAGTGGGACAAGCTGAGCTCGCCGCAGGCGCGCTCCAGCATGCGGGCGACTCGAGTCAGCGCCTCTACGGCTGGTCCAAGTTCGGTGCGACCCGAACCCTTGCCGCCCGCGGTCGGCGGGGACATCTCCCGATTCTAGAGCAATGGTTCGAGCATCGAACTAATTGCGTTCGAGCTGGGACGGGGTGCGCCATCGCATCGACCGAGGAGATGAACTGTAGGACGGCCCGAACCGGCGCTTCGGCGGTCGGGCAGTTCGTCGATCCGAGAGTTCGAGGAAGGGCCTTGGCCAGATTGGGCGGCAGCGGCTTCTACCGATGGGCGCAGTCCGGCCCTAGTTGGCCAGACCGGCGCGATCAGAATCGCACCGCCAGCCGGCGACCGCCAGCGCCACCAACCGGCGCTGCAGCAAAATCGAGGTCGGCGACCGCCGGGTGGCTCCGGGCCCGGCGGAACGTCGGCCCGATCCGCTCAACCGGCCCACGTTGGGGGTTGCCGTGACTCACGATGCGAACGCGCTCCTGGCCCAGTACCGGCGTCGGCGCCGGCCGCACATCACGGTTCTGGCCGACGCGTACGGCGACGGCGAGCTCGGTAGACTCGTCCGCACCCTCGAGAGTCTGACCCAGCCGCGCAGTTCGCCTAGCGTGCCGAATCAGCCGGCTCCGGCGGCCGCCTCGATCCGGATGAGCTGCCCCAGATCCGGCAGCGGTCCCCGGGCTCGGGGATGACGCGCTTCTTTAGCGGCCTTGGTCGCTTCGACGTCCGCTTCCGCGTCCCACTCGTGATCGGCTGGGTCGTGGTGGTGATTGTTTGTGTCCACCTGTTGCCCTCCCTGGCGTCGGTCAGCAAGGACACCAACTCGGCCTTTCTTCCCGCTGGTGCCCCCAGCTCGAAGGCGGCGCAGCTGGCGAGTCCATTTCAGAATTCCACCCTCGCTGCGGCCACTCTGGTGGCGGAAAATTCCCGTGGGCCGCTCAACTCTGCCCAGCAGCAGGCGGTCACCAGCTTTGAAGCCCGCCTCCGGAAGCTGCCCCTGGTGCGAACTGTCCGCGACCTGGGAACTTCCGCGAATGGAAGGGCGCGACAGGCTCTCATCGAGGCGGCAGTTCCAGCTTTCGGCGGTGGTGACGGCCCTCAGCTCGTCAAGTCGATTCGCGCGGACTTCGCGTCCGCCAGCGTGCCGGGCCTCACCTTCTTCCTGACTGGTGACCTCCCGACCATCGTCGACAGCCAACAGTCATCCAAGCACTCCCAGAGCTTGACCCAGCTCGCCTCGGTTGTCTTCATCATCGCCCTGCTGCTGGTCGCCTTCCGAGCTTTCCTGGCGCCGCTGATCACCCTCCTACCGGCGGCCATGGTCTTAGCGCTCGCCGGGCCGGTCATCGCCGAGGCTACCCACCTCGGGGTGCAGGTCTCGGTGATCACTCAGATCCTCCTGATCGTGCTGCTGCTCGGAGCTGGCACCGACTACGGTCTCTTTTTGGTGTTTCGCGTCCGCGAAGAGCTGAGGCGCGGTTGCGTACCCCATCAAGCGGTGGTAAAGGCCGTCAGCACCGTCGGGGAGTCGATCACCTTTTCCGCCTTGACGGTCATCGTGGCGCTGGTCAGTCTGGTGCTGGCCCAATTCGGTCTCTACCAAAGCCTGGGCCCAGGGCTGGCGATCGGAATCGGACTGATGCTCCTCGCCGGGCTGACCTTGCTCCCTGCGCTGATGGCCATCTTCGGACGAGCCGTGTTTTGGCCGACCAGGACGCGTCAGGAGCTGCGTCCTCGCACCGGGATCTATTTCTGGCTGGCGAAAGTGGTCGTCCGACGGCCGCGGTGGATCCTCATCTCGGGGGTCGTTGTCTTCGGCGGCATCGCCATCGCGTCGCTGACGAGCACCACTGCCGGGTTCGGGAACACCGCGGCGCCCACCGGCACCAACTCGGCGGCCGGCGCAGCGGTTCTGGCTCAGGATTTTCCTGCCTCCAACGTCCAAGCCTCGGCGGTACTTTTCCGGCTCCGGGATCCGGTGTGGCGCGATCCGAACATCATCGCCACGGTGCAAGCGGCGCTGGCGCAGTCGCGCCAGTTTCGCACCGTGGTCGGCGCTCTCTGGGCCACCCGACTCTCGCCGGCACAGGTGACCTCGCTTCACTCCGCACTCGGAGCGCCGAGCTTGCTGCCGGCGGCCGAGCCCGCCGGCAGTTTGGTGTCACCTCGGCTCTATAACTCCTACCGGGAGCTGGGACAATTCATTAGCCCCGACGGCCGCACCATCCAGTTCTCCACTCTGCTGCTCCACAACAACGAAAACTCATCGCGAGCCCTGGAAACGATCCCCGCGGTACGAGCGGAGGTCACCCAGGTGGCGAACCGGATTGGGGCAGAAGACAGTGGGATTTTTGGGATCCTGCCCTTCGCCTACGACGTGCAGCATCTCTCCAGCACGGACTTGGTCCACATCATTCCCTTGGTCGCTGTGCTCATCGCGCTGCTGCTGGCGCTGGTGCTTCGCAGTCTGGTCGCGCCGCTGTATCTGGTCGTCAGCGTGGTGCTTTCCTACCTGGCAGCCCTGGGTGTGGTATCGATCGTGTTCGTCCACATCTTGAGGCAAGCTGGCGTCAATTTCCTGCTCCCCTTCCTCCTCTTCGTCTTTCTGATGGCGTTGGGCTCTGACTACAACATCCTGATGATGACCCGAATCCGCGAGGAGGTGCAACTGATGCCCCTTGGCCAGGCGATCCGTCGTGCGGTGGGCATGACCGGGACCACGATAAGCACCGCTGGCCTGGTCCTCGGAGGCACCTTCGCCGTCCTGGGTGTCGCCGGCGGCGGAACTTCGGGAGGTTCGGAAATCCAGCAGATCGGATTCGGTGTAGCGGCGGGCGTCTTCATGGACACATTCATAATTCGCACCCTGCTAGTTCCCTCCGCAGTGGTGCTGCTGGGTCGGTGGAACTGGTGGCCGTCTCGCCTTTCCCGCCCACCCACGGGGACCACCGGCGCGGAGCCTTTGTCTGGCTGATTCAGCATCTCGGTCCAGTCTGGGGGAGTCTGTCCCATTGGCTTCAAAGGTTTCTCCACCCCTTTCGAACCTCTTCCCGCGCGGACGCAGGACCACCCCTGACCACCGACCTCCGTCGCTCCGCGTCGTGCCGCGGGCAGTACGATTGGAGGCTACTGGAATGTGCTTGCGCGGGCTACATAACCGCGAGGAGGGGCTAGCGAAGAACCTGACGCTTGACAGCGGCGATGTCCAACTAGCCGGCCGGGACTTCGGCGGCGTGGGTCCTCCGCTAATCCTGATTCATGGCCTGGGCGGGACGGTGCTCGACTGGAGCCTCTTGGCTCCGCTGCTCACAGCCCAGCACCATGTGGTCGGATTCGACCTGCGCGGGCATGGTGAATCCGGCGACGGGGAGTGGACTTGGGCGAGTGCGCTGGCTGACGTCGCCGCGGTTGCCGACGTCGTCGGCGAGCCCAACCCCGCGATCGTCGGTCATTCGCTCGGAGGCATGCTCGCCGCGATGTGGGGCGCGGACCATCCCGAGTGCCCGGGGGTCGTAAACTTGGACGGCCATGGGAGGCGGCGCCCGGACCAGTTGGTCGGCCTCGCGCCCGCCGCCGCCGTCGACCAACTCCAGGAGCTTGATGACTGGCTGGCGGGCGCGCGAGCCGAGTCAGCCGGCCCGCTTGATGGGACGCAGGTGGATGCTCTGCTTGACCAGTACCGCGCTCTGGCTGCGCACGCAGGGGCTCCCGAGGAACTGCTCCTCGCCATGGCGCGACGCGGGTTGCGCCGCGCGAAGGACGGAACGCGCCTCCGACCGGATCCAGGCGGGTTGGCGGGCGAGATCATGGCTGCCGCCGCGGAGTTCGACATGCTGGACCTCTATGCGCGCCTTGAGTGCCCGCTCCTGATTTTCTTAGCCGAGGCCCCGCCAGCGTTCGGAGCCGTTCCATCTCGGGTCCAGGAGTTGATGGCCCTCTACCGCACCGGGCTGGCCCGCGATCTGGCCCACCTCGCGGAGAGGCAAGCCAACGTGCGCATTTTTCCGGTTGACGCGAGTCACGCCCTGATCATCGAACGACCGATCATCCTCGCGGGAGCTATCAATGACTTCCTGGCTATCGCTCCGAGCTAGCCGACCGTCGTCGGCACCAGCCTGCTTCGGGGTGAAATCATGATGCGCCGGGGATTTTCCCTAGATTAGACGAGAGCGGAGTGATCGCATGGAACCGCTGGGCCAAGACGCGGCGACCAACTCGGTGCGCGGTCAGGTGGCTGTCGTCACCGGTGCCGGCCGGGGGATCGGCAGGGCGATCGCCCTCGCCCTGGCCGAGGCCGGCGCCTGGGTAGCCGTTTGCGCTCGGTCCGAGGACCAGATTACCGAGACCGCGCGTGAGATCGTCGCGCGCGACGGGCGGGCTCTGGTGGTTCCAGCTGACGTCTCGATCCGGTCAGATGTCGAGCACCTGATCGCCCAGGTCGAGCAAGCTCTCGGGCCGGTCGATCTTCTGGTCAACAACGCCGGCCGGGCCCTCCCCGTCGGCGCCATCGCCGAGACCGATCCCGATGAGTGGTGGCAGACGATGGAGGTCAACGTGCGGGGATCGCTCTACTGCTCGCGGGCGGTTCTTCCGAGCATGCTCGCCCGGGGCCGCGGGCGCATCGTGAACGTATCGAGCCAAGCGGGATTCCTCGCTTGGCCGATGTTGTCGGCCTACGCCGTGAGCAAGGCCGCGCTATTACGCTTGACTGAGAACCTGGCGGCCGAGACACGAGGGCGGGGCGTGCAGGTTTTCGCCGTGATCCCGGGGGAGGTGCGCACCGCCATGACGGAGGCCGCCTTGTCGTGTGGTGAGCCCAGCGTCGAGCAGTTTTTCCAGGGAATATTCGACCAAGGGACTGATGTCCCGCCCGAACGCGCTGCGGACTTGGTGGTCCACCTGGCATCGGGGCAAGCCGATCGGCTTTCCGGGCGGTACGTTAGCGCCGTCCCCCAGCTCGCCGGCGTGCCGGGCGAGCGAGCTGACGTGCGCGAAATGGTGGCTCGGGGGGCAGAGATCGCGGAACATGGGCTTTACCTGCTCCGCCCCCGCGAATTGGGAGTTGGTTAGCCTCGACCTCCCTCCTGGCCAACCGGTCCCAGATGCAGAGTGGGTCTGACTAGGGCCTGGGCTCGGGCGATACCCGCCGACTCACCGATCTCGACCGCCGAGTTCAGACTTCGGTCGGGAACCGAAGCGCGTGGGGTCGATACTGGCCGCCGTCCACCGCGACATTCGCCCCGTTTACGCCGGAGCCACGCGGGCTGAGCACCAGGCAGGCGACGTCGGCCACCTCCTGCCGGTTGACCAATCTACCCAGCGGGAATTCCTCAGCTGCGAATTTTGCGTAGGCGTCTGGGCTGCCGTCCCGAAACTCTTCCCAGCCCTCGGTGTCGGCGGTGGATCCCGGGCTGAGGGCGTTCACGCGGATCCCGTATGGGCCCAGTTCCTGCGCCAACACCGCGGCGAGGTGGATGAGCGCCGCCTTGGCGACCGCGTACGCAGAGGATGGCCCCGGTCGCCAGCCGGTGATCGAGGAGATCAGCAAGACCGAGCCTTGCCGGTCGCGCAGATGCGGGAGGGCGGCCCGGACGGCGTCGACTGAATGCAAAACGTTCAGCTGCCAAGTTGCGAGCCAGTCGGCGGATGAGGAGTCGGCCAGCCAACGGGCTCCCACGTGACCGCCGACGCACGCCACGACAATGTCCAGCCCTCCGAGTCGTGCGGCCACGTCGTCGAGGGCACGGACAACCGCTCCGGGGACGGCGACGTCGGCGACCACGCTCAGAACCGGACCCCCATACTGCTGGAGTTCGGCGACCGCGGCGTCGAGCCGTGACTCGGTGCGAGCACAGATCCCGACGGCCGCTCCCTCCTCGAGGAGGCCCTTGGCGATGGCGTAGCCGATCCCCGTGCTTCCGCCGGTTACAAAGGCCCGCTTTCCGGCCAGTCCCAGATCCACAACGGGAGCATAAATATCGAGTCTCGGTTCCGCAAGGATTGCCGCGACCGGCGCGCCGGAGGGACTGACCGACGGCGCAGGGTCGCCGGGCCGGCCGAGAAAACCGCCGAAACGTTAGGCAAGCGGATGGAACCTTTGGTGCCTTCAGGACAGTCGGTCCGGCCCAGTCGTGCCCGAAGACATGTCGGACTTGGGGACGCAGATCCCGGGCGTTTCGACGCTGGCTGGCCGATCAACTCGCCGACGGCTCAGGTGGAACTTGCCCACGCCCCACATCGAGCCATTGGCGTGTTGCTGCCAGCATCGGGAGGTGGGCGGTGGCTATGGGACCCGGTAACCGGCTGTCACCCCGCCATCTGGATTTTTCCAGTTTTTGATCTCAGGACCGTCGCGGTTGAGATCGAAGCAAGCTCCCAGCCCACCCCGTACTGGTGGCCTCGCGCCGGTGACTCAGGTCACCAACCTACCTGGGAAGTACATCTAGACTCACAGCTGATGGCGGATCACCCTGGCCGAATTCGATCCGAGTCGGACCCAGTCGGAGAGTCGGCGAAGCGATCGGCGCCAGGATGACGACCCTTCAGCGAGACCTGGCAGATCCGTCCCAAGGTCCCTCTCAGCGCGACCAACCCGGCCGGGTTCATCGAACTTCCTTGTGATAGTGCTGTTCCCGCGGTGACTTCCTAGGTGGCTCCGAAGAGACGGAAGCCGCAAGCAGAGTCGCCCCTCGGTGACGTGGCGCACCCAACTCCCCGGAAATCTGAACTAGATCTCACCAGGGCTTCGGCGGGCCCGGTGTGGCGTCAATACCTTCGGGCTATGGGACCCGGACTCATTACCGGGGCTTCGGACGACGATCCGTCTGGAATCGCCACCTACTCCCAGGTCGGCGCCAGGTTTGGCCTGGCCTTTGTGTGGACTGCGCTCCTAACCCTTCCGCTCATGGTCGGAGTTCAGGAGATCTGTGACCGCACCGCGCTCGCCACCGGAATCAGTCTCGGCGAGCTTGCAGTCAAACGCTTCGCGCGGGCGGGTCGCGTAATTCTGGGTGCCCTACTCGTCGCCCTGATCGTGGCCAACGCCCTAAATATTGCCGCTGACCTCGTGGCCATCGGCAGCGGGATGCAACTCCTCCACGCCGGCCCGACCGCCGTCTGGGCCCTGGTCGCAGGTGGGCTTCTCACCATGCTGCTGGTGTTGGGGACGTTCGCTCGCATCGCCCTGGTCTTCAAGGTGCTGTGCGGCGCGCTTCTGGCCTATCTGGTGGTCGCGGTTCTGGTTACCCACCAGTGGGGCAATGTCCTGGCCCACACGTTCATACCGCATCTCCAGTGGAGCAAGACCTATCTCTCCCTGCTAGTCGCCACCCTCGGCACAACCATCTCGCCGTACCTCTTCTTTTGGCAGAGCGCCCACCGACTCGAGGAGATGCGCGATGAGGCTGTGGGTGGCGCAAAGGCCCTTCCCTTGAGGCGCCGGACACCCGCCCGGGCGCGCCGAAAGCAAGGCACCAGCAGGCTCGACGTGCTGACGGGCATGACCTTTTCCAACCTGGTCATGTTCGCCATCATCGTGGCAACCGCACAGACTCTCCATGCCCACGGCAAGACGAACATCCAAAGCGCTGCCCAAGCTGCCGAGGCTCTCAAGCCCGTCGCCGGGCACTTCGCAAGTGTTCTCTTCGCCCTCGGCTTTATAGGTAGCGGACTATTGGCGGTTCCGGTTCTCGCTGGCGCCGGCTCGGTGGGCATGGCTGGCCTGCTCGGTAAGGAGTGGGGCTTCTCCCGCTCGCTACGCGAGGCCCCGATCTTCTACGGACTTGTCGCCGTCGGAACGCTCGGCGGAACAATTCTGAGCCTTCTCCATGTCAACGCGATCAAGTTGCTCATCCTGGTAGCCGTGATCAATGGGGTGGCAGCTGCTCCCTTCCTAGTCGTGGTCATGTTGATCGCCGGAAGCCGTCGCCTGATGGGCGACTATGCGAATGGGAGGGTCGCCAAGGTCGTCGGCTGGGCCACGGCGGCACTCATGGCCATCGCGGCGATCGGCCTGTTCGTTACCGGAGGATTCAGCTTCTGAGCTGTCTCGCCCGTGCCTCTTCCGGACGTAAGTGGTTGGACGCGTCGTAGGGGTGAGCCCATCGTGCATCACCACCGTCGGGTTTCCCTTCGCTCCGGTGTCCCGGCCCTCAATCGGTGTCCGCTGGTACCCGTGGCCCACGCCGAGAGCTGCTGAAACCCTCGCCTGATCCACTCCACATGCGGCATCCTCGGCCCGGTACCCTCGGCCCAGTGCCACCCGCCGGAGGCACATTCCGCAGAGCAGAGGAGTCCGCCAACTCGGGGAAAATCAGTTCTATCTTCACGAGATGTAGCGCGCTCGTAAGTAACCCCTCGAACTGCCGCGGAGTGTGCTTGTGCTCTAAATCCAGCCGACGCCGGCGTCGTCATCGCGCAGAAATCAAAGAGGCGTCCGGGAGAACCCCGGACGCCTCCATTCCCTCCAATCTGCGGAGGCTCAGAGCCTAATACGCAAATGCCTCCCGATCAAGCCATTGGCGAGTTTTTGTCCCAGTTCGGAAACCGGCTCCTGGGGCGGTCTAAGAGAAGTTGTTCCAGCGACTAAGTCTGATTATTCCAATTTTTGATCTCAGGTGCCTTTGCGGTCGAGATCAGTCCTTCTTGGGTGGCGGTTACGGCTTGTCCGCCTACCGCCATGGCCGTCTCTGAGATCGTCCTCAGTTCAAGTTACCAACCAACCTCGCCGTCAAAATCACTGATGGCGGCCGCCATGTCTTCGGCGACCGAGCGGCCAACTCCCAGATTCACGGCTAGGTCAACAATTGTGCTAACCACGTCACGCACCTCTCCCACGATAGCCTTAGCGTGAGCCTTGTCGAGATTATAGAAATCGCTGGTCTTGGTCAAGGTCTCAATGCTGGGAGCATGGTCGGAGTCGTCGATGGCTAAGTCATGCTGCAACTTACTGGGTAGGGGATTGAGATCAAAGGCTGGGGCTAGCCGCCAACCATCGTTGGCTAGTAGGAAGCCATGATTGCGCAAGTGGTCGTCACGGTGGGCCACCAAAATGTTGAACGCCGCCCGACGAAACATCTGCTCCAAATCAGGTTGGAAGCTATCGTTTCCTCCGAATCGCGATAGGGCGTTCGCCACCTCTAGATAGCTGGCGCTTCCGTGATCTCTTTTCTCGGCCAGTGTCATTGCGGAGGCGTATACTATGCGGTCTTCTCCGTTGCGATCGAAGCGCTTGGCGCAGAAGATGTGGTGTTCGGAGTCAGCTGGCAGCAGCTTGGTGGGAGGCACCTCAATTCCGGCCAGTGCAGCCAGATTCGTCAATACGAACTCCCAAAGACCGACATCGTAGGTGTCCCCACGAGATCTGAATTTGGCCATCCAGAGGGAGCCACCTGGGTCGCGGTAGGTGGCTTTGGGCCTAGCTCCACCCATCGAGCTTCCAGGAGCGATCAGCATCGTGATCCACTTCTGCTCCTCAGTAGGCTTGATGCGCTGGTTGGTCTCCATTTCGCGCACATAGTGTTGAATCTCTCGTAGCGAGGTTTCTGGCGGGACCGGAAACGGGCCCTTGGCCACGAAGACACCATCTACAGGGCGCCGAAAGCGAAGCCCACCCATCCGCGTGGCGTCGTTGACCCCGAGCAAATAGTCCAGAGCGGATAACGATCTGGGCTGCCTCTGCTCTCGATGGGCCAACATGCTCTCGCGGCGATCCATGAGTCGCTCTCCCCAACGATCAGGTGCCGAGTCGGCAAAGATGCCCGGCAGCTGATTGACGTGGAGAGGTCCCTCATAAAGCGGAAGATTGGGATCAATAGGGAAAGGGAGTTTTTGCGCTTGAAGCCAATCTGGCGCGTATGTGAAGGAAAAGGTCTCGGCTCCTCTTGCGTGCAGCCCGTGGAGCTGGCCTATCGGAGTTGGCCATAGCGACTCGGCATAAACGTCGACGACCGTCCTTCCTTCAGGCATTGGGTCTTCCTTGCTTAGCTCGTCGTGGTTTTAGATAGCGATTCTCGATCACCACCTGCCCCATCAGATCGTCTTTGGCTATCAGGTCAATCTCGTCGACTAGCGCCAGGACATCCAGTACCCGGAGAAGCACGTTCAGAGTTACCGAAGTCTCGCCACGCTCTAGGCGGGCAATTGTGACCCGATTGGATCGAGCCCGGGCAGCCAACTGCGCCTGGGTCATGCCTCGACGCAGTCGAGCCAGGCGAAGCCGTTCGCCTAGGGCGACGGCCTTACGATCAGCTTCAGGGCGCACTCGCGGGAAACGGCGTTTCATGATGCGCATCATATACCTAAATGGCTATCTATGTCAATAGTACGCATCATCGTAGTTACCTAATGGCCGCGTCGCAATGAGCAGCCAGAGCACGCGCAGGTAGCGATACAACAGTCCAACTCTCCGGCTGAGGCTTCCCGAGCTCCTTAGCGCCCGGCTCACCCTTCCAGCGTCGTCTAATCCCAGTCCCTTAGGCACCGCCTTGCCTGAGGGGCTTCATCTTTTGAGGGTCCGGTCGCGCTAGTTGCCTCCGGTGCAACAAAACGACCAAAAACATAAGCAAACGCCCGGGAATCTCTTCCCGAGCGCTTCCGTTCTAGCTTGCGAAATAACTCGCCAACGATTTAGGCGAAACTCGCAAATGCCTCCGATCAAGCCATTAGCGAGTTTTTGGACCACTTCGAAAATGGGCTTCTGGGGCACCTTAATAGTAGTTGTTCCAGCAACTAAGTCTGATTATTCCAATTTGTGATCTCAGGTGCCCTTGCGGTCGAGATCAACCTTCACCTCGCTGGTAGGAGCCTTCTGGTCCGCTGTGGCGAAGGGTTGTGCTGATCGGCGACTAATCTGGTCAGAGCGACAGGCAGTTGGCAAGGACTCCATCAGACTGATTAGATGCTTGACAGTGACTACCACGCTTCGTTCCGACGACCACCAGAGGGTCCGCATAGAGGCCGCCGCGGATCACCTTGATTTGATTCCCACGGTTGCAGGCTGGCATTGGGTCGAATGGGGGCGTGCTGACCCGCAGGGGTCTCCGGAGTCCTGGGTCGAGGCACTGATGACCAAGACCAATCGCGATCGAGTGCCGGCAACCTGGATTGCCATGTTCGATGACCTGCCAGTCGGCTCAGTCAGCCTAGTTGAGCATGACATGCCCGACCGACCAGACCTGGCTGCGATGTCTCCCTGGCTCGCGGGACTTTACGTGCTGCCCACCCATCGGCGCCTTGGTATCGCTACCCAGCTGGTGACCGCCTGCGAGTTGGGAGCTCTCCGGATGGGGATAGCCAGGGTCTACCTGTACTCCTCCACAGCTCGCCTACTGTATGAACGGCTTGGGTGGAAGAGGCTTGCTGATGACTTCTATGAGGGGGAGTCCATCACCATCTTGGCTAAGGACTTGAACCGCGCGGAACTCAGCGGCAGGGCGACCGGTGGTCGGGTCTGATGACCCCCTTCCCCCGGCCGGATCCCCAACCGGCCACGATACTTGGCGGGTGCTGCGGTAACCGTGAGGTGCGTAGAGGCACTATTGCGGTAGGCGGGGGCGAATGCTCAACTCGACGAAATCCCGGCCGTCTGGGTGGTCTGGCAGCCACGACTTGGTCCCATTCTGGTGATAGAGAACCGCGTGCGCCAGGGCCTTCATCGGCTGCGGAGTTACCGGCCCAACGCCCTGGTATGGGGCAGGGATGAAGCTCATGGCCAGGCTGCCGGTCAGTCGCCCTCCCAGGAGCCGGAACATGGCCTTGGGCAGCTGCCACATGACCCCCTGCATAGGGCCGTGACGTTCTGACCCGAATGTGACCTTGCCCACTGACCAGTTCAACTTCCCCTGTTGGGGGACGCTGGAGACCTGTAGCTTCGAGACGGCCTCCAGCCATTTCGACGCCGTGCCTCCACCTGGAATCAGCCCGGCGAGACCTGAAGCGTCACCGGCCAGGGGTTGGAGCGCTTGAAGGTCCTTGCCGACGGTCTTGAGCCACGAATGCTGCTCAGGGATCGGGCTCAGGTACTTGACCGTAGCGACCAGCTCTTTGAATCGCCAACCACCGGATATGGGGAAGTAGAGGTAGACCCGGGCTGCGGTTGCCTTCAAATTCTCCCAAGGTTCCGGATCACGATCCGAGGAGCGATCGCCGAATTGCCGACTCCACCAGCTGTCGCGATCCTGGGCACCTCTGTGTCCCAGAGTCCACCAGTACTCGTAGACGGGTGCGCCTTGCGTCTGGCCTTCAGCTTTGGCAGCGGCTGGCACTACTTCAGCGTAAGTCTGGTCGAGATACGGCTCGGTCTCCCCAAAAAACTCCAGGTAGAAGGGTGGTTGTCGTTCCTCGGGGAGGCGACTCCAGGCAACGAGGTCGGATGGCCAACTCTTGACTTCAATCATTTCGCCACACTCCAAGTAATCGGATACGCAAGGCGGCGCTCGGAAGCCGACGGGTGGTTGACCCGAGTCGCGCACTGTCATCAGCTTGGTCACTCCGAGGTGTTCCTCACGCCTCCGTGACTCATGTCATAGGACTACCGCGCCTGCAGCCTCATAGCCGTGAGAGAAGCTCACCTTTCTTGGCGTCGAACTCCTCAGCTGTCAGCGCTCCGCTATCACGCAGGGTAGCGAGCCTCGCAATCTGCTCGAGAATATCGACCGAAGGGCTCGCAGAAGAGCTAATGTCGCTTGCTCCAAATTTGTCGTAGATGCCGTTTACGCGAAGCCGGTCCTCTAGTTCGAGGCACCTCTTCGCCTGTCCCATAACCGTGACGCCCGAGATCATCTCCAGGCGAAGCAGAGTTTCGTGGCCGTCCCGCAGGAACGTGACATGTAGATTGTTTTTCTGATTGAGCTGCCTGGAGTTCAGTCCACCGGCTAGTGCCTGGAAAGTGTTGACGACGCGATCAACGACTTCAAATGCCCGTACGTCGCCAAAAGGGATCTCCATATCCCTCCAGTACCCGCGCGATCCCATCGTGGGCGTGAGCTGGAAGCGATCAGAGTAGACCTCAAACTTGATCTTTCCCGACTTTGACTTGGTGAGCTCGGCTACGCCACCCCGATAGTTGACGTCATACGCAAAAAGGGCAGCATCGGCGGACGGGGCTGCCTTCTCGCGCTTGTTGAACATGTAGGCTGCCTCCTTTGGCCGGGAGCCCTCTGAGCCGATCCTACTCGCCCAGACCAGCCGTGTCCCACCAATAGACGGCGAACTCCTTCGACCAGGCACTTGACGCCAGTCCGCTGAGTCTGGCAGTGAGGTGCTGTAGGTGCCATGGTGCCGCTGCCACCAGGAAGAGCCTGGTGCTCCCACGAGAGGCTCGAACTGTGGCCAAAGGGGCAACCCCAGGGACTTCGTCGGCGAGATCAGCCAACCGCCGCTTGGCCTGCTCAGCGACGGGAGCTGAGTGATCTGCGTGGTGGTAGATCACCAGCGACTGACCCCGGGCCGCGAACTCAGCTAGCTCATCAAGGTAGGCGTGCTTGACCGCCTCGGTTCGAGTCTTGGTGATGCTGTGCGAGGACCGTCGGATACCGTTGTCGGGGTCCGCGAAGACGAGATCGCATCCAGCGGTGGCCGCCAGCGCGTCCGCGATCCAGGACTTCCGATAGCTGAGTCGATCAGCTGGGCTGCGAGCCGCCAGGGGACTGAAGTCCAGTCGTCTACTGAAGGTCTTGGTGCCCATGGGCAGGACTCCTGCCGCCTCCAGCGCCGCAGTGCTCCGTTCTCCCGAGTGGACGACTCCGGCAAGCTGGTCATAGAGCCGCCTGTCCAGGGAACGAAGGTCGACGGCATGCCGGCTGTCAGCTCGCAAGTAGGCGATGTGTTTCCCATCGTCGTTGTGAGATTCGTCTTGGACTCGATACCAGACAACTCCCAACTGCAAGGGGGCTGCATTGCCGTTCGCAGCGCAGAGCTGGCGGAGTAGGCCGAACTTTAGGAAGTCGCCCAGGTCGCCAGCGTATCGATCTTGCACTCGATGCTCTCCTAGGAGCTTTTACTGCGGGTCGGAGCTCGATGAGATAATCCCGCGCCTACCCAGTGATCGGTCGGACGGTGGCTGCCTCGGGTGCCGACGCCGACTTACCTACGGCGTCTTGGGAGTTTGTTTGCCTGGCTTGATGGTCACCATCGCGACATTCTGCAGGAGCTGCATAAAGTACTTGTCCGCAAACCCAAGCACAAATGCCACCACATAGAACGTCAATGGGGCTACCTTGACGCTGCTCGCACTGCCCAGATGGAGCAAAACCAAATAAATAAGAGCGCCAATGGAACCAGTCACGGCTCCGAACAGCGGCCGGCAGTAGTGCCAGTAGTTGTAGCTGGTGTCCCATTTTTGGTTGTACACAAAGATCCCGTAGAGACTCGCCATCACTGCTCCGGTGGCCCCAAACCAGACGACTCCGATGGGGAGCTGTCCGAGGGTGACTGGAAGATGAGATCGGAGCCATGCCACCATGACATAGGTGACGAAGAGAGCGATCAAGGCCGCTAAGTAGACCACTGCCAGCGCCAGGATTATCCAAGGCATGTTGCCGAGCGGGGGCTTGGGTGAGGGAGTGGCTTTAGGTGGCTCTGGAGGCGGGACGTCGTCAGTGATCACCTCGCGCTCACCTCCCTCTTCTGCCCTTGAGCTGACGTTCGGCACGGCCGCGCCCAACTGACGCTGAGTCCGGGTGGGGAGGTTGCCATTGCTCTTTTCGGGTCGTGTTCTGCTCTAGCCCCACGAGGCCAGCTTCGCTCGGACTATAACCCTGGGCTCCAGAGCGGTCAAGAAGGTCCCAACCTCCTCTCGGGGAATTGCTACTCCTGAACTATCCCGAGGTCCCCAGCCATGTCGATGAGCTGTGTCGTTAGATCGCTGACCTGGTCGGCCAGCGTCTCTATCTCGTCGACGGCCATGGGCTCTACAACAATCCCGTCTACCGGGTCGCGATGGCGCACAAAGCGATCAATGCTATCGGGATTTCGGCCCGGGACTCGCCAGGCTGAGTGAACAAGCTGATTACGGCGCAACATGGCCTTTTGAGCACCCTTGCTCCACTCGCGATACACCCTCTTGGCGTCATCACTCATCTCCGAGGCGGCAACCAGCCGCCCCAAACGAGCCAGAGTTGCGTCGAAATTATCTCTGCCCATCAGCACGTTAGCTGTGGCCAGCGAGATCCGAGCTCTGGAGGCCAGAAAGTGAAAGGCGATGAAGTCCAGAAATGCGGCGCTGGAGACTAGCTGCCCTAAGGCGCGGAAGTGGCGATCCTCCTCCTGGCTCGTCGCCTCGGATGTCTCATCCATCCTCACTCACCCCTCGGCTTAGGCGGCGCCTCCGCTTATCTAGCACCGTCTTCTGACTCTACCCGGGTCACCGCCGCCGCATTACCTAGGCGACCGTGCCCGATCGAGTACGGAGTAGGATCGCTGCCGTGAAGCCCTGGGACGACCTCCAGATACTCAGGTCGATTGATGAGTTCGAGGCATCTGAGCCGGGCACCCTATCGCTTGGCCTCAACCTGATGGAGCGCATGCGCCCAGGGGCTGAATTGGACCAGCAAAATGACCCTCTGACCTTCGCTCGAGAGCTCATCTTGGCGCAATCGGCAGAATTGTTGACGTTTGACGAGCATCAGTATGGCCAGCCTAGCCCCTACATCTGGCACCGGGATCCATACTTTTGGGTGCAGAGAATCGGTAACATTAGATTGACGCTGGCTGGACGAGCGCTGGCTCGGGGCCGAGTGGTAATCACTGAGCTGCCGGATCCAGACCAGGACGATGGCCGTCCGATCTCGGGCCTCACTCTGACAGAGGTCGCGGACAGCATCGGCCAGGTCTTCACCCCATCCCAGCTACCTACCTTCCTCACCGAGTCAGGCATCGCCAAGGAGTGGGTGTCTACCCCAGTTGAGGGAACCAACTCTGACTATGTGAAGAACATCTTGGTGGGGCTTCACGATGGCGGCTCGGCAGCCCGGCGCTCCCTGCGTCGCTTTATCGGTGCCTGGCTGAGTGGTGAACTGCATGAGCCGCCCGCTGAGGAGGCGAGACAGGTCATCGTCGAGCACCTGGGACGCCAAGGCTGGCACGTCGAGGAAGGCGTGCTCGTGGTCGGCGAAAAGACTACTGGCAGCGGGGCGTCGACCAGCCCTCTCTACCGAGATGCCAGGATCGCTACCCTGCATCCTCAGATCCGAGCTGTAGCTAAGCGCTACCTCAGTCGGGAGTCGCCGGAGGTGGCGGTGTTCGAGGCGCTCAAGGCGATCGTCGGTCGGGTCAAAGATGAAACCGGCCTCGATCTTGATGGGACCACGCTCATGGGCGAAGCCATGAGTGATCGCGATCCCAGAGTGCGCTTCGGAGACCTCAACACTCAGACTGGCCGCGACTTCCAAGCGGGCTCGCGCTTCATGTTCATGGGAGCCGTCGGCTCTATGCGTAACCCCGATGCCCATCAGTCATTCCGAGAACTGACGGAAGAGCAAGCCTTCGAGGAGCTAAGTGTGGCAAGCCTACTGATGCGCCGCCTGGATGAAGCGGTGATCACAAAGTCCAAGCCTGACTAGGTCACCGCATTTCGAAGATGACGCTGGATGAGGTTCCCATTGACCTCTCCGGTGCGCTCTTCATCGCCACTGCCAACGATGAGCAAGCCATCCCCGCGCCACTCAAAGATCGGCTCCGGTTCATCCACCTGTCGGTCTACACCGCCGCCCAGCAGCTGGCAATCGGACGATCCCATCTCCTACCCAAGCTTCTTCTTGACCTCGGCATCGAGGGCGAGGTCGCGGTGGGCGCCTCAGCCCTCAGCTCGCTGGTCCATGATCACCCACCCTCGGATGGCTGCCGTCAACTGGAGCAGCGACTTCGGCTCGTCCTCGGCCGGGCGCTGCGGGCTCACCTCGAGTTCGCGGTTTCAGTCGTGGTGGACGCGGATCTTGCCCGGGACTGGGTGCCGCCCGCACAAGAGCGTTCGCTCGTCCTCTCCGCTGCCTCAGCGAGGAGATAGC
The DNA here is from genome assembly GCA_035531715.1 of Candidatus Micrarchaeaceae archaeon. Classification (GTDB taxonomy): domain Bacteria; phylum Chloroflexota; class Dormibacteria; order Aeolococcales; family Bog-877; genus Bog-877. The sequence goes on from DATKSI010000030.1 coordinate 59,843, forward strand.
AGGCGGCGCGAGCACAGCCACATCTCTCGAGAGTCTCGCAACAACTTTGCCGGACAACCCATAGACTCTGCGCTGCAGGAGATTGAGAATGGAGTCCAAAGCCGTCAGACGCGAGGTGATTAATGGACGCTTCCGACGACACGATCGACCGCGAGATCATGCGCCAGTCGATGTTACAAGCGGCTCGGAACCAACCCCCTTATCAGTACCTGCTGTATCAGCACGCAACAGCCCTAGTTCTGAAGGAGCGCGGTTTTCCGGTCCAGGCCAACATAGATGGTCCCGGCCTTAGACGGCAGGACCTGCGGCGCTTCCGAGAGATCCTTTGGAGTCTGATCAGTCAAGGGATTCTGGTCCAAGGCTACAACGAGGCAAATGATAACTGGCCGTTTCTCGGAATTACCGAATGGGGAGAGGAATACCTCACCGCCGAACCGATCCCTGATATCTACGATCCCGACGGATATCTTCGCGCCCTCAATGCGTCATCGTCCCTGGACGATGTTGAGAGTCGCTTCTTGAGTCAAGCGGTCGGCGCCTTTCGAGCCGACCTCCCCGACGCGTGTGCGGTCATGCTCGGCGTTGTCTCGGAACATCTCTTGCTCAAACTCTTTGCAGCAGTTGCAGCTGCAGACAGCGCCGGCGGCGGCAAGAAGAAGACCCTACCCACGAGCACCCTGGCACTCTTGAAGTACCTGCACGGGAATTTAGCTGCGAGGAAGAGCTCGTTGCTCCCCGAGTTTCAGGTGGACATCGAGACAACCTTCCTGGGCGTAGGGGGACTCATACGCTCGACTCGAAATGACTCTGGTCATCCAAGGGGCGGCACCACCACGCGCGAGCAAGCCGCCACCAACCTCCGCCTCTTTGCCCACTATCGCAAGTGGGTGAGCACGGTTGCCGCGAGCATTGGCTCGGCTACCAGTCAACCATGAGCAATGTCGTCGTAGGCGGCCTCTTTGTCGTCGCGGGTGTGCTAGTGAGCTTACTCGGACAAGTGACCTACGATGCGTGGCGGAGCCGAAAGCGAGTGAGCATCGCCGTGGACTCGGTTCGGGCGGTCGTCGGCCGCACCACTACCTACTTTCGGCTGCGTCGGCTCGGAGAGCAACAGGACACTCTTGCAAGCGGCATGATTAACGAAACCGGCTGGGTCTACGCAAGCCCCTCCGAGCCTAACTCGTTCCTGGTGCTGTCGTTCGTTCTGAACATTCAGAATGCCAGCCAGCTCGACGATGCGCTGGTCGCTGTCGAGGTCGCCGTCCCCACGAGCCAAGGCCCCTTGACGTCTGCACTCCCGTATTCGGCAGAGTCTCGCTTCTACGGTGCCGCGATCCCAGCACATGGATACCTGGCTCTGGAATTAGACTTCGCACTGGCGGCCAGTAAGATGGACTCCCTCGGCGAAGGACACACCCCCACCACCGTCTCCTACACCCTGGCACTCCACACCATTCGAGGTCAAGACATCAATTTGTTGGCCAACTCCCGCCTGAAAGCGAATCCATCGAAGTCGAGTGACGCCATACTTCCGCAGCCCGCCCTCCCACATCACTTCGTGGCGGAGAGCGATGGCCCTGATGAACGACCGACGTGAGCTGAGAAGTAGAAGTAGGCGGACCTTCTGGCTGCCCCAGACTACGCTGTGCCACCGTGCCGCGACCACGAGGCACCGACCGTGACCACAGTGGCGGCCCAGAACCTCTACGAATCCGATCCCCAATATCGGGAGAAGGCCGCAATGTGGCGGATCCTGTCTCTCCTGCCGCTTTATGCACCACTCGCCCAGGACAGAATCTGGAGGTGGTTCGCGGCCAATATCCCAATGGACCTCGGGACAGGTGGGAGCTTCAACAGCGACATTGATCTAATCGCCCGTCTCAACTACTTCCCTCTCGCCAGAAACGTCTGGTTCTTCAGGGCATGGGAGGTCAAGGTAGCTCTCCTGGGGAAGGACGGTAACGCTCACTCTCTGAAGGCGGGGAAGCTGAGCCGCCTCATGAACCAGCTAAGCATCTATCGTGAGTTTGGCGCGCCGGACGTGTCGCTCTTGGACGTCTTCGTATGCGAGCCAGGCTTCCTCCAAGCGCATCGTTTCCCGACCCCGAAAGTTGCGGAAACCTTGGCCGCCAAGTTCCCTGCGCTCCGTAGGGAAGGATTTGGCTACTATGCCCTCGCGTTTCAACTCACGGGAGGCAGCGCCGCAGATCCAGGATTGTCGTCGCTGATATTTGGCCCGGGGCCAGCCCAGACCGTCTGGAACCCCTTGGCCGCCCGCGGTGGCCAGCCAACTGAGGGCTACGCTAAGCTGATGGCACGACTAGGAGAATTCTTCGAGCACTCCCCGGACCGGCCATCCAAGAACTTCCACCAGATCGTTTTCTGCCGCGTCTGCCGTCAACTCCAGCTCATCCGGATGCGAGATGAGCACTTATGCCCGTTGTGCCGCGACGACCTGATCAGGCAGTTCTGACGGCTTGGCGTGATGTATCGCTCCGGTGTGCTGTCCGAGGTCGTGAGTCCGACATTCGGTTGCATCCTTCCGGCCAGCGTCTAACATCAAGCTATGAATGAGATGACCCTCTAGGTAGTTTGGTCCGATGAATCACCTACCCGCATTGACCTGGGTTCCGATCGTGATCTCGGTGGTTGGGCTCACGGGGTCGTTCCTAGCCCTCTACCTGATCCAATTAAGAGCAGGCCCTAGCTTACAAGACGAGGGGCGGCCCACGGGCTAGGCGAAAGCAGATGCTGGCGAGGTTGTATGACCTGAGGTCGACGCTCGCCCATGAGGGTTTGGGTTTCACCAGACGGTCAGCGCTTCTGATGCTCGGCGACCCAGGCTCCATGCGCGTTGCCCTGGTTTCCGACCTGGTTCGTGCCGCGCTACTGGCGTTCATGCAATCACCGCGGTCCTTCTTGATTGGCCACCCAGCCTTCGGCCGCGAGAGCTAGGCGGTTGCACCTGGCTGCCTTCCGGGCTACCGTTGACCGTGCCTTGGCACCCCATCCCCCCTACCGGTTCCCCAACCGGTCACGATACCTGGCGGGTGCCAAGGTGTTATCTCCACCCCCTGATCTCCTGTGAAAGGCTGGGCGGTGCGGGAGATAGGGAAATAACCATCCGACAGCCCCGATACTGGGTCAGATGAGCGCACCCCAAACTCAGATCGAAGTGGCGGTGAACCCGGCGGTCCTTCGTTGGGCCAGGGAATCAGCCGGGGTTAGTCCGAGCGAGGCAGCAGCCCACGCTGGCGCGTCCGAAGAGACTCTGAGAGGCTGGGAGGGAGGGTTACAGAAGCCATCCCTCAGCCATCTGCGCAATCTGGCAGCGTTCTACGCTCGCCCGCTGGCGGCTCTTCTCCTGCCCGCACCACCCGTGACTCCTCCGCTACCGGTGGACTTTCGTAGGGGAGGTGGTGATCGCACGATGAAGTTGGGACGACAAACTCGACTGGCGCTGAGAATCTCAAATCGACTGCAATTAGCGGGAGTAGAACTGGTCGAAGATTCGCCGTTCGCAGTGGGGACGACTGCTATCACTGACGAAGTGATCGAAGTAGCGCGTCGCGAGCGCAGAAACCTTGGAGTCGATCTCCAAGAGCAGATCACCTGGAAGGACAACTACGCCGCACTGCGCGCTTGGCGCGAAGCCGTGCAGGACCGAGGTATATTCGTCTTCCAGTTACCTATGCCCACGAAGGAGCTACGCGGCTTCTCACTTTCGCAGACCTCGCCGCCGGTAATCGTATTCAGCTCCTCCGACAATCCCGCTGCACGCATTTTTACCTTGATCCACGAGTACGGACATCTGCTGCTGGGGACCGGAGGTATGTGTTTGCCGGACACGGCACCTGGGTCAGGCAGCTCCGTGATTGCCGAGGAATCCTTTTGCAATAGTTTTGCTGGCACCCTCCTGGTGCCACCCGAAGATCTCGTTGACTTTGTTGCGAGGCAAGCATCCATATCCGCCGACGCTGTCCCTTCGGACGACGCGCTCAATCCGATAGCCAATCGGTATCGCGTTAGTCGGCAGGTTGTCTGGTATCGCTTATTTGCCGTGGGCCTAGTGACCGAGTCAGTCTTTCGCGCAAAGTGGGCCGAGTGGCGGGGTAGGCCGACGCCTAAACCCTCATCCGGCGGCAAGGCCCGTACCTCTGCCGAGCGAGCCATGGCTCAGTATGGATCGGGTTTTGTGAATGTTGTTCTCAGCGCCCATGGGTCTGGCAAGCTGAGCACCAGTGACGCGCTAGATTACCTGTCCATCCACTCCCGGCACTGGACCGAGCTAACGCATCTCGCAGGCGTCGCCTAGGAAGCGGAGGTGAGCGATGAAGGTAAAGTGGCTCACTGCTACTCGATCGACACGAGCGCCCTCATCGACCTCACGCGACTTTATCCCCGCGTGACCTTCCTGGGCTTGTGGGAGCGCATCGAGGTGATGGTGGTGGACAGGCGGATTATCGCGCCGGGGGAGGTCTTGGCTGAACTCGAACGGAAGGACGATGAGCTGGTCCGCTGGGCAAAAGGCCAGACACAACTCTTCGTTCCTTGGAGTAGTGAGCTGGTAGAAGCGGCTCAGGAAGTGATTCAGCGGTTTCCGGGACTTGTCGATCCCAATAAGACGATCCCGGACGCAGACCCCTTTGTGATCGCCGCTGCTTTGGTCGCATCCAAGGAGCCTCCAGCGGATATCTTTCTCGGACCCGTCAAGTGGGCCGTGGTCGCGACCGAGCGTTCACCCCACGGGGTTCGCATTCCCACCGTTTGCTCCGAACTCGGGCTAGACTGCCTGGACCTGCGGTCTCTCTTTGCTCGGGAGAATTGGGTGTTGCGCTGAGGTGAAGCTTCGGTGCAACAGGAGCGAACTGGAGCATCTTTGATGGCGGCCTCAGGCGGGGTCGCGGGCAGCAGGAGATAAGTACTCGTGCCATCGCGCGACCGCCTGCTCCTTACTGAGCCGCCCCACTTCTACCTCACTTAGTCCAACCCTGCGAACAAGATTCCGCATCAACGTAGGATCGAGTTCTACGATGTGCGGCTCCACTATCACTGCACTTTGGCGGTTGGGCAGTAATCCATGGTCCACACAGTCCCAGAAGGCTTGCTCGGAAACCTGGAGCTGGTCGCGATAGATTGCCGCAATCATCCCCGGATCATCAATCTGACCTCGGCCATGAGAGATCCGAGTGTTCAACTTCAGACCAGTTGGTAAGAGAAGCGTGTATTGGAAGTGCCCACCGGTTTTGGTCTTTGCCTTCGACCTCCCCTTCCTCGTCCATCCCTCCGTCTCAACGAACTCTCTATGAGCCCGATGAGGCAGCGGCCGCACTAATCAGAGCCGAAGACAACCCTACTCAATGCCTGACGACTATCGGAGCACAGTCCAATCGCGCGAACTAGCTCCGCGTTCTGCTTGTGGTTTGGCGCACTGTGCAACTCTTCCTTCCATAGCTCGGCGTAGTCAATTAGGGCATCCAGAAAATCGTTCTCGGCCTCCTCTAAGTTAGCTCCGGTTCCAGCGATCGGGACGCCCCTAATCCAGAAGGAAACCTGCCCGTTGTAACTGCTCGACGAGATCGCAAGAGCAGAAATCGCAGAAGTAGAGTCCCAGCCTGGCGAGGTTAGTGGTTGCTTTTGCATCGTGGCAACTCCACTATAGTTGCTCGCCTCGGCATCAAGCCACGCCAGTGCTGTACCCATCACGTATTACACAATAACCCCAAAATGTGCTAGGCGCACGCCCAGGATCCAACTGTTACAAGCACGCCTCGAGTGGGAGCGGCACCTGGGAGGCCGAGCTGCCACAGGCACCTCGCCTTGGGCGGAGATGATCGCTTTCACTCCGATTGGCCGGAACGCCGCTACTGCTCCCACTAGAATCCATCACGGCAGGGGAGGAGACCCCCTCCCTCTCTGCTCCGACCCCGGGCTCATCCCCAAATGGCCTGGGGTCGCTCTGTGCTCGCGGCTATTGGTCTGGTCTAGGCCCGGCCAGAGCTCAACGCGGCTCACGCGAGACTCACCGATCCAATCCAGTCGGCTAGGAAGTCAACCCGCCTCCAGCTTTGCGGGCGTGGCTTCAGACCATCACCCTACCGCTGTGTCCCGCTCGAGCGGAGAGAATGGGCGAGGATCCGGACCCGGGCAGCTGGTGCCCGTTTACTTCGGTTCAGCGTGCAGCTACCATGTCGACACGGGTCGAACCTGTGAGACGAGGGCTCAGCGTCCGATCAGCACCGCGAACGGAACGGGCGACCGCCCCAAGGAGCCGCTGCCAGTGGCGAACACACGAAGTCTGACCGTAGAGCACATACTTACCCTCTCGCTCCTCACCTCCTTGTTCGGCCTCATCGCCACCGCAGTGGCGGTCACTCAGCGTTCGTGGACGGCGGCCATCCTCACGGGAGTGGGAGGGGCATTGCTCTCCGCAGGAGCCGTCTCGTTCCTGTGGAATCTCTTGGCAGAGCGCTGGACTCGCGCTGAACGCGAGCGCGACATGCACTCGCTGTACGGCCTACTCGAGGCCAAATTACAGGCGACACAAGAAGCCTTTCTTCGCACGCACTATGAGATCGCCGAAGGCTCTGAGAGTTTTGGTCTCACAAATATCATGCTGCACCGATTGCGTAGTACGGAAGTACGAACTGGGCTCGACTGCTCTCAGCACTTTCTGATGGTCTGTATCATTGACTCCGACTGGCGTGACCGATATTTTGCCGACCTTGCAGCCATGATTCGACGAGGAGGCATTGTGGACGTATACATGCCGGATCCCTCCGATCCCAAGCTGATGTCGGAGATTTCACGTCGCTTCCAGCGCCCTGTCGCGCAAGACGTGGCGGCTCTACAGGAGTCTCTCGAAGAGATCACGCGTGAAACGACTTGCGTCGAAGCCTCTGGTCGAATTACAATCCACCTTCTAAAGACCATGCCAAGCTATACGTGTTACCGATTTGAAGGTGCCGATGGAGACGATCGAACCAATTTCGGAATGATTCGCTTGTACGGCAACATCATCAAACGAGGGAATAGCCTACCCGCCTTGAAGTTCATCAAGCAAGGATTGATCTGGCAATTTGTCACTTCCGACGTCGAAGCGATAGTGGCTGATGGGACTTTTGTTGTTTCGCCTCCGAATGGGGCAAGAGCGCCAGGTAGCGACCAAACGGCGGGTGAGGCACTAGAGGTACGGACGTGACACGCTGCGTCGCGGTCATCGGCCCCGGAGATGGCGCAACGGATTTTGAGTGTGCGACAGCACGCGCTGTCGGCAAGCTGCTAGCCCAGCACGGCTTCAGTGTAGTATGCGGGGGGCTAGGTGGCGTGATGGCGGCGGTCGCTGAGGGAGTTTTTGACGCCGAAGGTCTCTCGATTGGCATATTACCCACAAAGGACAGGGGGGCCGGCAGCAGGCATCTCTCCGTGGTAATCCCCACTGGCCTGGGAGAGCTGCGAAATGGATTGGTCGTTGGCGCTGCGGAAGGGGTGATTGCGATCGGTGGTAGCTGGGGAACCCTGAGTGAGCTTGCCCTGGCTAAACGGCTAGGGTTGCCGGTGGTCAGCGTTGGCGGTTGGTCGGTGGTCGACTCGGCGGGTTCTGAGGTGGCGGTCGAGCAGGCAATTTCAGCAGACGCAGCAGTGGCGCGCCTGGTAGAGCTTCTTTAGATGCTCCGCGCGCCTGAGTGCACGACTCCGGCGACCTGCTGATAGATCCGTTCGCCCAGCGATGGGGCGTGCGTCGGTCGCCTCGGAGTGCAGCCGGTAACTTACCTATGGGGTCTTGGGAGTTTATTTGCCTGGCTTGATGGTCACCATCGCGACACTCTGCAGGAGCTGCATAAAGTACTTGTCCGCGAAGCCCAGCACAAATGCCACCACGTAGAGGGTCAACGGGTCCACCTTGACGATGCTAGCGCTGCCCAGATGGAGCAAAACCAAATACACGAGAGCGCCGACTGACCCGGTCACAGCTCCGAAGAAGGGACGGCAGTAATGCCAGTAGTTGTAGCTAGTGTTCCAATCGCGATTGTGAACAAATATCTCGTAGAGACTAGCCATGACCGCTCCGGTGGCACCGAACCACACCACCCCAATCGGGATCTGTCCGAGGCTTACCGGAAGGCGCGACCGAAACCCAGGCCACGTGATGTATATGGCGAACAGTGCGAGGAGCAATGCCGGGTAGGCCAGTGCGAACCAAAAGATACGCCGGGGCATTCCTAGGCACGCCTTCTTCAGGCGCTGGAACTCCTTATCGGTGAGAGCGCCACTGTCTCGCAACTGAGCGAGTCTGGCAATCTTGTCCGTGACGCACCCTGCGGCCCCGTCGGGTTGCGGCATCGGTCCCCCCTGCTGAGACGAAGCTACCTATACTCAGAATACAGCGGTGGCCGCCCGATCAGGCAACCTCCTTGGCTCTGCCTCCTCGTGGACGGCAGGAGCGCCGCGAACTGACCCGGCAAGAGCCTCAGCGAAACTGGCTTTCCTCTTGAGTCTCGGTACGGCTATCTGCGGCCAATATCGCGGAGGGCGGTCCGGCCGGCTCGAGCGTCGCTGGAATCGCGAGTGGCAGGAGAGGAGACCCCTCCCTCTCTGCTCCGACCCCGGGCTTCCCCAAAAATGGCCGGGGTCTCTCTTTGCTGAGAGATGCTGGACCCAATGGTGGCCTCACTAGAACTCAGGCTCGGCTCACGGGGAGCCTATGAGTGAGTGGTTCCTGCGTGGGCTTCATCCGCATGCCCGCTGCCTCTGCTGGGCGGCCGACGAACGCTCACATACCCTAGATCAGGGGGTTTTCGGCCATGATCGCCAGCCAGCGATCACCAAGACAGCTATTGAGTCTCGATGTCACCGTGTCGTGATTCTACATGGCATCAGGCCAATCGGAGCGACTTGTCTCTTGTAGCGCAGTTGTTGGGTAAAACGCGCCTGACAAGCTAGCAACAATGATGCTGTCGACCCTTTAGTGCTTTGGCGATCGTAGCCATCTCTGACGGCGACAAACCGAGTTCCTTCCCAAGTGCCTGATATGGGTCGGCTAGCCGAAGAGTCCGTCCGAGCCGGTTAGCTGTACTTCGCGTTCTAGATCTGGCATTCGTGGTGAGGGGGAGATAGTGCTCTCCCACGGTCACGAGCGTCGGGACACTCCTGGAATCTACGAGGTACAGGATCCGCCACGCCCGGAACGTCCTGTTTCTTGGCAAGCGCCATTCGCAGTACTGGCTCATCTGTGGCCCGCGCATGAGTTGACCTCGGCACGGGTCTGCTTCAAGGTCGGCTATGGCTTCGGTCAAAGCCAGTAGGAGATTCAGGCTTCGATCGGTTCGTCCAGCGGCGTGCTCAATTCGGTCCCACTGTAGCTGAAATGCGGGTGTGCGCCTAACGCGCGACGCGCGAGACAAGAGACCGCTTGGGAGCAGACTTCAGTTTACCGGTAGCTCGCCTGCGACTCGTCTGTGGCCCCAAGGCGGAAGTCGGCGACCTCGCGATTCGCACCGGACTATGCCGGTCCTTCTGCTGTCGTGCCTGGCGCACCTCATCGAGCAGCTCTGAATGAAACTCGCTGACCTGCCCGTGGTCGACCTGGTTCAGCGAGCGCAACAAATCTCCCCTATCGCCAGGATGGGTCTCCCAGAACAGGCGCTCAACCAGTCGCTGAAACCAATCGCCGCCATGGCGGCGCGTCGATTGCTGCTGGACCTTACGCAGCGTCCGGCGCGCTAGAAATACGGCCTCGACGTCTAGGAAGCGCCGATGGGGACGACTGCCCTCCGCTTCTGGCAACAGCCCAGCGCTAGCCCACTTGAGCACTGTCGGTCTACTCACACCCAAGATCCGCGCCGCTTCACTGACCAGCAGTGGAGAAGTGAGTCGATCTTCGATGATCTCGTGCCGAAGCCTCGCATCCATAGTGCTTACACCATACACCAAGTTTATGGAATTAGCAACTTGCAGTCCAGCTGTACCTCTTGGCCAGTTCTCTCGATCGAACAGGTGCCTGGGCACCCCATCCCCCGGCCGGTTCCCCAACCGGCCTCGATATCTGGCGGGTGCCAAGGTGCTCTCCATCTCGCTGGCGGCCCACGGGCTGAGGTCTGATCTCAAGAGGGCCACCAGCCCTACCCCTGGCGCTCTTGTCTGGCGGCCGTGGATCGGACTAGATGTAGTGGTATCTTGGTCCTCAAACCACCGGATGTTGACTTTTCCACAGACCAGGAGGATAGTTTTCCACAGGGTAATCAGCTCACGATCAGGGGACGGACCGATATGAACCAGGACTACCGGATCACGGCGCAGGTCCAGCCGGCTAACGGCTGGGTTAATCCAAGGGCTGCCCAGCTCACGGAGGGGATCGTTCTCGACTGGGTTCAATCCCAGATCGGCCTTCCGCCTGGAGTCAAGCTGACCGTGGAAGCCGCAACTGACCTGGGTCCAGGGGTTTACCGCATCGCTCACAACTACCGAGCAGAGGTCGAGGGCGAGCATGTGACCAAGGCGGAGGCTCTCGACGCGGCAGTGCGCCAGATCGGGCTGCTGGGGGTCGACTTCCTGGTCGACCATGTCATCGACTACACGCTGCAATATGCCCTGGCCGGTGGCGGGAGCGGCTTGGCCGCTGGCAGCAAGACCGAGAACCTGGCTCCCATACTGGCTATCGGGGGCATGGTGATCGGTGGGTTAGTCGGCTATGCCACTCGACGCGTTGAGCCGGCTTACCGGCTACAGCGAGACCGCTGGGGTCAGTGGCAAATCTGGGGGCTCGGAGACGCCTCAGGTTCGCCTGAGCTCTCCTAGATCATCCGTTGCGGTATCAGTAAAGGAGACACCATGGCTACTAGCAAGAAGGACGCTTCGAAGGCAGGCAAGCTGCTGCAGAACCCCAAGACACCCAAGTCGGTCAAGAGTGTGGCTGGCAGCGATTTGTCCCAGCGGAAGCCTTCGAAGAAACGGAAGTAGCAGCGGGACCGCTGAATCGAGAGTGGCTCACCGGCGCAGCCTCACTGCGGCATTCCTTTCTTGCCAGCAGTAGACCGTGAACTCCCGGGAGCCGGGCACCGGGCTGAGATAACTTAACGACTTCCATAAACTTATCTAGCGGCGTCCGGTTGAAGTAGTTGGATAAGTTGGCAGTCGCTGTAAACTTATCCCACTTCGACGGCTATGCTCACTTCCGATAACTTTGACGGCAGCGTAAACGTATCGCTACAGATTAGCCTGAGGCAAGAGATAAGTTTAGCGGCTGACTTAACTTATCTCCCATGGACAACCAATCGCTCCGTGATCAATTACTATAGGTTTCAACTTATCTCATGTTGGAAACAAAGTGGACAGAGATAAGTTTATTGAGGTGACAAAATTATTTGCTGGTGCTACGATCAGTCAGTGATAACTTTACGGCACTCTGAACTTATCTTCTGCGGAGGAAGCTGAAGGCACCCATGTATTCCGGGCTTTCCGACGAGCGAGAGGCGCTTCGCGGACAGGTAGCACTGTTGCTGCGGAATCTAGGTTCCGGGACTTTGCCAGCGAGGCTTGAGTGGGAGAAGGTTGACCTCAAGGAAGAGCCAGGCCGTCGGGGTTCCGGTGGCATCCTACTTCCGGGCGAAGTGGAGAATCTGGCGGCGGCCGACTACTTAGCTAAGGAGGTCTGTTGCTTCGCTAATACTCCCGGAGGAGGTGCTCTGATTCTTGGAGTCGAGGACGGCACCGGACAGCCATTGGGCACGAATCTCGATATGGATTGGCTCCGGAACCGTATCTACCAGAGATCGGATATTGCTCCCGCCATCGAGGAGCACGACGTGGCGGGGCAGCGAGTTCTCGTCCTGTACGTGGCTGAGTCGCCAGAACCGATTGAGGACCACGAGAAGAGGATTCGATGGCGAGTTGGGGACAATTGCCAGCCAGTGGACCGATCCGAGTGGTGGGTTCACCAAGAGTCTCGTGGCAGGCTCGACACCATGGCCACCGCCACTCAGCGGAACTTAAATGATGCGAGCGCTAGCGCCCTTGAACAAGCACGGCGATATCTCACCGCGGCCGGTGACGACGTCACTGCTGAGGCCACCGATCACCAGCTGCTGACTAGGGTTGGGGCGCTAACGCCCCACGGCCAGTTGACTGAGGCGGGCGCTCTCCTTTTCTGCAATTCAGAGCGTCGGCTGATCACTCTGTCGCGATTTGATGCTATCGGAGGCTCATCTACAGGGACCTGGGAAGCGGATCACCCACAGTCCCTGCTGGAACAGCTGGCCCAGGTGGAGGTGCGCCTCGATGCTTACAATGGCTCCCAAACAATATCCTACGGCCTTGTCAGCGAACAGATCAGTGATCTTCCAACCGGTTCAATACGTGAGGCTATCCTGAACGGACTTATGCACCGTGACTGGCACCTCCGGGAACCCACCACTGTGGAGTGGGTCGATGTCGACTCTCGCTTAACAATAACTAGTCCAGGAGGCTTCTCGGGCGGTATCAACGAAAGCAACGTGCTCACCAATCGGCACTCTCGCTATCCGGCACTATCAGACCTATTTCGGGCGCTCGGATTGGTAGATAAGCAGGGAATTGGAGTCGACCGCATGTATAGGGAAATGATCTCCCGTGGCCACAGGCCGCCGCATATCCGCGAGTTGGACGGCCCTCGTGTCCAGACGATCCTCGTCGGAGGCACGCCCGTCGTGCCGGTGATGCACCTGATGGCCTCAATCCGACCAATTGTGCGCCAGCGCGATGTTCGCATAGCGCTGCTCGTGCATACCTTATTGCGGTATCCCTTCGTCAGTAATGAGCAGGCGGCGAGTGTGCTCCAAACATCTGTGGAGGATGCTGCAACGGCGATCGACTCCGCCCTCGAGACGACCGTCATGGAAAAACCATTGGTGGAACCCTACAAGGATGTCTGGAAGCTGGGTCGAACGTCAATTGATCTAGTCCGCACTCCCACCGCCGGAACAAATCGGCACTCTGTCCCCATTTTGCCCTACTTCAAGCCGAAAGTTAACGCAGTTCGCGCTGTGGTGGATAGGTGGCTTGACACGCATGAACTGATAACCAGCGGAGATGTCGCAGCGCTGACATGCACCCTCCAGTCCAACGCGTCCCGCCAATTGAGTAGCCTGGAAGGTGTCGCGATCACGCGTGGCGAAGTGAAGCACGGTCGTAATGCCCACTATATGAGGTTAGTCCAAAGCGATACCAGTGCCGAGCCATCCTAACGTCGTGCGGCAGCAGGCGATGCTCGTCGGAAGATCACTACGGTAGGTAAGGGATAGCGGTCGTTAGCGTGCCATCACCTCAGTAGCTAGCCGCTCCGCCTGTTGAACCACCAGATCGACGGCAGAATCCGTCCTCTTCGGCGGATAGTGATATCTAGTCAAGAGGTGCCGTACCGTACTGCGGAGCTTTGCTCTGGATTGCTCCTTAACATTCCAGTCCACCGTGGTATTGGCTCGCACCAGAGACACCAGGTCACGGGCGATTTGCTTTAGTATGTCATCGCCTAGCGCCAGCACGGCCGACCCATTCTGGGAGACGGCATCGTAGAAGGCGAGTTCGTCGTCAGGGAGACCTACCTTGCCACTCCGCTCTCTTTCTGCTTGCATCTCCTGGGCCATCTCGACCAGCTGCGCGATTATCTCGGCCGCGGTCAAAGAGCGGTTGTTGTAGGCGTTGGTCGCGCGATCAAGCAGCTCGGAGAACTTTCGCTCCATGACTATGTTCTTTTTAGCCACCTGCCGCACCTCGGCTCGTAGGAGCCGTCGAAGGAACTCGATCTGGACATTTGGGTGTGAACTTCTAGTTGCCCGAACGGCGAATTCCTCGTTTATCAGACTTATGTCGGGGTTGGCAAGTCCGGCCTCCGCGTATAGGTCCACAATGCCGGTACCGACGACAGCGCTGGACACCATCTGGTGCAAGGCCGTCTCGAACTCCGCCTCATCAGCACTCTCACCGCGCTCGGCAGCTCGCTCTCTCCGCACCTCTGTGGAAAGGGCCTGGAAGAAGGCAAGATCGTCCCGGAAGCGTCTGGACGCGGGCATAGAACTAACAAGAGTGGACGCCTGAGTCGCTAGGAGCGCGTGCTTGAGGAAGAGGTCGACCAGTCCCATGTCCCCGCTGAGAAGGAAGCGCTTGGCGCCGCTGAGGGCATCGAGATATGCCTGGGCTGACCCGGCGGCCAGTTCCTCGCGCCAGGGGAACCCGTAGAGCTGTTCGCAGCAGATCTGGTGGTTCTCTTCCAGCATGTCGAAGGCACGGTCCAAGCTGCCTTCGACCTCCTGACTATCTCGATCTCGCTGCGTGTAGTCTTCCAATGCGGTTCTCAGATATTCGGCGATGCCGATATAGTCCACCACCAAACCACCGCCCTTCTCACGGAAGGAACGGTTGATCCGCGAGATGGCCTGCATCAGCCCAGCACCTTGCATCGGCTTGTCGACATACATGGTGTGCATTGGCGGGGAGTCGAAGCCCGCAAGCCACATGTCGCGCACGATCACCATCTCCAGCGAGTCATCGGGGTTCTTCGCCCTCTCCTCGATCACGGCCAGGCGATCGCGGTTGCGGACATGGCGATTGAGTTCTGGCCCGTCGGGGGCCGCCCCCGTGATGACCACCTTTATCTTGCCCTGATCGTCCTGCTCGGAGTGCCAATCTGGGCGCAAGGCGACAATCTCGTTGTAGAGATCAACGCAGATGCGACGGCTCATGCCCACGACCAGCGCTTTGCCTGCTTCCCTCTCCCGCCGCTGCTCCCAGTGCTCGACTATGTCCGCCGCCACTTGGCGCAGGCGATCTTGGGCGCCAACCACCGCCTCTACCCGTCCCCATCGAGTCTTGAGGCGATCCCGGCTCTCGGTTTCAGCGCGCTCGGTTACGGCAGCGAATTCGTCGTCAATGGAGCTACGAATGGCGGCCGGGATTTCCACCCTGGCTAGCCTGGGTTCGTAGTAGACCTTGACCGTAGCCTGGTCTTCATTCGATTGGGTCATGTCGTAGATGTCGATGTATTCGCCGAACACGGTCCTAGTGTTGTGGTCGGCCGTCTCGATGGGGGTGCCGGTAAAGCCGATGAAAATGGCGTGAGGCAAGGCGTCGCGGAGGTTGCGCGCCAGGCCGTCTATCAAGTCATAGTGAGTTCGGTGCGCCTCATCGGCGATGACAACGATGTTTGAGCGCTCCGACAGCATCGGGAAATACCTTCCGGCGTCTCTATCCTCTTTACTGCGGCCGAATTTCTGCATGGTCGAGAACACGATGCCCCCAGACGCCTTCTGCGTCAGCAGTTTGCGCAGGTGATCTCGCGAGTCGGCCTGCTGCGGGCGTTCGGGGAGCGTCTTCGAGTTGGAGAAGACGTCTTCGAAGAGCTGGTTGTCCAGGTTGTCCCGGTCGGTCAGCAACACGGCTGTGGGGTTGCTCATCTCCGGATGCCGCAGGATCTTGCCGACGAGGAAGAGCATCTGAAAGCTTTTGCCTGAGCCAGGAGCGTGCCAGACCACGCCGCCCCGGCCGTCTCCCCGCTCCATGGCTCGGAGCGTCGCACTGACTGCCAGGTTCACCGCCTTGAACTGCTGATATTTGCCGATGCGCTTTACCAGTCCACTGCGCTCCGCTGAGAACACGGTGAAGTTCCGGATCAGGTCCAGGAAACGGCCAGGATCGAACATCCCGTTGACCAGCACTTCGAGCTCTGGGGTATCTAGTGCCGCTTCACGATACCCATCTATGGTCTTCCATGGAGCGTAGTGCTCGAAGGCTCCGTCTAGTGCCCCAGACCGAGCCTGGGTGCCAGTCGAGATCACGCTGATGCCGGTGTAAGCCATCAGAGCCGGGATCTCGGCGGCGTATGTACGGAGTTGCTCCCAGGCTCCGTGAAGGGTGGCTCTGGCATCTCCCGGGAGCTTGAGTTCAATGATTCCAAGGGGTATCCCATTGACGAAGCCGACTATGTCGGGGCGGCGCTCGCTTAGATCTCCGATGACTGTGAACTGATTGACGGCCAGGAAGTCATTTAGTTCCGGGTGCTCGAAATCTATCAATCGAGCCAGGTCATGGCGGGGTTGGCCGTTGTCGTCGCGACGTTCAACAGGGACTCCGCCTGTGACCAGTCCATATATACGGAGGTTCTCCGCTAGGACATCAGCGCTCTCAGGGCGCCGTAAGGTGGCGATCACTTGACTCACGTTCCCTAGGTCCAATTCTGGATTCAACCGCTCAATTGCGTCTCGCAGCCTCCCCTCCAGCAGGGCGTCCTTGAAGCTGGTGCGCTCGGCTGATGATTCGCCGGGGGCGATGCTCGGGCCGTATAGAACCTGCCAGCCAAGGTTAGACAGATAGTTGAGGCAGACCCCCTCCACTCCCGACTCGGCGAGAAATGACCTCAAACAGTCTCCTCGACTAGAGCGCCGGCGTTCCGCACCCGCACCTCTCCAGACAGTAGCCTCGGGAGCAGAGTGTCACGAAGAGAAGCCAGACGGGCGGACTCTCTCCTCAGACCGCCAGCTAACCGAACCAAGTAGGTGATGGTCTCGCCTACGTCTCCATCCATCGCGTCCGGGTCAGGTATGCGTAATGCGAGAATATCTTCACGAGACACTCTCTGATGGCTCCCCGTCGTTCCCTTCACCCTCTCAAGGAGCTGGGATTGGAAATCGTCCGAAGCACAGAGTGCCCACAGGACCTCAGTTGGGTAGGCGCTGGCTGGGGTGAGCCCAACAAACTCGGTTGAGGTCACAGCCAACCACGCGCCGCCAGGGGTGGCCATCCAGACGCGAGGTATGTGCGGATTCAGTTTTGAGATTAGGACGGTGGGTTCCTCAAGTAGACACTTAGCACTCTTGATCTCATCGCCTGCCTGGACAAGTGGCAATTGCCCCGTGTCAAACGCGGGAAGGCTGAAATGCTCGACTTCTTTACCAGAAAAGTACGAAGTCGGCACGGTCCTATGAGCATTCCGTGCGACAGCTCCCACTGAGGTCGTTCTCTCCGTCAATGACGGGAGCTGAAGCGCGAGCCTTTCCGCCCTATTACCGACGCTGCGGTTCACCTCGATCTTGTCGTCGAGCGCCCCAAGCACCTCCGAGATTGCGCGCTGCACCGGGACTGGTGGTAAGGGAACGGTCATCGCAAGAAGTGCCTGTTGCGTCAGCTTGGGCTGCGTTGAACCCGAGAGGTAACCAGCGACGTCACGCTCCTCGATCAGATACGCAAGATAGCGAGTGTCTGTCTCTTTATCTCCCGCCAGCACATGCGCGTGGTTGTTAACCCAGAACTTTCCGCGTGCTAGGAACGCAATAGGCGTATTCCGGCTCCGCAGATTCTCGCCGTCCTCCGCTACAAGTGTATATGTGCCATCGAGCAGATAGGCGTCTACGTGGTCGATGATGCCTGACGCTCCGTAGTAAGGGTATGGTCCAGGGTGCCTGTCGGCCGCGCGGACCGGCCTGCGGACTACATCAAGGCACTGGGCCACCTCGCCCAGGCGAACAATCGGCCAGTCATTCATCGACCCGCTCCAGCGCTACCCTTACCTTCGCTTGCAGCCGATCACTCTCATCAAACGCGTCGATCAGATCTCTCTTTGACCTGGCAATCTTTTCTTGAATGGGCTCCCCATCGTCCTCAGGTTCCTCGCTGCCGACATAGCGCCCAGGCGTCAGCACAAAGCGGTTCTCAGCGATGGTGCCAATCTTGGTCGACGCGCAGAACCCAGGAACATCTTCGTAGGTGCCGGAATCTAACTCACCCCTCCAGGCGTGATAGGTTCGGGCGATGCGCCCAATTTCATCGTCGGTGAGTTCCTTGTGGGTGCGGTCCACAAGAACCCCCAGTTGGCGTGCATCGATAAAAAGTATTTCGCCGCGCCTGTCGCGCCAGTTGCCCCGACCCGTGCCATTGCGCTTGTTCCGATTCAAAAGCCAGAGAGAGACAGGGATTGGAGTTGTGTAGAACAGTTGCCCTGGGAGGGCTACAGTGCACTCGACCAAGTCATCCTCGATCATCTTGCGGCGTATCTCGCCCTCCCCCGAACTTTGGGTCGAGAGCGAGCCGTTCGCCAAAACTACGCCGGCTACGCCTCGTGGTGAGAGCTTGGAGGCCATGTGCTCCAACCAGGCGTAGTTAGCATTACCCACAGGGGGAACGCCATATTTCCAGCGTGGGTCGTCTCGGAGCTGGTCGCCTCCCCAGTCCGAGTCGTTGAACGGGGGGTTAGCGAGGATGAAGTCCGTCTTGAGACCCGAGTGCAGGTCGTCATGAAAGGTGTCGCCCCACCTGGGGCCAAGGTTGGCATCGATTCCGCGAATGGCAAGATTCATCTTCGCCAGGCGCCAGGTCGTGTCGTTGCTCTCCTGCCCATATACGGCAAGGTCCTGGCGACGGCCCCCGCGCGCCTCTACGAACCGTTCCGACTGAACAAACATTCCGCCCGAACCGCAGCACGGGTCGTAGACGCGGCCACTGTATGGTTCTATCATCTCCACTAGAAGCTTCACGACTGCGCGGGGCGTATAGAACTGACCGGCACCACGCCCCTCGGCTGAAGCGAACCGCCCTAGGAAATATTCATAGACACGGCCGAGCAGATCCTTTGCTCGTTGCTCGGAGCCGCCAAGCCCCAAGCCAGCGATCAGGTCAACTAGCTCCCCCAGTCGCCGTACATCCAAGCTTGGCCTCGCGAAGTTCTTGGGAAGCACTCCTCGCAGGCTGGGATTCTCGGCCTCAACCGCATCCATGGCCTCATCGATCAGCTTCCCGATGATTGGCTGCTTGGCTCTGGCTCGGAGATACGCCCACCGCGCTTGTGGTGCAACCCAGAATACACCTTCGCTCGTGTATTCATCGCGAGATTCCAAGAGTGCACGAGCATCCTCGCCCACGATTCCCTCTGCGGCGAGATCTGTCACAAGGGTCCCGCGGCGCTCGCTGAATGCATCATCGATGAACTTGAGGAAGACCAGCCCAAGCACGACATGCTTGTATTCGCTTGCATCCATGGAACCACGAAGCTTGTCCGCCGCTCTCCAAAGCGTGTCTTCGAACCCGAGTGTTCCGCTGTTAGCCACGATTAGTCACCATTTCCAGAAATTGGTATCATATGTGCGTCACATTACTACCGAGTAAGAGACGTGGCAACTGACTCTTCCGGATGGTCACTTGCCCGCGCTCTAGCTCCTGCTGTCGTCGGCCGTGCGGTTCAATTCTTGGCATCAGTCGACTATCCTTTGGAAGTAGCTGCCTCAATCTCGCACAGGAGCGCAATCACCTCCGCTGCTGAGGTCTCGAACTCCGCGCGGGCTAGTCCGGGGTTTTCGCTCGTCCATTGGAGGACCGTGCGCATCAATGCGGTCTTTGCGGACTGTCGACCTAAGCCACTCCTTAGGCCCAAGGCGCTATCTACTTCCGCCTTGAAGCGGGGCGGATAGTAGGCTTCGAACTCGGATTGTTCCCAGAGGCGGAAGCGAGTTGCCTCCCATCCGCTAGGCGTGTACCGCGTTTGTAGCTTTGTTACCGCCGCTGAGCCGGGCTGACCGGCATCGACGATGACCCACGCCCTATTCTTGTAGGTAGGCGCTAGATGGGTGAACAGAAACAGCCTGTTAAAGTCGTCAAACTTCGGGCCAACATCGTCAACGCCACCAGCTGCGACTGTGCGGAGATGTCCAATTAGCCCGGGGGCAAATTGGGGGATCAGGAAATCATTGATCACCCGCTCGGCCGTCGACTCCTCTAGGATCAACCAAGCGTCCCACAACCCGTAGTCAGTCATCTCGTAGCCGAGTTCCTCGAGAACCTGTCGCCGTGCTTCGGGGTCAGTGGGAACCTCCGCATACTCTGAAGTCGGTATCGCCGCTTCTCCTTGCAGAGTCACGCGGAAGGTTTTGCTATCCGGAATCCCGCCAAGGTAACGCGCGACGATGTTCGAGTGAGTTGTTACTACGAATTGGTTACTTGCCGTCTTATTCGCGATCAAATCCAGCAGGCTTTTGAGAGCTCTCGGATGTAGGTCGTTTTCTGGTTCTTCGATTAGGAATAGCTTTTCTTCCGCTAGGCAGAGATCAGCTATCAAAGCGAGCATCTGCTGTATGCCATCGCCCATGTTCTCGATGGTGATTGGATCTCCGTTGCGAATGGCTATCCCTACCCTATGACCACCTGGCGAAGGAACTGAGTCGATCGGGAACCCGATGATCCGCTGACAGTGATCGCGAAACTCCTGAAAGAGGTGATGGCTCGGTGTGTTAAGGACATCAACTTTGGATGTGAGGTGGAAGAATGTGGTAGCGACCTCCTTGGCCTTTGAAGCATTCACCTGCTCGTCAAACGCCGAGACCTTCCGTTTTCCCAGAAACGGATAGATGGCATTCCGTGGCTCCTGGGCGGGAAAGGCATTCAGTCCGGCGACGACTCCGCCGTCACTCCTAATGAGGCGGCGCTGAGCTGGCTTGTCGCGGGTGAATTCGAAGCCCGCTTCGAGTGTATCGGTTGTCAGATTGGCAAGCCCGAGGGCCTTGAGCTCCTCCGACGACACCGCAGCAGTTAGCCTTACCGCCCCCCTGTCAGTGCCAACTCGAATATCCTGCGGCGTAAGTGAGTTCGCTTCCTGGAGCAGGTATAAAGCCCGGATCAGGATCGACTTGCCTGCGTTGTTGTGTCCAAGGATCACATTGGCTTTAGGACTCAGGTGAAGGGATCCAGAGTCCGCGAGGCTCTTGATATTGGTGATCTGGATCGAGGTTACCTTCAAGCTAACCTACCTCGCGAGCAATCCGGGGTTCATGGGCGCCCTACCAGCGTCCAGTAGCCGCGGCGGCCGTTCACCTTGGCGAACCGCCCATCGCGTGCGAGAGTCTTATGTAGGGTGGCATAGGCCGACTCAGTGCGGAGGAGCTTGCCCGCGTCCTGAAGGGCTTCGGTGAGCTCGATGGCTCGCATCTCGCCCTGGGAGCGGAGCATGAACTCGATGGCGTCGGCAATGGTCCCAGAGGCCAGCTGGGTGCCTTCGGGCTGGCCCCCAGAGCGCACCAGGCCGATACCGGCCTCCAGAGCCCTGATCTGCCCCGCCAGGCGCCTCCTAGCCTCTCTGGTGTCCTCCAGGGACTGGGCCAGCTTGTCGTCCTGGCTCTGAAGGGCTGCCAGTTGCTCTTCGAGAGCCCGCATCGGGTTCGCTGGCCCAGTGGTCGGGGTCATGACTGAAGCAGTCTAAGGCAACCGCCCCGGGGTGCGGCTGGCATGACTGACACAGTCATGGTATCGTAGGGCTAGCCTACGATGCGACCTATGGAGAAGCGAGCCTTGCTCTTGACCGACACGACACCCACCGCTGGCGCTGGTCTAGCACTCGCAGCCAGGGAGTGTGGTGATCTCCCAGTTGACCTGAACCACAACGCCCGAACAGGGGTCTCTGGCTCACTAGCTGACGAAATCGTCACTTGCCTCGCCTGCCTCGCGTCCGCGCGTAATACACGCGCGCGAGTTACTGTGGCTGGTTCGTGGCTGCACAGTGGCTGATTGGTCAGCCGATTGGGGCTGGATTGCGGCTGCAAAAATCTTGACTTTGGTATGTGGTCATGGGATCCTCAAGGTATGTCGATCCGTGCGAACACTCCAAGTTTTAGCAAGTCAATTTGCTGCGGCGAGCATGTGCTCCAGCTTGGATATGCACCTGGTGTCGACATCTTTGGGTCGGCCCGTCAGCGCCGAGGGATTTGTTAGGCGGAGAAAAGGGACTCCTAGCCGCGTCTCTGGAGCGCCTTTTGGCGCTGCCTGAAGGTCATCGATACAGGGCGGTAGGGGACCGTTCATATCGCCCGCGCAAGGCCAGTGACGATGTGGTGTGGGAGCGCGCCTTCCCCCTATTTGCCCAGATTCTCGCCGCTGACCCGAGGGTCCTAACGGACGAGCGCCGACTCGTGTCTACTCGGCGGTCGGCGCTAGCGCGACATCTCTATTGGCTGGCGGGAGACGCTCCCGATCAACTCAATCCTGATCACGCGCCGGACGCGGGGACGATCGAGAGATCTGCGCTGATCTCCAAAGGTCACACCAGTCGGCGATCGCAGCTGGCCTTCATGTCTCAGCTTCGAGCTTTCAGGGGAGGATTCCCCGACCTATTCCCTCCCCGGATCGGAGTTGGTATCAACTCTGAACTGGGACCGATCTCAGACAGTGACTTCGACATCGCTCTGCGATCCACGGCCGCATTCCGAAACCCGCAGACCCGGGGCTACGTCCGAGCCATGCTGCTTCTAGCGCGGGGGGCGGGAGCGGACGGGAGCGACTGTCGGTTCATTGCTGGCACTGATGTCTATTGGCGCCCGCAAGCCGGTTTGTGGGTCCATATCCGCCGTCCCCAGCATCAGCGAGAAGTGCCGGTGATGGCCCGCTATCAAGCCGAGCTCGAAGCGCTGGCACGCGCCTCAGGCGCTGATGCCCTAATTGGGGTGGGTGAGCCTCCCGCAGCCTTTGGTCGCTCCAACGAACTCAGCGATCTACTCAAGCGTCGGCTGCGTCCGCAACATCCCACCATCGAGTTCTCTACTTCCCGTCTGCGCAAGGCGTGGAAGCTGGAGTTGCTGAGCAACTGGCCTGATCTCCACGTTTTCCTGGCGGCCGCTGGACTCAAATCCATGCACGGCCTCGAAGACCTGATGCGGCGCTGCCGCGTCCCGTCGCCCGACCCCGTGCGCGATGCGCGGTTGCTCGGTGGGATTACGGATTCGAGAGCTGAGGGTGTGTCGCCGTCACAACTTGGCCGAGGTCGTGCCTGATGGACGGCCAGTTCCTGGACATGATCGATACCTGCTTTCTTTTGCCCCAGGCGGACTTCCTCGAGCAGCTGGACGAGGCCATCCGCTCACTGCGAGGCGAGTCTCTGCTGCCATGCCGGGTGCTGCTCGCGGGACTCGTCTATATCGGACTGGAAGCTGGCCCCAACACCCTGACGAGGGTGGCCCGGTTCTATCAGAGTGCGAGCGAAGGACAGCTGAGGCGGGTATTTGGCATGCCAGTTGGGGCAACTCATCAGCATCTTCCAGCGCCCGAGCCGCCTGATCGGTGGCAGCTCTACCGGGTTTATGACGCCCTGGCCACAGGTCTGGGTAGGGTGCACGCGCAGCGAGAGGAGAGGGGACTGAGGGGAAAGAGGCTAGCTGCTGCGCAACGTCGCTGGCAACGCCAAGAAGAGAGTGTCCGAGAACTGCTCGGAGCTTTCAGCCAGGACGAAGCCCGGTTTCGGCTCACGGCGCAGCTCCTGGTGGGCACAGCACCACCCCAGCCCGACGGTGCCCCCTACACCGTCGATACCACGGACATCGATGCCGACTGCCGCCCGGTGTCAGGAGCCAAGATTAGGCGCGGGGAGTTCGCGGCCGATCCCGATGCGCGCTGGCGAGTAAAAAAGACCGGAGCACTGGACCCGGATTCGCCTCACGCCAAGGCCGCCCAAGCTTCGGCCAAAGTGAAGAAGGTCTTCGGGTATGAGTGCGTGACCATCGGGGGGACCGACGATAACGTGAGTTATGTGTATGCGGCGCACTGTGTTTCCGCCAATGAGCACGATGTCCCGGTGGCACTGCGTCTGCTCGATCGGATGGCCGAAGACGGCTACCAGGTGGGAGAGCTCGTCAGTGACCGGGGCTACAGCGGTGGAGTCAATTGGCTCGACGGTCAGCGGGACAGGGGAGTCCTGCCCACTTATGACTTAAAGCACCTTCAGGGTGCCCGTGACCCCGACTTTCTCGGCTGTCTGGTGCTCCAGGGCTGGCCGTATCTCCCCCAGCTACCCCTTCGCCTCCGCTACCTCGCGCGTCCGGGGCTGCAGGCACCAGTCGAAAAGATCAAGAAATTCAGAGCCGACATCGCCGAGCGGCAGAAATACGCCCTGCTACCTCATGGCGCGCCCACCCCGACGGGCACTAGGGTCCTGTCGCCGTTAGCTCGCAAATCCAAGCGCCAGGAGGGCAGACTGGGATGCCCGAAGGTGCCCGGCTCCATGCGCAGCCGCGACCTGACCCTGATCCCTTGCTCGGGCGACCACGGCCTAGATGAGGGTTGCTGTATCAAGACGGCCACCTTCAAGGCGGCCTTTGCCCCGCAGAGCTTCCAGACTCCCATCTGGGGCACTCCAGAGTGGGAGGCCAAGTATGCCAAGCGCACCAATGTGGAGCGGGGCTATTCCACGGTCAAGAACCCCGATGTGATCGGACTCAACAAGGGACTCTTTCACATGAGAGGTCTGCCGAACTTCTCCCTCTTGGTTACCTGCATGTGGATTGCCCACAACCTCTACTTGCGCATGAAGGCCCAGGCCGACCGCCTCAAAGTCACGCGAGTGGGGGAGAGGGCCAGGAGAAAGCACCGTAGGCGCAATCAGGTGCCGTTCGTGGTGGCACCTGATCAGGCCGGCTCAGTCCCGGCCATCGAAGTCGCCCGCGCACCTTAGCCTCTTCCTAGCGATCCCGCAGCATCTCGCGTTCGCTCTGCTCTAGCTGTAACGCGCCCTGAAGTAGTCTCCCAGACCGCTTCGGGGCGTTTTTGTGCTCTAAAATCAGCCGACGCCCGCGCCATTATTGCCGTGAAATGAAAGAGGCGTCCGAGAATACCCCGGACGCCTCTATTCTCTCAAATGCGCAAAGGCTCAGCGCCTAATACGCAAATGCCTCCCGATCAAGAACAGCCAGAAGTGCTTCCACAGTTCATGCACTTATAGCAGGCGCCGTTCCGAACCATCAGCGAGCCGCAGTCTGAGCATGAGGGCGCATCCTCTTGATTGCGGAACGTCAGCTCCGATGACAACTGCTTAGCGCTGGCCTGGCCGGGGGCGGGTGCGGTCGCCGCTGCAGATGAGGAAGTCGCCACTGCACCAGCGACGACGGCGAGGTCGTCGGATTCTTCCCGGCGGCTGATGATTCCGAGCGCGTCCCGATCCTCCTCCGACAGGAATCGTGCGGCCAGCCAGCGGAAGATGTAATCGACGATCGACTTGGCGATCGGAATCTCCGGATTCCCGGTGTATCCCGCCGGCTCGAATCTGGTATGGGCGAATTTGGCACAGAACAGCCGCAGCGGCACTCCGTACTGCAGTGCTACCGAGACTGAGGTGGCGAAGGAGTCCATCATCCCGCTGAGGGTGCTGCCCTCCTTGGCCATCTTGAGGAATATCTCGCCGGGCTGACCATCCTCGTAGAGCCCGACGGTGAGGTAGCCCTCGTGGCCCTGAATGTCGAACTTGTGAGTGATGGCGGCGCGCTCCGCCGGCAGCCGATGCCGGGCCGGACGCGCGGCGGGTTCGGCCGCCTCCTGTCCGTTGTAGTTGGCCTGCTTGCGGGAGGTGGAGAGCGGCTGGCTGCGCTTACTGCCGTCGCGATAGACCGCGATCGCCTTAAGCCCCAACTTCCAGGCGTCGGTGTAGGCCCGCTCGACATCTTCGGGCGCGGCATTCTGAGGAAGGTTGACCGTCTTGCTGATGGCGCCGGAGATGAACGGCTGGACGGCAGCCATCATCCGCACGTGGCCCTGCCAGGTGATCGACCGCTGGCCATTGGCGGGTGGGAAGGCGCAGTCAAACACCGCGAGGTCGTCCTCGCGCAGATGGGGAGCGCCCTCGATGGTGTCGTGCTCATTGACGTAGGCAATAATCGCGGAGATCGCCTCGTCCCCGTAGCCCAGCTTCCGCAGGGCCGAGGGCACGGTCCCATTGACCATCTTGAGCAGGCCGCCGCCCACCAGCTTCTTGTACTTGACGAGAGCGATGTCCGGCTCCACCCCGGTTGTGTCGCAGTCGAGCATGAAGGAGATGGTCCCGGTGGGCGCCAAGACGGTTGCTTGGGAGTTACGGTAGCCGTGGACCGCCCCCAATTCGTGGGCGTCGTCCCAGGCGGTGCGGGCTGCTGCCAAGAGCGGAGCGGGCGCACTTTGGTCGGAGATCTTATAGGCGGCTCCGCGATGCTTCTCGATCACCCGCAGCATCGGCTGCCGGTTGACCTCATAGCCTTCGAATGGACCAACCTCCCGGGCGATCCGGGCCGATTGCGCGTAGGCCTCGCCGGTGAGGATGGCGGTCAAGGCTCCCGAGTAATCACGCGCTTGCGGGCTGTCGTAGGGCAGACCCAGAGCCATCAGCACCGCGCCCAGGTTGGCATAACCGAGGCCCAGCGGACGGAACTTGTGGCTGTTGGACTCAATTCGGTCGGTGGGGTAGGTGGCGTAGCCCACCATCACCTCCATGGCAGTGAGCATGATTCGGATGGCGTGTCGGTAGCCATCGACATCAAAACTGCCGTCGTCGGAGAGGAACTTCATCAAGTTGATGCTGGAGAGGTTGCAGGCGGTGTCGTCCAAGAAGACAAATTCTGAGCAGGGATTACTGGCATTGATCCGGCCCGAGTTGGGGCAGGTGTGCCATTCATTGATGGTGGTGTCGAACTGGAGCCCGGGATCGCCGCAGGCCCAGGCGGCGTCGGCGATTTGGCGCATCAGGTCTCGGGTCTGGTAGGTGCCCACCACCCGGTGCTTGTCGGTGACGGCGTAGGTACGCCACTCCTTGTCTTCCAGGAAGGCGCGCATGAATTCATCGGTAACCCGGATGGAGTTGTTGGAGTTCTGAAAGAAGACCGAGGCGTAGGCCTCGCCGGTGAAGGCGCCGTCGTAGCCCGCCTCGATCAAGGCCCAGGCCTTGCGCTCCTCCTTCACCTTGCAGTTGATGAATTCGACGATGTCGGGATGGTCGGCGTTGAGGATCACCATCTTGGCCGCCCGACGAGTGGTGCCACCGGACTTGATCACCCCGGCAAACGCATCGAAGCCCTTCATGAAGGAGACCGGTCCGCTGGCCGTGCCACCGCTGGCCAGGTGTTCCACAGAGGAGCGGATCGAGGAGAGATTGGTCCCGGTGCCCGAGCCGTGCTTGAAAAGCATCCCCTCGGTCTTGGCCAGCGTCAGGATCGAGGTCATCGTGTCCTCGACCGAGTTGATGAAGCAGGCGCTTACTTGAGGGTTGGGGTCGGCCCCCAGGTTGAACCAGACCGGGCTGTTAAAGGCCGCAATCTGGTCGACCAGAATGGCGCACAACTCCGCGTGGAAGGTCTCCAGGTCCTGATCGGTAGCGAAGTAGTTCCCGTCCCGACCCCAGTCCCGGATGGTGTCGGCGACCCGAGAGATTAGCTGCTTGACACTGGACTCGCGCTGAGGGGTGCCCTGGAGCCCGCGGAAATACTTGGAGACCACCACGTTGGTGGCCAATTGGGACCAGGACGCCGGGACCTCGATGTTCTCCTGGGTGAAGACCGTCTCGCCCTTCTCGTTGGCGATGATCGCGGTGCGCTGCTCCCACTCAATGGCTTCGAAGGGGTGGACGCCGGGCTGGCTGAAGCGCCTTTCGACCTGCAGACCGCGGCCTCCCGACGAAGTGGACGGTGGCTGCCCGGCCGACCCCTTGGTCGGCGCGTGGGCGGCCCTCGCCGAGGGGATGGAGGCTGGTTCTGGGTCGCTGGTCGATCGGTCCACTGGGATTCCCTCCTGGCAGGACGAGTGGGGTTTTGAGGTACACCTAGGGGGCTGCAGGACAACATGTGGTGGTCGACACAGTCCCTAGGCGCAACATCTTGGGCCATCTAGCCCTCGGAGTCAAGCCCCTGCCCGGGTCTTCTCCCGCCTCGCCTAGAATCTCACATAGAGCTAACCGAACTGGTTAGCAAAGCGGCCCAGTTCGGCGGCTCCCCGTAGTTCAACCAGGAGATTCGGTGCCTAAGAGAACCCTGGAGGTGACCCTCCCCTCGATGGGGGAGTCAGTCACAGAGGGGGTGGTGGGGAGCTGGCGGAAACGCGTCGGCGACCCGGTAGAGGCCGGGGAAACCCTGGTCGCAGTACAGACGGACAAGATCTACGCTGAAGTTCCCGCTCCGGAATCAGGTACGTTGTCGAGAATCCTGGCCGTGGAAGGCGAGACGGTCTTGGTGGGTGCCGGGTTAGCCGAGATCGAGCTGGGAACGACGGGAAATGGCCAGCAGCCTCCGGCACAGGTGCCTCCGGAATCGCTGTCCGAGCCCAACCGCGGGGCGGCGACGGCAGAGTCGCCGCCGGAGTCGCCGCCGGAGTCGCCGCCGACCGATTCGCTAGCAGCGGAAGTCGTTCCGGTGCCGCTACCGTCCCTGGGTGAGTCAGTGACCGAGGGGGTTGTCGGGAGCTGGCTGAAGGAGGTCGGCGACCAGATCGTCGCCGGTGAGACCCTGGTCGAGATTCAAACCGACAAGGTAGACGCGGAGGTCCCATCGCCCGCGACCGGGGTGGTCACCGAGATCCGGGTGCCGGAGGGAGAGACGGTGGCCGCCGGAACGATCCTGGCCACGATCACCAGATCTGCCGAAGGTGCCGAATCTCGCCGGCGACCGGCGTCGCCAAAGTCGCTAGCCATCACACCATCCACGTCTCGACCGGCTGCGAGCGTCGACGCGACCCCGCTGGCCCGCCGCCGGGCGGTGGTGGAAGGAGTGGACCTCCAGGCAGTCCCAGGGAGTGGCCCTGATGGCCTCGTACGGGGCGCGGACATCCTCAAGGCGGCGGTCGGACCGGACCAGCGCGAACAGACAGTGGAGCCCATCAAGGGCACCAGACGAGCGCTGGTGGAGGCGATGGACGAGAGCCTCAGCATTCCCACCGCCACCAGCTTTCGAACCGTCGACGTGTCCGTTCTGGAGATGCGGCGGCGTCAACTCAACGAAGCTCTCGCGGCGCGCCAGCCGCGCCTCAAACTGTCCTACACCCACCTGATCGCCTTCGCGCTCACCTGGGCGGCGCGGGAGATGCCGGTGTTCTCGACCAGCTTTGCCCGGATCGAGGGCGTCCCCCAGCGGCTGGTGCGCCCGGGGGTCAACCTGGGCCTGGCGGTCGACGTCGAGAAGAAAGACGGCAGTCGCTTCCTCATGGTTCCCGTGATCAGGGGAGCTCACCAACTGGACTTTCCGACCTTTCACGAGCGCTACGAGGAGACGGTCAGCAAGACCCGGTCGGGGACCCTTCAGGTCGATGACCTGCAGGGAGCCACGATCACCTTGACCAACCCCGGGGGAGTCGGGACCCAGGCCTCGGTGCCGCGGTTGATGGCGGGCCAGTCGGCCATCATCGCGGTGGGTGCGATCACCCTGCCGGCGGGGCTGACCCGGCTGGATGAGCGATCCGCGCGCCAGCTGGGGGTCGGGCCGGTCATGACTCTGACCAGCACCTATGACCACCGCCTGGTCCAGGGGGTGCAGTCCGGGCTGTTGCTCGGCAGGGTCGAGCAGCTGCTCGCCGGGTCAGACGACTTCTACCAGATCATCGCAGGGAGACTGGGAGCGGAGCTGCCTCCCCTGCCCGCCCGGGCCGAGCGGGTGGGTGCGGCTCCGGCCGATCCCGGCCAGCCCGCCAACCAGGAGTTGATGTACGCGGTGGCGGCGGGCATGTCGCTGGTCAAGGCGCACCGCACCCATGGCCATCTGGCGGCCCACCTCGATCCTCTCGGGAGCGAACCCCCCGGAGACCCCGCCCTGGAGCCGGAGACGGTGAAGCTAACTCCGGCGCTGATGGCGGAGGTGCCCGCCTGGATGATGCGGGTCATGGTGCCGGGCGACACCCTGGCCGAGGCCCTGCCCCACATGCGCGCAACCTACTGTGGGACGATCGCCTACGAGATCGAGCACATCTCCAGCCACGAACAGCGGGTCTGGCTCCGCCAGCAGATCGAGTCCGGCGTCCACCGGATCCCCTTTACTGCCCAGCAGCAGCTCGAACTCTTCCGGCGGCTGGCCGAGGTCGACGCCTTCGAGCGCTTCCTGCGCAAGACCTACGTGGGTCAGCACACCTTCTCCCTCGAGGGTCTGGACGCGCTCGTACCCATGCTGGAGCAGACGATCTCCCTCTTGGCCCAATCGGGAACCCGGGAGGTCGTCCTGGGGATGGCCCATCGGGGTCGACTCAACGTGACTGCCCGAATCGTGGGCCGGTCACTCCAGGAAATGATCGCCGAGTTCGAGAGCGGCGCCTATCTGGGCGGCGCGAGCACCGGCGACGTCAAGTATCACTACGGCGCCGAGGGCAGCTATCGAACCCCCCAGGGCATCGACGTGGGAGTCGTGCTCACCCACAACCCCAGCCATCTGGAGGTGGTGGACGCGGTAGTTGAGGGACGCACCAGAGCACTCCAGACCCGTGACCGGGGCACCGTCGCGAGCCAGGACACCAACATCGCGGTCCCGGTTCTGATCCACGGTGACGCCGCATTCACCGGTCAGGGCGTGGTCACCGAGACCCTCAACCTGCAGAGTCTGCCGGGGTACCGGGTGGGCGGAACTATCCACCTCATCGCCAACAATCAGATCGGCTTCACCACCGACCCCCAGGACGGTCGCTCCACCCGCTACGCGAGCGATGTGGCCAAGGGCTATGACATCCCGATCATTCACGTCAACGCCGACGACGTGGAAGCGAGCCTGGATGCGGTCCGGCTGGCGGTGAGCTACCGCGAGACCTTCCAACGAGATGTCCTGATCGACCTCATCGGCTATCGCCGTTTTGGTCATAACGAGGGTGATGAGCCCGCCTACACCCAACCGCTGCTGATGGACAAGATTCGTCACCATCCGCCGTTGGTGCAGGTGTACGGAGCGCAGCTGGCAGAACGGGGACTGCGCACTGCGGAGCAGGTGGAGGAAGAGCAGGTGGCGGCCTATCAAGAGATGGCCAACGCCCACGCCCAGACCACCCGGCAGGGGGCGGCCCTCCTGGAGGCCGCCCAGCCGACGGGCACCATGGAAGAGCAGCGCCAGCTGCCCCCGGTGCCCACCCAGATCGCGCCCGAACTGCTTCAGGAGCTCGACCGTCAGCTGGTCAAGCTGCCTGACGGCTTCCGGATCAACCCCAAGCTGGTCCGCCAGCTGGAGCAGCGCGAGGCGGCCTTTCGAGAGGGTGGTCGGGTGAGCTGGGCCCAGGCCGAGGCGCTGGCGCTGGCAGCCTTGCTGACCGAGGGAGTGCCGATCCGCCTTACCGGCCAGGACACCGTGCGGGGGACCTTCAGCCAGCGCCACCTGATGCTCACCGACACCCAGTCCGGGGAGCAGTACGCCCCGATCCAGCACCTGCCCCAGGCGAAGGCGCTGATCGAGCTCTACAACAGCCCGCTCTCGGAGATGGCGGCGCTGGGATTCGAGTACGGCTACGGGGTGACCGAACACCGAGCGCTGGTGCTCTGGGAGGCTCAGTACGGCGACTTCTTCAACAACGCCCAGGTGGTGGTCGACCAGTTCATTGCCGCTGGCCAGGCCAAGTGGAACCAGGAGTCGCGACTCACCCTGCTCCTTCCCCACGGGTACGAGGGGAGTGGCCCGGAGCATTCCAGTGCTCGGATCGAACGGTTCCTGGAGCTGGCGGCCGAGGGCAATCTTAGGGTCGCCTACCCGACCACGGCGGCGCAGTACTTCCACCTGCTTCGGCTGCAGGCGCTGACCGAAGAGCGCCGTCCGCTCATTCTTTTCACCCCCAAGAGCGGCCTCCGCCTGGCCGCGGTCGGATCGATGCCGGCTGAGCTGGCTCAGGGACGCTTTGTGGAGGTGTTGGACGACCCCCAGGCCGACCACGAGCGGGTCCGGCGGATCCTGCTCTCCACCGGGAAGATCGCCTGGGAGCTGGCCGCCCGCCGGGAGCAGCTCGGCGCCTCGTCGGTGGCGACCCTCCGGCTGGAGCTCCTCTACCCGTTCCCGGCCGCCCAGCTCGAGCAGCTGCTGCGGACATATCCCCGGGTGGAAGAGGTGTTCTGGGTGCAGGAGGAGCCGCGAAACATGGGCGCCTTCGCCTTCGTCCACCCCCGGCTGCGGCAGCTGCTGCCCGCGTCCATCAGGACCGGGTACGCCGGGCGCCACCAGCATGCCGCCCCATCTGAGGGTTCGATGCGAGCTCACTTGCTGGCGCAGGAGCAGCTCCTGGGGCAGGCCTTCTCGGGGCTGTCCGTGCCCGACCCGGCTGAGGTTCGCAGTTGAGCCCACGGGTGGTTGTCCTGGGCGGGGGGCCCGCCGGAGACGTCGCCGCCCTGCGCGCCGCTCAGCTGGGAGCCGAGGTGGTGCTGGTGGAACGCCGGGAGCTGGGGGGCACCTGCCTCAACCGGGGCTGTGTCCCGAGCAAGGCTCTGCTGGCGATCTCGGCATTGGCCCGCAAGATCCGCCACGCCGACGACTTCGGGCTCCAGGTCGGAGAGCTCAGCTTCGACTTTCCCAAGATGCAGGCTCGCAAGGACGAGATCGTGCTGCGGATGCGGCGCGGGGTGGAGGCGGCTTGCCAGCGCCACCAAGTCAAGGTGGTCCACGAGCAGGGCCGACTGGAGGACGGTCGGGTGGTGGCCGGCGCGGAGAGCTTTGACTTCGACCAGCTGATCGTCTGCGTCGGGACCGAGCCGTCCGGACTTCCCGGGATCGACATGGCCCAGGATCGGGTGATCACCTCAGACGGGGTGTGGAGTCTGGAGCAAATCCCCTCCCGGCTGCTGATCATCGGCGGCGGGGTGATCGGCTGCGAGTTCGCCAGCCTCTTCGCCCCCTTGGGCAGCGCGGTGACCGTGGTCGAGCTCCTGCCCCAGCTCTTGACCGGGGTGGACCGGCGCACCGCCCAGCAATTCCAGCGGCTCCTCGAGGCTGAGGGGGTCAAGGTGCATCTGGAGTCGCGGGTCGAATCGCTGACCTACGGCAAGGAGAGCGTCCGAGCCGTGATTTCGGGCGGCGCTGAGGTCGAGTGTGAGCTGGTCCTGGTGGCGGTCGGCCGAGCGGCTCAGACCGAGGGCATCGGACTGGAGGCAGCGGGAGTCGAGTTGAACGAGCGCGGCCACATTCAGGTCAACGAGCTGCTCCAGACGGCCGCCCCCAAGATCTGGGCCGCCGGCGACTGCATCGGTGGATTGCAGCTCGCCCACCTCGCCTCCGCCGAGGCGGCCCGAGCGGTGGAGAACGCCCTCGGGCCGGGCCCGCAGCGCCCCTTGGACCGGACGGTCGTGCCCAACTGCATCTTCACCTACCCGGAGATTGCCACGGTGGGGCTGCATGCCGACCTGGCCAAGGAGCAGGGGCGGGAGGTTCGGCTGGGCCAAGCCCGTTTTGTGGGCGAGGCCAAGGCGCTGGCCGAGGGCGAGTCAGAGGGCTACGTGCAGCTGGTGGCCGACGCCCAGACCGACCTGCTGCTGGGGGCCACCATCATCGGTCCGCATGCCGTCGAGTTGATCCATGAGGTGGGTGTCGCCATCACTGATGGCTTCACCATGGCCGAGCTGGGCGAGGTGATCCATGCCCACCCCACGGTCAGCGAGGTGGTGATGGATGCCGCCCAGCAGGGCTGTGGAGTCGCTCCCTACCTGAGCTGACCACCGCGAGGACAGCTCGGTCTGATTCCGCCCGCTCGCTACTCGACCGCCAGGCAGGTGATGGTGCGGACCACCCCGCTGACCCCCTGAAGTTGGTCCACGATGAGCGTGCCGATCCCCTTGACGTCGGGAGCCTCGACCTGGGCGATGGCGTCGTACTCCCCGGTGATGGCATCCACCTGGCTGACCCCGGCCTCCTTGCGCAACCGTTTGACGACGTCAATCGCCTTGCCCGGCTCGAGCGTCATCAGGATGTAGGCCCTGACCATCTGGGACCCTCCCTCACTCCCGCAGCTGACCGGGGCGCGGGTGCACCCGGCTCTGGGCCCACCTTATCCGATCCAGCCCAGCTTCGGAACGGCTGAGCGACGCATGATTAGGGACCGTCCCCAGCTCCGCTGGAGGCACACGGAGGCGCAGATCTCTTGCAAGCGGTGGTCAAGTCCGCTCCCGGACCCGGAGCCGGCTGGGCGACGGTGCCGGAACGCCCACCCGGCCCGGGTGAGGCCTGGCTCCAGCTGGTGGCGGCGGGAATCTGCGGCACCGACCTGCACATTCTTAAATGGAACGGCTGGGCGGCGGGTCGAGTTCATCCGCCCCGGGTCCTGGGACACGAGATGGCCGGGCTGGTGCTCGGGGTCGGGGAAGGGGTGGAGTCGCCCCAAGTGGGTGACCTGGTGGGGGTGGAGAGCCACCTGGTCGACCTGACCTGTCCCCAGTGCCTGCGCGGGGACTACCAGGTCTGCGAGAACACTCGGATCCTGGGGGTGGACGTCGACGGGGTATTCGCCGAGCGGGTGATCGTGCCGGCCCGCAACTGCCGGGTCGCGCCGCCGGGGCTGGACCCGGCGGTGGTGGCCTTCCAGGAGCCGATGGGCAATGCCGTCCAGGCCTCGGTCCAGGGTGACCTCAAGGGCCAGGTGGTCCTGGTAACCGGCTGCGGACCGATCGGCTGCGCGGCCGTTGGGATCGCGTGTGCCGAGGGCGCCCGCCTAGTGGTGGCGGTGGACCGGGTGCCGGCGCGGCTGCAGATCGCCGCGAAGATGGGGGCTGACGCCCTGGTCGACACCTCAGCGGAGGCCGATCTGGAAGGTAGTCTGCGGGACGCCTGCCAGGGCGAGGCCGACGTGGTGCTGGAGATGTCCGGGCATCCCCGGCTGATCCAGGGTGCCCTGGCCACGATCCGCCCCGGAGGCTGGATCAGCCTGCTCGGGCTGGGGGATGGCGCGCAAACGCTGGATCTCTCCAGCCAGGTCGTGATGCGGGGGATAACCCTCTTCGGGATCACCGGCCGCCGCCAGTTCGAAACCTGGGATCAGACCGGGGCCTACCTCAGCTCCGGTCGGGTGGATGTCCGACCCATCCTGACCCACCATGTTTCCCTACTCGACTTCGATCGCGCCGTCGAACTGGCGGGGTCAGCGGAGGTGGGCAAGGTGGTGCTCTATCCTCCGGTGAGTGGCTGGTGATGACTGACTTTGAGGAGAGCTTGGGAGAGGAACTGGCGGAGCTCCGCGCCCAAGGACAGTGGCATCCGCTCACGGTGCTGGAGAGCCCGCAGGACGCTGAGGTCGAGATCGAAGGCCGACGATTCATCAATCTCAGCTCCAACAATTACCTCGGGCTCAACACCCACCCCCGGCTGATCGAGGCGGCGATCGCCGCGACCAAGAAGTGGGGTGCCGGCTCCGGCGCCGTCCGGACTATCGCCGGCACCCAGCTGCTGCACGAAGAGCTCGAGGCCAAGCTGGCGCTGTTCAAGGGAACCGCGGCGGCGCTGACCCTGCAGAGCGGTTTCACCGCCAATCTCGCCGTGCTCGGTGCGACCTTGGGGGAGGCCGACGCCGTGATCAGTGACGAGCTCAATCACGCCAGCATCATCGACGGGATCCGGCTGACCAAGTCCCGTCGTTATCTCTTCCCCCACAAGCACATGGCCGGACTGGAGCAGCGGCTGACCGAGGCCCGCCGGGACGGGGCCCGCCGGGTCCTGATCGTGACCGACGGGGTCTTCAGCATGGATGGCGACATCGCCCCCCTGCCGGAGATCGTGGCCCTGGCCGAGGCCCACGAGGCGGTGGTGATGGTGGACGACGCCCACGCCTCCGGGGTGCTCGGTCGCCATGGCCGAGGGTCGGTCGACCACTTCCAACTGGAGGGGAGGGTTCAGGTTCAGGTTGGCACGCTGAGCAAGGCGGTTGGGGTCCTGGGCGGATACGTGGCCGGCTCCCAGGCGCTCCGCGACACCTTGATTCACAGTGGCCGACCATTCCTCTTTTCCACCTCCCATCCGCCGGCGGTGGTGGCCGCCGCCATCGCGGCATTGGAGGTTATGCAGCAGGAGCCTGAGCTCCAGGCCCGGCTCTGGGAGAACGCCCGCTACTTCAAGGCCGGGTTGGAGGAGCTGGGCTTCGACTGCGGCGCCAGCGAGACGCCGATCACGCCGGTGATCGTGGGGGCGGCCGAGCGGGCGGTGAAGCTCTCCGAGGAGCTTCGGGAAAGGGGGGTCTTCGCCACCGCCATCGGTTTCCCCACGGTGGCCCAGGATCGGGGCCGGGTACGCACCATCGTCACCGCCGCGCACAGCCGGACCCAGCTCGACCGCGCCCTGGAGGCGTTCGCAGCCGCCGGGCAGGTGCTGGGCGTCCAGCCACGGCGCTCCGCCGGCGCCTCCGCCGAGGGAGCGTAACCGTGGCCCGGTCGGGCGAATTGTCATCGGTGGATGACGCCAGCAAGCCCGAGTCCGAAGACGGCAGGTCGCGGCGCTTTCCGCGGCTGCGACGTTCCAGCACCCGTCCTCCCGAGCGGCTTGACGAGGAGCGGCGGCTGGTGGAGGCGGCCAAGCATGACCCGGCCGAGTTCGCCAAGCTCTACGACCGCTACGTCGACCAGATCCACGCCTTCGCCTACCACCAGACCGGCAGCTGGGAACGGGCCCAGGACGTCACCGCCACCACCTTCATGAGGGCCTACGCGGAGATCGGCCGATTCGAGTGGCGGGGAGTCCCCTACTCGGCCTGGCTGTATCGGGTCGCCACCAATTTGGTGATGCGGGAGCACCGCCGCCAGGGGTGGATCACCCTCCCCGACAACATGATCGACCCGGGCGAGGGACCGGAAGACGCCGCCATCCGCTCCGACCAGGTTCAGCGAATTCAGGCGGCGGTCCGCCAGCTTTCGCCCGACCAGCGCCAGGCGATCACCCTGCGCTTCGGCACCGGACTGCGCAACGCCGAGGTGGGCCGGGTGATGCGCAAGAGTGAGGGGGCTGTCAAGCTGCTCATCTTCCGCGGCCTGAGGGCTCTGGAACGGAGACTCGGGCCGGAGTTCCAGGCGCCCCCGTACCTGGCCATGGGTGGCGCTGACCAGAGCGAAGAGGAGGAGTGAGCCGGTGACCAGAAAAGCGGACAGGCGGCTCGCCAGTGAGATCGCCGGCTGGTTAGAGGGCAATGGCCCCGCCCCGACCGGCGATCCCACCGCCCGGGCCATCGCGCGCACCGCCGTGCTGCTGGTGGACGCCCTGGCTCCGACTCCGCTCCATCCGGTAACCCGAGCCCGGCTGTACGAAAGGGCCTTGGCCGAGGCCCGACCGGGGACGGTGACCATCAGCTTTGCCGACGCCATCGAGGATCCTTGGGGCGAGGTCTGGCGGGTCACCCGTCAGGTCCCCGCCCCTGCCTGGATGGCTCTGGGCGGCCTGTTGGCGGGGGCGGTCGTGGTGGCCATGGTGTTGCGCCAGCGCGACCCGGAGATCGGAGCGTAGAGCCACTGCCCGGCCGCGCGTCGGCGGGAAATTGCAACTGACAGTTAATTGAGTGATTCCAGTCTTGCTGGTAGAGTTGGACGGTGCCCGTCGAATTGAGCGGCAGCTCCAAAGAGCGAATCCGGGTGTCGGGACAGCGGGTCACGGCCCTCCGGGTGGTCATCTTGGAGCTCCTCCAGGAGCTGGGACATGGCAGCGCTGAGCAGTTGGTCCAGTTGGCTCGGGTGCGGCTCGGTTCAATCTCATTGCAGGCCGTTTACGACTCACTCCGGGTGCTCGGTCAAGCGGGAGTCATCCGGCGGATCGAGCCGGCGGGAAGCGCCGCCCTCTTCGAGCTCCGAGTGGCCGACAACCACCACCACCTGGTCTGTCGGGGCTGCCGGGCGGTGACCGATGTGGACTGCGCGGTCGGACATGCGCCCTGTCTCGCCCCGATCAGCGATTTCGGCTACCGGGTGGACCGGGCCGAGGTCACCTACTGGGGCCTGTGCCCGGCGTGTCAGGCGCTGTCAGTGGGGGTCCCCAGCCCAGTTGAGGACCGGTGAAATGAAGGAGGAAGAGCATGAGCGATAGGTCGAAAGTGACCACCACCGACGCCGGGATCCCGGCCGCCAGCGACGAGTACTCCCTGACCGTCGGGCCCGACGGACCGATCTTGCTCCAGGACCACTATCTGATCCAGAAGATGGCCCAGTTCAATCGGGAGCGGGTACCTGAGCGCGTGGTCCACGCGAAGGGCGGGGGCGCCCACGGGTTCTTCGAGGTCACCGACGATGTGACCGCCTTCTGCAAGGCCGACTTTCTGCGGCCCGGCCAGCGCACGCCGATGCTGGCCCGCTTCTCCACCGTGGCTGGGGAGTTGGGCAGTGCCGACACCAACCGCGACCCGAGGGGGTTCGCCCTGAAGTTCTACACGGGTCAGGGAAACTACGACCTGGTGGGTAACAACACCCCGGTTTTCTTCGTCCGGGATCCCCAGAAATTCCAGGATTTCATCCACTCGCAGAAGCGGCGCGCCGACACTCACACCCGCGATAACAACATGCAGTGGGACTTCTGGACCCTCGCGCCCGAGTCGGCGCACCAGGTGACCATCCTGATGTCCGACCGCGGCATTCCCAGGACCTGGCGCCACATGAACGGGTACTCCAGCCACACCTTCTTGTGGGAGAACCGGGGGGGCGAGAAGTTCTGGGTGAAGTACCACTTTCAGACCGACCAGGGCAACCAGTTCTACACCGCCGCCGAGGGTCAGGCGATGGCCGCCGAGGATCCGGACTGCCACCTGCGGGACCTGCACCAGTCCATCCAGCGGGGCGATCTCCCGAGTTGGACCCTCTCCGTCCAGTTGATGCCGCTGGCGGAGGCCGCCGATTACCGGTTCAACCCCTTCGACCTGACCAAGGTCTGGCCCCACGCGGACTACCCGCTGCAGCGGGTGGGGCGGATGGTGCTGGACCGCAACCCCGACAACTACTTCGCCGAGATCGAGCAGGCGGCCTTCGAGCCCGCCAACCTGGTGCCGGGAATCGGGCCTAGCCCGGACAAGATGCTGCTCGGGAGGCTGTTCTCCTATCCCGACACCCACCGCTACCGGATCGGGCCCAACTATCTGCAGTTGCCGGTGAACCGGCCCAAGTCGGAGGTCAACTCGTACAACCGCGACGGCGCGATGCGCTACGCCAACCCCCCGGACCCGGTCTACGCGCCCAACTCCTACGGGGGGCCGGCGGCCGACCCGGCAGCGGCCGAGACCACCTGGGTTGCCGAGGGTGGTGAGATCCTCCGCTCGGCCTACACCAAGCGCCGGGACGACGACGACTTCGGGCAGCCGGGAACCCTCTACCGAAAGGTCCTCGATGAGCCGGCTCGAGAGCGGCTGGTCTCCAACATCGCCGGGCATGCCAGTCAGGGGCTCGAGCCGCAGATCCTGGCTCGGGTGATCGATTACTGGAGCAAGGTCGACCCCGAGCTGGGGGCCCGGGTGGCGGGAGCCAGTGGCTCCGGCAATGGCCATCAGCCGGGCGGACAGATTCCCGCCGGGAACGGGGTCGCCACCACCCCCGTCCAGCGCTAGCTTTCCCCAGGCGGGGCTGCCTGGCCCCTGGAGCAGGGCCGGGCAGCCTGGGCCACCAGCTGAAGGGGTGAGCCGTATCCCTAGAATCGATCGTCGTGGGCGAGGTCCGAACGGTGGTGGTGCCGGCGGGGGGGCTGGGCACCCGCTTTCTCCCGGCCACCAAGGCGATGCCCAAGGAGATGGTCCCGGTGGGGAATCGCCCTTCGATCCAGTGGGGGATCGAGGAGGCCGTCGCCTCCGGCATTGAGCGGGCGGTGATCATCACCGCCCCCGGCAAGGAGCTGATCAAGGCGCACTTCGCCGCGGATCCCGACTTGGAGGCCACCCTCGAGGCCCGCGGCGCCGGCGACCTGGCCCGCCGGGTGAGGGAGATCTCCCAGCTCTGTCGGATGGAATTCGTGGAGCAACCGGAGCCGCTCGGCTTGGGGCATGCCGTCTGGTGCGCCGCCGCCCACGTGCAGGGAGAAGAGGCGATCGGGGTGATGCTGCCCGACGACCTCTTTGCCAGCACGCCGCCCCTGCTGGGGCAGCTGATCGACGTCTACCGCGAGCAAGGGTGTACCGTCCTGGCCCTCCGGCGGTGCCCCCGCGACGAGATCTCCCGCTACGGTGTCGCCGCCGTCGCCGGGGAGGGTCCGGTCTTCCGGGTGCTGGACCTGGTGGAGAAGCCCTCGCCCGAGGATGCTCCCAGCGACCTCGCGCTGATGGGGCGGTATGTGCTGACCGCCGAGGTGCTGGTGGAGTTGGGGAGTACCGAGGCCGGAGCCGGGGGAGAAATTCAGCTCACCGATGCCATCCGTCGCCTCGCCGTGCAGGGAAAGGTGGTGGGACTGGAGTTCACCGGGCGGTTGCTGGACGTGGGCACCCTGGAAAGCTGGCTTTCGACCAACGCGGAGATCGTTTGGCGGGATCCCGAGCTGGGACCGATGCTGCATGCTCGCATCCAGGAGCTGGAGCTCGACCAGAGCTGATCCGGTCCCGACCGGCCGCCCCTGTCGCCCTTGACCGAGCACCCGGGACTGTCTTCAAGGACGCCTAGAAGTCTGCGTCGGAGCGCGTTATACTGCCCTGCCAGATGGCAATCGCTGAGGAGCAACCCGTCCTCAAACCTATTGGAAATCAGGTAGTGCAATGGCAATGCAACGCCCGCGGCGCGGTGATGACCTTCTGCGCTACCGCAGCCAGGAGGGGGACTTCGAGGTAGAGGTCTCGCACACCCTCAACAAGTGGTGTGTTTCGGTGCTGCGGCTGGAGGATTCCAGCATTGTGGCCCAGGACTTCTACCCCGAGCGTTGGAAGGCGATGGCCCGCGCCCAAGACTTCTTGCGGATCCTCAACATGCGCAATCGCCCGGGCTCCGAGGAAGAGAACGAGCACCCGGACGACGGCGATCGGCCGGCGCCCACCTCGGCGGTCGGGCCGGGTCTCGGCCGCTGAGCCAGCCGTCGGGGCGGCTCACCGCCAGCCTTCCTGTCCCGCCCGATCACGCGGTAGCGGATCCGCACGCCCACACCACTGCGAGCGATGGCATGGTCAGCCCCCGCCAGCTGGTCGCCGCGGCCGCGGCGACCGGGCTGAGCGTGGTGGCGATCACCGACCACGACACCTTTTCCGGTTGCGCGGAGGGAGTTGAGGCCGGGCAGGAGTTCGGGATCGAGGTGGTGACGGGGGAGGAGGTGACCACCTCGTCTCCGGCGAATGTGCACGTCCTCGGTCTCTTTCTCGACGGGCCGGTGCGGATGGGGATGGCGGTGACCGACACCATCGCCGCCATCCACGATCGAGGCGGCTTGGCCGTCCTGGCCCACCCCTGGATGCCGACCTACTTTGCCTCGATCACCCCGGGAGCCCTGCGCCGGTTGATCGCGCAGTCTCCGGTGGACGGCATCGAGCTCCGCCACACCTGTCCGACCACCCGGGGCCGGATCAGCGGCCTGGACCGCTTCTACCGGCTGCACCAGGACCGGCTGGGGGCGGCGCTCGGGTCGAGCGACAGCCACTTCGGGGGCCACGACCTCGCCCGGACCGTCACCCTCTTCCCTGGCAGGACGGCGGCGGACCTGCGCCGGGCCATCGAAAATTCCTCGACCAGTCCGCTGGAGCGGTTCCGCCGACCCCTCGGTCCGCCGCTCACGCTGCGACTCCGCCAGCAGGCACGCAGCATGGGCTGGCTATCCTGGCAGCGGTGGCGGGGGCGAATTGGCCGTGATGGAGCCTGATCCAAGTTGAACCGTGACTACCTCAAGCGGGAGTGGGGAGCCGTCCTATTCGTGGTCACGGCCCTGCTTGGCGGGCTGGCGGTGTTGGTAGTGCTGATCGTCAAGGCCGCCTCGCCGACCGCCATCCCGGTCACCCCGCCCTGTCCCAGGACGACCCCGATCGTGATCCATGCGCAGGTCTCGCCGGCGCTTTCCCCGACGCCCACCATCTCGGTCAAGCCGGTGCCGTTCGGCTGCCCCACCCCTCAGGTGGTGGTGGCGACCCCCGGCCCCAGCCCGAGTCCCAGCGCGACAGTCTCGGTGTCGCCGCAGCCGACCGCCAAGGCGAGCGCCACGGCGACTCCCTCCGCCAGCCCCTCCGGCTGAGTACCCGAGGCGGGTCCCGACGCACCGCCGCGGCCCCGCCCATCGCGCTCGCTTTGGCTAAGGCCACATTTGTGCCGTCGGCGGTGCTGAACCTGGTGTGGACAGTCCAGCCCGCCGGCTCGCCCCCCCTCACCCGCTGCGAGTGAGTACCAAACCGCTCGGCACTCGTCCCCGGGCCCCGGCGACGAGTGGCTTCGAGGACCTCTTCGAGGCGGAATACGCTTCGGTGGTGCGGGTCGCGGCCCGGGTTCTCATGCAACCGTCGGCCGCCGAGGACGTGGCTCAGGAAGTATTCCTCGAATTCCATCAGCGCTATCCCCACG
Organism: Candidatus Micrarchaeaceae archaeon; assembly: GCA_035531715.1. Lineage (GTDB taxonomy): Bacteria > Chloroflexota > Dormibacteria > Aeolococcales > Bog-877 > Bog-877. The sequence continues at coordinate 101,967 of DATKSI010000030.1, forward strand.
GTCATCCGTCCGCTCCGGGATGGCTTCGGCTGGCCGCCGCCCATCGCGCCCTGAACCAGTTGCGGGGCGAGCGCCGACGTTTCCAACGAGAACTGAGGACGGGGCCGGAGCGGGAATCCCGGGAGAACCCGGAGACGTTGGCGCTGGCCACCGAAACCCGGCGCGAGGTCCGCGCGGCCCTGGGCCGAATCAAGCGTCGCCATGGCGCCCTGTTGCTGCTGCGCTACAGCGGTCTGTCGTACGGGGAGGTCGCCACCGCCCTCTCGATTCCGGTGACCCAAGTGGGGGCGCGACTTCGACGCGCCGAGGCCGCCCTGCGCAAGGAGGTTGATCGTGATCACATTGCTTCATCCAGCTGACGGTCAGCTGCGGCGGATAGTTGATGAGCCGCTCCTGGTCCCGGACCGAGTCAGGGTCCATGCCCATGCCTGCCCGCGCTGCTCCGCCCGGCTTTTGGTGATCAGCCATGATGCCGCCGAGGCGGGCCGGCTGCTTCCGTCCGCGCCAGCCCTGGAGCTGGACTCGAAGGCCGCGCTGGCGCTGGTAGAGCGACGACTGCGACTGGGTGCGCCCGGCCCCAGAGTGACCCTGAGGGAGCGGCTGCCCCGGAGCCTCACCCACCCCGGAAGGCCGGCCGCCACGGTTTCGGCGATCGCGCTGCTGGTGGTCGCCACGGGTACGGGAACCGCGGTGGCGGGGGTGCATTGGACCCAGATCTTTGCGCCGAGCCAGGTCGCCTCGGTGCCGGTGACTCCAGCGGAGCTGCTGGCCCTGCCCCACCTCTCCGACTTCGGTCAACTCACCTATGCGCCCGGACTGACGCTCACCTCGGAACCCAGCCTGGCGGCAGCGGAGGCGGCGGCCGGGGTGACCCTCGCCCTGCCCAGCGCCTTGCCCCAGGGGGTAACCGGCTCGCCTTCCTACTTCCTGGTTCCTCGCTGGAGCTCGACCTTCACCTTCAGCGCAGCCCGCGCCCAGGCGGCCGCCCTGGCGGCGGGGGTTGCCCTGCCGCCGCTGCCCGCTGGATTCGACGGGACTCAACTGCGCGAGTCGGTCGGGCCGGGGGTGGTGGCGGTGTATGGGATCGGCAGTGGCTCCATCCCGCTTTCGCTGGGGGAGCTCTTCGGCAGCCAGCACGGCCAGCGGGGCGGAAGCTGCTCCGGGACCAGTGGCTGCACGACACCGCGTTCCCGGGGCATCTCCGCCCTGCCCACCCTGGCCTTGATGGCGGTGCTGCCGCCGGTGCTCGCCTCAACCGGCGTCACCGTTCCCCAACTGGAGCACTACCTGCTCAGCCTGCCGTTCTTGCCTCCCAGCCTGGCGACCGCCATCCACCAGCTCGGCTCCCCGATCACCAGCCTGCCGATTCCCGTCCTGACCGGCTTGGGCCAGTCGCGGCCGACCACGGTAGCCGGGAACAAGGCGGTGCTCTTCGCCGCCGACAGCCCGCTCATCTCGGCGGTGATCTGGGAGCAGCAGGGGACGGTCCGCGTGGTGGGCGGGTTGCTCGACGCGAGCACGGTCCTGGGCCTGGCCCGTGGCTGAGGCGGCGACCGAGCCGGCCGCCGGGCAGGAGGCCTCCACCAGGCCCTTCCCCAGGCCTGCCGCCGACAGTCCCGCCATCCATGTCAGCCAGCTGACCAAGAGCTACGGCCCGACGGTGGCGGTCGCCGGGCTCAGCATGTCGGTCCCCCGTGGGGAGGTGTTCGGGTTCCTCGGACCGAACGGGGCGGGGAAGACGACGGTGGTCAAGCTGCTGCTGGGCCTGGCCCGACCCACCGCCGGCGAGGGGATGTTGCTCGGGTCACCGCTGGGAAGCCTCGAGGCGCGCCGTCAGGTCGGCTACCTGCCGGAGCTCTTCCGCTACCAGGGCTGGTTGAAGGCCCGGGAGGTGCTGGCGCTGCACTGCCGACTGGCCCAGTTGGAGCGATCGTCATGGCCCGAGGCGATCAGCGGGGCGCTGCGCACGGTCGGGCTGACGGAGCGGGCCGACGACCGGGTCGCCAGCTTCTCCAAGGGGATGCAGCAGCGGTTGGGGCTGGGTGTCGCCCTGCTGGGCAGTCCCCGGCTGGTGCTGCTCGATGAACCGACCTCGGCGCTCGACCCGGTCGGTCGCCACGACGTCAGGGAGATCGTCCGAGGGCTGCGCGATCAGGGAGTCGCGGTCTTTCTCAACTCCCACCTGCTCGCCGAGGTGGAGCAGGTCTGCGACCGGGTGGCGGTGGTGGACCATGGCCGGGTCATTGCGGCCGGCCGGCTGGACGAGCTGCTGGCTCGGCCTCAGGTCCGGGTACGCTGCACTGGGCTGGGGGCGGTGGCGCAGCAACAGCTCAGCGTCTTCGGGGTTATCACCGACGCCGAGGGCTGGTTGACGGTTTCCGGGATCGATCCCGGCCGGGTGCCGGATCTGGTCGGCGCCGTCGTCGCAGCCGGCGGCCGGGTCTATGAGGTGGATCCCGGCCAGCAGACCTTGGAAGAGCGCTTCCTGCAGCTGATCGAGGCGGACTGATGGCCACCTGGGTGATCGCCAGCCTCACCTGGCGCGAGCTGGTTCGGCGCAAGCTGGTCGTGGCCCTCCTGGCCTTGACCGCCATCGTCATCGGAGTCTCCGGGTGGGGCTTTTCGCGGGTCCCCCACCTCCATCTGGGCGGCCATCCGCTGACGCAGGGTGAGGTGCACACCGCGGCAGCTCAGCTGCTGCTCCTGGTGATGTTCATGTTCAGCTTCGTCCTGGCTCTCACCTGCGCCTTCCTGGCCGCTCCGGCGATCGCCGGCGAATTGGAGTCGGGGGTGGCCCAGGGGCTTCTGGCCCGTCCGCTCCGGCGCCGGGAGCTGGTGCTGGGCCGCTGGCTGGGCCTCACCCTGACCATCTCCGTCTACACCGTGGTCTCGACCACGCTGGAGTTCACCCTGGTGCGCTGGACCACCGGTTACTGGCCACCTCAGCCGATCGGAGCCGAGGCGGCGCTCCTGGTGGAGGGGCTGATCCTGCTCACCTTCACCCTGGCCCTCAGCACCCGCATCTCGGCGATCACCGCCGGGGTGATCGCGGTGATCGCTTTCGGGGCGATGTGGCTCGGTGGGGTTGCCGGAGCTTTCGGTCAGGTCTTCCACAACGCCGCGATCACCAACGTGGGGGTGGTCACCCACTTCCTGCTCCCGACTGACGGACTCTGGCACGCGGCGGTCTACGCCATGGAACCGAGCTCCTTCGCCGCCGCGGCGATCCGCGGTCTCAACAGCTCGTTCGAGTCCACCTCCGGACCCACCTTCTGGTATTTGGCGTGGGTCGCCGGGTGGCTGGTGGTGGCGCTGGCCGTGGCGCTGGTCAGCTTCGAGAGCCGCGAGGCGTAGTCCCGGGCAGCAGCCTGGGTCAGAGCTCCATCAGGGAGCGTGCCCCGTTGCCGGCGACGATGTCAGCCAGGGGCAGGGAGAGGTCGATCTCAGGCATTGTCTCTGAGCCGATCTTGACCGAGATCGGCGAGCTCAGCCGGAGACCGGCCACCCGGACGCAGTCGCGCAGGAACGGGAAGGCCAGGAGCACCAGCTGGTTCGACAGTCGATTGAGCATTGCCCGGCTGGGATCCCCGAGCGTTTGCTGCAGGCTGCGGTCGCGAAACGCCAGCACAATCACCTCGTCGGTGAGCTTGATTGGGTCGGTCCAGCTGTAGGCCTCACCCAAGCCGTCGCAGTCGACAAAGCGCTCCCGTTGGGAGAAGAGGCGGAGCGGGTGATCCAGGCAGGCCATCGACTGCGCGTCCCCCTCGACGAAGAAAGGGATGTCGGGCAGGCTGCTCCCCTCGGTCTGGCTCGGGTAACGCACGCTGAATCCGACCGTTTCCACGCCCCAGAACGGATTGGGAACCTTGATCCAGAAGTCGGTGGAGCTGGGCACGCTTGTTCGCTGAGCATAGCGCACCGAGGGCCAGCCGGACCCTTCCCGCACGCCGAACTCAGCGGCTTGGGGAGAGCTGGTTCAACCAGAGGTCGTCGACCTGGGCCCGGGTCGCCTCCGGGCTGCCACTGTTGTCGACCACCCAGGTCGCCCGGTCACGCTTATCGTTCAACGGCAGCTGGGCCGAGATCCGGATTCGGGCCTGGTCCTCGTCGAGCCCTGAGCGTTGGCGCAGCCGGAGGAGCTGGGTGAGCGGGTCGACCCAGACCACCAGGGTACCGTCGAACTCCTCCTCCCGGGAGGTCTCGAAGAGCAACGGCACGTCGTAGACGACCAGTTCGACGCCGGCCTCGGCCGCCTTGCGAATCTCGCCCCGGCTGAGCTCCAACACCCGGGGGTGGATGATCGCGTTGAGCCGGTCTCGAGCCGTGCGGTCCGCGAAGACGATCTGCCCGAGCCAGGCGCGGTCAAGGGTGCCGTCGCTGGCGATTACCTCTTGGCCGAAGGCCTGAGCGACCTCTCCTAGAGCCGGGCTGTGCAACGAGACCACCTCGCGGGCCAGCTGATCGGCATCGACGATCCAGGCCCCCTTCTCGCCCAGCATCCGGGCGACGGTTGACTTGCCGCTGGCGATCCCCCCGGTGAGCCCGATCACCCGGCTCATGCCGAGGCATCAGGAGTGACGGTCGGTGCCGTCCGGGGACGCACATAGCAGTTCTCGGGGTCGAGCAGCCGTTCCAGCCGGGTGCCCGGAGTGTGGACCCGAACTCCCCGCCGGGCGGGGACCCCGATCTCCCAACCTTGGCGGAAGAGCTGTCTCGCCTCGGCCAGGGTGGTCACCGACGAGATCACGCTGCCATCGGTCATCTGCAGGCTCGGGGACCTAGAGCCCGGGTAGCCCAGCGCCACCTCGCCCCCGCTCTCCAGCAGAAAACTGAGCTCGGAGAAGGCGGGCTCGCCGAAGGCCGGAGCGTCGGCCATCTCGATCAGCTGGGCGAGCGACGGCGCCTCGCCCTCTTTGACCTGTTCCCGAACCTGCTTACGCGACTGGATGTGGTGCTGCCGTTCGCGGCGGCGGAGCTCGGTCCGGAGCGCGGCCGTGTCCTGGGCGAGTCTGGTCAGTTGGAGCTGAAAGGGCGCCATCTGGTCCCTGATCCGGCGCTCGGCCAGCTCGACCACCTCGACCAGGCGCTGGAGTTCTTCGTCGGAGAGGCCGGCCAGCTCCTCAGTCGGGGGCAGGGAGAACTCGGCAGCTTCCAAGGGCGCCTCGGGGTCGGCCACAGAGCTAGCCTACACATGGCACGAGCGAGCGGCTCGCCAACACTGGAGAAGCGCAAACGGACGATCAGGTTCGATTGGACCGCCAGGGCCCGGTGGCCTGGATCACCATCGATCACCCACCAGCCAATGCCCTGAGCCAGGCCGTCCTCGACGGACTGCGCTCCGCCTTCGCCGAGGTGGTGGCGGACCGCTCGCTGGGGGCTGCGGTATTGACCGGGGCGGGCGCCAAGTTCTTCGTGGCCGGAGCCGACATCGGGGAGTTCATCAGCCTGGGACCGGAGGGAACCCGGGCCATGATCGCCGATGGCCAGCAGCTGACCCTGGAGATGGAGCGGCAGCGCTTTCCGATCGTGGCCGCGATCAACGGGTTCGCCCTGGGCGGAGGACTGGAGCTGGCCATGGCCTGTGACCTGCGCCTGGCCAGCTCCAGCGCGAAGCTGGGCCAGCCGGAGATCCGGCTGGGGATAATCCCCGGCTGGGGGGGCACGCAGCGGCTGCCCCGGTTGATCGGGAGGGGGCGCGCCTTGGAGCTCCTGCTCTCCGGCGATCAGATCGATGCGGCCAGGGCGCAGGAGCTGGGGTTGGTGAACCAGGTGGTGGCGCCGGACCAGCTGGAGCAGGCGGCCCAGGGGCTGGCCGAAAAGCTGGCCGAGCAGGCGCCCCAGGCGGTGGCCGCGATCAAGCGGGCCGTGAGCGGGGGCCTCGACCAGCCCCTCGCGGATGGGCTCGGGCTGGAGCTCGACGAGTTCGATCAAGCACTTAGGTCCGCCGATGCCCTGGAGGGGATCTCGGCGTTCCTCGAGAAGCGTCGGCCGAAGTGGTCCGGCCCCCCTTGACGGGTCGCTGATCAGCCCCCTTTTTCTGGAGTTGGTTTGTGAGAATCGAGCCGTTCAGAAGGGGGCGAAGGTGATGCCCAAGGGGTGCACCGCGGAGTTCTTTCGGAGGGCCATTGCCCGGGCCAGAGCTGGGCGACCTAGCGAGCAGCTGGCGGCCGACTCCGCCGCCTGCCCAGCACCGCCCTAGGCGGGGTGGTCCGCGCCGGCCTCCGGGGCTCGTGGTGGCCACGGTGGCGAGAGCTGGCCCAGCTGCCTCCGGAGTTGCCGCTCGAACTGGTCGGACGGGAGTCACGGCCCGCCAAGGGCACAGCGGCAGCCAGCGATATCCCGAGCCCGGTCGCCCCGCTGTTGAGCCGCCTCAGGTCAGCGCCTTCGCTCAAGGCCAGCCCTCCGGGCCAGGTCAAGGTATCGCCACCTAGCCCAGAGAGGGCTTGGTCCGGGATTCGATAGCTGGACGTGGACCCGGACGCCCTGCTCGGGGAGCCGGCGGGCTCAGCTCGCTGGCGCAGATGCAAGATGCCCAGGGAGCTCAGCGCACTTCTCGCCATGGGCTACGACACTGCTACACCAGTAGCCGCATGGTTCTGATCGCGTCACGGGAGCTGCGGAACGATACAGCTGGGCTGCTCCGGCGCGTCGAAGCCGGGGAGGAGTTGGTCATCACTGTCCGGGGCCGAGCGGTGGCCGAGCTGGTCCAACTTCGGTCTACTCGCGGCGCTGGCTGTCACGTGCCGAGCTGATCCAGCGGCTGCCAAGCAGCCAAGCCGATCCTGGTTTGCGTGCCGACCTCGCCCGGTTGGCCGGCGACACCACCGATGACCTGGGGCCGGTGAAGTGACCCGCCCGGCTCGAGGAATCCTTGACACCAGTGTCTTCATCGCCAATGGGTCGGGGCGCGCCATCGATGCCCAGCAGTTGCCTGACGAGTCGGCGATCTCGGTCGTAACGCTCGCGGAGTTGCAGGTTGGCGTGTTGGCGGCGGTCGACACCGCGACCCGGGCGACCCGGCTGGCCACCCTGGCTTTGGCCACGGACGTGCAGGTGCTGCCGGTGGAGGAGGGGGTGGCATTGGCTTGGGCGCGACTTCAGGTCCAGCTGGCTAAGGTCGGTCGCCGGGTCAATGTGAACGATTTGTGGATCGCCGCCACCGCCATCGCGGAGGGGCTCCCCGTGGTCACCCAGGACCTGGACTTCGACCCTCTTGAGGATGTGCTGGGACTCAGGATCGTCCGGGTGTAGTCTCCCGACCGAAGGCGCACCGATCTCTTTGAGCCGGGAGCGGTGAGCCTTGCGAGCGGGCATCCGCGTGCCCGGCTGAGGATTGTCTCGGGATGGTCTGGGCCGGTCATGCCGCTCGGGCCACTTCCCGTTTAGCGCCCTTGCTGCATCGCTGCTATACTTCCCTCATGAGCGACACATTCCTCACGGTCCAGAGCCGCGGCACCGTTGCGCTTCCCCCTCAGGTCCGGCGCCGTTTGAGTCTTGATCTGCCCGGAGCCCAAGTTCGGATGGTCGAGCGCCCCGACGGGGTGATCGAGTTGCACCCGGTCATTCCGGTTCCGAGCGACCAGGCCTGGTTTTGGACCGAGCGGTGGCAGCGAATGGAGCGTGAGGCCGACGCCGACATCGCCGCCGGTCGGGTGGTGGTGACAGAGGGGCCCGACGCCTTCTTCGCCGACCTCGATACGTGAAGTTCGAGCGAACTGAACGGTTCAAGGCTGACTGGCAACGCCTCACCGACGATGAACGCCGGCTCGTCCGGCACGCCGTCGATCGCTTTCACTCGGCGGCCGTTGCGTATCGGCAGGACCCCGGTGCCGGCTGGCCAAATGCCTTGCGGGTCAAGCCCGTGCACGGTGCCCCGGGCATCTGGGAGATGACCTGGTCGTTTTCCGGCCCAGACGGTCGAGCCACCTTCGAGTGGATGGACCTCGCCGGTGAGCCAGCTGTCCGGTGGCGTCGAATCGGAGGCCACGAGGGCTTTCGCGATCCGTAATGGTCCAAGCCTTCTCCCTACGACCGATGAAGGCAGATCAGCCCACCGGCGTCCCCTTGGCCCAGAGCGCCTCACCCCAGGCCCGGGCCGCCCGCAACCGGGAGACGGGCACCATGGCCTCCATCTCTCGGTTGATGCTCAGTCCGTGGTAGCTGAGGTTGGCGCTTCCTCCGAGCCCGTCGGTGGAGGAGAGGATCACCTTCGCGTGGAGGTAGGGAGAACGGGCCCCTGTTCCTGGCTTCAGCCTGGGCCCGCGCTGACGCCGCGGAGGTCGCTTGCGTCGCTGCTTATTCCGTTGGTCGACCTGATCGTCCGGCTCCTTGATGGCCGTCTCCGCCGTGGCCTGCGTTGCGCGAGTCGCAGACGATGGCCCCCTACTGGTCCTGGTGCCAGCTTGGGACCCGAAGTCCAGTTCCCGGCCTCCAATGCCGGGCCCCATCCCGGGATCGCGCTCAGCGGCATATCCTCTCCCCGGCGTCGGAGATATACGCCGCCTATGAGCCAGACCCTGGTGGATATCGACCCGATCCTCCTCGAGGAGGCGAGGCGTCAGCTCGGCACCCGGACGATCAAGGACACGGTCAATCAGGCGCTGGCTTTGGTTGTGGCCCGCTCGCGCCGGAAGGGGTTGGTGGAGCTGCTGGTGTCGGGAGGGCTCCCGGACCTTGGCCATGATCAGGTGATGCGCTCGGCGCGGCGGTGATCGTCGAAGCGGTCGTCGACAAGCCGGCGCGCGCTCGCATTTTCCACCCGACCGTGAAGGCAGTTCTCGAACCCTTGCTGGTCGAGGGGCACCTGGCCACCTGTGCCGTGACCAACCTGGAGCTGCTGTTCAGCGCTCGCAGTGGCGCCGAGTGGGACATGGTCCGGGAGCAACTTCAGGGGTTACCAACCCTTCCCATCACGCCGACCGTCTGTACCCGCGCCACCGAGGTCCAAGGGATGCTCTGGCACAGCGATATGGTGCGAGCGGTGGGAATTCCGGACCTGCTTATTGCCGCCGCCGCCGAAGTGGCGGGCCTCTCAGTCCTGCACTACGACCCAGACTTCGACCGGGTGGCAGCGGTAACTGGCCAGGAGAGCCGATGGGTTGTCGCGGCCGGGTCGGTGCCCTGATCCTCGTGATGCTCTCAGCGAGGCCCGTGATGGCTGACCTGGCTCCTGGCCAAGGTCCTAGCTACTCCAGCGGGAGGAGCGACGTCGGGAGACCGAGTTACCCGGAGCCGAGCTGACCCTGGGGGCTCCGAGGCAGCCGTCGAGCCGGCCCCGGTAGGGTGCCCGCCCCCAGGGTTGTCGCTCTCCGATCACCGAGCTGGCGACTCCAGGCCGCTCGGCCCGCGGTGCGCAGCGGTCCACTCCATACCATTGCCTTCGTGAGCCAGCACCGCCCGGGTGGCGACCCCTCCCTCGCCGAGGACCCCAACCGGTGCGTCGCCGGCGCCCGCCAGCGCAGAGGTCCCTTCTGGATCGAGGAGCCCAGCTGGTTCTGGGCCGTCGCCGCCGCCACCTTCCTCCTGGGGCTGGTGCTCTTTCTGGTGGCGGTGGGCTTCGACCGCCCGTGATCTGGCTAAATCCGGTCGGCCTGCTGCTGCTGATCGGGGCTTCCTCGTACCTCTTCCTGAGGCGGCTCGGGCCGCTCTGGAGTTCGATGCGAGCGGCCCAGCCGGATCCGCGCTGGGATCGCCTGCCCGAGCGGCTCAGGGGGGTCGTGGTCCTGGTCCTGGGCCAACGCCGACTGCTGCGCTGGCCCTTGAGTGGGCTCGCCCACTTCCTCATCTTCTGGGGCTTCGTCATTCTCAACCTGGAGATACTGGAGGCCGGTCTGGAGGCGCTGGTCCCGCCCTTGAACCTCGAGCAGCAGCTGTGGTGGGGGCCGGTGGCCTTCGCCCAGGATCTGCTGGCGGTCGCCGTCCTGACCGGGCTGGCGGTGGCGGCGCTCAATCGCTACCTGCTCCGACCGCAGCGCTTCCAGGGAAGTCATCAGCGGGATGCCACCGTGGTCCTGGTCCTGATCGCCCTGGTGATCCTGACCCAGTTGGGGCTGTACGCCACCCAGATCGCCGGCGGCACGGACCACCTGGTCAACCTGCGTCCCGTCTCCGCCGCGGTCGCCCAGCTCTTCCGGGGTGTGCCGGGGCGGGGGATCTGGGCGTGGCATGAATTCTTCCTTTGGGCCCACCTGGGCCTGATCGCCGGTTTTGGGGTCTATCTCGCCCACAGCAAGCACCTGCACATCCTCACCTCGATCCCCAATGTCCTGTTCCGCAGCCTGGAGCCGGCGGGCCGGCATCTGCCCAAGCTGGACATCGAGAAGGCGGAGCACTTCGGTCTGGCCCGGGTGGACCAGCTCACCTGGAAGCAGGAGCTGGACCTGGCCACCTGCACCGAATGCGGGCGCTGTCAGAGTCACTGCCCCGCCTTCAACACCGGCAAGCCACTCTCGCCCAAGCTGTTCATCACCGATCTCCGGGACGGTTGGTACGCCCAGGCCCGGGGCGAGGCACCCCCGCCCAGCTATTGGGCGGCCGAAGCCGGGGAAAAGGCGCTCCCGGAGGCTCCTCGGGATGGCCAGCTGCTGGACTGGAGCGTGCTCGAGGAGACGCTCTGGTCCTGCACCACCTGTGGTGCCTGCGTCGAGGAGTGCCCGGTCCTGATCGAGCACGTTCCGGCCATCGTCGAGATGCGTCGCAGTCTGGTCCTGGAGGAGTCGCGGCTGCCCAAGGAGGCGCGCACCGCGCTGGAGTCGATGGAGCAGCGTGGCAATCCCTTCTCTCTGCCCGCCGACACCCGGATGAAATGGGCCGAGGGGCTGGAGGTGCCCCTGATCTCCGCCAACCCGGAGGCCGAATACCTCTACTGGGTCGGCTGCGCCACCGCTTTCGACGAGTCGAACTGGCCGATCGCCCGGGCCACCGTCGCCATCCTCAAGGCAGCTCAGGTGAGCTTCGCCGTTCTGGGTCAGGAGGAGATCTGCAACGGCGACCCGGCCCGCCGGCTGGGCAACGAATACCTCTTTCAGACCCAGGCCCAGGAGGTGGTCCAGAGGCTGCAGGCCAGAGCGGTCCGCAAGGTGATCGCCAGCTGCCCCCACTGCTTCAACACCATGGCTCGAGAGTACCCCGACCTGGGCGGCAACTACGAGGTGATCCACCACACCCAGCTGCTGGCCCAGCTGCTCGATCAGGGCCGGATCCAGCTCAAAGAACCGCTGAGTCGGGGCGAGTTGACCTACCACGACCCCTGCTACCTGGGGCGCTGGAACGACGAGTACGACGCGCCCCGCCGGGTGCTCGAGGCAATTCCGGGGGCCAAGCTGGTGGAGATGAAGCGAACTCGGAACCAGGCCATGTGCTGCGGGGCGGGAGGTGGGCGCCTCTTCATGGAGGAGAGCCGAGGGCCCCGGATCAACCGGGTCCGGGTGAAGCAGGCGGAGGAGACGGGGGCCGGGACGGCGGCGCTGGCCTGCCCCTTCTGCGCCACCATGTTCACTGAGGGGATCGGCTCCCAAGAGTCGGCCATGGACAGTCGAGATATCGCCGTGCTGGTCGCGGAATCGATGGGTCTGGACTACCTGCCCCCGGCGAACTGAGTCCTGCCCCAGTCCCCACCGGAGTGGTTCGGGCAACCTTGTCATAATCGCCGGGTGGCGGCGGATTCCGGCCCGGCCGCGATCGACCATGTCGGCCTCGCCGTCGCTGACATCGACGCGGCGGTGGCCTTCTACGAGCGGCGGCTGGGCAAGCCCCCCAGCCATCGTGAGGAGGTGCCCCAGGATGGGGTCATCGCCGTCTTCTTCGACCTCGGTGACTCCAGCCTGGAGCTCCTGGGCAGCACCCGCTCAGACTCATCGATCGGCCGTTTCCTGGAGCGCCGGGGCGAAGGGTTACACCATCTCGCCTTCGTGGTCTCGGACATCGAGGCCGAGCTCCGGAGCTGGCAGTTGCGCGGGGCCGAACTGATCGACCAGCACGGTCGTCCCGGAGCCCGGGGCCGCCAGGTGGCGTTCATTCACCCCAGGTCGGCGGGCGGAGTCCTGACCGAGCTCTGCCAGCGGCAAGTCGGCTCCGCATGAGCTCTGACTCCGCGCCCCCGCGGCCCGACGAGACCGAGTCGCAGCTCCCCCTGGAGCCCTGGTACGGGCCGGGTGCGCCCGAGCCGCCGCCGCCCGGGGAGCCGCCCTACACCAGGGGGCTGCGGCCAGACGGGTACCGACGGCGGCTGTGGACCATGCGGCAATACGCCGGCTTCGGTTCCGCCTCTTCCACCAACGAGCGGTTCCACTACCTCCTCGACCGCGGCCAGACCGGCCTCTCGGTCGCCTTCGACCTGCCCACCCAGATGGGCTACGACTCCGACGCCCCGGAAGCGGCCGGGGAGGTTGGCAAGGTGGGGGTGGCCATCGACACCCTGGAGGACATGAAGGTCCTCTGCCGGGGACTGCCGCTGGACCGGGTCACCACCTCGATGACCATCAACGCTCCGGCCAGCCTGCTCCTGTTGATGTACCAGCTGGCCGGAGAGTCGGCGGGAATCGCCCCCGAGCTGCTCGGCGGCACCATCCAAAACGACATCCTGAAGGAGTACGTCGCTCGGGGTACCTACATCTTCCCCCCCCGGCCGAGCATGCGATTGGTGACCGATACCCTCACCTACTGCCACCAGCACCTCCCCCGCTGGCATCCGATCTCGATCTCCGGCTACCACATGCGCGAGGCCGGGGCCACCGCCCCCCAGGAGCTCGCCTTTGCCCTGAGCGACGGGATCGCCTACGTCGAGGCGGCGCTCAGCGTTGGCCTGAAGCTGGATGATTTCGCCCCCCAGCTGAGCTTCTTCTTCAACGTGGGCAACGACTTCTTCGAGGAGGTGGCCAAGTTCCGCGCGGCTCGGGAGCTCTGGTCCGGAATCATGCGGGAGCGCTTTGGAGCCTCGGGAGGGAGGAGCTGTCAGCTGCGCTTCCATGCCCAGACTGGCGGGGCCACCCTGACGGCCCAGCAGCCGCTGAACAACGTGGTGCGGGTCTCGCTCCAGGCCCTGGCCGCGGTGCTGGGCGGGGCCCAGTCACTGCACACCAACTCCTTCGACGAGGCGCTGGCGCTGCCCTCGGAGCAGGCGGCCAGCCTGGCCCTGCGCACTCAACAGCTGCTGGCCTTCGAGTCGGGGGTGGCCCGGGTCGCCGATCCGCTCGGGGGGTCCCACTTCTTGGAACGGCTCACCGAGCAGATGGTCCAGGCGGCGACCCGGGTGATCCGCGAGGTGGACGAGCGGGGAGGCGCGGTGGCCGCGATCGAGCAGGGCTACTACCAGGACCAGATCCAGGACTCGGCCTACCGCCATCAGCAGTTGGTCGAAAGCGGCGAGCGGGTGATCGTCGGGGTTAACCGGTTCCAGGACGACCTGCCGGTGGAGATCCCCATCCTCAAGGTCGACCCGGAGCTGGAACGGGGCCAGCGGGAGCGGCTGGCGCGCCACCGCCAGGAGCGCGACCCGGCGGCGACCGAGCTGGCTCTGGGGCGAGTCCAGGCGGCGGCGACCGGTACGGACAACCTCCTGCCGGTGATGCGGGATGCCCTGCTGGCGGGAGCCACCCTGGGCGAGATCTGCAGCCGCCTGCGACTGGTGTTCGGGAGCTTTCAGCCCCGTTCCAGCGGCTGAGCCAGCCCCCTGGACCGGGCGGCCGGGCTAGCCCGCCGGATTCCGGGGGGGCACCGGAAGAGATGTCCCCAGCACGCTGGGGTAGGCGATGTCGTGGAAGAGCTTGGCGGTCACCGGGCGCAGCCCGAGGGGCGCGCTGACGAAAAGCCAGGCCGCCGCCAGCGCGCCCAGGGGGGGCCCCACCAGATAGATCCAGAGTGACGAGAAGTCGGCCGAGATCACGGCCGGAGCCAGGCTGCGAGCGGGATTGAGGCTGCAGCCGGTGTAGGGCGCCCCCTGCCACACCAGCAGCGCGATCACGATCCAGAGAGCGAGCGGGGTCCAGCGGGCTGTCCGCGCGGAGGAGGTGAAGCCGAAGATCGCCCCGACCAGGATGGCGGTCATCAGCGCCTCGATTCCCACCGCTGCCCAGGGGCTCACTCCGGGATGGGGACTGGTGCGCCCATCCTGGAGTCCCACCGCCACCTGGCCCCAAGCCAGCCGCAAGACCCCGACTGCCAGCAGGGCGCCCAGCACCTGCGATGCCAGGTACCCCAGCAGATCGGAGCGCGAGACATGCCCACTGGTCCAAAAGGCCAGGGTCACGGCCGGATTCAGGTGAGCGCCGCTGAGGCGGCCCAAGGGAGAGATCGCCACCAGGCTGCCGCTTCCGGCGAACAGCAGTCCCGTGATCAGGAGCCGGAGCGAGCTGGAGGGGACCAAATGGAGCATCGGACTGCCGGTGCCGAAGTCCAGGCAGACGGCGCTCAGTCCGCCCAGGACCAGGATCCCGGTGCCCAGACCCTCGGCCGCCCACTCCGACCAGTGCCAGCCGTTGCGGGGCGGGTGTCCCAGCGAGGGGGGGTTGAGCTGTCCTCCCCGGCCGACTCCGACTCCCGTCTTCACTGGCGCTGACCCCGGAGTGCCGTCGCGAATCGAATCCCCTGACCCGTCGGCAGATCGGCGAAGATGACGAGGTGTCCAAGCCCAAGCCGGGATCGGTTGGCGAGGGCGTCGAGAGCCAGCCGGAGCGGCCGGCCCAGCCGGACCGGCGATCGACCCGTGCTCCCAGCGCCAACGAGCGGCTGGTCAACCAGCTGCGCAAGCGTCGCCATGATGCGGTAAGTCGCGGCGGGGAGCCGGATCGAGTCCAGCGAAGCAAGGGAAAGCTGACCGCCCGGGAGCGCATTCGGCGCCTGCTCGATGAGGGTAGCTTCGTCGAGCTGGACGCGTTCGTCACCCACCGGTCGACCCAGTTCGACATGGCGGAACGCCGCGCCATGGGCGATGGCGTCGTCACCGGTTTCGGCCGGATAGGCGGTCGACAGGTCTTCATCTTCTCCCACGACGCCTCCTTCATGGGAGGGTCGTTGGGCGAGGCGTTCGCCGAAAAGGTATGCAAGGTGATGGACCTGGCGGAGCGGACCGGCACCCCGATGATCGGCATCAACGACAGCGCCGGGGCACGGATCCAGGAGGGCGTGGTGTCGCTGGCCGGCTATGCCGACATCTTCTATCGCAATGTGCGGGCCAGCGGCGTCGTCCCTCAACTGTCCATCATCGCCGGTCCCTGCACCGGGGGCGCGGTTTACTCCCCGGCGATCACCGATTTCACCTTCATGGTGCGCAAGGTCGGATACATGTTCATCACCGGACCGGACGTGGTTCGGGTCACCACCGGAGAAGAGGTCGACCAGGAGCAGCTGGGCGGGGCGGATATCCACTCCCAACGCAGCGGGGTCGCGCATTTCCAGGCGGACAGCGAGGATCAGGCGTTCGCGCAGGTACGCGAGCTGCTCTCCTTTCTGCCCCAGAACAGCTGGGAGGCGCCGCCGCGAGTGGCGACGGCGGATCCCATCGACCGGGCCGACGCGGAGCTGCAAGAGATCATCCCCGAGAGTCAAAACATTGCCTACGACATGTGCGAGGTGATTCAGCGCGTGTTCGATGACAACAATTTCCTGGAAGTCCAACCTCTGTTTGCTCCCAACCTGACGGTGGGATTCGCTCGTTTGGACGGTGAAAGCGTCGGGGTGGTGGCCAATCAGCCCCGCCACCTGGCCGGGGCGCTGGATATTGACGCATCGGTCAAAGGGGCACGATTTGTGCGCTTTTGTGATGCGTTCAACCTTCCCCTGGTGACCTTCGTGGACGTGCCCGGCTTTCTTCCCGGCACCGAGCAGGAGTACGGCGGAATCATCCGTCACGGCGCCAAACTGCTCTACGCCTTTGCCGAAGCCACCGTCCCCAAGCTCACCGTGATCACCCGCAAGGCCTATGGCGGCGCCTATGACGTCATGTGCAGCAAGCACCTGGGCGCCGACTACAACGTCGCCTGGCCGTCGGCGGAGATTGCGGTGATGGGAGCCGAGGGTGCCGTTCAATTTCTCGGCCGGCCACGCGCCGGTCAGGCGGAGGTCGACCGGGAGACGCTGATCTCGGCGTACCGGGAACAGTTCGCCAACCCCTATCAGGCCGCGGAGCGTGGCTACATTGACGATGTGATCGAGCCGCGCCACACTCGGCCGGCGCTGGTTGCCGCGCTGCGGATGGCGAGGGGCAAGCAGGTGCCGCCGTCCCGGCGGCGCCACGGCAACATTCCGCTCTGAGCGGGAGCGCCGGTAGCCGCGGCCTCCGCGCCCGTGATTTTGGGGTAGGCACCTAAACTGAGGGCGACCAGGTGGCGGCGGCCGGCATCGGCCCACGGGAGGTCCCTTTGAAGCTACTCGAGCATCAGGCCAAGGAGCGCCTGCGCAGTGCAGGGATCGCCTGCCCGACCGGACGGGTCGCCCGGACGCCACCGGAGGCGGAGCAGGTGGCCCAGGAGCTGGGCCCGGTGGTCATCAAGGCTCAGGTGCCGATCGGGGGGCGGGGCAAGGCCGGCGGGGTCAAGCTCGCTCAGACTCCGGCCGAGGCCCGTGACGCGGCGGCGGCCATCCTGGCGATGGAGATCCACGGGTACCGAGTCACCTCCGTCCTGTGTGAGCAGGCGCTGCAGATCGCCAAGGAGATCTACCTGGGGGTCACGGTCGACCGAGATCGCCGATCGATGGTGGTGATCCTCTCTTTCGCCGGGGGGATGGAGATCGAGGAGGTCGCCGAGCACTCCCCGGAGAAGATCGCCAAGCTCTGGCCGGACCCTTTTGCCGGACCGCAGCCCTTCGAGATTCGGGAGCTGACGCTGCGGGCGCTCGCGGCGGTCGGGGGGGACCAGACCCTGACCAGAGGTCGGTACCTGGCTGAGCTGGTGCCGGTGGTGCAGCGGCTCTTCCAGCTGACCCAGGAGCTCGACGCCAGCCTCTGCGAGATCAACCCACTGGTGGTCACCGCATCCGGGCAGGTGATCGCCGGCGACGCCAAGATCGAGATCGACCAGAACGCCGAGTTTCGCCATCACGACCTGGTGCGGCAGCTCGGCCCCGACGGCGCGGCGGCCACCAGCGGCGAGGATCCCCTCGAGGTCGAGGCCCGGAGGCGTGGTCTGACCTACGTCCACCTCGGCGGGAGTGTCGGGATCATCGGGAATGGCGCCGGGCTGGTCATGAACACCCTGGACCTGGTCAAGCAGCACGGTGGCTCGGCGGCCAACTTCCTGGACATCGGCGGCGGGGCCAAGGCGGAGGTGGTCAAGCAGGCGCTGGAGATGTTGTTGCTGGATCCCGCGGTGAAGGGAGTCTTTGTCAACATCTTCGGGGGGATCACCCGCGGAGACGAGGTGGCCCGGGGCCTGATCGATGCCCGCAACGAACTGGGGCTGACGCTTCCCCTGGTGGTTCGGATGACGGGAACCAGAGAGGAGGAGGGGCGCCGACTGCTGGAAGAGGCGGGGATCACTCCGGCGCTGTCGGCCCCCGCGGCGGCCCGGAAGATCGTCGAGCTGATCGGTGCGGCCGGGCCGGGCTGACGTGAGCATCCTGCTCGACCGCACCTCCCGAGTTCTGGTTCAGGGCATGACCGGCAGCGAGGGCTCCTTCCATACCCAGCAGATGTTGGAGTTCGGCACCCAGGTGGTGGCCGGGGTGTCTCCCGGGAAGGGTGGCGCAACCCACTTGGGGCTGCCCGTCTTCGACACGGTCAGCGAGGCGGTCGACGCCACCGGAGCCGACGTGGCCGGCGTCTTCGTTCCCCCCGCCTTTGCCGCGGACGCGATCATGGAGGCATCGGCTGGGGGCATTGGATTGGTCGTCTGCATCACCGAGCTGATCCCGGTGCACGACATGGTGCGGGCCCGGGCCTTCATCGACCATCGGAAGACCCGGTTGATCGGGCCCAACTGCCCTGGGCTGATGTCACCTGGGGAGCGGGCCAAGGTGGGGATCATCCCCAACCACATCTCCCAGCCTGGGCGGGTGGGGGTGGTGTCAAGATCGGGGACGTTGACCTACGAGATCATTCAGGCGCTGGCGCGCGAGGGGTACGGCCAATCAACCTCGGTCGGGATCGGGGGGGATCCCGTTCTGGGACTCAGCTTTGCCGAAGTGGTCGGGCTCTTCGCGGAGGATCCGGAGACCGAGTTGGTGGTGCTGGCCGGGGAGATCGGTGGATCCGATGAAGAGCGGGCGGCGGAACTGATCGGCCGGGGCTACTCCAAGCCGGTGGTGGGGTTCATCAGCGGCCGCAGCGCCCCGCCCGGCAAGCGGATGGGACATGCCGGGGCGATCATCAGCGGGAGCTCGGGAGGTCCGGCCGCCAAGGTGGCCGCGCTCGAGCGGGCGGGTGTCCAGGTCGCCGAGACCATCGAGCAGATCGTCGAGCTGGTGCGGGAGCGGCTGGGGGCCGCTCTCCACGCCTAGACGACCATGGGGCTGAGCTTCGAGCTGAGCCCCGAGCAGGCGGCCATCCGCGACACCTGTCGCGAGTTTGCCAGCCAGGTCGTGGCCCCCCAGGCGGCGGAGTGGGATCGGCGCGAGGAGTTCCCCTATCCCCTGGTCGCCCAGATGGCCGAGCTGGGGCTCTTCGGGCTACCGTTTCCCGAGTCGGTTGGCGGCGCCGGCGGCGATTTCATCAGCTACCTCCTGGCCCTGGAGGAGATCGCCCGCGCGGACGCCTCCCTGGCGATCACCCTGGAGGCCGCCGTCTCCCTGGGGATCTCACCGATCTTCCACTTCGGCACCCCGGCCCAGCAGGAGCGATATCTCCCGGGGCTCTGCGCCGGGCAGAAGCTGTGGGCCTTCGGCCTGACCGAGCCGGAGGCCGGGTCGGACGCGGGTGGGACCCAGACCAAGGCTCGTAGGGAGGGTGGAGAGTGGGTCATCGACGGCTCAAAGTGCTTCATCACCAACTCGGGGACCGAGATCAGCGCCGGGGTGACCCTGACCGCGGTCACCGCCCAGCCAGACGGCCACAAGCGGATCAGCGCCATCCTGGTCGAGCGGGGCACGCCCGGATTCGAGGTGGGCGTTCCCTACCGCAAGCTGGGCTGGCACGCCAGCGACACCCGCGGGCTGACCTTCTCCGGCTGTCGCGTACCCGAGGCCCAGCTGCTCGGCCGGGAAGGGGGCGGGCTGGGCCAATTCTTCAAGGCGTTGGAAGCCGGCCGGGTGGCCATCGCCGCCCTGGCGGTGGGACTGGCCCAAGCCTGCCTCGACGCCTCCCTGGGGTATGCCCAGCAGCGCCGCCAGTTTGGGCGACCGATCAGCCGTTTTCAGGCCACCCAGCTCAAGTTCGCCGACATGGAGACCCAGATCGAGCTGAGCCGGTTGATGGTTTGGCGGGCGGGGGTGATGATCGACCAGGGCCAATCCCCGGGAAAGTACGCGGCCATGGCCAAGCTTCACAGTTCGGAGACGGCCACGTGGTGCGCCAATCAGGCGGTCCAGATCCATGGCGGGGCGGGGTTCATGGAGGATCTGCCGGTCGCCCGCTACTACCGAGACGTCAAGATCAACGAGATCGGAGAGGGAACCTCCGAGGTGCAGCGGCTGATCATCGCGTCCCACCTGCTCGGGCTCGGTGGCTCGGTCTCCAAGCTGCTCGAGCCAGAGCTCGGCTGACCGGCCGGGCGGCTAGCGGCGCCCGGTATACGATGGGCCGGTGAGCGACCGGGACCCGATGATCGTGGCGGCGGCGCGCACTCCGTTTGGCAAGCTGGGTGGCGCGCTCAGCTCGGTGACGGCGGTGGAGCTCGGCGCCCACGCCATCAAGGCCGCTCTGGAGCGGGCCGGAGTGGCGCCTGGCGAGGTGGACCAGTGCATCATGGGCACTGTCATCACGGCGGGCCAGGGCCAGATCCCTGCCCGGCAGGCGGCGATCCGAGCGGGGATTCCCGCCAGCGTGTCCTCCCTCACCGTGAACAAGGTCTGCGCCTCCTCCTTGAAGGCGGTCAATCTGGCCGGCCTCCTGATCCGGGCCGGAGAGGCGGAGGTGGTCGTCGCCGGCGGGATGGAGTCGATGTCCCAAGCCCCCATGCTCTTGCCCGGGGTGCGGCGCGGAGTGCCGATCGGCAATATGACCCTGTACGACTCCATGCTCTGGGACGGACTCACCTGCCCGATCGACGGGGTGGCCATGGGCGATCACGGAACCCAGGTGGCCGCCGAACTGGGGGTGAGCCGCGCCGAACAAGACAGTTACGCGCTCCTCTCCCAGCAGCGCTACGAGGCGGCGCGGGCTCGGGGGTTGATCGCGGAGGAACTGGCGCTCGTCGAGGTCCCCAGCAAATCCGGATCGGTCCGGGTTGACCGCGACGAGCAGCCCCGGCCGGACACCACCCTCGAGAAGCTGGCGGGGCTGAGGCCAGTCTTCGGCGGCCCGGAGGGGAGTGTCACCGCCGGCAACGCGCCCGGGATCAACGACGGCGCGGCCGCCATCGTGATCATGAGCCGAGGGCGGGCCCGGGCCCTCGGGGTCGAGCCGCTGGCGCAGTGGCTCGGATACGGCGAGTCGGCGGCGGATCACCCCTATCTCGCCACCGTTCCGGCGACGGCGCTCGCCCAGGCGATGAGCAAGATCGGCGGTGGGCTGAACGCTCCCGACCTCCAGGTGGTCGAGATCAACGAGGCGTTCGCCTCGGTGGTCATCACCAGCTCCCGGATGCTGGAGTTGGATCTGGACCGGGTCAATCCCAACGGCGGCGCCATCGCCGTGGGCCACCCGGTCGGCGCCTCCGGAGCCCGGATCCTGGCCAGCTGCGTCCTGGAGCTCCGGCGTCGCGGCGGCGGTGTTGGCGCCGCGACGATCTGCTCCGGCACGGCCCAAGGGGAAGCCACCCTGGTCGAGGTGGCCTGACCAAGGGACGCCGCGCTGGCCGAGCCTACAATCAACCGGTTCGGTCCGGCGGTGGCCACTACCCCAGGCGGAGGTTGGTCGATGGCAACCGAGGTTAGAGAAGAGCTGGCAGCCATCCGGGACTCGGTCCGCGAGCTGGCCCAGCTCAAGATCGCCCCGCTGGCTGCCGAGATCGACCGCAGCGCCCAGTTCCCCTGGGAGGTGGTCGAGATCTTCCGCCAGCAGGATGTCTTCGCGATCGCCTTCGCTCCCGAATACGGGGGGATCTCGGGATCGGCGCTGACCCTGGCGACCGCGATCGAGGAGATCGCCAAGGTCTGTGCCACCTCGGCGCTGCTGTTGGCGGTCCAGGGACTGGGTGGATATCCCATCCTGTTGGGGGGAAGTGAGGAGCAGAAGCAGCATTTCCTGCCAGAGCTGGCCAGCGGCCGAACGCTGGCCGCCTACGCCCTGAGCGAACCCGACGCCGGCAGCGACCCGGCATCCATGACCACCCGAGCCCGCCGGGTGGGCGACGGCTACGTCCTCGACGGGGTCAAAACCTGGATCACCAACGGCAGCGTGGCCGGTCTGATCGTCGTCTTCGCCGTGACCGACCCCAGTCAGGGCACCAGAGGTATATCGGCCTTTCTGGTCGATGGCGACTGCCCGGGCCTGGTCCGCAATTCGATCCACGGGAAGCTGGGGATCCGAGGCAGCGATACCGCCGAACTCGTCTTCAGCGGCTGTCGGGTGCCGGCCGGCCGGCTGCTGGGGGCCGAGGGAGACGGCTTCAAGATCGCGATGGGGGTACTCGACCGTTCCCGGCCCCAGATAGCCGCTCAGGCCCTGGGGATCGGGGCGGGAGCGCTGGACCAGGCGGTCGCGTATGCCCAACAGCGCCGCCAGTTCGGCAGACCGATCGCTGAGTTCCAGGGGATCCAGTTCATGCTCGCTGACATGGCCACCCAGATGGAGGCCGCCCGCTGCCTGACCCATCAGGCGTGCCGCGCGGTGGACGCCCGTGACCCGCAGATGACTCAACTAGCGGCCATGGCCAAGCTCGCTGCCTCGGATGGCGCCATGCGGGTCACGACGGACGCGGTCCAGATCCTGGGCGGCTACGGTTATATCAACGATTTCCCCGTCGAGCGGATGATGCGCGACGCGAAAATCACCCAGATCTACGAGGGGACCAACCAGATCCAACGGTTGGTGATCGCCAAGCGACTGATGGCCTGACCGACTGCTTCCCAGCCGGTTGCATCACCGGGGGATGCATGTTGATACGATGTAGCGGGCCATGTATTTGGGAGAGTCTGGCCCGCCTCCGTTTCGGAGATGCGTATCGTGAAGCAACCTGGTCGCCCTAGCTGGAGAGACCCCGGGCTGCTGGTGCTGACCACCCTTATCGAGGGACCGCGCCACGGCTATTCGATCGTTCAGGAGGTGCGCAAGCAGGCCGGGATCAACCTGGGGCCGGGGACGCTCTATGGCGCCCTATCTCGGCTGGAGGCCTATGGGCTGGTTGATGGGCTCCCCGCGGAGGGCCGTCGCCGGCCCTACCGGCTCACCGAGAAGGGGAGGCAGACTCTCGAGGCCCAGCTTGATTCCATGGCCCGGTTCCTCAGGATCAACGGACATCTGCAGGAGCGCGGACTCCACCACACCTTTCTGACCGGCACGGGAGGCGGGTGAGCCCCCCTCTGCACCGGCGGCACCGGCTCTTGTTGGGGCTCTATCCACCGAGCTTCCGAGAGCGCTACGGCGACGAGCTCCAGGCCCTCGTCGAGGACACCTCGTCGTCCCAGCAGCAGATCTCCCGGGATCTGGCGCTGGGAGCGCTGCGAGCATGGGCCGGGTGGAAAGTCCGGGCCCCTGTCGAGCAGGGCAGCAAGCACTGAGTCTCGGCCTAGTTCCCGGTGATCTTCTGGTGCTTTGCCCAGGTCCTCTGATCCCCGGAACTCTCCGACCCGAATGTCGACAAGCTTGAGCTGGCTGCGAATCGGGCGCTGCGGGGTCCGGCGCATGGATCGCGCGTTCAGGTCGGTAGGTACGCTGCTGCGGTAGATCCGAGTCTGGCACGACGATCCTGAAGCCTTAGTTCTCATTCCCCTCGCGCGGATTCATCGGCAGCTAGTGGGGCCGCACGGCTTGCGCGCAACGGCGCTGGGGCCGGAGTCGACAGAATCGAGTAAACGCCGCGGAGAAGACCGCGCGGCGGCCGTCACGTTCGCGGCGATTTGGCCACCTTTATAAGGGTTTTTGTGCCGCTGATCGGCGCGGTCACGCAGCTTGTGTCCAGCTCTCCCGGTGCTCGTGTTCGCAGCGGTGTGCGCTTTTCAGCGAGCGATGCTGCGCGCGGTGGCCCGCGGTCACCGACGCGATCCGGTCGTTGGCCCGGTGCCCTTCGCAAGCGCCGAGGTACCCAACCTCAGCTGCGCCACCGGTGCGCAGGCGGGGCCGGTCGGGATCGACCACCGATCGAAGCCCCGGTTGGATCTGGCCGCTCCGCCGCCTCGGTCGAGGTTCCACTACCTACCATAGGTCGCGGTGGAGAAAGAGCGACTGCTGGCTGGCGACACCCGCGCGCTGGCGCGGGCGATCTCGGCCATCGAGATGCGCCTATCGGGTACTGGGGATTTGATTGAGGAGCTGGCCAGCGGACGAAGTGGCACGGACTCCCCGACCCAAATCATCGGCCTCACCGGGCCGCCCGGCAGCGGCAAGAGCACTCTCGCCGACGGACTGACCGAACTCTGGCGGACTGCCGGTCGGCGCGTCGCCATCCTGGCGGTGGACCCCAACAGCCCCTTCACCGGGGGCGCCATCCTGGGGGATCGCGTCCGCATGCAGCGCCACGCCCTGGACCGGGGGGTATTCATTCGCAGCATGGGATCAAGGGGTCACCTGGGCGGCGTCTCTCTGGCCACGCGGGGGACGGTGCGTCTGCTCAGTGCCCTCGGGTGGGAGATGGTGCTGGTGGAGACGGTCGGGGTGGGCCAGTCGGAACTCGAGATCTGTGAGATCGCCGACTCCGTGGTCGTGGTGACCACCCCTGCGGCCGGGGACGGGGTTCAGGTGATCAAGGCCGGGATCACCGAGATCGCTGACCTCTTCGCCGTCAACAAAGCAGATCTGCCCGGCGTCGACCGGGTGGTCAGGGAGCTTCGCGATCTGGTCCGAACCCACCGCGAGGAGGGGGTCTGGCAGGTGCCGGTGATCCCGACGGTGGGCGCCAACGGCGCGGCGGGAGTGCAGGAGCTGGCCGCCGCCCTGGACCAGCACCGAACCCACCTGGTCAGCTCGGGGGCCCAGGCGGCGAGGGCGGAGCGACGGCTCCAGGACGAGGTGGTCGAACTGGTTGGCGCCTACGCCGCCGACTTTGCGCGCCAACTCCTCAGCGCACCCGGACGGGAGCCGCTGCCGGAGGAGCTTCGCTCCGCCAATCCGGAGAGAGTTGCCGAAGCGGTGCTCCGACGGCTGGCCGCCGAGGAGAGCAAGATGGGAGCCGCCGACCGAGACCCGGAGGTAAGCGACCGGAGGAGCCAGTGATGCTGGAGCAGCAGTCCGCGGCGATGGTTGACGACGAAGTCGCCTTGGAGCGATGGGCCGAGAGATACCGGGCCTCCAGCCTCCAGCCCGCCCGATCGGGAAGCCGCCCGATCCCCGAGACCCTCTCCGGCCTTCCGATCGATCCCCTGTACACGCCCGAATCGTTGCGGGGCCAGGACTACGCGGGCACCATCGGCTATCCGGGACAGTTCCCCTACACCCGAGGGGTCTACCCCTCGATGTACCGCGACAAGCTCTTCACCATGCGTCAGTTCGCCGGGTTCGGCAGTGCGGCCGAGACCAATGAGCGCTATCGGTTCCTCTTGGCGGAGGGACAGACCGGACTCTCAGTGGCTTTCGACCTCCCCACCTTGATGGGGCGGGACTCCGATGATCCGGAGGGCCAAGGGGAGGTGGGTCGTTGCGGAGTCGCGATCGACACCGTGGAGGATATGGACCAGCTGATGGCGGGAATCGACCTGGCCCAGGTGACCACCTCGATGACCATCAATTCTCCGGCCGCGGTGATGCTGGCCATGTACGTCGCGGTGGCCGAGCGCCGGGGCGTCCCGCTGGCCCAGCTCGGCGGGACCCTGCAGAACGACATTCTGAAGGAGTACATCGCGCAAAAGGAGTACATCTATCCCCCCGGCCCCAGCTTGCGCCTGGTGACCGACGTGATCGCCTTTTGTGCCCGCCAGGTTCCCCGCTGGCACCCCGTGTCGATCTCGGGGTACCACATCCGAGAGGCCGGTTCCACTGCGGTGCAGGAATTGGCGTTCACCCTGGCCGACGGCTTTGCCTACGTGGAGGCCGGGATCAAGGCCGGGTTGGAGGTCGACGAATTCGCGCCTCAACTCAGCTTTTTCTTCAACAGCCATGTCGACTTCTTCGAGGAGGTGGCCAAATACCGGGCCGCTCGCCGGATCTGGGCCAGGCGGATGCGGGACAGCTATGGGGCGCGCGACGAGCGCTCCTGGCTGCTCCGATTCCATACCCAGACCGCGGGTTGCTCTTTGACTGCCCAGCAGGTGGAGAACAATGTCGCTCGGACCGCGCTGGAGGCGCTGGCCGCGGTGCTGGGGGGAACCCAGTCGCTGCACACCAATGCCATGGACGAGGTGCTGGCGCTGCCCACGGCGAAGGCCGCCCAGATTGCCCTGCGGACCCAGCAGATCATCGCCTTTGAGACGGGGGTCGCGGCCACCATCGACCCGCTGGGAGGGTCCTTTTTCGTGGAGGACCTGACCAACCGGATGGAGCTCGAGGCCGAGGCCTATTTCACCGAGATCGATACTCGAGGTGGGGTGCTGGCCTGCATCGAGTCCGGTTTCTTCCAGAGCGAGATCGCCGACGCCGCCTTCCGGTACCAGCAGCAGCTGGACCGGGGCGAGCGGATCGTGGTCGGGGTCAACGCCTTCACCTCCCAAGACGACGTGGCCCCCCCTCTGCTCCACATCGACCCGGCGGTCGAGACCGAGCAGATCGCTCGCCTGGCCAAGGTTCGCCGCGAACGCGACGGCGAGTCGGTGCGGAACCGGCTGGACGAGTTGCGGCTGGCGGCCCAGGGATCCGAGAACCTGATGCCCTGGATCATTGCGGCGGTCAAGGTGCGCTGCACCGAGGGGGAGATCACCTCGGCGCTCACCGAGGTATTCGGCGCGTACCGGGAGCCGGCCGTTTTCTAGTACCGGGTGACGCTCATCTCGGGGTCCGCTTATCCCCGGAGAACCGCTCCAGCCAAGCCTCGGTATCGCGGCTAGAAGGCCGGGGCTTGTCCGCACCCTCGCGGGGCGACGTCGCCCCGCGTCGCGAGTCGGCGCCGGTGCGGGGATCGAGCTTCTGGATCAGGGCCTGTCCCCCGATGGTAGTTCCGCCCTCGCGGCGCACCAGCTCGCGCAGAGCCCGATCGCTGGTGGCCACCACGGGCGCGGCACCTCCATGTACCGCCTGGACGACCAACTCCACGATCCTCTCGTCGGCGCTCTGACCCGGATCGGGGTAGAGAACCCGGACCGCCGTGGAGCTGCCCGGCCCTGCCGGGGGAGGAGGGCCGTCGAAGACGAACGTAAGCTGAGCGTAGGCCGAGCGCAAGGCGGATTCCGTGGCCGTCGAAACCAGCAGCCGCTGCGCACCGGCATGGTCTTTGCGGACCAGGCAGGTTCGACTGCGCGGCCACGCCCAGGCCACGTTGGTCCCATCCACCACCAGCTCCGGAGCTTGCAAATTCGCCAACTCAGCTGTCCCTGGCCGCGGACGCGGAGGTGCTGTCAGCGCCGGTCCGGGACAAGTCCTGATGCGCCTGGAAGTCGACCAGTCCCTCGGCGAGTTGCTCGAGTCTGAACCGCAACGTCCGATCGAGGCGGGCCAGCCGCGGAGCAGCGGGGTTGATTCCGAACGCCGCCCCTCCCAACCCCCCGGCCAGTGCCAGGGCCCCTGCTCGGGGCTGATCCTGGTTCTCCACCTGCTGCAGGACGCCCTCCAGATCGGTCGCGCTCGCCAGTCCGTGAACCGCTTGGCTGAGCACGGCGGCCGCGTCGTCTCCGGCCTCCGGCCATTCGTCGCGGGAGGGGAGGCGGAGGGCTCGCGCGAGGCGCAGGGGCGCTTCCTCCCGCACTGCCTGGGCGACCCTGGCCAGGCTGTCCGCCAGGCTGCGGGTGAGCAGGTCGCGGGCCAGTAGACAGCTGCCCACCGTGGCCATCCGCGTGGTCAGGTCGCTGTGGGTGATCGAGGCGCTCTGGTTGGCCCAGCGCTTGAGCTGGGCCCCGTCGTGGCGCGCGGCGATCGCCAGCGGCAGGGCTCGGATCAGCGGTCCGTCGCCGCTGCGGCCGGGTACCACCCGGGCGGCGGCCTCGGCCAGGCCCTCCACCGGGAATCCGTCCTCGAAGAGCTGCAGCGCCTGGGAGGTGATCGATCCCGGCCGGGGTCGAACCGGGTGGTCCAGCCTCAGCCAGCGCTCGAGCACCAGCTCAGGCTCGACGGCTCCCCGCGCGACCAATGACTCGCCGAGCTCCAGCGCCAGGTGACAGGACGCCGCACTGCCCGCCACCGACTCGCCGCAGGCCATCCCCAGGAGCATCCCCCGCGCCCTTTTCCGCAGCTCCGCCTCCGAGATTGTCGGTAGCTCCACCTGTCGAATAATGCGGCCTGCCCCGGTTGCCGGCTTGTGGCGAGGCAGCAGGTTCGGTATCGTCTGCGGTAACGGCGCTGACGGAGACGAGTAGCGAGACCACCCGGGCCAAGAGAGCCGCCGGCAGCTGGAATGGCGGACCCGGAATTTCGTGAACGACCCTCCCGAGCTGCGAGGAACAAAGGCCAGGGCCGACTAAGCCTCGCCGACCTGCCCCCGTTACCGGGCCAGAGGCCCCGGCCGCGCCGGAGCGAAGTGCGGTGGCACCGCGGGGACCCTCCCGCCCGCACTCCCAGGGCCATTGGTCGGGAGGTGCCAGTTGAGCCGGGTCTGGTCGGACAGTCTCCCGCAGTTTGTCGGCGACCGGGTGGGGTTGGCGGGCTGGCTGCACCACCAACGCCGACTCGCCCAGGTCACCTTCGTGCTGGTCCGAGACGGTCGGGGGATCAGCCAGGTGGTGGTCGACGACGCGGAGTTGAGGGCGGAGCTAGCGAGCTGGCCCCCGGAGACGGTACTTCGGGTGGAGGGACGAGTTGTCGCCGTGCCCCAGGCCCCCGCCGGGGTGGAGCTGCACGATCCCCACTTCAGCCTCCTGGCGCTGCCCGATGGGCCGCTGCCCTTCGAACTGCGCCGTCCCCGGCTCGATATCCAACTGCCCACCCTGCTCGATCACGCGGCGCTCAGCTGGCGGCACCCCCAGCAAAGGGCCTTGGGTCGAGTAGCCGCCGCCGCCGTGCGGGGCTTTCGTTCCGCCCTCGACGAGCGGGGCTTTGTCGAGATTCAGACCCCCAAACTGGTGGCCTCGGCCACCGAAGGCGGAGCCAACGTCTTCCCCGTCGACTACTTCGAACGCCCAGCTTTTCTGGCCCAGAGTCCGCAGTTCTACAAGCAGACGATGGTCGGTGTCTACGAGCGGGTGTATGAGACGGCACCGGTCTTTCGGGCCGAGCCGCACGACACCGCCCGCCACCTGGCTGAGTACCTCTCTCTCGATGCGGAGATGGGATTCATCACCGACCACCGGGACGTCATGGCCCTTTTACGGGAGGTGCTGGAAACCATCATCGGCGTGGTGGCGGCGGTGGCTCACGAGTCCGTGGAGCGGCTCCAACTCCGCCTTCCCGTGGTCCCCGCTGAGATCCCCAGTATCAATTTCTGGGACGCCCAAGCATTGCTTGAGCGGGAGACCGGGAAGCCGGCTCTGGGGGAGGCCGATCTGGCCCCGGCGGACGAGCGCTTCCTGGGCGAGTGGGCGGCCCGGGAGTTTCACTCCGAGCTGCTCTTTGTGGTCGGCTACCCGATGGCCAAGCGCCCCTTCTATACCCACCCCGACCCCCAACGTCCGGAGTACTCCAACAGCTTCGACCTGCTGTTTCGAGGGGTGGAGCTGGTCACGGGTGGCCAGCGACTCCATCGCTACCAGGACTATCTGCAGGCGTTGGCGGGGCAGGAGATAACTCCCTACCAGGGTTATCTGCAGGCCTTTCGGTACGGGATGCCGCCCCATGGCGGTTTCGCGATTGGACTGGAGCGACTGGTGGCCCGCCTTGCCGGGGTGCCCAACGTACGTCAGGTGACCATGTTCCCGCGCGACATCAACCGGCTGGAACCCTGAGGTCAGCGACCCCCACTTGGGAAGGGCGCGGCAGCTGCGCAGTCACTCGACCAGCGACCCCTCGAAACACCGGCCAGGAATGCTCTCGTATCCCGGGTAGGGAATGCCCCGAGCCGGGTCGAGCGGGACCCTCGAGAGCACTTGGTGGTGCGGTCTGGAGGCGGGATCGGGCTAGGGGTAGCCACACTTCAACAAAATTGCCAATTCGAGCAACTGGAAATGGAGGACTAGACTGGGGCCATGAGCGTCCGGCCAGTGCGGATCTTGACCGCCAAGGTGGGCCTCGACGGCCACGATCGAGGGATAAAGGTGATCTCGCGGGCCCTCCGTGACGCCGGCGTGGAGGTGATCTACACCGGCTTGCATCAGACCCCCGCCCAGGTGGTGGAGGCGGCCATCCAGGAGGACGTGGACGGGGTGGGGATCTCGCTCCTCTCCGGGGCGCACATGACCCTTTTCCCCGAAGTGCTCCGGCTGCTGCGCGAGCGGGGCGGCGAGGACATCGTCGTCTTCGGCGGCGGGATCGTCCCTCCCGACGATGCGGTGCTCCTGAAAGAGATGGGGGTCGACGAGGTCTTCACTCCCGGGACCAGCATTCGGGCAATCGTGGAGTACGTGGAGCGCCGCTTCGGGCTGGAGAAGGTAGGCGCTGGAGCTCGCTGATCCCCGGATTTGGTACGATCCGGCGGCTCTCGCCGATCTCAGAGGAGGTCGGCGTCCGGGGCCGGCAGAGCTTGGTGGAGGCTCATGGATTTCACGTTAGAGGTGGCGGCGCGCACGACCGTGGGTCGGCACGTATCCGGATTGCGCCGTCAGGGGCTGGTGCCGGGAGTGGTTTACGGCCACTCGGTTGCGCCCATCACCGTAGAGATTCCCGGCCGGGAATTCGCCAAGATCTTCCACCGGGCCGGTCGCAGTCACCTGCTCCAACTCCGGGTGGAGGGGGAGAGGGCCTCTCGGCCGGTGTTGATCAAAGAGCTCCAGATCAACCCCCGGACCTCGGAGCCGGTCCATGTTGACTTCTTCCAGGTGAACCTGCTGGAGAAGCTCACGGTCCAGGTCCCCGTGGTGCTGGTGGGCGAAGCTCCGGCGACCAAGTTCAATGCCGGTGAACTGCTTCACCTGATCCACCAACTCGAGGTGAGCTGCCTGCCGAACGCCATCCCCGGTGAGTTCGACGTCGACGTCTCCGGGCTGGCCGAGATCGACGACGCGGTACGCCTCTCCGAGATTCAGCTTCCGGAAGGGGTGGAATTGGCAGCTGCCCTCGATCCCGAAGAGGTGATCGCCAAGATCGCTGCTCCCCGCGTGCAGGAGGAGGAGGTGGCCACGGAAGCCGAGGCGGGCACCGAGGAGACCGCGGAAGGCGGGGAGTCGGCAGAGGCCGAGTCGGCATCCGAGGACTCCTAGATACCGGTTTCGGGTCCTCGCCTAGCTCTCCCGCCGCCGGAGGATCTCTCGCAGCCGCTCATCCAGGGCAACCTCCTGCCCGTGCGGGGTGGGGTGGTAGTAGCGCCGACCCGCCAGCTCCGCCGGCAGGTGCAGCTGGTCCACCAACCCATCCGGGTCGTCGTGGGCGTACTGGTAGCCCTCGCCGTACCCCTTTTGGCGGTCGCGTCCGGTCACCGCGTTGCGCAGGTGGAGCGGGACCGGGAGGTTGAGGTGGGAGCGAACGTCTTCGGCGGCGGCCGTCAGAGCGGCGTAGACGCTGTTGCTCTTGGGCGCCAGCGCCAGGAATAGCGCGGCTTCGGTCAGCGGCAGGCGGCACTCCGGCATCCCCACCAACCGGACCGCCGAGTGGGCAGCGACCGCGATCTCCAAGGCCCGAGGCTCCGCCAGCCCCACGTCCTCGGCGGCCAGGATCACCATTCTCCGGGCCGGGACGGTGGGATCCTCGCCCGCCTCCAGCAGTCGGGCCAACCAATACACCGCTGCGTCGGGGTCACTTCCCCGCATCGACTTGATGAAGGCGCTCAGCAGCTGGTAATGGAGGTCACCCGCCCGGTCGTGGCGGAGCACCGGGCTGCTCAGAGCTCGCACCGCGGCCGGCTCTCCCAGCACCCCCCCGTCGTCCACCGTGGCCGCCGCCTGTTCCAGGGCGTTGAGCATGATCCGCGCGTCGCCGCCCGATCGAGCCACCAGAACCTGGCGGGCCTGGTCGTCGAGTGTTAGGTAACGTGCCCCGAGACCCTCTTCCATCTCGGCTAGAGCCCGGTCCAGCAGCTCGGACAGAGCCTCTTTGGTAAGCGGCTCCAGCTCGAAGACCTGGACCCGAGAGAGCAGCGCGCCGGACAGCTGAAAGCTGGGGTTTTCGGTGGTGGCTCCGATCAGGGTCAGCAGTCCGCTCTCCACATGAGGCAGGAGGGCGTCTTGCTGAGTCCGGCTGAAGTGATGGATCTCATCGAGGAAGAGCACGGTCCGCTGGCCGACGCGCTGGCGGACCCTCGCCTCCGCCACCGCCGCCCGGATCTCCCCGACCCCAGCGCTCACGGCCGAGAGCGCGATGAGGTGGGCCGATTGGGAGTTCGCCAGGAGTTGGGCGATGGTGGTCTTGCCACTTCCGGGAGGACCCACCAGCACAACCGAGGGAAGGGAACCACCGGTCAGGGCAGCCTGCAGCGCTCCCCCGCTCCCGATCAGCTGGTCCTGGCCCAAGACCTTCTGCCACTGCCGCGGCCGCATTCGGGCGGCCAGCGGGCGGGAGTCCGCGGCTTCCCGGGAGGGCTGCTCGCCTAGGGTCGGGCGGGCCGCCGCTTCGGGTGCCGGCTCCAGCGGCAGTTCGCCGTCCACATAACCCATCTTGAGGGATCAGCGGATCGGTCTTCGCTCAGCGGATGACCACCACCACTCCCACCATCCCCAGCGTCTCATGGGGGATGCAGAAGTAGTGGTACACCCCGGCGGTCTTGAAGGTCAGGCTGGCGGAGTGCCCGGAGGGCAGGCGCAGGCTCCAACCGTGGCCACCGGGGGGGATGGTGGCGTCATCGGCACTCGCTGCCTGGCTGGGCTCGTCGGTGCTGGTGTGGTCGAGACTGGTAGTCGTATTGGTCCAGGTCACCGTGCCGCCGACTCGCAGGCAAACCACTTCGGGACTGAAGCGAAAGGAGCTGTTGGCCTCGACGGTGGCCTGGGTCTGGGCTCCGCTGGCGGTGCACTTGGCGACTGCCTTGGCGAAGGTGGGGCTGGTCGGAGTACCGCTGGGACTCCCACAGCCGACGAGCCCCAAGAGCGCTCCCAAGGTCCCCGTGACCAGGGCCAGTCTGAACAACGACCGTCGGCTGGTCACGAACTGATCAGGGACCCGTTGGAGAGGCTGATCACTCCACAGGCCGCAGGAGACCGTCCCGGGCCGGCGCTCTCGATCCAGATTGACCAGTCGGAGAACGTCAAGTTGGAGACGCTGAGCAGCTCCTCGTTGAAGTGAGCTACCCCCTGTTCGTCAGCCCGCACGGTGCCGACCACCCGAGCGCCCCCCGGGCGTGGCCCACTGCAGCTGCCCTGGGGCACGAGGAAGGCGGTCACCCGGGAGTTCGGCTGGTTGTGCTGAACCGCCAGCACCACGACCAGCAGCCCTCCGCTTCGGTACCAGATCAGGTGACCGTTCCCCTGAGCCCGGTGCCCCGGCGACGGCTCGACCGCCACCAGCACCGCATGGGCACTGGGCAGCGTGGGGTGGCTGCCCGCGGTGACCAGGGCGAAGGCGGTCACCACTGCGATCGCCGCGAGGACCACAAACGAGACCGCCCGCACCGTGGGATGGGGCAGATCGTGGGCGCTTTGGAGCCAGGGCAGCGGTCGAAAAAATCCGCCCGATCGACGCCGCTCCGGTCGAACCAGGAGCTGCTTGAGGCGCCGTCGAGAGGAAGTCGTAGCGCCCAGAACTACCCGCTCCACCGCGCTCGAGAACCCCGTGCTGGGCGCACCTTTCCGCCCCGACTCCCCGCCATCATCGGGATGCTGGTAGTTACCTCGAGCCGATCCCTCAACCCCTCGGACGCGCACAAGTCATACAGTACCAAGGTCCTTTTCCACGAGTGACCGAGCGCGGGCAATGGTGAGGTGTCCCGCGGAGATGCTGCCACGGGTTCGCCGAGAGGCTGGGGCGGTGGGTCCGGATTTCTCGCGCAGGCGCGGCTGAGCACTACAAGACGGGAGCGGCTCGGCCGATCAGGCTGCCCCGGGCCTTCACCAATCGGCGAGAGCCGATTCGCGGACCAGGACTGTGACTCCAAGCCCAGTCCACCAGCTCTAGCGGCTTCGGCCAAGTGACGGTTAGGGTCGAGCAGGAGAACGAGGTCGGCGCCGATCGCCATGGTGGCGCGCAGGTGCCCCGCTTCACGAACCGGAAGTTCAGCGGGAAGAGATTCCAGGCTCGGTTGAGCCAGTTCCCGTCTGATCGCCCATTTTGACCGCACCAACCAGGCACCGCGCGGCGGGCAAATGGGAAGGTTGGTTGGCCTGTAGTAGGTCACGCGCGGCGTCTGTCCGGAGCCGCTGGGCGCGGGCACCGTCTCGGTCCCGCTGCTTGCACCACTTTATGGGGCAGGACCTTCGCTTGTGCGATTCTCCACCGAATAAGTAGACTAGTCGTGTGGCTTCACCCGGCTCCGGTCTGATCCGTCGTCGTGCCCTGGATTTCGGGCTGTATCAAACGACCTCCTGTCGACGCTAGGTCACTTCCTCGCTAAGCGACCTTCCGGGTACCGAGCCAACCCGAGGGGAGGTCCGGAATCAATGCATCAACCAAGGAGTTTTTATGTCGACCACCGATGATTTACTCGAAAACAACGAGCGCTACGTTGCGACCTTCACGAAGGGTGACGTGCCGATCCCCCCAGCACGGGGAATTGCCGTTCTCGCCTGCATGGACGCGCGACTCGTTGTCAGCAGGATCCTGGGCCTCAACGAGGGCGACGCCCACGTCATCCGCAACGCCGGAGGGGTCGCCACGGACGATGCCATCCGCTCCTTGGTGATCTCCCAAAGATTGCTCGGTACCAAGGAGATACTCCTCATCCACCACACCGACTGCGGGATGCTCACATTCCGCGACGATGACCTGAAGCGTCAAATCGAGCAGGACACGGGGATTCGTCCGGCGTTCGCCTTCGAATCCTTCGCCGACCTGGAACCGGAAGTGCGTCAGTCGATACGAAGGATCAAGTCCAGTCCGTTTCTTCCTCGCAAGGGCAGCATCAGGGGATTCATCTACGACGTGAAAACAGGCCGTCTTGAAGAGGTTGAGGCCTAGCCCCACGGTCGGGTCGGGTGGACGGCACCAGTCGGGTCGACTGCCGTCCACCCTTCCAGCCGCCCAGATCCCACGCTCACTTCGGCAAGCAGGAGTTGATAGCCGAACGCGGATGAAGACCACCCCTTTGGGATAGTCATGGTGGGGCGTGAGGCCGCCACCGCCACCGAAAATGCGATGCAGGACGATCGCGCCGGAGATCTGCACCAGGGGTGCCAGGGGAGTCACTCCTGGGGGGAGCGCGAGGAGGCACCAGAAGAGCTCAAGGGGCGCCCTCGCGCGGGCTCCTCCGGCTGGACAGGGTAGCCTGGCCCGGTGGGAGGCAGTGAGACGCTGAGGACAATCCCCGCAGAGTCCGGTCCATTTGGGTTTCGATGGCATTCGCCGATCGGTGAACCCCGAAGTCCAAGTCTCGACGTCCCGGAACTCCGCCCGGTTCTTGCCCATATCTGTGGTGGGATGGGCTCCCCTAACGCTACCAAGGAACGTCCGACAGAGCGAGCACGGCTGACCGCCGACGTGTCGCCGATACCGGCCAGAGGGAGGTGGCCGCGCGCTTGGCAGGGATAAACAAGAGAGGCGCGACGGATCTGAGCGGAGTGCATGCACGGTTCGATGACCTGACTCCCGGCGGCGGCGCCACCGAGTTCACCTCCCCGCATCGGACGTTGTCGGCGGTCCGAGCTGCCGAGGTGGTGCCCTTGCTCCATGCGGTCGAGGAAGCGGCGGACCAGGGCTTGTGGGCGGTTGGTTTTCTGGCCTACGAGGCCGCCACCGGCCTCGACCCTTCCCTGGCGACCCGCCGAGCCGGGGCAAACGAGCCCCTGAGTGAACTGCCCTTGGCCTGGTTCGGACTGTTCGACGCCCCGCTTTCCGTCGAGCCGCTTCGGTTGCCGACCGAGGCGGCTCGCGGCTACCGGGTCTCGGGATGGCGACCGGAGGTGGACGACGTCAGTTACCTGGGCCAGGTCGAAGCCATCCGAAGGCTGATCCAGGAGGGCGAGACCTACCAGTGCAATTTGAGCCTGCCGCTGCGCTCCCCCATCGAAGGGGATCTGTTCGAGCTCTACCGAGATCTGGCTCTAGCCCAGCGGGGCGCATACAACGTCTACCTCGATACCGGGCGCCACGTGGTCGCCAGTGCATCACCCGAGTTGTTCTTCGATTGGACCGCGCACCGACTGAGGACCAGGCCGATGAAGGGCACCAGCGTGCGCGGCCGCTGGCCCGCGGAGGACGCGGTGAGGGCGCGCGAACTAGCCAGTTCGCCCAAGGAACGGGCCGAAAACGTCATGATCGTGGACCTGCTTCGCAACGACCTGGGCAAGCTGGCAGAGGCGGGAAGCGTCGCGGTGACTGATCTCTTCGCCGTCGAGCGCTTTGAGACGCTCTGGCAGCTCACCTCGACCGTGAGTTCCAGCCCGCGCGCCGACACCCATCTCGCGGACATATTCCGAGCGCTCTTTCCCTGTGGCTCGGTGACCGGAGTTCCCAAGGCGCGAACCATGGCTCTGATCGCGGAGCTGGAACCGAGCTGCCGCGGGGTCTATTGCGGCGCGGTCGGCATGGTGGCTCCCCCAGGAGCGTCCTTCCGAGCCCGCTTCAACGTGGCGATCCGGACCGTGGTGGTGGACCGGGTCAGTGGCATCGCCAGCTACGGCACCGGTGGCGGGATCACCTGGGACTCGATCCCGGCGGCCGAGCATGATGAACTAGTGGCCAAGGCCGCCATTCTGCACAACTTCCCCGAGGAGTTCCAGCTACTGGAGACGATGGCGTTCCGGCCCGAAATTGGGGTCCGGAACCTTGAGCTGCATCTGCAGAGATTGCTGTCCTCAGCTCAGTACTTCGGGTTTCTGGTCCAGCGTGCGCAAGTGAGCTCGGTGCTGAAGCGGGCCTTGCTGGGAGTTCGGGAAGCCACCCGCGTGCGGCTCCTCTGCGGCCGTCATGGCCAGACCACGGTCGAGTTGGCACCGCTGCCGATCCCGGCTCAGGAGCCGGTCCGTCTGGCCGTGGACCCAGAGCCGGTGCGCTCGTCCGATATCTGGCTTTACCACAAGACGACCCGGCGCAGCGTCTACCGGACCCGGGCCGCGCGCCACCCGGATGTCGACGATGTGGTCATGGTGAACGAGCGGGGCGACGTCACGGAAACCACAATCGCCAACCTAGCCGTGCAACTTCATCGGCGCTGGTACACGCCGCCCCTCGATGCCGGCTGTCTACCCGGCATCGAACGCGGTCGCCTCCTTTCCTCCGGGCGCCTAGAGGAGCGGGTGATCACTTTGCCCGACCTGCGCCGGGCTGAGGGGATCGCGCTCATCAGCTCCTTGCGAGGATGGCGGGCTGCCATCCTCGACGGGAGTCCGTCCCCGGATGTCCGGTAGGGAAACTGCTCCCATGAGCCGCCGGCAGCGGCCGCGCTGGCCGTCGGCTAGCTGATCCCCGTCACCATGTCGGACGGCGTGGATACCAGGCTCATATTGCTCCCAGCCGCTAGGCCGAGCCAGTCGATCGGGTGTCAACACCACTCCGGCGGTTGAGGAAGTACCGGTCGGGAAGGGCGGATTCGACGGGGAGGCGTCTGCCGACCTCCACGTCGTGAAGGTTCGAATTCAGAATCGAGCGGCCGCAGGCTCGGCCGTCCGCCCCGGTCCCCGCAGATCGCCGGATCGGGTCTCAGATGGGAGGTGGCAGGTGGGCCTTGGCGGCGTACGTGGCCGCCAAGTGCTACCTTGTAGCACTATGGAGCGGATAGGAGTTCGGGAACTACGTCAACATGCCAGCCGCTACCTAGCCCGGGTGGCCACCGGGGAGACGATCGAGGTGGCGGACCGGGGCCGTCCAGTTGCGCTGCTAGTGCCCACGAATCGAGATCCATGGCAGGAGCTGATCGCCCGCGGCCAGGTCCTCGCCGCGTCCGGTGAGGGCAATGTGGCCGACGACCCGCCGCAGGACTACGGCATCGACGCCTCGGCTCGGCTGGCGGAGATCCGTGCGGATGAGCGGTGAGGATCTACCTCGATTCGTCCGCGCTGGTAAAGCTAGTCCAGCGCGAAGCTGAGTCGGACCGGCTGCGAAGGTTCCTGCGCCGACACCGGTCGGACCATCTAGTGACCAGCGCACTCGCTCGGGTGGAGGTCGTCCGAGGGGTCTTCGGTGGTGGGCCAGCCGCCGTCGAGCAAGCCCGTCGACAGCTCTCCCGCCTCGACCAGATCGTCCCCAGCAACGATTTGCTCGATAGCGCTGCGACGCTAGCTCCTGCCGGTCAGGTACGGAGCCTCGATGCGATCCATCTCGCCGCGGCACAGGTGGTGGGACGGGATCTGCGTGCGATTGTCACCTATGACCGACGCATGGCAGACGCTGCGGGAGCTCTTGGGCTCACCGTAGAAACGCCGGCGTGACTGCGCGGAAGCACTATCTGCTCCTTGCTTTCTTGACTGGACCTCCTTGAACGGATCCGAATCATCTGGACTGGCCAACGGGGTCTTCTCAGTCGGGAAGGTCGGAATTGACAGTGAGGCGGCTGCCGACTTTCACCTAGTGACGTTTCTAGTTCATAAGCGAGCGCACCCGAGGCTCGTCCGTCCGCCCCAGTTCGCCGGATAGGGTGTCAAGATCTCTTGGGAGGGGCTCCCTACCGGCGAATGGTCAGGCGGTGTGTTCCGCGAGATGGCGCTGTAGATGGCCAAGGTGGATCAGGGCGGCGCGTAGCTCGGCCCCCGCACTTTCCGATTCACCTCGGGTGGCTCGGAGTTGGTCGATAATCCACGAGCGGGCCAGCGTCGAGGCAGGTAACCCCGTCTCCTCGGCGCGGGCCTGGAGAGCTGCCACCTCGTCGGGATCGAGCCGAATCGAGTAGACTGCCGAGCGCTTCCGATTTGGCCGGCTGAGCTTGGCATCATTCGAGATTGACGCATCTGGATCTTGCTCAGAGGCGCTCGTCTCCTCGGCGATCAACCGCTCGATATTGCCACTCATGGCGCTTCCTCCTTGTATCTCCTTGCGTCGCTGCTGTTAGATCGCCACCCGTTCACCCCGTAGGTGACCGGGCCATCGGCCAGTGTGATGACCGTGAGTAGGCACCCGGCTGCCGGCGAGTAACTGATGGTCCGGTCACTTCGGCCCGACCGACTAGACGGGTCCGGTGAGATTCGAAGCGCACCCGGATCGTGCATGGCCTCATTCCCCCGGTCGGGCTCAATGCCCTGGCGCTCGCGGACGTAGTCTCCGCGATAGCTCCAATCACAGCCGTTCATCAACCGATTGTAGTACAAAAGTACGACGCACCGGAGTCTTTGCCGACCAGTCCATCTCCTTCCCCATTGGGCGGCTCTCCCTGTGTGTCGCGTCGAATCAGCCTTGGCGGCTAACGAAAAATTCGTTAGCCTCCGTGAGAGTGATTGGCAATCCTGCCGAGCGGGTGATCACCAGGTTCGGTGGGCAGAGCTCGCTGGCGCAGCTGTTGGGCAAGCGCCAGAGCACGGTCGAACACTGGGCCCAAACCGGCCGCATCCCAGCGCAGTGGCATCAGGCGCTGCTGGCGCTAGCGCGTCAACAAGGCGTGATCCTCGAGGCTCGAGATTTCGTGGAGATTTCCCAGCCCCACATCTTCCCTGCTGCCGGTAGGCTGGGGGTGCTAACGGTGGGGCTCGGCGCGGTGGCTTCGACCGTGGTCGCCGGCGTTGAGTTGATCAGGTTCGGCCTCGCAGAGCCCGTCGGTTCGCTCACCCAGATGGGTACCATCCGCCTCGGCAAACGGACTGAAGACCGAGTGCCGCTCATTCGCGACTTCGTGCCTCTGGCGGGCATTGACCAGCCGGTCTTTGGTGCTTGGGATCCGATCCCGGACACGGCCTACGACGCCGCAGTGAAATGCGGCGTGCTCGAGCGGCGGGCCCATATTGAGCCGATCGCGGCCGAACTTCGTGAGATCGAGCCCATGCCGGCCGTCTTCGACCCGAACTACGTGCGGCGCCTCGACGGCTCCAACGTCAAGGCCAAGGCGAGCAAGCGAGAGCTTGCCGAGGCTCTCCGAAAAGACATCCGCGATTTCAAGGCGGCCCACGCCTGCGACCGGATGGTCGTTATCTGGTGCGCATCCACCGAGATCTACCTCGAGCCCGGGCCGGCCCATCAGGACCTGGAAGCGCTCGAAGCCGCAATGGACGCGAACGACGAGAGCGTCCCGCCCTCCATGCTCTATGCGTACGCGGCTCTCCAAGAGGGCGTGCCCTTCATCAATGGAGCGCCTAATCTCACTGTCGACGTGCCGGCAATGGTGGAACTCGCCCACACGATCGGCGTGCCCATCGGTGGCAAGGACTTCAAGTCCGGGCAGACCCTTTTGAAGACCGTGTTGGCGCCGATGTTGAAAGCCCGCATGCTGGGACTACAGGGCTGGTATTCGACCAACATCCTCGGTAACCGAGACGGCGAAGTGCTGGACGACCCCGACAGCTTCCGTACCAAGGAGGTGAGCAAGCTCGGCGTTCTCGAGGACATCCTGCAACCGAGCCTCTATCCCCAGCTCTACGGCGACATCTACCACAAGGTGCGGATCAACTACTACCCGCCCCGGGGTGACAGCAAGGAGGGCTGGGACAATATCGATATCTTCGGCTGGTTGGGCTATCCCATGCAGATCAAGGTCGACTTCCTGTGCCGGGACTCGATCTTGGCGGCGCCCCTGGTGCTTGACCTAGTGCTCTTCACGGACCTGGCCCAGCGAGCAGGGCTCAAGGGCGTGCAAGAGTGGCTGTCGTTCTACTTCAAGAGCCCGCAGCATGCGCTCAGCGTCCATCCGGAGCACGACCTGTTCATCCAGCAGACCAGGCTGAAGAACACGCTTCGCTGGCTGATGGGCGAGGAGCAGATCACCCACCTGGGGATGGAGTACTACCAGGACTGAGTCGTCCGCTTGTTCCGATTCGCTCGGCAGCTACCGAGATCACGTTTAGGCAGTCCCGTCACCAGGGCGGTTTGTCTCGCTCACCCAGAGCACCACCCTACCTCCCTGGCGGTTCGATCAGGTCCTTACGGTCAACGAGGGTCGACCTCCGACCCGGGCGGCGGGCTCGAGATCGGTTCACGGATAGATCTGGGGAGAGGAGGCGTGTGGCCAGACCGGAGCACTCACCGGTGGGCTCTCGGCTATTCAACCTGTGGGGAAGGTGATGCGATTCGGAAGTCCGGTGCGAAATCCGAAACCGTCCGGCTCATTGGGCTCACTGGAGACCGGGCTGCCCAGCACAGGGTGTCAAGCCGAGGCAGACGGCCGTGCACGACCTGAGTCCGCGTTAGCATCCGGAAAGCAGAAGGGGAGTGGTCGGGAAGGGCGGATTTGAACCGCCGACCTCACGGTCCCGAACCGTGCACTCTAACCGGACTGAGCTACTTCCCGAGGGCGCCCAGTATAGCCAGCGCGGGAGTAAACACTCGCCGCCCACGAACGTAGACTGGCGACCCGATGGCTATCTATCTAATTCGTCATGGCGAGACCGTTTGGGCTCGCGACCACCGCCACACCGGGCGTACCGACCTGCCGCTCACGGCGAAGGGTGAGGCTCAGGCGAGCGAGCTCAAATCGAGGCTGGCGGGGGTGGAGTTTGCTCGGGTGCTCTCCAGTCCCCTGCAGCGGGCCATGATGACCGCGCAGCTATCCGATGTGTGGCCCCGGGCTGAGGCGACACCCGCTCTGATGGAGTTCGACTACGGAGAGTACGAGGGGATGACCAGTCCGGAGATCCGTGCCACCCGACCGGACTGGGAGCTGTGGCGCGATGGCTGTCCGGGCGGCGAATCCCCTCACCAGGTGCTCCTACGCAGCCAGCGGCTGCTGGTTGAGCTGCAGCCGCACGCCGACCTGAATTACGCCCTGTTCACTCACGGCCACATACTTCGGGCCCTGGCGGCGGCCCATCTGGGGCTAACCCTCGACCTCTGTGGCCACCTGATCGTGAAGGTCGCGTCAATCTCGATCCTCGGTCGGGAAGGCGAAGTTCCGGCGATCGAGGCATGGAACCTGACCTGACCGCTCAGGCGGCACTCAATCGGGCGAGGAGCCGCTCGGTCCTGGGTGATCCGCGGAGTAGCTCGCCGGTGACCCTGGTCATGGCGAACTCGTAGGAAGGCGCCACCCGGAGCCCCCGAGGAAGGGCCGGCCGGGCGGCCCTGAGGCCAAGGGTCAGGGTGCGATAGGTCACATCGTGAGCCAAACTCCAGCGAATGCCGAACTGGGAGCGCACCTGCTGGGGCAGCATCCCCGCGGTGATCAGCGAGGTGACCTTGGCCAGGGCCGGGCCCTGCACCCCGGGAGCCAGGATCACCTGGGCGACGAGGCGCGACCCCGGACCGGGCAGGGCCAGCCCACGGCGGAGCTGGCGGTCGATCCAGACCCGCATCTGGGCCTGAGACTCCCAGGTCGACCCCGGCGGCAACCCCAGCAAATGGGCAACCGCGGCCCACTCCCTGACAAAGCGGTCCGCCTGGCCGGGCCCGAGGTAACCGATCACCGAGCGGTAGGTGACCAGCATGGCGTCGATAAGTGAGGCATGGACCCAGAGCAGGAGATCTTGATCCCGGGCCCGGTAGGCGCTGCCGGGAGCCCAAGCCGCGGTGGCGTGATCGGCGGGCAGATCGCCCAGCACCCTGCGGTGGATCTGGTTCACCCCGCGGATGGCCGCCTGCGCCTCATCGGTGGTCCCAAACACGACCGTGGTGACCCAACTCGCGGTGCGCTGGAAGCGCCCGATCGGGTCCGTGGCGAAGTCGCTGTGATCGAGGGCTCCCTGCGCGACCAGCGGATGCGCGGACTGCATCAGTAGCGCCCGGGCTGCGCCCAGGATCAGGAGTGGCTCCCGCATCACCTCCCAGGTCGCACTTCGCGGCCCAAACAGTCCGCCCTCCGGTCGCTTATCGCTGAGCGGGAAGCTGCCGGGGGGCGGCAGGCCGGCTGCCAGCACCCGGAGGAGCGCTGCCCGCGATGTCGGCACCGAGTTCATGCCCCTAGCCTACCCGCCAGCTCAGGGAGGCCCGATGGCGCAGCTTCCTCGGTTGACCGGGATCCGAGCCAACGCCTATGGTCCGGCGATGGGTTCGCCCCAACTTGAGGAGCTTGTCGCTTCCTTCTCCGCCTGGCTGGGCCTCTGGGAGGGGGAGGGTCGCGGCCTCTGGGCGGCCGAGCCGCCCTTTCGCTACCGCGAGAGGCTCAACCTCGAGCTCGTGCCCGGCCGGGCTCTGCTGCGCTGGACGCAGCGCACTGAGGTGTTGGAGTCCGGGGAGCTGAGCCATTCCGAGGCGGCCTTCCTGCGGCTGCTGCCGGACCGGCGCGTGGAGCTGGTGTTGGCGGCCCCCGCCGGTTATGTCGAGGTCCACACCGGCCAGTTGAACAACGGCCTCCTGGCGCTGCGGCCGCAGACGCTGGGCGCCACTCCGACCGCGCGCCCTCTGCGCGTGGTCCAGCGAACGCTCGAGCTGCGTCATGACCAGCTGCGCAGCGCGGTCGGCATCGCGGTCGGCGCCGAAGCTACCGCGCCGCACGTCGAGGCTTGGCTGCAGCGGGCGCCCGCGGGGGCATGACGCAGTTCAGAAGACGGGTATCAAATCCTCTTCTGAAAAGTTGGTCACTTCCTCGCCGCTGATGCCCACCTCGGGCATCGCTGGAAAGGCGATTCCGTGCTTTTCCACGATGGTTTTCATCTTCAGCATCGCCTGCCGCCAGTTCTCCGTTTTCTGCTCCAGGGTGGCGACCCCCAGCCCGGCACCGCGGGCGATGTCTTCCATCTT
Source organism: Candidatus Micrarchaeaceae archaeon (assembly GCA_035531715.1). GTDB lineage: Bacteria > Chloroflexota > Dormibacteria > Aeolococcales > Bog-877 > Bog-877. The sequence continues at coordinate 145,153 of DATKSI010000030.1, forward strand.
GTGGTGCACATCAGCGAAGTCGGGAGGAATGATCCAGAACTGATCGGGGGGCTCGAAGAGAATCATCGATAAGAACACGAAACCTGCGCGCAACTGGCGCGTGACCAGCTGCTTTTCCTCAGCGTTGATGGTCTTGAAGTGATTCTCCAGCATGCGCATGCAGATCGCCTGATGGCGGGCTTCGTCCTTGCCGATGTTGCGAAACGCCTGCTGAAAAACCGGGTGGGCGGAGTGCTTGAACATGTGATGGAAGAGGGTGGATGAGGCCACCTCGCCCATCAGGAAGGAGGAGAAGAGGATCGCCAGCGGATACTTGTAGAGCGCCTTGCTGTACCCGTTCCAGTAGCGGGCCCCGTTGTAATAAAGCCACTTCAGATTGCGCACCGCCAAGCGCTCCAACTCGGTCTTCGGCTGGAACCCGATCGGACCATCCTCGCGCAGGGTCTGGATCATCCGTCCGCAAACCTCTTCGTGGTTCTGTTCGTCGCGCACCACTGAGAAGAGGCAGCGCCGGACCGGGTCCTCCTCATGGAGTTCGTAGCTGCGCACCATGGCCTTGGCGAAGACCGCTGGACCGGAGGCGTCGAAGTTGGCCAGCACTCCGAACCAGTACATCATCCCCAGCCGCTCCTCCTCATTCCACTCCTTGGGGTCGAGCTGGTCCCAGGGAAGGAGGGAAGGGTTCCAGGCATCCCGCTTGGATTTCTCGTAGATGTCGGTGAGCTGGGGGGTCTCCTCGTGCCATTCGATCGGGAAGATGTTGCCCGGTTCAATCTCGGGCGGCAGGCCCAGAAAGTCGAGAACGATCTCCTCGTGGTTGTTGTTCACCGAACTCATGGGGCTTCTCCCGTTGGGGCTGAACGGAGACCATCCTACGTCGGCCCAGGGTCCGCCAGACAGGGCACGCGCAGAGCCTGGCCAGGTCGCAATTAGGATGGGACGCATGGGCTCAGTGGCGATCAGCCGATCGGCTGCTCAACCCTGCCCGGCTGGTCCACTCGATGCGCCCTGGGGGCGGGGACCGCGATGGGCCGGCTGATCGGCGCCGGGTCCGGCGAGCGCTCGGAGGGACTCTCCTCCACCGCCGCTCGCTACCTCGAGGCGACCTACTACATCGCCCACGAAGGGCAGACCGTCCGCCCCTCCCACCTCGCCGAGTGGCTGGCGGTGAGTGCTCCCACCGTCACGGGGGTCATGCAGCGGCTGCACGAGCAGGGGTTGGTCGAGTTCAACCCCGACCGCAGTCTGCGGCTGACCTTGGTCGGCGAGAAGCTGGCCTCGGAGGTGGTCCGTCGCCACCGAGTGGTCGAGCGCTGGCTGACCGACGGCCTGGGACTGGACTGGGCCACCGCGGACCTGGAAGCGGGCCGGATGTCGCACGTCTTTTCGGACCAGGTCCTGGAGCGCATCTTCGAAGCACTGGGGAGGCCGACCACCTGTCCGCACGGCAATGAGATCCCGGGAGCCGGGATGCGCGGCCGCGAGCTGGTCAGCCTCTTCGACCTGGAGCCCGGGGTTCCGGCGGTGATTTCCCGGATCTCCGAGGTGGCCGAGCATGAGGCCCCGCAACTGCTGCGGCTGCTGGAGATAGAGGGGCTGAAGCCCGGCGTTCGGGCGGAGGTGCGCCGCGAAACTGGGGCGGAGGCCCTCACCGTGGTGGTGGCTGGACGTCAGACCGCCCTCGGGCTCTTGGCGGCCCGGTCGGTCTGGGTGGAGCGGGCTCTTCCCCCTCCGCTCCGGGGACCCGCTGAATCTCCTTGAGAAACCGCTCGTAATCGCCCGGCTTGAGCCATTCGGGACCCCGCAGGGTTCCGCTCCGCATCCAGTAGGCGGTGATCGCGACCGTCGCGATCAGAAGCACCCAGGCGGCGATGTCCGGGAGCCCGAAGGAGTGAGTCAGAATCGGGATCACCAAGAGCAGCAGCGCCACCAGCCCGTAGACGACCCAGCAGGCCTGCTCGATCCGGGTCATCCGCGGAGGTAGGGGAGGCTCGGGAACCCGGGCCCCGGTGAGCTCCAAGTGCTCGCGCTCAGTCATTGACGCATGGTAGCGCGGTGTCAGTTGGGCCGAGCGGATCGTTGGTCCAGAATTGCGTTCGAAGTTGACAGAATGGCAAGCTAGACTTATATATCTGGCATGGCTGATGAACAATCGCTCGAGGACATCCTGCGCAAGGTAGCTGCGGGCGAGCTCACCCCTGAAGAGGGCTCGGCCCTGATCGAGACCCTCCACCAGAGCCAGGTCGCTCTGGTGGACCCGCCGATTCGCAAGATCCGGGTGGTGGGCGCGCTTCACCCGCTGCGGATCACCGGCGATGCCGAGATCCGCGATGCCGTGGTGACGGGCATGCACGAGGTCCACCGCGACGGCGACACCCTGGTGATCCGGACCACCGCCACCGGGGCCGACGACTCCGGGTTCAGCTTCCGCTGGCCGGGGAGGTCCGGCATCCCCTCCTTCGGCACGGGCCACCCGGAGCGTTCGCTACGACCCATCCAGGTCCGGATGAACCCCCAACTGGCGTTGGACGTCGAGATGGCGGCCGGGTTGCTCTCGGTCAAGGGGGTCAAGGGACCGATCAAGGCCGACATCCAGGCGGGGAGCGCCAAGCTGGAGGACTTTGCGAGTCCATTCGATCTCAAGGTCACCTGGGGGACCGTCTCCGCGACCGGGGTGCTCAAGGATGGTCAATCCCAGGTGCGCTGCGAGGCCGCGACCGTGAAGATCGGGCTTGAGGAGGGCTCCAGCGTTCGGGTGCAGGCCCGAAGCACGCTGGGGCGCATCTCCCTGCCCGGCGACCCCGCCGGAATTTCCGATGGCTGGACCATGGGCGGGGAACAGCGGGAGGCCACCGTCGGGGGCGGCGCGGGCCAGTTGGACGTCGAGACCACGACCGGGGCCGTGTGGGTGGAGATGGTGGAGGCTTGAAGGCCAACCACCCTCCCCGGAGCTGCCCGGTCTGCGGAGAGGGGCTGCGGCTGACCAGACTCTCCTGCCCAGGCTGCGGCACGGAGCTCTCGGGGGACTTCGCGAGCTGCGAGTTCTGCGCCCTCTCGTCGGCCGACCGCGATCTGCTCAAGCTATTTCTGGGGTCGCGGGGCAACCTCAAGGCGATGGAGCGCCAGCTAGGCCTCAGCTACCCGACGGTGCGGTCTCGGATGGACTCGGTGCTGGTCCGACTTGGGGTGGAGGCGCGCGATCCGCAGCCTGATTCCCGGCTCGGAGTGCTGCAATCCCTGGCCCGCGGCGAGGTCGACCTGGATCAGGCCCGCGCCCGGCTCCGCGGCTGACCGCGTCCCCCGGGGCACGCTTCAGCGGAAGCCGTACAACCCTTCGTGAAAGTCGCCGCTGTTCGACCAGCGTTCGATGACCCGATCGACCACACTGTCGTCCACCACCGACTTCCCCATGCTTCTGGCGTTGCCCTCCACGGCTTCCAGCACCTGACCCCGGACGAACTCGGGCACCCGCTCAAACCGGGCCTGGGCGGAGTCGGTCCAGCTGAGGCCGTCCTGGTGACGCTTTTCGATGGCGTGCGATACCTCGCCCCACATCTCGTATTTCAGCTCCATGATCTCCGGGGTGATGGTGCTGCCCAACCCTTTCTTCAGGGCGGTGTATTCAACCCGCCAGCGCGTCAGGTCACGGCAGAACTCGGGGACCTCCATCAGCCGGGCCGCCGCCGCCTCGGTCCAGGTGAACTGGGGCATTCCGGTCCGGTCACTGAGGGGGTGGCCGTAGCCGAGCTTTTTGCCCAGCACCTCCACGAACTTGGAGTCGATCTCCTCCACCCCCCGGCGGGCGGCCCTTTGCTCGAGCACGTTCTGGGCCATCTCCGCCGCCCGGTCCGGGGTGATGTGGCTGGTGTCGGCCGCCGAGCGCGCCTTGCGCATCGCCTCGACATGCGCCTCGAGGTCCCACTTCACACCTGCCGGAACGGCGGCTGGGGGAACCGGGCAACCAGGGGCACTCGGCTCGGATGACTCGAGTGGATCCCTACCTGGCAGAGGGAACGGGCACTCCGACGGTTGGTCGCTACTCACGGGCCGAGGCCTCACCGACGGCGACCGGTTCCTCGACCTCGGTATCGGCCAGGGCGGAGGCGCATTCGGCGGGCACGGCCGAGACGAGCTGCTCCAGGGCAATGCGCAGCGCTTCGATCTGCCCCTCCGCGAGCGGCTGGGCAAAGTGGGAACTGACCGAACGGAGGTGGTCCGGCGCTGCCTTGATCAGCCGTTCTCGACCGAGGTCGGTGATCACCGCGAAGTAGCCGCGGGCGTCGCTAGGGCAGGCCTGTCGGCGCACCAGCCCGGCCTGCTCCAGCCGCTCCACCAACCGGGTCAGGCCGCTCCGGCTGAGCAGCACCCGGTCGGCCAGCTGGGCCATGCGCAGAGCTCCTCCCGCGGCCTCCTGCAGCTGCACCAGGACGTCGTACTCGGCCAGCGGCAGTTGGTGGGTGGCCACCATCTCCCGCTCCAGGGCACGGGTGATCACGGTGTGGGCCTTGAGAAATGCGCGCCAGGCGGCCAGTTGACTTGGCGAAAGCGTTGGGCTCTCCAGCGCTTCAGCAGCAGTTAGTTGCACTAGCAAGCTCCTTTGCCATATGATTGCACAAGCAAGTATCGCGCATCGCGGTCACTAAGCGCAGGAGGAATGTACATGAGCTGGAAGGTAGATAACGCCCACACCTCGCTGGAGTTCTCGGCGAGGCACATGATGGTTAGCACCGTCCGGGGCCACTTCAACGATTTCAGCGGCGAGGTGGAGATCGACCCGCAGGACCTGACCCGCAGCTGGGCCAAGGCCGTGATCCAGGTCGGCAGCATCGACACCCGCGAAGAGCGGCGCGACGCTCACCTGCGCTCCGCCGACTTCTTCGACGTTGAGAAGTTCCCGGTCATCACCTACCAGAGCGGGAAGATCGAGAGCCGCGGCGACAATCGATTCCTGGTCGAGGGTGAGCTCATCATCAAGGACGTGACCCGGAAGATCGAGCTGGAGCTTGAATTCCTTGGGTTGGAGAGCAGCCCTTACGGGTTCAAGGTGGCCGGCTTCGAGGCGACAGGGAAGCTGAGTCGCGAGGACTTCGGCCTCACCTGGAACGTGGCGCTGGAGACCGGGGGGTGGATGGTTGGCGATGAAATCAAGTTGCGGATAGATGCCGAGGCGGACGAGGTGGTCGAGGCACCGGCCGAAGCTGCTGCTGCGGCCACGACTGCCTGAGACCGCTTAGAGCTCCTGGCCCGCCGGCGGGGCGGCCTTCGCGTCGCCAGCCGGCCGGCGTCCGGCCCGCCGCCTCGGTTTGGCGGCGGCGTCCGGCTCCCCTTCGGGCGGGGTGATCCCAAAGGTTGCTCCCGGTGCGAGGCGCTCGAAGCAGAGAGTGCCGGCGAGGTGGTCCGACTCGTGCTGGACGATTCGGCTCAACCAACCCTCAAACTCCCGCTGAACCCCCTTCCCCTGGACGTTGCGGTACCGGACGGTGATCCTTTGGTAGCGGCGCACCAGCCCGCTCTGGTTGGGCATGGAGAGGCAGCCCTCGACATCGTCAACCTCCCCCTCCGCCGAGATGATCTCAGGGTTGCAGATGGCGAAGCGGCGGCCCTCGTAGATGATGACCGCGGCCTGCACATTGGCGCCCACTTGGGGAGCGGCCAACCCCACCCCGTTCCACTCTTCGCAGCGCAGGTACATCTCGTCAACCAGGTGGCGCAGCTCCGAGTCGAACTTCCGGATCGGAGCGCTGCGGTGATGCAGGACCGTGGCGGGGTCCATGACCAGCTGGAGCGGAGCCGTTTTGGAAGTCACCGAGACATCTTCGCAGGCGGCTTGGCCCAGCCGCCCAGCAGCCGAATCGCCGCCTCTCGATCGACGCCGCCCAGCCCGGGAAGGCCGGCGAGGGAGCCAAACCGTGAGAAGTCGAGGGCCGGGCCAAAGAGCTGATGGCAGGCGTCCAGCCGGCGCAACTCCGATGGGTCCGGGGGGCTCACCGCGACCACCCCGCGCACGATGCCCCAGCCACCGGTCAAGCGCATCCCCAACCCGACCAGCTTGCGTCCATCGACGGCCAAGTCGCTGAAGCCGGGGCACCAGGCGCCATCCACCCGCCCCGGCTCCAGCCGGACTCCGAAGGCGCTCAAGCGCCCCTCCAAAAAGGTGTGCAAGGCGGCGATGAGGCGGTCGAGCGGTCGGGGGCACGGGTCAGGGAGCCGGGCCACCGCCAGCAGACTGAGCCAGTGTTCGCCGCCGGGACCGACGGTTCCACCGATGGTGTTCGTTCGCACCCGACCGATCCCCTCGATCTGGCGAATCTGATCCACCAACTCGGGCCGGCGGGCGAGCGAGCTACCCAGGGTGACCCCCGCTGAGGTCCTGATCAACTGCAGGCTCATCTCTGCCGATTCGGGAGCGAGCCCGCCCCGGGGGTCGGTGACCAGCCGGGGATCGTCCTCATCGGTGACGCCCACCACCGTGACCGGCCAGGCATCGGCGACCCCGGCGGCATGGTTCACCCTGATCAGGATTCGTCGGTTTCGAGTTGGGCGAACGGCCGCTCTACCTCGGTGCTGGCGGCCAACAGCTGTCGCAGAGTGCTCAGCGAGTGCTTGACCTGGACTTCGATGATCCCTCGGACCCCGAACCTTGCCGCCAAAGCCCCCAACGGCCCTCCGGGCAACTCGTAGGCGAGCCGATAGCTGACCTCGGTGCGCTGCTTGCCCAGTGCTGTGCACTCGATCTCCAAAGTGCCGGTCGCCCCCAGCGCGTGCCCGTGACTGGTGAGGAGGCGGGGCCGCTCGCAGCTGCCAACGGTCCATTCACTGTCCGCCACGCGCCCCCCCGCCAACAGTCGGACCCGGAGATGGTCACCGGGCAGCAGCGGATGGCGTACGTCGCCGGCCACTCCGCGGACCCCAAAGACCCAGCGGGGAGCGTTGCGCACATCGGCGGCGAAGTCCCAGGCCTCCTCTTGGGAGACCGGGACCTCGATCTTGCCTCCGGCCTCAGGCATCGGCGATCTGACACATCAGTGGTTTGAGGATATCCCGTAGGGTTGAATTGATGCCCCAGCCGGATTCCTCGATGCGGGACCTATTCACCAGCCTGGACCAGTTCTTGCAGTGGGACCTGGTCACCGTGACCCCCTGGGGCGCGCCCGCGATCTCCCCGGTAGGGGCCCGATTGATCACCGAAGAGGCCGCCATCTGGACCTCCACGACGGTGGGTTACGCCACGAAAATACGCAACATTCGAGCGCATCCGCGCGTCGCCCTAATGCGGGTCCACCCGAACCAACCCTCGGTCATGGTCCGGGGCGAGGCGAACGTGGTGGCGGGCGACGGCACGCGCAACCTGGCCCAGCTCTTCCGCCTCATGGGCGGAGCCGGCGGCACGCGCCGATTCTTTGCGACTACCGCCAGCGATCCCTTCTGGAGTCGACTCTACCGCTCCTACTGGCAGCGCTTCTTGATCGTAGTCAGGATCGTGGAGATATCCTCGCTGGGCCCGGACGGCTGGGAGACCACGAAAGTCGCCAGCTGGTCCCCAACCCAAGCAGCGACTCCGCCCCGGGCAGTTCGCGGCCGCAGCCAGCCCCACCGCGGCGGGCAGCTGGACACCAGGGGAAGGGCGATGATCGTCGCGGGCACGCCGGCAGCCCTCGCAACGGTGCGGCGGGAAGGTGCGGCCCCAATGATCTGGCCCGTCCAGGCCACCCCCGAATTGGGCGGGGAGCTCCGGGTCGAGGCGGCATTTCCGCTCCCGCCGGGACGACTCCGGCACAGCTCGTTGGCGGTGCGCGTGATCGACGATTCCTTTGAGGTCGCCCAGACGGTCGGCTGGATCGGGACCTTGGAGCCCGGCGATGGACCCCGCCTGCTGCGGCCCCGCCTCACGTACGGATTCGCCAAGCCCCCGGGGGTGGTGGGGGATCTGGCAGCTGGGCTAGCGGCCCTGGTCGGGAGCGCCAGCCAGCCGCACCCCTGCACGGTAAGCTCACCCGATCTGGCGCGGGCGGTGGAGCTGGCCGGCTCGGCCATAGCGCCCCAGCTGGAGCTCCCGGAGCCGACCTGGAGACTGTTGGAGCAGATCTTCGCCCGCCGCAATGCCGCTGGACCCTGGTACGCCGCCATGGCGGCGGTAGTTCCCAATCAGGCCCGCCAACGGTCGCTGACGATTCTCGCCGAGCGCGCTCAGATGGAACGCGACTGGGCCCTGGGGCTGCTTACCCGCGGTGCGCGTCGGGTGGGCGCGATGAGCCTAGCTGCCGCCGTGCTCAGCATGCGGCCGAACCCGACCTCCCCGGAATCCACCGCAGCCCGCGAGGAAGCTCAGATCGGGCGGATGCTGAGCCGGGTGGCGCCGCAGCTGCCTCCGAGGGTGGCCGGGCCTCCCGCTCGGATACCGGGCGTCTTCGCGCGCCGGCCAGGCCGGGAGATCGTACGGTCTCCTGATCGGGGCCTATCCGGTGCGGCGCTGGCCGCCGCCGCCGCCGCCGCCGCCGCTCTCGACCGCTGGACGCCGAGGCGGCCCAGATGACCTCCAGCGAGCTGCTCGCCAGCTCTCCGCCGGCCCCGCCCCTGCTGTTCGGAGCCGCCACCCAGGCCGGGCTTGCCTATCTCAGTTTCCGGCATCCCAAGTACTTTTGGGCACTCATGACCGTGGGCCTGAGCGCCTCCGGCGTCCCCGCCTGGCGGCGCTTGCGGACGCGGCCCCAGCCAGCCTCCATCAGGTGGCTTGGGCTCGGCCTGCTCGCCGGTGCAGCGGGTTACGGGATCACCTCGGTGGGGGCTACGGTCGCCGCCCGCCTGCCCCTCGGCCGCCGCTCCCTGAGGCGGCTTCGAGAGTGCTCTGAAAGCGTTCCCCGCCCCGTGGCGGCAGTCCTGGTGATCCCCGCCGCGGTGGGGGAGGAGCTGTTCTGGCGTGAATCGGTCCTCGGAAACCGCATCGGGACCACGGCGAACTCCCAGCTTCGCCAACTGCGGAACTCGACCCTGGCCTACGCAGCGGTCCAGGCGGGGTCGTTCCAGCCGCTCCCTCCAATTGGGGCATTGCTGCTGGGGTGGGGTGCCGGCTGGATCAGGCTCCGCAGTGGCTCCATCTGGCCCGCCGTGGCGGCCCACCTGGTCTACTCGGAGCTTTGCCTGGTAGCCCCTGGTCTACCTCAACCTCAAGCCAAGCACCCGGGCTAGTCAAAAACTACGACACAAACGTCACTCTCTCGTCGCCCCGAGGAGGGTGCGGCGCTGGCAATATCGCAAGGTGGCGGCGAGACTGCAAGAACTGAGCGTGCCCGCGATCTCGCGTGGCGCGAAGGCCGGGTCATCAAATCGCTCTAGGCCCACCGCGAGACTCCCCGCCGCTACCACCCCAGATGCTTTGGAGCTGGCGATCCGGGATCTGCTTCGGCCCGGGGCGCTGCGGATAACCTCCGAGCCGGTCACCCGGCTGGGCGACGGCGCCGTCCTCGCCTACGAGGTGCGCTGGCGCATCCCTCGACTCGACGCACTCCCGACTCTGCCCGAGATCTGGGACGCGGCGAACCGGGTGGACCTGGTCAATACCCTTGACGACACTCTCCTCCGGGCCGAGATGGAGGTCGCCCGCCAGCTCAACCCGGGCGCGGTGCTCCTCGAAATGCACCCATGGAGGCGTCGGCGGAGAGGGGTGGTGGCGGGCCTTCGGCGGGAGGTCCGGGGGACCGGGCTTGTCCCCGCCCAGATCGTCTGGCAGGTGGTCGATCAGGCGGACGAGATAGATCGCATCGACTCCGGTCCCATGTTTGGCCTCGCCTCCCAGCTGCATGACCGAGGCTTCCGGGTCGGACTGGCCCAGCTCGGGGCGGTACGCACCCAGCTGGCTGCGATCGGCCAGGTAAAGCCCGACTTCATGCAACTGGCCCCGGTGCTGGTCGAGGGGATCGACTCCGATCGTGGCAAGCGCGCGGTGGTCTCCGCCTTGGTGGGGCTGGCGTCCCATCTGGACTCTCGACTGATCGCCACCGGGATCGCCACCTCGTCCGAGCAGGAGGTGCTTATCGAGCTGGGTGTGGTGTTCGGCCAGGGACCGCTGCTGGGGGAGCCGGTGACCGTGTCCGGTGAGGCTGGTGGACAACGGGAGCTGCCCAGGGTGGCGACACTCCTGTCGCTCGACGACCGGACCTCCGTCGGCTCGGTGGAGCTGCAGACCGCAAGTGCGCCCTCGCCGAGGGTGGTTCCCGCCCTCGCCGAGGCTGACCCCTCACCTAGAGGCAAGACTGAGATTCTGAGTCAGGCGGCGCGGGCATTTCAGACCGAGAACGACCCCCACTCGATCTTGGAGGTGGCCGCTGACTACCTCGATCAAGTGGTTCCGGCGGACGGCATCTCCATCTATGCGGCCGACTGGGATTCAGGTAGGTTCCGGCCGATCCTGGCGCGATCACTTAAGGACCCCACCTATGCCGGCGCGGTGATGGATCACTCCTTCGCGCTGGGCACCGGGCTCACCGGCTGGGCCTTCGACATGGGCGCCCCCCAGCGGGTGAACGACGCGGATGCCCACCCCGCGGCTGGCCACGTTCCGGGCACCACCACTGCCGACGAGTCGATGTTGCTGATCCCGCTGGTGTCGGGCGACTACCGGCTGGGGATGCTCAACATGGTGCGGTTCCGCAAGGACGCCTTCTCGGAATCAGACCTGACGGTCGCCGGGCTGGTGGCGCACATGGCCGGGGCCGCCTGGCGCAACGTCCAGCTCTACGCGGAGCAGGTCCAATTCGCCATCACCGACTCGCTCACCGGGCTGCTGAACACCCGCTGGCTGCGTGACGCCGGTGGCCGGGAGCTGGCTTTCGCCGAGCGCAGTGAGACTCCGCTGGCGGTGCTGATGATCGACCTGGACAATTTCAAGCACGTCAATGACAGCTGTGGCCACGCCGCCGGTGATGCCGTCCTGCGCAGCGTGGGTCGATCTCTGCAGCGAGCGGTCAGAGCCGAGGACGCCGCCGTGCGCTATGGGGGGGAGGAGTTCGTGCTGATCCTCCGGGGCTGTGACCTGCCGGCTGCCCGCCGGGTCGCTCTCGAGGTTCGCCATGATCTGGCCGAGATCGCGCTTCCGCCCGGGTGCTCGGTGAAGCGGGTCACCGCCTCGATCGGAATCGCACTCTTCCCCAAGCACGGACGCACCCTGGGCCAGCTCCTGGGCGCGGCCGACGCTGCCATGTACAAGGCGAAGCGTCGGGGCCGAAACCGGGTCGCGGTCGGCCGCTAGGATCGATCCAGGCGGCTGATCCCCGTCGGGGTTGGCGGGAGGGGGCTGCTCAGCTTTGGAGTGAGCCGTCGCCGGGGACGCTGAGGCAGACGATCAGGCGCTTTCCCGGGGCGGACCCGCATAGGCCCGGATGCCCCGCTGGACCGCCCCCAGCACCAGCAGCAGTGCTTGCAGTTCCGAGGTATCGAACTGACCGACCAGCTGGCAGACCTTTTGGCGCCGGAAGCCGCAGGCCTCCTCAGCCACCGCCCGGCCCTGGCTGGAGAGGGCGGCGTGGACCACGCGGCGGTCCTCGCGATCACGGCGCCGAACTGCCAGACCGTGCTCTTCCAGGCGATCGAGGACCGAGCTCACCGAGGGGGGGCTGATCTCCAGCGCCTCCGCCAGACGGCCCACCGTCGCGGGACCCAACTCCTGAAGCACCATCATCAGATGCATCTGGGCAGCCGAGAGGTCGCGGCGGGCCCAGCGCCCGGCCGGGCTGTGGCGCCAGCTGTGCGCCATCAGCTCCTCAAGAGCACGAAGAGCCTCTGCCTCCAACCGATCTCGGGTCGTGGCTGGCGGTGGGGACGCGGTGCTCGGCACGCGAACCTGGTTCAGCCGGCCGGAACCAGCTCTTCCTGAGCCGGTTCCGGAGCCCGGTCCGGAGGTGAAGGCGAAGCCGCCTGATCGTGATGGGTCGTTCGAAGCGGCAGTTCCTTCAGGAAGAGGGTCGCCAGCACGGCGATCAACGCCACCACCAGGCCGATCCAGAAGGAGCCCGCGATGGCCTGGGCCAGCGCGTCGTGGAGGGCCCGCACGATGGCCGGGATGAATGGGTGGGCAGCCGGCGGGAGAACTTTGTCCAGCTTCCCGCCCACGTTGCCCACCCCGGTCAGGCTGCTGTTGGAGCTGGCGGAGAGATGGCGGGCCAGGGAGGCCGGTACCTTGGCCTTGGCCAGATCCTTGGGAATCTGGCTGGCTAGCGTGGAGGAAAGCGAGGTGCCGGCGATCGCGAGGCCAACCGTCCCCCCGATCTGGCGGACGAAGGTCAGGGTGCTGGTGGCCACTCCCAATCTCGCGACCGGGACCGCGTTTTGCACCACCAGGGTGTAGCCGGACATGGCCGGCCCGATCCCGACCCCCAGGACCAGGAGCCAGATCCACAACGGGTAGTCGCCGGTGGTTGCGGTGAGCATGGTCATGAAGAAGATGCCGACCGTCATGGTCGACATCGCGGCGACCATCAGCAGCTTGTACTTGCCGGTGCGGGCGATCACCAGCCCGGCGCCGATGCTGGTGCCCATCAGTCCGACCAGCAGCGGCCAGAGCATGTACCCGGAGGCGGTGGCGCTGATGCCGCGCACCGCTTGGTAGTAGCGCGGCATGAAGATCACCGCGATGAAGAAAGCGAATGACATCAGGAACATCGCCACCTGGGAGGCGGCGTAGGTCCGATTGCGGAACAGGTCGAGCGGAATGATCGGCTCTTTGACCTTGGTCTCGATGAACAAGAAGCCCACGGTCAGAAGCGCGCCCAGCAGGAGCAGGCCGCCAACCTGCGGGGCGAACCACGAGTACTGGGTCCCGGAGCTGTTGGCAAGCCCCTTTTCGGTGAGCCCGATCAGGATCGGGACCACGGCGGCGGTGAAGACCAACGTGCCCCAGTAGTCGATCGATGGGGTGGCCCCATCACGCTTGTGGTTCGGGAGGTTGAAGATGATCACCGCCAGGGCGATCGCGCCGATCGGCAAGTTGACGTAGAAGACCCAGTGCCAGCTGATGTTGTCGGTGATCCACCCCCCCAGGAAGGGCCCCACCAGGAAAGCAAGCCCGAACACCGCGCCGAAGAAGCCCTGGTACTTTCCCCGCTCTCGGGGGGTGAAGAGGTCGCCGATGACCGCCAGCGCGATCGGGAAGAGGGCGCCGGCACCGAGACCCTGGAGGCCCCGGAAAAAGATCAGCTCTGCCATGTTCTGAGAGAGCCCCGAGAGCGCCGACCCAACCAGGAACAGTCCGATGCCGATGATCAGCATCAGCTTGCGACCGTACAGGTCGGACAACTTGCCGTAGATGGGGACGGTGATGGTGCTGGTGAGCAGGTAGGAGGTCACCACCCAGACGTAAAGATTGTTGCCCCCCAGGTCGGTCACGATGGTGGGCAGGGCAGTTCCCACGACCGTCTGGTCCAAGGCACTGAGGAACAGACCGAGCATCACCGCGATCACGATGGTGATCTTGGTTCGCTGGGAAAGCTGCATCACCGCTTGATTCATCGACACCACAACCCTCGAGCTCACGGCTGACCACCGGCACCTTCCCCTCGCGAAAAGGTTAGTCTCTTCCGAATAGTTTTGTCAACCCTAACCTTTGCTGACCGTGGGGGCCCCCGGGAAGCCGAGGAGATGGGAGAGCGCCTCGCTGGTGGTGGTCCGGATCCAGTCCGCCGCCTGCTCTGGCTCCGACTCCACCCGCCAGCGCATCCGTGCCCCCCGGAGGGCGACCAGGGTCACCCCAGAGGGGGCTGCGGCCAGCAGCTGATCCAGGACCCGACTGAGGAGGCGAGTGGCGGCGTCGCCCAGGCTGCGATCTTCTCCGGAGAGGGAGTGGGGCTCCAGCCACGGCAGGGGAGGCAGCGGACCGCTCATCTCGTTGAGCCAGCTGGCCGAGGTCGGCAGGAGCTCCAGCAGCGGCAGGAGGGCGGTGGGAAGCGGGCCGCCGTCGAGGGTCGATCCGGGCAGGGGGTCGTGGCCGTCCCGGCGGGCCCGTTTGCCCTCGAGCGCCCGCTGGGCCGCGAGCAGTGCGGCCTGGTCCAGATTGGCCAGTCGGCCCAGCCCTTCCCAGCCGGCGCCCAGGGCGTGGATCGCCTGCTGGTCCTGGGACCAAGCGGCGACCAATGCCAGGGTCAGCGGCGGAAGCCTCACCTCCAGGAGCGGCCGCGCGCTTCGCCTTCTGAGCTCCGCCCGGTCGACCGGGCGGGGCTCCAGGGCGGTGTAGATCCCGGCCGGGTGGGGGAGGTTGATCTCGTAACCGGCAAGGGAGAGCCGGCCCATGATCCGGAGATCGGCGCCGTAGGGGAGATCGGTGCGCCGGAATGGCTGCGCCTGGGCCCAGCGGCTGAAGGCCCGGCCCAGCTGGTTCAGTTTCCAGACGCCATCATCGTCCAGTTCAGTGTCCGGGCCGCCCCGCTCCTCGACCGGCTCGTTGAGCCCAACCATGGTGGTCAGCCGGTGCCGCTCGACGAAGTCGGCGGCGAGCAGCGCCTGGCGGAGGGGCAGATGCGGCGGCAGGTCCCCGATCAAGAGCGGCGGGTGGCCGGCGAGGTGGGCGTGGCGGAGGAATTGGGCCAGCGAGAGATCCCAGGCACCGCCCGGGATTGCGATGTGCAGGTCACCCGGGCCGGTCCGCAGGAGGACGCCGGCGCGGGGCCCGACGGTCCAGCGGGGTGCCGTCGCCGGCCGGGCGGACCTCCGGCCTCCCCCGATCTCTGGCTCAGTTCGCTGCGCCAGGTCGTAGGCAGCGCGCTTCTCGGGGGTCGCGACCAGGGTCCAGGCCTCCTGGAGCTGGGTAAACAGAGCCGTGGCCCGGGGCTGGTCGAGGCGCGCCGGCGTGGGCCGATGGGCCTGGACGTCAGGATGGAGCTCCCTGGCCCTCGCCCGGTAGCTCCGGCGCAGCTCATTCCAGCTGGCGGAGCGCTCGGCGCCGAGAACGGCGTAGACATCGAGCACCCGCCGCTGGGCTGACTTCACTAGGGCCGCGATTTTATCGGCGTGTGCTCATCCGACCCGGCCGCGGAACTGCCCGCGGCCCGGCGCTCAGAGATTGAAGGGATCTTTGAAGAAGATCGGCAGGTGGGTGGAGAACCAGCCGTAGAGCAAGGGCACGTTGTTGCTGACCACCAGGACCCCCATGGCCACCACCAGCCCGCCTCCGACCAGCGAGATCAGCCGCTGGTGCCGGTTGAGGATCCTCAGCATCGGGGTGGCCCGATCGATCAGCAGGGCGACCACCAGGAAGGGAGATCCCAGCCCCAGACAATAGGCGACGATCAGCAGCATCCCCCGCCCGGTCGTGCCCTGCTCAACTCCCGAGGTCAGCACGGCGCCCAGCACCGGTCCGATGCAGGGCGTCCACCCGGCCGCGAACCCGAGCCCCAAGAGAACCCCCGCCAGGAATCCGCCCCGGGTGAAGCCGGTAGGCAGCCATCTCGCCTCGCGGGACAGCCAGGGCACCCGAAGCACCCCCATAAAGCTCAGCCCGAGCAGGATCACCACGGTGCCCATGACCGGGAGGGCAAGCTGCTTCCAGGGTTCCAGCAACCGGTAGAGGGCGTAGAAAAAGGCGACCAGGAAGAGGCTTAGTCCCAGGACGAAGCCAAGGGAGCCGAGCATCACCCGCGCTCGGCTGCCGCCGCTGATCGCGGCGGGCGCGGCCGAGCTGCCCGTAGCCGACTGGGCCAGGAAGCCCATGTACGAGGGGACCAGGGGAAGCACGCACGGTGAGAGAAACGAGGTGGCGCCGGCGGCCAGGGCGAGCGGTATCGTGACGTTCGCCAAGTTCGACATTGGTCCCTCGCTGCCCGATTTGCTGGCGAGTGTAACCGGGCCATCTAGCTGCCCCAGGGGAGGGATGCCGCCTCAGGTCACCGGCTAGGCCCGACCCTGGTCAAAGCAGGACTCCGAGCGCGCCGGCTGCCGCCGCGTCGGCCCCGATCGACCCACTTGGATCCCATCGGCCGGCCCGGAACTGGGTGGGGCCATACCGTGGCGCCAGATTCGCCGCGGGCTCTCCCTCACCATCGCCGTCCGCGGGACCGGTCGACGGCGCCGGCGAGGGCGGAGCTGAGCGGATTCGCTCAGCCGCCCGAGGCCGGCTCCATTCGAGCCAGCTCGATCTCCGCCAGTTCGGGATCGAGCTTGCGAAACAGAGGCGCCGGATCTCCCAGTTGCTGTCCGGGCGCAAGTTGACTTGAGTTCCAGCTGGCTTCGGGGGTCGAATATTCCCCGGTCAAGACCGGATGGGGATCCCCATCGGCGTCCACGGTCACCTTCTCGGGCATGGGTGCGATCAACCCCGGATAGCCCAGCATCCGGTGGAGCTGCTGACAGCTGAAGGGCAGGAACGGGAGCAGCTGAACTTTCAGGTTGTCGACGCAGCGAAGGGCCACGTAGAGCACCGTGGCTGCCCGTGGGCGATCGGTCTTGACCAGTTGCCATGGTTCGTTCTCGGTCAGGTACTGGTTGACCCGGGCGGCCAGCGCCATCACCTCAGCCAGTGAGGCCTTGAACCGGGCCAGTTCCAGCAGCCGGCCCACCGACTCGAAACCAGCTTCCACCGCCGAGATCAACTCTTGATCCTGAATATTGAGCTCCTCGGGCCGGGGTACCTCGCCGAAGTGCTTCTTGGCGATGGTCAAGGTGCGGTTGACCAGATTCCCCCAGGTGGCCACCAGTTCATCGTTGTTGCGGCGGATGAACTCGGCCCAGGTGAAGTCCGTGTCCTGGCTTTCCGGGCCCGCCGCCGTCAAGTAGTAGCGCAGCGGGTCCGGGTCATAGCGCTCGAGGAAGTCGCGCACCTCGATGGCGACGCCTCGACTGCTGGAGAACTTCTGACCCTCCATGGTCAGGAACTCACTGCTGACCACGTTCTCGGGCAGCACGAGGGGCAGGTTGGGGGGACCCCCGCCGAGCTCCCCGCCACTGCCGTAGCCCATCAGGATGCTGGGCCAGATCACGGTGTGGAAGATGATGTTGTCCTTACCCATGAAGTAGAAGTGGCGGGCATCGGGGTTCTGCCACCAGGCCCGCCAGGCTTCCGGTTCTCCCCGGGCGGTGCCCCACTCCACGCTGGCGGAGAGGTAGCCGATCACCGCTTCGAACCAGACGTAGAGCAGCTTGTCGTCGCGGTCGACGAATTCCGGCAGGGGGATGCGGATGCCCCAGTCAATGTCCCTCGTGACTGCCCGGGGTCGCAGCTCGGCGACCAGGTTCAAGGAGAAGGTGCGAACGTTGCTTCGCCACTCGGTCTGGCTCTCGATCCAGCTGCTCAGGGCGCTGGCGAAGGCGGGAAGGTCGAGGAAGAAATGCTCGGACTCGTGAAACACCGGAGGCTGGCCATCGATGCGCGATCGGGGCTGGACGAGGTCGGTGGGGTCCAACATCCGCAAGCAGTTGTCGCACTGATCGCCGCGCGCCCCCTCGTAGCCACAGTGGGGACATCTCCCCTCGATGTAGCGGTCGGGGAGGGCCCGTCCGGTGGCGGCGGAGAATGCTCCCTGCTGGGTCTGGCGAAGGAGGTAGCCCTTGTCGAACAGGGTGGTGAAGACGTCTTGGGCCACCCGGGCGTGGTTGCGGGTGGTGGTCCGGGTGAAGAGGTCATAGCTGAGCCCCAGGCGGCGCAGGTCTTCAGTGATCACCGCGTTGTACCGATCGGCGATCTCCCGCGGGCTGACCCCCTCACGATCGGCCGCTACCAGAATGGGGGTGCCGTGCTCGTCGGTGCCGCTGACCATCAGCACCCGAGCGCCGCGCAGCCGCTGGAAGCGCGCAAAGATGTCGGAGGGGACCCCGAAACCGGCGACATGGCCGAGGTGCCGGGGGCCACTGGCGTACGGCCAGGCTACGGCGACCAGGATGTGCTCGGCTCCCGGACGAGATGAACTCAAGATTGGCACGATGGTAGAGGGTCACGTTCGGGCAAGGTGGAACAATAGCGGCTGTGAGCAGCGACTCTCGGGTTCTGCTGGTGATCGCCGACAGCTCCCGCAGCGGCGGTCCGGAGCATGTCCTGACCCTGGCTAAGGAGCTGACCGCAGCCGGGTGGGTGGCGCTGGTGGCCTGTCCGCCCGGTGAGCTGGTGGCCCGGTGCCGGCAAGACGGGCTGGAGGTTTCCCCGATCCAGATGAACGGCCGAGGCTGGGCTTCTGCCCCGATCCAGCTCCGCCAACTGGCCCGGCGCTCAGGTGCGAGGGTGGTCCACAGCCACGGGCTGCGCGCCGGTGCCCTGGTCCGGCGCGCCCACACCGCGGCTCCTCAGGTGCACACGCATCATCTCGACGGTTGGTTCACCTCCAGCCAGCTCCGGGTGGCGATCCATCGCCACGAACTGAAGGCCCTGGAGCGGTCCGCCCAGCTGCAGATCGCAGTTTCCAACTCGGTCGCGGAATTTCTGACCGATCAGGTTGGCGCCGACCCGTGGCGCCTGCGGGTGGTCCCCAACGGCATTCACCCGCTGCCGGACTGCAGGCGGGCTGCCCCCAACGGGCGCCGGGTGGGGCTGCTCGCTCGGCTCACTCAGTCCAAGGGGGTGGACATCGCGATCCTCGCGTTGAGCACCCCGGCGGGGAGGAATCTCACGCTCCAGATCGGCGGAAGCGGCCCGGAACTGCTTGCCCTCGTCGATCTGGCCTATACGTCGGGAGTCGCCGATCGGGTCCACTTCGTCGGTGAGGTCGCCGACCGCGAACGGTTCTTCGCCAACTGCGATCTGGCCTGGGTGCCGTCCCGAGCCGAACCTTTCGGGCTGACCGCCTGCGAAGCGATGAGCTCCGGCCTACCGGTAGTGGCCAGCCGGGTCGGCGGCCTGCCCGAGATCCTCGACCCGCCTAGGGCGGGACTGGTGGTCGGCGCCGCCAACCCAGCGGCTCTGGCCAGTGTCAGCGCCGGGCTGCTGGACGATCCCCAGCGCTACGCGGCGCTGAGCGCAGCCGGGCCAGATCGAATCCGCCGTCGCTTTTCAGCGTCCCGGATGGGGGCCCTGACCAGGGGCGTCTATCGTGAGGCGATCGGCCCCGAATAGAGCCGAACCGGGAGGATCCGCCTCGTCAGCGAACGAGCGGGACGCCCGCGTCCGGTGTGCGTTCCGCTCGCCCGAGCGCCCGGGCGAGCGTCGCGACGGTCCATCTCAGGTGGAGCGCCGTGCCCATGGAGATGAGCACGACGACCACCCGCAGAGGAAGAGAGAGCGAGAGGGGCTAGTAGGCGGAACCCTGGCTGTCGGAACGCGGGGGTCGGTGGGCAGCCATGATCCCGATCAGGGCGACCACAATTCCCGCGGCGATGGTGTAGATGACGATGCCCGCGACATCGGCCCAGTAGGCGTAATGCCCGGTCGACACCGATGAGGTGAGCACGCCATTGAAGGGCGCCGCAAGCGGGGCTGCCAGACCGGAGATGAAGGCGATGAAGCCCACATTTGCCGACCCCAGCAGCTTGAAGATGAAGTCCAGTGCCATGATCGCGTCGACCACCCCCGCGGCCAACCAGACGGCACTCTTGATCCGGAACGCCACCGGTGTGACCGTGCTGGTGGTCTTGGTCACCGTGCGATCGCCGGAGCCGTTGGGACCGACTCGGGTGACCGCCTGCTCGCGCTCGCTGACTTCTTGATCGATCATCTCTATCTACCTCCAACCTGGGCTGTTCCGAGGGTGGCGCCCAAGGACGGACACCATCTCTCGAAGACGCTGGGAATAACGTGGCGCAGGCCCAGTCGTTTCAGGGCGTGCCTGCGGGCGAGCGAAATTCCGATATCCGGAGCAGGATTATTGAGATGCGCCGGGAGCACAAGGGTGGTCAGCGTACCGACAAGTGGCCATCTCCACCGTCAGAGTGCAACTTGCTACGGGAACGGCTCGCGGAGCGCTGATCATCGAGCAGGAATGCGGGCCAACAAACCAGGGCGGGGCGCGCAAGCAAGGTTGCATGAGTGCCCCGGGAAGCCCATGAAACTACGGGTATTTGATGATTCACCGCCATCCGCTATCAGCCCTTTCGGGAGCGCTCCTGAGTCGCCATCAAGGACAC
The DNA here is from genome assembly GCA_035531715.1 of Candidatus Micrarchaeaceae archaeon. Classification (GTDB taxonomy): domain Bacteria; phylum Chloroflexota; class Dormibacteria; order Aeolococcales; family Bog-877; genus Bog-877. The sequence goes on from DATKSI010000030.1 coordinate 165,181, forward strand.
TCCCTTGATCGCTGACCGGGTCCTCGAGAGCGCCCTGTCGGTGGCTCCAGCGAGCGACCCCCCAGGGCCCATCTCTGCGACCCTCATGTATGAGCAGCACTACGAGTCGATCTTTCGGTACGCGCGGGCCCGGGTCAGTTCCCAGGCCCTGGCCGAGGATCTGACCAGCGAGGTGTTCTGCAAGGCGGTGGCTGGCCTGCCCCGGTACCGTCCGCTGCGCCCCTCGACCCTGCCGTGGTTGTACACGATCGCTTCCCATCAGGTGGCAGATCACTACCGCCGGGCCCGCCCGGGTTTCGACCTACTGGTGGCCGAGCAGATCGCCGACCCCAACCCCAATCCGGCCGATCTGGTCGCTTCGCGGGACCTGGTGAACCGGGTATGGCTGGCCTCCGAGGCCCTTCCTCCAGCCCAGCGCAGAGCTGTGTGGCTGCGCTACGGGGAAGAGTTGGAATTGACCGAGATCGCGGCCCGGATGGGACGCAGCGTGGGTGCGGTGAAGCTGCTGGTCCATCGCGGTCTGCGCGGAGTCAGGGCCGGACTCGGGAGCGATCAGGAGGGGGCCCCGGTCTCCGTCTCGAACTCCAACGCACTCGCCCAAGGGGCCGCCCCAAACGGACTATCTGGAATCGGATCCGCCCTCGCCGCCTGACCGTTCAGCCGCCGGATTTCAGGCGGATCGGACCCGGCTGCGGCTAGTGCAACGAACCGGGGGGCTCCATCGCCGGGGCATCCTGCAGGTGATGGGGCATCGCCAAGGCGCTGAGCACCTCCAGAAAGGCGGTCACTTGGGCCGCGTCCAACCGTTCGAAGATCTTCGCCACTGAACGCCGCCGCCACTCCTGGACCGCTCCGGCGGTATCCAGTCCCTTGCGGGTCGGTGCCAGCCAGACGGTGCGGCGGTCGCTGGGATCGTACCGGCGCTTGGCTAGACCCTGTCGAATCATTCGGTTGGCGAGCGCGGTCGCCGCCGCCCCACTGATCCCCACCGCCTCGGCGAACTCCCGCATCGTGATCCCTTCCGGGGGAAGGCGGCCCAGGGCTTCCAGCTGATGCGGGGTGACGGTTCCGAGTCGGGAACTCACCTCGTCGGGGAGCGGCACCCGAAGGGTTTGCTGCAGCACTGGCTGAAGCTGGAGCACCCGCTCGACCAGCTCCTCAGGTGGCACCGCGTCGCCGATCGCAGGACCATCGCCTGATTGAAAGTTCACCCCGCGAAATTATGCCACCTCGGCCCCGCCTCTCAGCCTTCCTCGCCGGTTGCGGAGCCGGAATCACCCGCGGCGAGATCCTCGGAGAGGCTAGTAAGGAACCCTCCGGAGCCGAGTGTTGGACCAATCCTCCCCGAAGTGAAACCGAACCCGCGCCGGGTCGTTAGTTCCGACATGCTGACAAGTTCGGTCCGACGTCGACTCGCGGACGGTGTCAAGCGCAGCGGCGAGGCTGCGGCTCTCCTGGTCACCACATTGGAATCGGTAACCGAGCTCGACGATGTCGAGATCCGCCAGTACGCGCGATCCGCACTGGACGCGATGGATCGGCTCCAGGAGAGACTCCAACTCCTCGCCGAGGCTCACCGTATTGCCGACCGGCACCGCGCCGCCGACCTGGATCTCAACCCAATTCCGCAGGCTCCGGCGGTTGGCCTGGCGGAGCAGTGGGGCATCGGGACCGGGGCGTCCCTGGCCCGGGTGACCAGCGAGGTCACCTGAGGCAGTTGGCTACTTCTTAGCCGGTTCGTAGTAGGGGTTGGACCCCGAGGCATGGTCCGTGGTGTCGACCACTTCAACGATCTCGGGGAAGCGCTCGATGATCGCCCCGCGCACCCCTTGAGAGAGCGTCACCTCGGCCAGTCCACAGCCCTGGCAGCCGCCCCCCATCTGCACGTAGGCGACACCGTCGGCGATATCCAGTAGGCCGATGTACCCACCGTGGCCGGCTACCGCCGGATTGATCTCGGCGTCCAGCATCTGCTGCACCGCCTGAGCCAAGGGGTCGTCGTCGGGGTTGTAGCCGGTCTCCAGGCTGAGGGCGCCCGATGTCGGGTCCGACCGCACCTGGGATCCGACCACGTGGCGGGAGATGATTCGGGGGGCCACGAATAGGATGTCCGGCCTACCCTCGACCAGGATCTCATCCGGCTTCAACTCCCCGGGCTCGACCAGGGCGAAGGTGAAGGTGAGTCGCTCCCCTTGAAGACCGCCGGGGTTCACCGCTACCCAGGCCTCGGGGTGCCCCTGGCGCTCACGGAACTGCCGAATTCGGGTCGCCGTGCTCTCGTTCAGCTCGAGTCGGGGCAGGTCACCCAGGGGTTTGGACTCCATGGGCCCTAGTCTGAGGCCATGTCGAAAACCGTGCTGCTGATCATTCCCACCCGAACCTATCGAGCGGCAGCTTTCCTGGAGGCCGCTCGCCGCCTCGAGGTGGAGGTAGTGGTCGCCAGTGACGAGGGATCGACTTTGAGCCACCTTCACCCCGAGCGGGAGATCGTGATCGACCTGAATGACCCCGTCGCCGCGGCGCAGAGTTGCGTTCGCCGGAGATCAATTCGGCCACTTGACGCGGTTGTGCCGGTCGACGACGGAGCGGTGCTGGCGGCGGCCCATATCGCTCAAAGCTTGGGGCTGCGCGGCAACCGGGTGCGCGCGGTGACGGCGACTCGCGATAAGTGGGTCCTGCGCGAGCGTCTCCGGTCTGGAGTGGACGCCTCGTCTCAGCCCGGCTGGTGGCTCTGGCCGGAGGGCGCCGCCCCCGGTCCGGTTGAGTTCCCCGCCGTGGTCAAGCCGCTCGATCAAGCTGCCAGCCGCGGAGTGATCCGGGTCGACGACAGGGCGCAGCTGCTGGAGGCCGGAGAGCGCATTCGTCGGAATCTTGCCGCCGACCCTGCCTGTTCCAAACTCAAAGAGGGCACGCCGCTACTGGTGGAGGAGTTCGTGCCCGGCCCAGAGGTGGCCGTTGAGGCGGTCCTAGCGGACGGCGAGGTCACGTTCCTGGCCGTGTACGACAAGCCGGAAGCTCTCGACGGGCCCTACTTCGAGGAGACGGTGTACACCGTACCTTCGGAGCTTCCTGAGCCTCGCCTGGCTCAGGTAGCCGAAGTGGTCCGCTCCGCGATCGGCACTCTGGGACTAACCCAGGGCCCGGTCCACGCTGAACTCCGCCTGGGCAAAGCCCAGCCATGGCTGATCGACCTGGCTTCTCGCTCGATCGGCGGCCGATGCTCGTCGGTGCTTCATTTCCGCTCGGGGCGCAGCCTCGAGGAGATCTTGCTGAGCGCCGCCCTGGGCGAGGATCTGGGGGACCTGAGCTTGGAGGCAGGGACCCGGGGGGTGATGATGATGCCCATCCCAAAAGCTGGAACTTTGGTGTCCGTCGAGGGTCGGGAGCGGGTGCTCAGTCTGCCCGGGGTGGATAAGGTCGAGATCACCGTCCCGGTGGGAGGGCGGATCGTGCCTCTCCCCGAGGGAGATCGGTACCTGGGCTTCATCTTTGCCCATGGCCGGGACGCCCAGACCGTCACAAGTCGGCTCCGAGCCGCCTACCGGGATCTGGGAATTGTGATCGAGGGCTGAACCAACACCCGTCCGGCGACGCTGGCCGGACTAGTTGGCCGTGGCCCTCACATCCCTTTCCACCGAGGTAGAGCCCGCTCCCAGCGACGCCTGGCAGACCAAGGCCAATCTGCTGGGCCAGCTGACGCAGGGAGTCCTGGAGCTCACCTCGTCGAGGGCATGGTCGGCCTGGCTGAGAACGAGCCGCCAGTTCCACCGCTACAGCTTCCAGAACCAGGTCTTGATCCTGCGGCAGCGACCGGACGCCACCTGGGTTGCCGGGTATCGGGGCTGGCTGCGGCTGGGCCGTCAAGTGCGCCCGGGGGAGCGAGCGGTCAGGATCCTGGCCCCCTGCCTCTCGGTGCCGGATGCGCCAGCCGGAGAGAAGCGGCCGTCCCCCATCGTGGTCGGCTTCCGGATAGCCCGAGTTTTCGACCTGAGTCAAACCGATGGCGCCGAGCTGCCGCAGCCGGTCAGGACGCTGACCGGGGAGGGTTCCGGAGCCGAGCTCGCTCGGCTCGCCCAGCGTGCGCTGGAGTTGGACTTTCAGCTTCAGTTCACCTCGCTCTGGGGCAGCCGAAACGGAGACTGTTCCCACGCCCTCCGTCGGATCCGAATTCGGGAAGAGCTGCCCCGGGCCCACAAGGTCAAGACGCTGGCCCACGAGTTGGCGCACGCGGTCTTGCACGGACCGGCCTTTCAGGGCTCGCGAGCCCTCGCCGAACTGGAGGCGGAGAGCGTCGCCTATCTGGTCTGCCAGGAGCTCGCCGTGGACAGCGCCGAGTACAGCTTCGGCTACGTGGCCACCTGGTCGGGAGGCGGACCCGAGGCGGTCCGGCTGATCACCGCCGCGGGAGCTCGGATTCTCCGCGCCAAGGAGGTGATTTTGGCCGAGCCGGGAGCGACGAAGAGCAATCTGGGTGGCAGGCATCGGAGCGGCTGAGGTGCTGTCCCGGCCGTCCCCGGGGCACGGTCGGGAGGGTCAGCTCGGCTGACGAGGAGCGCGGCCCGGGTCACTTCCAGCTGGTGTCCTGAATAATTCCCTGAATCACCTCCAAGGAGCCTCGCGTCGTGTCGCAGACGACCGTCGCCAGAGGGGTGATCGAGGCGCTGGACGAGGCGCCTTAGAGCGGCTTCCACCTACGGGCGGTGCTGACCGCGGGCACCGGATTTTTCACTGATGCCTACGACCTGTTCATCATCGGGACGGCTCTCGCCCTGATCAAGGTCGAATACCATCCCTCGTCTTTCGTGATCGGGTTGGTGGGCAGCACCGCGCTCCTGGCGGCGTTCGTCGGCGCGACGGTGTTTGGCAGGATCGCCGACATCTTCGGTCGCAAAAAGATCTACGGGTTGGAAGCCACGATCATGGCCGTCGCCGCCGTCGGCAGCGCCTTGTCACCCAACCTGATCTGGCTGATCGCCTGGCGGTTCGTCCTCGGGATCGGGATCGGGGGTGACTATCCGGTGAGCGCGGTCCTAATGAGCGAATACGCCAACCGGAAGAACCGGGGGCGGCTGGTGGGCATGGTCTTTTCCATGCAGGCCCTGGGATTGATCGCCGGACCCCTGGTGGCCTTGCTCATCCTCGGCCTCGGTGTCAATCCCGACATCGCCTGGCGGCTGATGCTGGGGCTGGGGGCGATTCCCGCGCTGGCGGTGATCTACCTTCGCCGAACCTTGCCCGAGTCGCCCCGCTACCTGGCTCAGGTACAGGGACGAGCGGCCGAGGCGGCGGTCGCGATGCGCCGGTACACCCGAGGGGTCGTCGACGCCGGCACCCAGGTCGCGGGCCGGCAGATCAAACTCGGGCTCCGACAGTTCCTCTCGAATCCGCGCTACCTCACCCTGCTGGCGGGCACCGCCGGATGCTGGTTCATGTTCGATTACGCCTTCTACGGCAACACCATCTCCACCCCGCTGATCCTCAAGGCGGTCGCCCCACACGCCAGCTTGACCACCGATACCGCGATTGCCCTGCTGATCTTCACCGCGGCCGCGGCGCCCGGGTATCTGCTGGCCTTCCTCACCGTGGACAGGATCGGCCACCGCCGCTTGCAGTTCATCGGCTTCGCCGCGATGGGGCTGGCTTTCTTGGCGATCGGAGTGATTCCCGGTCTGACCACGCTGATCGTGCCGTTCGTCCTGGTCTACGGGCTCAGCTACTTCTTCACCGAATTCGGACCCAACACCACCACCTTTCTCCTGGCGAGCGAGCTCTATCCGGTTTCGGCCCGTACCACTGGGCACGGAATTTCGGCGGGCCTCGCCAAGGTGGGCGCCTTCGCCGGAACCCTGACCTTCCCGCTAGTCAGTGGCAGCCTCGGCCTCTCCGGGGTGATGGCGATCGCTGCCGGGACCGCAGGGATCGGTCTGCTCCTCACCCGTCTGTTGCCGGAGCCAGCGGGCATCTCATTGGAGCAGCTCGGCAGTGGGATGCCCAGGAGGGGAGATCCGGGGCCCAACGAGATGGACGCGTCCCCGATATCCACCGCCTCTGCCGAGCGAGTCGCGGTCGGCCTCGCCCCGGCCGGGCCAATCCCCTAGCCCCAGCACCAACGCCAGCGGGCCGGGGAGGACGATCCCTTGCTCCGATCGGCACCACAGTGAGGTTGGAGTGAGCGATTTTCTCCCGCGGTGCTGCCTGGTCTTGGCCCCGGGCTAGGACCCGGCGGAAGAGCGGACCGCCTGGGTCCGGTCGGGCGCCTTGAAGGGTGGCGCGATCACCGCACCATCCTCAGCTCGAACTAGGACCGTCACTCATCGGGGTCCCTCCCTGGGCCCGCAGTCTCGCTGACGGATAGGGCGGTCCGCCACGCCGGCGGAGTATCCCGACCAGGAGAGGGATCGCTGAGCGGACGCCCGCACTCGCTGGCCCGTCTCCCACCAGTTCCTCGAGGTGCGCCGATCGCGGGCTGGGACGGGCGGAGGCATGGAGGGCGCCGGCCAGGCTGGCCCAATCCGGCGCCCGGGATCACCGCGGTTCGTCGTTCAGAGGCTCGTCCGGTTGAGGTCGCCACCGCCGCCTCTGGGCGCCGCCTCCTGGTTCAGCTCGGCTTGCCGACTGCCGTCGGTTCCAGGGCTGCTCGTCCACGGTGGATCGGATCAGCTAACTTGCCGAGGGCGATCCCGCTGCCGCCTGAGCGGGCCCTGATGATCTCGGCCACAATTGAAATGGCGGTCTCCTCCGGGGTGCTCGCTCCGAAGTCGAGTCCGATCGGAGCGTGGAGCCGCGCCAGTTCGGCCTCGGTGAGCCCGCGCTCCCTGAGCCGGGCCAGGCGGTCCCGATGGGTGCGTCGCGAGCCCATCGCCCCCACATATGCCGCCGGGGACCTGAGGGCCAGCTCCAGCAGGGGGACGTCGAATTTTGGATCGTGGGTGAGGACGCAGATGACCGTCCGCTGATCGACCGGGGCACCTGCCAGATGACGGTGCGGCCAGTCGACCACCACCTCATCGGCACTGGGGAAACGCCGCTTCGTGGCGAAGATGGCCCGGGCGTCGCAGACCGTGACCCGGAAGCCCAGGAAGCTGCCCATCTGGGCCACCGCCGCGGCGAAGTCGATGGCTCCGTAGACGAGCATCCGAGGCGCCGGAGCATAGGAGGCCACGAAGACCGAGATTTGGTCGCCCCTCCGCTCGCCGGCAGGGCCCAGGCGAAGGATGCCGGTCCGGCCCTGGGCGAGCATTCCTCTGGAGTCGGTCGCGACCACCTGGTCAAGCTGCGCCAGACCGAGGGAGCCGGCGGTGCGGTCGGGCCAGATGCAAAGGCGCGACCCCAGGCGGGCCGTGCCGGCCACCACGGTGGCCACCGCGACCGGCTCGCTGGCTCCAACCGAAGTGGCCACCTCGTCCAGCTCAGGGAAGGTCGCCTGGGACACCGCCTCGACCAGCACGTGCAGGACTCCCCCGCAGGTGAGTCCCACCGAGAAGGCATCCTCGTCGCTGACCCCGTAGCGCTCCAGGACCGGCACCCCGGAGGCGGCGACGCGACGGGCCACCTCATACAGGGCGCCCTCCACGCAGCCGCCGGAGACGCTGCCTACGACGCTGCCATCCGGGCCCACGGCCATGGCCGCACCGGGCTGCCGGGGGGCCGAGCGGAAGGTCTCCACCACGGTGCCGACCCCGATGGTGGCGCCGCTCTCCCACCATGCAAGTACGTCATCAAGTACATCTGAGATCATTTGACTCCCAGTCTGGCCAGCGCGGTCGTTACGGTCAAGGCGCGCCTCGCCCCGGGGGATGGCCGGGCGCATTCCGAATGCTCGCCCGTGGCCGGACGGGGTCTAGGGTGTCCCGCCAAAGATTGCTTCAGACCTAACTGATCCCTCGGCTCTGGCAACCACCCTGGGCGCTAGGGTCCCGTCCCCGAGTAAATATCGCCTCAGCGGGCGTTTCTCAACTGGAACAGGCTCTTGGGAACGATGCCCTTGACGGCGATCGGAGGCCGTCACACGCCCGCCAACGGACCGATCCAGCGCTCGCTGCCGCTAAGCCCGTCTGGGTGGTTGCGAAGAACGCGCTCGATGGCGCCAACCAGAGCGGAAACGGCGGAGCGGGTGCGCGTGCGCCACGAGGGCGGCAAGATCAGACCGCCGTGCGTTCGCCCTTGCGTGAGCCACTCGGCTGCTAGCGGACGGAAGTCCTTGATGTTGTTCGTGACCATGGCGCGACCCTCGCTGCTTGCGGCCTCAAGGAGCATCCTGTCGCTGAGGCCGACCAGGTCGTCGCGGTCGGCAACTGCCACCACGTCGTAGCCCGCTTGGCGCAGCAACTCGGCGATCTGCGGTGAGAGATGTTCATCCAGTAGGGCCCTCACGTGCGCAGAGCGCGCTCTGCGGCTAGGAGGGAAGCGCGCCCGCGCTCGTACTCGGCCTCGTTGAGCGCGATCTCCTCGTCGATCTCGTCCTTGTACTCACCGTAGTACGACGCAGCCGCCTCCACCAGCCCGGTCGGGACCTGAAGGTAATCGGCTGCCTGTGCGATTGATCCGTCGTTGTCTCGGATTGTGGCGATGACCTCCCAGACATCCAGTCCTCGGCCAAGCATGCTCGCCCGGCGCCCACTCGGCCCATCGAGAAACCGGACCAGTGGATGCGCATCGTGGCGCAGCCCCTCGTCAACGTAGCGCTGTGCCAGGGTGCGCTCAGGAAGACCGGCGCGGCGCGCCCACTCTATGAGCCGCTGCCGCGTGGCGGGCGCCAGGCGCAAGGTGTAATGGTCGGCCACGCCAGGTAGTGTAGCACTGAGTGTCACTCCGTGGCACGACGGCCCTGCGAGCAGCCTGCTGCGAGCCCCAATGCGCAGGTCGCTCGGAGGGCATCCACCAGCGTCTCGGCACGTCCTTGGCGGCTGGCAAGGTGGTCCGGCTCTTCTACTGGCCCCTCCTGGAGCGTGGGGGGCTTCCTCTGGTGCGCCTCCACGATCTCCGCCATGCGGCCACCACTGTCATGCTCGGCACTGGTGTCCATCTCAAGATCGCCTTCGAGTGGGGCACGCGACCGTCGGGATCACCCTGGGCACCCACTCCCACGTCACTGAGTGATCCGGCCTGGCCGCAGGGCGGGTTCGGACCCAATCAGTTCCCGCCGTCCCCGGCCGAGGTCGTAAATCGCATGAAGGCGATCGCGCCTCCAGCGGCTGCATTCAGGCTGCTTGGCGAACAACGGGCGTCCGGACTGGGAAGGGACCAGAGTCGCTGGTTCGGCACGCGGCCCTGATCAATCTTGCCATGTGGCTCGGCGGCGTCTGCATCGCGCTCGCGGTGGCCCTGATCCTGGTTTCGGTCCTCCTGCTCCGGATCCGAAAGAAGCTGAAAACCACAGTGAGCCAAGGGGAGCTGCACCCTCGACTTGCTCGATATGGCGCGTAGGCTTCCGGGCGAATGGGGTGAGCCGTCCAGCCACCTACCTAATTAGTTGCACCAAGACACCGCTGGAGATTAGGAGACTGGTCTGGCCACACCCTTAGCTCAGGTTCGTTGGGGCGACGGGGCAACACAGTCGAATTCTGCCCGGATCAGCCGATAGCACTCGCAGGAAGTCAGTTTCAAGCGGCTCCGATCGACGATCTCGAGATCGCCTTGGCTATAACGAATGAGCCCAGCCTCTTGGAGCACGCCTGCGCAAAGATCCACCGCAGCCGGGCTCGATCCGAGCATTTGGGCGAGGAACTCGTCAGCGATCGAGAAGCGGTCGGAGCCGACCCGATCGTGACTCAGCAACAGCCACATGCTCAAGCGCTCTTCGCTCGAATGGAGCTCATTGCAGGCGATGGCCTGGGAAATTTGACCAAACAGAGCCTGCACATAATGCTGAATGATTGCCGCCAGCACAGGGTTGTCCTCCAGCTCGTCCAAGTAGTCGGATGCCGACATCGTGAGGTAGCTTCCGGCTACTTGCGAGATGGCGCGCACCGCCAGGCTGCCTCCCCGCACGACCGGGACGCCGACAAGTCCCTCATTCCCCACCGTCGTGACCTCAACGATTGCGCCGTCCTGCATCGAGGTCACGATCGAAGCCACTCCATCCAGCGGGAAGTAGACGGCACCGACCGGCACACCAGGCTCGAACAATACGGTTGCCACATCAAGTGACACCAGAGTGAGCTTGGCCACCACCCTTTCGCGGTCCCCGAGGCGGAGGCGGGCTAGAAGTCTATTCCTGTCGGGCAATGGCTGCACGCAACCTGGTAGGAGTCGCTACGAAACCTACTCAGGCTATCCAGTGCCGCATGCTCAGACGGCACGGCACCGTACCGATCTCCCCATCGCCATTTCGAGGAGAGGCTCGCCTGGCACCTACGACGGTGCATCGCCGCTCGGTGGACGATATACCGCTGATTGGCGTCGGAGCCGATGAGATGCCCAACCCTCCACCAGGCTGGATCGAGAGGAAACCGCGTCGTGGATGCGAGAGACGCCGGTCCCGGCCAGGTACGACAAGCCCGCCCCAGTGAGCCAATCCTCTTTCGAAAGCAGAACGCGAGTTTGCCGTGGTCACGGCCTTGGATCACTGTCCCATTCTGGTGGGGGCCCCCAGCCGGCGCCTCAGCTAATCGCCATGCCTCCCGGCAGCGACAGGGTCACCGTCCTGGCTGTGGCGAGCGCTTCGGGCCTGCCAGTACCCGCGCCGCATCACCCTTTCGCTCAAGGCCAGGGCGGTGGCACAGGAGGCCCGCCACCGTACCCTGTCTCGGTGCTGACGAGGTGCACCCCAAGGCACGCGCCCCACGTTGACCCAACGCGGACATGCAGGGTTGCAGTCATGAACGATGGCCAGTTGGGATCGCGCGCGGGAGTGACAGCACGCGGTTGCCTGTGAGCCGCCCGCGCTGGCTGCTCAGGTGCGGCGGGTACCAGCGTTGACGGGCCGCCTTCGAGCGCCGTGGCGAACGGGCGATGTCTGGGCCATCTCGCTCTCGGCATTCTTCGCTGACCTCGGGTATCAGGCGGTCCTGGCGGGATTCCCGTTGTTCCTGGTCCTCACTTTGCACCAGCCAGTTTGGGAGTACGGACTGGCCAGCGCTCTGAGCTACGGCGGCGGCGCCCTGCTCTCCTTGGTTGGCGGCCGGCTCGGCGACCAGGTGGGGCACCGGAGGCTGGCGCTGGCCGGTAATGCGGTGATCCCGCTACTGTCGCTGTGCGCCCTCATGGCCAACCCGGTGTGGGCGATCGGGCTGCTCACCGGTGGATGGTGGGCCCGGAATCTCCGCTCTCCGTCGCGGCGGGTGATGCTCGTTGACGCGGTGCCGGCCGAGCAGGAGCGCTCCGCGGCGTTCGGATTCCTTCACGCTCTCGACGTCGGCGGAGGAGCTCTCGCCGGCGTGTACGTGCTGGTCGCCTTGGCCGCTCACGTGCCCTTCCGATGGATCTTCCTGGCGACGGCGATCCCCCTCGCCATCTCCACCGTGACGCTGTCGCGGGCTCACGTTGGCGGACGACGCCCACTTGACCCTCCGGCGGCGAAGGCGAACACCCCGGCTGATCCGCTGCCTCCTGGGGCAAGACCGCTCCTAGCGGCGGCAGCCGTGTACGGCTTCACCTTCTACAGCGTCGGCTTCCCTGTTCTGACCGCCGCCCAGGGCAGTGGCCGCCTGCTGGCCGGTATCGGCGCATTTCTCATGCTCCAAGCCACGTCCGCGCTCACGGGGTATCTCCTCGGCGGCCGGCTCGGCGTCGGCCCTGCCGAGCAGGTTGCTCGCCTCGGTCTGCTCGGCTATCTCGGCGCCGCCGTCGGCGCTGGCATGGTGGCGGTCGACTACGGCGAGCATCTCGGCCTGCTCGTGCTACTGGTCGGGGTGGCCGTGATCGGCTTCGCCCTGGGGATTATCGAGACTCTCGAGCCGACAGCGATGTCGGTGCTGCGATCGGGGGCCCGGGCGGGCCAGGGCTTCGGGGCGTTGTCAGCCGCGCGCAGCGTAGGTGCCTTCGTGGGCAACCTGGTGATGGGTCTGCTCTACGGGGTCGGGGTGTCTCTGGCGTACGGGTACGCCGCAGCTGTGGCGGCGATCGCCGGCATCATCGTCCTTAGCGCCCTCCCGGCCCTGGGCAAGTGGCAGCGTGACCGTGCTCGGAAAACGTGAACCTTGGCCCCGCGAGAGAGACGGACACTGGTGCGGTGGGTGTCAATCGATTCCGCTGGCGACCCCAGCCCCCGCCAACTGGGGAGTGCCACCGGGGTCGGGTCGCTCGGACACCGGCACCCGGCCTACCTCACCCGGCCGTCGTCGAGGACCGCCGTGCCGCAGTAGTGCTGGGAAGACGAGACCGGGTTTTTGTCGGACCTAGACCGAACCAGGTCTCGGCGACGATCCCAAGCGGGGACAGGCGTCCCGTTCAGACCAAGCGGCTCAGCTCCAGGGGCTCTGCATCGAAGGGACAGCGTCTCCCCGCTAGCCGACGGAGGCTCGCAAACGCACGGGTGTTTGGACCTGTGCTCAGCTCAAATATCCCCTTGCGTCTCTCTGGGTCTTGGAGTTTGGTGCCGTCCTTGGTGCCATCGGCGGCCAC
>DATKSI010000031.1:0-203621 GCA_035531715.1 Candidatus Micrarchaeaceae archaeon
GGGATCATGATCGTCGAGCACGCCCTGGAGGTGGTCCGCCAGCTCTGCGACCGGGTGGTGGTGATGGCCTTCGGCAAGGTGATCGCCTCGGGCAGCTTCGAGGAGGTGGTGCAGGACAAGACGGTCCAGGCCGCCTACCTCACATGAGCCCGGAGGGTCGCTGCCGATGACCGTTCTCACCGGGCGCCGCCGCCGTGGCTGAGCGCCAGCCGGCCTTCCTGGTCGCCACCGAGGTCAGCGCCGGCTACAGTCAGGTGCCGGTGGTCAGGGGGGTATCGATGGAGGTCGGGCTGGGTGAGATCGTGGTCGTGATCGGTCCCAACGGGGCCGGCAAGAGCACCCTGGTCAAGGCCATCACCGGTGAACTCGACCTGCTCGGCGGCCGGCTGCAGATGGGTGGGGTCGACATCAGCCGACTCCGGGAGGACGACCGGATGGCCCGCGGCATGGGCTATGTGCCCCAGCTCCACGATGTCTTCCCCACCCTGACCGTGATGGAGAACCTGGAGATGGGGGCCTTCCGGCTCAACCGCCAGGAGACGGTCCAGCGGGTCGAGGCGGTGCTGGAGACCTTCCCCGCGCTCCGTCCCCTGCGGCGCCGGGTGGCCCGGACCATGAGCGGCGGGGAGCAGAAGATGCTCGGGATCGCCCGCGCCCTGATGCCCGACCCCAAGACGGTGATCCTGGACGAGCCCACGGCCAATCTGGCTCCCCAGGTGGCGACCCACGTGCTTCGGGACATCGTCGCCGGCCTGGCCCGGGACGGCCGGGCGGTGGTGCTGATCGAGCAGCGGGTCACCCTGGCCCTGGAGGTGGCCACCTGGGGCTACGTGCTCACCGACGGTCAGCTCCGCCTCGAGCGCAGCGCCCCCGAGCTGCTGGCGATGCCCGACCTGGGCAGCCTCTTTCTGGGCATGAGCACCGCCAGCGCCGGCGCGGCACCGGAACGTTAGTGGTGACCGAACTGAGCGCGGCGGCGGTTGAGTCGGGACTCTTGATCGGGGACCAGGAAGAGCCCGGCCACGATGCGCCGCTGGACGTTCGCAACCCCGCCACCGGGGCCCGGATCGGGCTGGTTCAGAGTGCCGACCCGGGCGACATCGACCGGGCCGTGGTCTCGGCCCAGGCGACCTTCGAGAGCGGCGTCTGGAGCGAGCTGTCGATCCACGCCCGGGCGCTCCTGCTGCAGCGCTTCGCCGGCCTGATCGAGGCCGATCTGGAACAGCTCTACCAGCTCGAGACCAGCAACAACGGACGGCCCCTAACCGAGACCAAAGCCCAGGTCGCGCGGTTACCCGAGTGGTATCGCTACAACGCGGCCCTGCTGCTGGCCGACCGCACCGCGGTCCTGCCCATGGCCGGGTCCTACCACTCCTACCTGGAGCGCTTCCCGCTCGGGACGGTCGGCATCCTCTCCTCGTTCAACCACCCTTTGATGATCGCCTCCAAGAGCCTGGCCCCGGCGCTGGCGGCGGGCAACTCGGTCGTTCTCAAGCCCTCCGAGCTGACCCCCCTGACCGCGCTCAGGCTGGGCCGGCTGGCCCTCCGGGCGGGGATTCCGCCCGGGGTCCTCAACGTCGCCCCGGGTCGGGGACCTTTGGCTGGGTCGGCGCTGGTGTCCCACCCCCTGATCGCCAAGGTCTCCTTCACCGGCGGCACCGAGGTGGGCCGCCAGGTGGCGGTCGCGGCGGCGGCCCGGTTCGCTCGCTGCACGGTCGAGCTGGGGGGCAAGACCCCGGTGATCGTATTCGCCGACGCGCCGGTTCAGGCCGCCGCCCAGGGGGCGGCATTCGCCGCCTTCATCGGCGCCGGTCAGACCTGCATCGCCGGGAGCCGGTTCCTGGTCCAGGCCGCGATTTATCGGGAGTTCCTGGCCGCCTTCGTCGAGGTCGCCCAGGCGATCCGAGTCGGCGACCCCGAGGATCCCCGGACCCAGCTGGGGCCGGTCATCACCGCCGCCGCCCAGGCGCGGATTCTCGACCACGTCCAAATGGGCATCGCTGAGGGGGCGCGCCTGGCCAGTGGAGGCGAGCAGGTCCTGGTGCCCGGCTGCGAGGGCGGCCATTTCGTGGCCCCGACCATCCTCGCCGACGCCAACAACCGGATGCGGGTCGCCCGCGAGGAGATCTTCGGACCGGTCGCGGTGGTGATGCCCTTCGAGGATGAGGATGAGGCGGTGGCCCTGGCCAACGATTCCCGCTACGGGCTGGGCTCGGCGGTCTGGACCCAGGAGATCGCCCGAGCGCACCGGGTGGCCCGCAGGCTGGAGTTCGGCATGGTCTGGGTCAACGATCATCACCGCCTCGACCCCTCCTCGCCCTGGGGAGGGCTGCGCGACAGCGGCATCGGCAGCGAGGGGGGTTGGGAGTCCTTCCATGACTTCAGCCACCAGCGCTCGGTGACCGTCCGGACCGCTCCCGACCCGGTCGACTGGTACGGCAGCGTGGGCACGGACCGGCTCAACTGAGATGAGCCAGGGACTCGCGATCAGCCAGGACGGCGAGGGGGTCATCACGGTCGACATCGCCCGACCTCCGGACAACGCCTTCACCGTCGATATGTGCCGGGAGCTGGCCCAGCTCTTGGCCAGCCCGCCGCCGGGAGCCCGGCTGCTCCGCCTGCGCGGCGAGCCGGGCGTCTTCTGCCGGGGCCGGGAACCGAGCGGCCCGGGCGCGGCGGCGGCCCGGGCCACGGTGGAGGCGCTGACCGAGGCCACCCGGCTGCTGGCCATGACCGACCTGGTCACCGTCGCCGAGGTCGACGGCGAGGCGGCCGGGTTTGGAGTCGGGCTGGTCGGCCAGTGCGACGTCGCCGTCGCCTCGACCCGCTCCCGCTTCTGGTTCCCGGAGGTCAACCACGGCCTGGCGCCGGCGCTGGTGCTGAGCTGGCTGCCCCGCCTGATCGGGCGGCGCCAGGCGTTCTGGCTGACCGCGACGGCCACCCCGCTCTCGGCGACGGAGGCGCTTCGCCTGGGTCTGGTCAACTCCGTCTGCGAGCCCGCCGAGCTGGGGGCGCGGGTGGACCAGATGATCTCGACCCTGCTCAGCTTTCCCGCGGAGATCCAGGCGGAGATCAAGCGCGACCTTCGCGACTTCGGCGAGGTCGACCAGGCCGTAGCCTATCGGATGGCGCAGGACCGGCTTCTCCTCGCCTCGGTGATCAATGAGAGTTCGACTCACTGACCCAACCCATGGAGAGCGCCGTCACGGGCACGATCTCGGAACTGCCGGCACGAGGGGGGCGGCGCCGCCCTGCCCGGCGGAGCCCTTGAGGGTCGTTCGGAGAGTGCCGCCGCGGCGGCCTGGTCCCGACCAGCGAGGATTGAGCCATCGGCCATGACCCGCTCGCCGTCCTGGCGGTGGCGGCGGTCGGGTTCGCGGCGGGCGCCCTCAACGCGGTAGCCGGCTCGGGCTCGCTGCTCACCTTCCCCACCCTGCTGGCCCTGGGTTACCCACCGCTGACCGCCAATGTCAGCAACACGGTGGGGTTGGTCACCGGCAACATCAGCGGCGCGGTGGGCTACCGCCGCGAACTGGCCGGCCAGCGGCGCAACGCGATCGTCCTGGGGGCGTGTTCGCTGATGGGCGGTTTGGGCGGCGCGGTGCTGCTGCTGGCCCTGCCGCCGGCTGTCTTCAAGGTGGTCGTGCCCGCCCTCATCCTGCTGGCGGTCGTGCTACTCCTGCTCCAGCCCCGGCTGGCCCGTCGCGGGGCCGCCCGTCCACCGACAACCGGGAGGCGGCTCGGGCTCTGGGCGGCGACGGTCGCGACCGGCATCTACGGCGGTTACTTCGGGGCAGCCCAGGGGGTCATGTTCATGGCCGCCCTGGGGGTCTTTCTGGACGAGTCTCTGCAGCGCCTGACCGGGCTCAAGAACGTCCTCGCCTCGGCTGCCAACGGCGCCGCCTCGGTGGTGTTCATCTTCTGGGCCAAGGTCGCCTGGGAACCGGCCCTGGTGATCGCCATCTCGAGCCTGCTGGGCGGCCAGCTGGGGGCGGGTCTGGGCCGCAAGCTGCCCACGCCGGTGCTGCGCGCGATCATCGTGATCGGGGGCCTGGCGGCGGTAGTCAAGCTGCTCGCCTAGCGTCATCGGTCAGGCTGCTGCTGCGGGGAGGCGGCCGCCCCCGCTTCAGTGGATCAGCCAAACGAGCACGAAGTCGGCCACCCGGCAGAGCAGGTAGAGTCCAACCTGGACCGACTGGAGCTGGCCCACCGGCCCCAAAAGCGCCCGGAGCCGAGCCCTACCGGACGCTAGAGGTAGGGCTCGACCGGGGGCCAGCGGCTAGGGCGTCGGGCTGGGGCTGGGCACAGGGCTCAGGGTCGGCGCGGGGGTTGGAGAAGCGGTCGGGCTGGCACTCGCCGACGGGATCGGCGACGCGCTTGCGCTCGGCGATGGGGAGCTGGTGGCGCTCGGCGACGGCGAGGGGCTGGTCAGCAGCGCCGGCAGGTTTGGTCCCGCGCGGTCCGGGTTGGTCGGTCCGCCACCGAATGGGGCGGGAGCGGTGGGACTGGTGGCGGCGAAGGCCACGATCAGGAAGGCGGTGGCGGCCAGGGCCAGCCCCACCGGCAGGATCGCCGCCGAGCTGCGGGTCTCGACCGCGATGGCCGCGCTGTTCTGGGACGAGCGCAGGTAGATCCGGCGGAGGGGGGTGATCAGGATCCCCTCGGTGGCCAGCCTGGCCCAGGGGGCGCTGAGGTAGACCGCCGCCTGGAACAGCAGGAGGACCGCCAGGAGCGAGGTGGTCACGCTCAGCGCCCGCAGCTCCATCACGGCGGCCGCCAGCACCGCGGCCACCGCCAGCGAGGTCTCCGGCCGGGCAGCCCGCAGCGCTTGCCGCCAGCCGCTCAGGCCGCCCCGTCGTTTGGGGGTGCGGAGAAAGGTGGCCTTCAGGGCCAGCAGCCCCCGGATGTCGGCCAGCGACACCGTCCAGCTGAGGGCGAACCAGACCCGGAGCGCCCGGACGGCGTCGCCCCAGCTGAGCTCGCCACTGCGGCGCATGGCCCAGACCGCCCGGAGCAGACCGAAGATCAGGAACAGGAGCGGGATCACCAGCACCGCGCCGGTGATCTGGCGCACCGGCAGCCGTTCGTGGGCGGCGGTGAAGGCCGCCGTCGCCAGGAGCAGCAGGGTGAAGGCCAGCAGCAAGAGGTCGCCGAACCACTGCACCGCCCCCACCAGGTAGGACCAGCGCTGGGCCCGGGTGAGCTGGAGCCGATGGGGGGCGAACGGGATCAGCTCGCGCCAGTGCTGGCGGAGGATCTGCAGCCCGCCCATGGCCCACCGGAAGCGCTGCTTTTTCAGGCCGTCGAAGGTCAGCGGCATCAGCCCCTCGCCCCAGGCGACTTGGTGATAGACGCCGCGGTAGCCGCGGCCCAGGATGCGCAGGCTGGCCTCCGCGTCCTCGGTGATGCACTCCTCGTTCCAGCCGCCGATCTCGTCCAGTGCCGAACGCCGGATCAGCCCCATGGTGCCGCAGAAGATGATCGCCTCGCGGTGCGCCCGGGCCGGCATGGTGATGTCGAAGAAATAGCGGTAGCTGTGGAAGAGCCCCCGCAAATAGGAGTTGTCCTCCCAGTCCCGGTAGTGCTGCGGGGTCTGCACGAAGCCCACCTGGGGGTCCTGGAAGAAGGGAATCGTCTCCCGCAACCAGCCGGGCCGGGCCAGATAGTCGGCATCGACGATCCCCACGATCTCGACCTCCTGAGGCAGGCGGCTGGTGGCCTCGTTGAGAGCACCGGCCTTGAAGCCGGGCCACGGGGCCAGGTGGATGAATTGGAACCTCGGCCCCAGCTGCTCGCACAGCTGCTGAATCGGCTGCCAGACCGCGGGGTCGGCGGTGTTGTTGTCGACCGCCTGAACCAGGTAGTTGGGGGTAGTCCAGCCGATCCAGGGCGGCCAGCGTCTCCCCCACCAGCTCGACCGGCTCGTTGTACATCGGGACCTGGAGCACGACCAGGGGCCAGGGATGGGTCTCGTCCCAAGCCGGCGCTGGGGTGGGTTCTGGGACGGGCCGCCCGAGCACATCCAGGATCTCGAACAGGTCGGAGAGGGCCAGGGCCATGGCGGCGACCTCGGCCAGGATCAGCAGCAGCGAGCCGAGCAAGAGCAGTGGCGAGAGCCGAGGGAAGAGCGCCTGCTCCACGGTCTGTTGGACCGAGTAGGCGAGGTAGCTCAGCGCGGCCAGGCTGGCCAGCAGGAAGAGCTGGCTGGGCAGCCAGCACCAACCGGTCAACCAGCGCCGGAAGAGGAATACCAGCCCGATCAGGACTATTCCGGTCGCGATCACCAGCAAGTGGCGACCCGTGATCCAGGCGCTCAGCCAACCGCTCGCCGCCAGCGCCAGGACGCCCACAGTCAGCCCCAGCGGAAGTCCCGCTCGGCAGAGCCGAGGGAAGATGACCAGCAAGGTTCCCGCTGCCGAGGCGCAGGCGAGGTAGACCAGGAGCGAGAGCAGCATCGAGATCAGCTCCCCAGTTCGAAAAGTTGACGATTGACGCTGCCGCGAAGCGACCCGGTTTTCTGGCCCGCGGGCCGGACGGCTGAGGTCAGGTGCGCGGAACCTGCGGCTGAGCGGGAGCCGCCAGCAGTCTCAGGAGGCGGATCGCGATCCACGCCGCGATCGTGTAGATCAGGATCGCGACCAGCGCGGCCCAGAAGGTGGTGTGATCGAGTCGGGGCACGCCCGGTCGATCCAGGACGCCGCTGAACGGACCAGCCAGCGAGTTCCCGACCCCGATCACCACCGCGACAACTCCGGCGCTGTTGGCGGCCACCGCTCGGAGCAGAAAGTCCAGGGCCAGGAACCCGTCCATCACCGCCAGGCACAGCCAGATCAGCTCCACCAGGCGCAGCGTGCGCGCCGGTCGGCTCGCCCCGGCCCGGTCCGAAGGCGCGGCGGAGGTGGTTGGTGCAGTCTCGGGCTGCTCAGCTGGAGAGGTGGCGGAGAGTAAAGGTCCGTCGGTCCAGGGGATGGGCGCCTGGACTCCCCGGCCCAGGTAGGACGGCGCCGGGGATGTCGAGGCTGAGGTCGCCGAGGGAGGGTGGTCCGATTGAAACTGCTTCCACCCGAGTTCGCGGCTCATCACTTCCCTCCGCGCTGGCTCTGTGCCGTGGTGCGGCCGTTGACTGTGCGCCCACCCGCCGCCTCCCGGAGGTGGCTCCTTCCCCGAGATACAACGCGACCGCGGCCCGTCGGTTTCAGCGCGGGGCCATCTCGGGAAGCCTGACCCGGGCTACTCCCGACGCAGCGGCAGGGGCAGTCGGGCGACCATGACGTGGGGCCGACGCTGCAGGGCCGCGGAGAGGACCAGGTCCAGGTGGTTGTGCAGCGGACGATGCCAGAAGTGACGGGGAAGCACCACCGGGATGAGGACCACCACCCGGTGGGCGGCCGACGGTTTGAGCGAGCCGACGTAGCGCAACAGGGGGCGCGTCACCGAACGGTAGTGGGAGTCGAGGATCACCAGCGGCACTCCGGGGTTCCATCCCTTCCAGGTCGCCTCCAGCTCCGCCCGGCGGCCCTGGTCCTCGTCGAATACCACCGTGACCGCCACCACCCGATCTCCCATGGAGAGCGCCTGGGAGAGGGCCCGGCTGGTCAAAACGGAGATCTCGGTGAAGGGCACCACCACGGTGGTGGAGCCCCGCTTGGGGCGGGTCGGCCGCTGGCCCAGGTGGAGCTCCGCCGCCACCTCCCGGTAATAGCTGCTCACCCTGACGAACATCCAGATCAGGAGGGGGATCGCGATCACCACCGCCCATGCCCCCTCTCGGAATTTGGTGACTACGAAGATCACGGTGGCGACCCCGGTGGTGAGCGCTCCCAACCCGTTGATCGCAATCCGCCACCACCAGCCCTTGGGTCTGCCCCTCAGCCAGTGGCGGACCATCCCCGACTGGGCCAGGGTGAAACCGGTGAAGACTCCGATCGCGTAGAGGGGGATCAGGGCGTCGGTGTTGCCCCGGGTGGCGATCAGCAGGATCCCCGCGAGCACTGTCAGTGCCCAGATCCCCTGGGTGAACACGAGTCGGTCCCCTCGAATCCCGAAGGCGTGCGGGAGCCGGTGATCGTTGGCCAAGAGGCTGGCCAGCACCGGCAATCCCCCGAAGGAGGTGTTGGCGGCCAGCGCCAGCGCCACCGTGACCAGAACAGAGATGGCGGCAAAGGCCCACCCGCGACCGAGGGCATAGCCGATGACCTGGCTGAGCACGGCGTCGTTGGCCCGCGGCTCCACGTGAAAGCGCTGAACCAGCACCCCCAAGCCGAGCAGCATGGTGGCCAGAAGGACGCCGAGCATGACCTCGGTCTGGCGCGCCTTGGTCACCTGGGGATGGCGGAAGAGCGGCACCCCGTTGGCGATCGCCTCCACTCCGGTCAGGGCGCTGCACCCGGCCGAGAAGGCCTGCAGCAAAAGCAGGACTCCGACCGCCTCCAGACCGTGGGTGGCGACCAGCGGTGTCCCCGGAGACCTGAGCTCGGGGGCCAGCGGATGGATCAATCCGAGCGCGATCACGATCAGGACCGCGGCAATGAAAGCCAGGGTCGGGAGCAGAAAGGCCCGCGCCCCCTCCGCCAGCCCGCGCAGGTTGAGGAAGGTGATCACGGCCAGGATGGCCAGGCAGAGCGGCACCGTGAGCGGCACCAGCCCGGGGAAGGCAGAAGTGAGCGACCCCACCCCGGCGGCGATCGAGACCGCCACGGTGAGGACGTAGTCCACGATCAGCGAGGCCCCGGCCAACAGGGTCAGCCGGGAGCCGAGGTTCGCCCGGGCGACGGCGTAGGCCCCACCGCCCTCCGGGTGGGCGCCGATCACCTGCGAGTAGGAGGCCACCAGCAGGACCAGCAGGCCGACGATGGCCAGGGTGATCAGGGGAGCCACCCGGAGAGCCGCCAGTCCCCCGGCGCCCAGGGCAACCAGCAGGGCCTGGGGGCCGTACGCCACCGAGGTGAGCGCGTCCAACGAGAGGGCGGAGAGACCCTCGACCGGGCTGATCTCCTCCTGAGCCGCCTCGCTGGAGCGGAGCGGGCGACCGAAGAGGCGTTGGCGGAGCTTCACTGCATCACCTGGGGAGGCGGTCTGAATCCTCGACCGCGAGAGTGTGCGGGATCGCCCGGCGGCCCAGCTTCCGGCGCTCGCCAGCTGGCGGCTGGCGACGCGGGTAGGAAATGGTGCGCGCTAGGCGCCCGCGCGCCTCAGATCCGCTCGGCCACGCTCTGGCCCTGGACGAAGAAGAGCAGATAGTCAGGACCACCCGCCTTGGTGTCGGTGCCACTCATGTTGAAGCCCCCAAACGGGTGAACCCCCATGTAGGCGCCGGTGGAGCGGCGATTGATGTAGAGGTTGCCCACCTGGAATCGCTCCTTGGCAATCGCGATCCGCTGGGGATCCCGGCTGAAGTAGGAGCCGGAGAGCCCGTACTCGGTGCCGTTGGCGATCTCCAATCCGTGATCGGGGTTCCGGGCCCGAATCACGGCCAGCACCGGGCCAAAGATCTCCTCCTGGGCGATTCGGGCATCGGGCGGGACTCCGCCGAAGATGGTCGGCTGGATCAGGTGCCCATCACCGGGGCCCTTGCCCCCACCCAGAAGCAGCTCACCCTCGCCTCTCCCCAGCTGGAGATAGTCGAGGATCTTCTCCTCCGCTGTTCCATCTATAACCGGGCCCACGCTCACCTCCGGGTCGACCGGGTCGCCGATCTTGAGCCGTCCGGCCAGCTCCAGCACCCGGTCGAGCACCTGGTCGTAGACGGCATCGACCAGGACCGCTCTCGAGCCCGCGGAGCACTTCTGTCCCTGGAAGCCGAAGGCCGAGGTGACGATCGCCTGGGCAGCCAGTTCCAGGTCGGCGGTCTCGTCGACCACCACCGC
Organism: Candidatus Micrarchaeaceae archaeon; assembly: GCA_035531715.1. Lineage (GTDB taxonomy): Bacteria > Chloroflexota > Dormibacteria > Aeolococcales > Bog-877 > Bog-877. Next base: position 9,867 of record DATKSI010000031.1, read on the forward strand.
GTTTTTGCCCCCCATCTCCAGCTGGACCCGCTTCAGCCAGAGCTGACCAGGGTGTACCCGCGAGGCCCGCTCGTAGATCCGCACCCCGATCTCCCTGGATCCGGTGAAGGCCACGAAGCGGATCCGGGGATGGTCCACCAGCGCCTCGCCGATCACCGACCCCCGTCCGGTCAGCAGATTGATCACCCCGGGGGGGAGCCCCAGCTCGGTGAAGATCTCCACCAGCCAGGCTGCGGTGGTGCTCGAGGTCTCGGCCGGCTTGAGGATCACGCAGTTCCCGGCAACCACCGCCGCCGTCATCATCCCGGTGGCCAGGGCCAGCGGGAAGTTCCAGGGGGAGATCACCGCCCCCACTCCGAGGGGTAGGTAGCGGAACTGGGTCAGCTCGCCGGGCCAGGGCGCCATCTTGTCCCGGCCACTCAGCTCCAGCGCCTGGCGGGCGTACCACTCCATCAGGTCCACGACCTCGGAGACCTCTCCGTCCGCCTCGTCCCAGGCCTTGCCGACCTCATAAACCATCAGCGCCGCCAGCTGGTCGCGGCGCCGACGGACCACCTCGGCGGCCCGCAGCAGGAGGAGAGCCCGCTCCTCAACCGGGGTCCTGGACCACTCGGGGAAGGCCCTCCAACCGGCGGCGACCGCCCGATCCACGTCCTCCACCCGGCCCGCCGCGTGGCGACCGATCACCTCCTCCGGGTGGGCCGGGTTGCGGGACTGGATCAGCTCCCCGGTCTGCACCCGCTCACCACCGATGAGCAGCGAGTAATCCCGGCCCAGCCCGCCTCGCACCTCTTCGAGGGCCGCCGCGAACCGGCGCCGGTTGTCGGCCAGCGCGAAGTCCAGGGTCGGCTCATTTCGGAACGGAGCCAGCGGCATGGGAGGTCCTCCTCGTCGGTTGCGATTGTCGTGACCCGGCTGCCTTGCCGGCATCAGCGCCGCGGTCGAAGTCGCCGGACTATCGCCGCACCAGGTTGCGGGCCAGGAAGAGCACGTTGGCGGGGCGTTCAGCGAGCCGCCTCATGAAGAAGGGGTACCAGTGGGTGCCGTAGGAGGTGGCCACCAGTACGGTGTAGCCCTGCGCCAGCAGATCCCGCTGGAGTTGGGGCCGGATGCCGTAGAGCATCTGGAACTCGAAGGCCTCCGGGCGGATCCCCTCTTGCGCGGTGAAGTTGATCGCGTGCTGGACCATCCTTTCATCGTGCGTGGCAATGGCGGTGTAGCCGCCTCGGGTCAGGGCCAGCTCCATCATCCGGAGGTAGTTCTCGTCGACCTCGGCCTTCTTGGCGAAGGCTACCTCGGGGCTCTCGAGGTAGGCGCCCTTGACCAGCCGCAGGTTGGGAGAGAGGGGCAGGAGCGACTCCAGATCGGCCCAGGAGCGGCGCAGGCTGGACTGGAGCACCGCCCCAACGTTGTCGAATCCCCGGGCGCGGAGCCTGCGGTAGGTCATGAGGGTGGCGTCGACATGGGTCGAGTCCTCCATGTCGATGCGCATGGTCATGCCCAGCTCGGTCGACAGCTGGAGCAGCCGGACCATGTTGTGCTCGGCCAGCTCAGCCGACAGGTCGAGCCCCATCAGGGTCAGCTTGATGGCCACATTGCAGTTGAGCTCCTCGGCGGCCAGCCGTCGGATGAGCCCCTGGTAGTCCTCCACCGCCAGGTCGGCGTCAGCGGCGCTGGTGACCGCCTCACCCAGCAGGGTGGCATTGCACTTGAAACCCTGCCGATTGAGGTTGCGCACCGCCTCGACGCACTGGTCGAGAGTCTCGCCGGTGACGAACCGGGAGGCCCCCAGCCGCATCCCGTACCTGGCCATGAAGGCCTTGGTGGCCCGGTTCTGCGCGGCGGCCAGGATCGTGCTTCGGGCCATCGCATTCAGCGAGGGCAAGCGGTCAGCCCGCCTGGATTCGGGCCGGTTGGGCACGGGTGTCCCGGGCTAGAGGCATCGGCGGACGTCACCTCCAAAGTGGCTCAGCGCTCCATTCTCCGCGGTTCGGCGAGGGCGGCGTCCTCGGCCAGGCGGCGGCAGCTGGACCCGGGAATAGCTCGAGCGCCGGCGGCGTCCCGGTTGGGCTTAGATTGATCGATATGAGTCCAGCGGCATTCCCCACCCGTCGGCTCGGCCAGGAGGGTCTGGTCGTCTCCGCTCTGGGCCTCGGTTGTATGGGCATGTCCCAGGCCTACGGACCCGCCGATGAGGCCGGGTCCTCGGCGACGATTGACCGGGCGCTCGAGCTCGGGATCTGCTTTCTGGACACGGCCAACGCCTACGGTGACGGCCACAACGAAAGGCTGGTGGGCCGGGCGATCGCCGGACGACGAGATCAGGTCGTGCTGGCGACCAAGTTCGGGATTGTCCGGGACAGCGCGATGGCGAGCTCGATCAGTGGACGGCCCGAATACGTGCGGAGCTGCTGTGAGGAGTCGCTGCAGCGGCTGAACACCGACTACATCGACCTCTACTATCAGCACCGGGTTGATCCCGAAGTTCCGATCGAGGAAACGGTGGGAGCAATGGCCGAGCTGGTGGGGGCCGGCAAGGTGCGCTTTCTTGGCCTCTCGGAAGCCAGCGCCGACTCCCTGGAGCGGGCGGCGGCGATCCACCCGATCAGCGCCCTCCAGAGCGAGTGGTCGCTCTGGACCAGGGACATCGAGGAGGAGGTTCTGGCGACCGCCCGCCGGCTGGGGATCGGACTGGTCCCCTTCAGTCCTCTGGGCCGGGGATTCCTGAGCGGGAAGATCAGGGATCCAAAAGATTTCGGAGCCGATGATTTCCGCCACGAGAATCCTCGCTTCCAGGGGGAGAACTTCGAGCGAAATCTGGAGCTGGTGCGGCTGGTGGAACAGCTGGCGACTGACCGAGGGATTACCCCCGCCCAGCTGGCCCTGGCCTGGTTGCTCGGACAAGGGGACGACGTGGTGCCGATCCCGGGCACCAAGCAGCGGCTCAAGCTGGAGGAGAACGCCCAAGCCGCATCGGTAACCCTCTCCGATGCCGAACTGGACCGGCTCAGCTCCCTGGTGCCGCCCGGCGCGTTTGCCGGGTCGCGCTACCCCGACAGCCGGTACAGCTACGGATCCAGTCCCGCCCGCGGCTGAGCAGTCAGCTGGGGTGGGTGGGTGGCCGGGCATCGCTGCTCACCTCTCGTACACCACGTAGGAGGTGCGGTGAGCGACCCGGTCGTAGAGCGAGCGGGCGGGGGCGTTGAACTCCTGGGTCTCCCAGTAGGTGCTCGCGGCGCCGCGGCGGTCGGCCTCCTCGAAGGCAGACTCGAGCAGCTCCCGGGCAACCCCTTTCCCACGGGCCTGGGTGGCGACGAACAGGTCCTCCACGTAGCAGCGGTCGGAGCTGGACCAGGTTGTGGGGTGGAACACCAGATGGACGAACCCCAGCAAGCGATGGCTTTCGTCCTCAGCCACCAGTCCCACCACCGGACCGGTGCCGGCGGCGAGCCGGGAGAAGGTATCCCAGGTCACCCGGTCATCGATCTCCGCCCGATAGAAGTGCAGGTAGGCCTCCCAGAGCTGGGTCCAGGACCTTCGGTCGCTCTCGGAAAGTGGTCTCACCATGTCGGGAACCTCCATTGGCTCAGAAGTGCAGCAGTCGCCACTTGTGGATCAGGGGCGCCTGGTCCGCCGGGAGAGTCGGCCCGCCGGAGTTGGGAAGGTAATGCCGCTCGGCTGGGGGAAGACGGGATGAAGGCCACCATCAGTGTCGGGCGGGGACCATGCTGGGCCGCCCACCTTGCCACGGCTGGCGGGGTACCCGGATCTCGGTGAGTTCGAAGCTCCAAGGTTCAACGCCGGCCCGGTAACCGTCGACCCAACCATCGACGCCATGCGAGAAAGCTTTGGCGAAGAGGGAACATTTCGACCCGCCCAGCCGCTTGCCCCTGACCTCCCGTGAGGATCGGAGCGGGATGAAGCGACCGCCTCGGTCGCCCCGCTCCACAAGCGTGGGCATTCCTCGCCAGAGGAGCGATCTCGCGGCTGGCCACTATTCATCACAATTGGCTACGTGGTATTGACCGGATTTGGGGCCGCCGCGGTGACCTTCATGGTGGTGATGTACGCCCTGGAGCGGCGCCACCCCGGATTCGTCCTGGCCTTCGCCGGCGGCTGCCTGCTGTCGAGCACTTACGGCTTCCTGGCTGGCGCCTGGCCGTTCGGCGTGGTCGAGATCGTCTGGGCCGGGATCGCGCTCCGGCGGTACTTCGGGGCGAGGGCGAGCGCTCGCTAGTCGCCCGGCGCCGATTCCGGGTGCGGAGCTCGCTTCAGCAAGGCTAGCCGTCCGCGACTCCTCATTCAGCCGCCCTAGTGGAGCGCGGCGGCGATGGAGCGGTCCCAGCTGCGGGTTCCGGGCTCAGGACGCGGGTCCGCTGCAGGCTGCGGTCGAGCAGGCTGGCCAGCGAGTAGAGGACCTCTAGGTGGGGGACCTGGATCTCCATGATCTGGGCCAGCTCCACCAAGGCTCCCACGGTGGCCCCCAGCTCAAGCGGCCGCCCCGATTCGACGTCCTGGAGCATGGAGGTCTTGTGGCCGCCGACTCGCCCAGCGCCCTGAATGCGTTTCTCGATTCCGACCGGGAGCTCGAGCCCGAGCTCGCGCCCGATCAACTCCACCTCCTCCATCACCGCTCTGACCAAAGGCACCGCTCCGTCGGAGGAGGTGATCTCCTCCAGGGTGGCTCGAGACAGGGCCGAGATGGGGTTGAAGCTGGCGTTTCCCAGCAGCTTGAGCCAGAGCTCGGGCCGGATTCGCTGCGGCACGGGCGCCTTGAAGCCGGCGCGACGCAGCGCCGCCGAGACCTCCGCGGTCCGAGCCGAGGTTCCTCCGGTGGGCTCGCCCAGGCTGATGCGATTCCCTTCCAGGTGCTCGACCACCCCCCACTCCGAGATCCGGGCGGCCGGATAGACGATGCAGCCGACCACCCGACGGGCGTCGATGTTCTGGGAGATGACTCCGCCCGGGTCCACCGCCTGGAGCGTGGTCCCCTCCCAGGTTCCCCCGAACCCGGAGAAGAACCACCAGGGGATCCCGTTCTGGGCGCTGAACACGCTGGTCTGGGGGCCGAGCGCCGCTCCCAAACGTTCCGCCAAAGGAGGCAGGCTGTGCGCCTTCACCGTGAGGAACACCGCATCGGCGGAGCCGATCGGCGTCAGCTCTTCGGTGCACTCCGGGTGCACTGTGAAGTCGCCGGAGATCCCGGTCACCCGCAGCCCCTGGCTGCGCAGGGCCGCCAGCTGTGGGCCCCGGGCGATCAGGGTGACCTCCTCTCCCACTCGGGCAAGGTGAGCCCCCAGCAGCCCCCCGGTGGCCCCGGCGCCGAGGACAACGAACTTCAGGTCAGCCTCACTTCGGCGTGCAGGCCTCGGCCACGATCCGCCGCTGGATCTTTCCGGTCGCCGTCCGAGGAATCGCCTCCACGATGAACAGGCGACTGGGAACCTTGAACTCGGCCAGATGCTCCCGACAGTAGGCGAGCAGCTCCTTCTCGTCGCTGGGAGAGCTCAGCACCACCGCCGCCGCAACCTCCTCCCCCCAGGTCGGGTGGGGCCGACCGAAGGAAACCGCCTCAGCGACCGCCGGGTGGGCCTCCAGGACGCCGTCGACCTCCAGGGGAGCGATCTTCTCGCCACCCCGGTTGATCATCTCCTTGAGCCTGCCCGAGAGGGTCAGATACCCCTGCGCATCCAACAGACCGAGGTCACCGGTGCGGAACCAGCCGTCGGTGAAGGAATCGGCGTTGGCCTGGGGATTCGCCTCGTACCCATCGGTCACGTTGGCTCCTCGGATGACCACCTCCCCGGGGGAGCCGGCGGGAAGCAGCTGGCCACCCTCCGAGATGGTCGCGATCTCGACCCCGGTTCCCGGTCCCACCGAGCCCGGGCGGCGCTCCTTCGGCGGCAGCGGATTGGAGGCCATCTGGTGGCTGGCCTCGGTCATGCCGTAGGCCTCCAGCACCGGGACCCCGAAGCGCGCTTCCATCTCCGCCATCTGGTCGGGACTCAGTGCCGAGCTGCAGCTTCGGACGAAACGAAGTCCCTGGCTCCCGAGCGGCTGGTTCTCGGTGGTCCGCATCAGGATCATCTTGTGGGGGGTCGGGGAGGCGCTGAACCAGGTCGGCCGGTACTCCCTGGCCAGAGGCCAGAAGGCCAGCGGGTTGAACTTGCGGGGGGTGATCACCGAGCCACCCGCAGCCAGCGCAGAGAGCGCTGATGCCACCAGGCCGTGGACATGGAACAGGGGCATCGCGCAGAGCGAGACGTCGTCCTCGGTCAGCTGGTAGTGGGTGACAATGTGGCTCACCGAGGCGGTCAGGTGTCGGTGCCGAAGTGGGACCCGCTTGGGCCGACTGGTCGTCCCGCTGGTGTGCAGCACGAGGGCGACATCATCTGGCGCAGCCGCGTTCGCGCTCCGACCGGCCACCGCTGGCCGGGCAGATTCGAGATGGAGATCGCCGTGGGCATCGATCTCGACCTCGACCACCACCCCTTCCGGCGGCAGGGCCCGCCTGGCCGCGATCCCCTCACCTCTCGGGACCAGCAGAATTCGGGCTCCCGTGTCCTCCAGGTAGAAGCGGAACTCCTCTTCCTTGTAGGCGGGGTTGAGCGGACAGGAGGTGGACCCCAGCGTCGCAGCCAGGAACATCACGATCGCCTCGGGCCCATTGGGGAGGGCCATCGCCACCCGGTCGCCGGCGCCGACCCCGAGTGCGGCCAGCCGATCGGCAGCCTCCTCGACCAACTGGCGCAGTCGAAGGTGGCTGAGGACCGGCCCCTCCGGCACCAATATGGCTGGATGGTCGTCGCCGCCGCGGATCAGCAGGTCGACCACGGTTTTACTCATCGCAAGCCTCCGGGATTCTGACGGGTGACGCCAGCCGGCTCGACAGGCTCTCGGGGTCATGCGGGCCACATCGGCCGACCCCGGATGCCCGGCAGTGTAGCCCCAGGGCGGTCGGGGCTGGGAGGAGCAGCGACCTCGCCGGGAATGGCCGGCTCTGATATCGCGCAATCGAGTGCATTTACCCCTTGACGTGATTCCGCCGGCGGTGTACGTTGCCATCTCATGTTCAGGGGAATCCCCCCGAACGTGGCGCGCCCGCACTCCGCGACTCGGGTGCGGGCTCCGATGAGGAGTCACCCAGATCCGTTCGACGGGCGCTGACGATGACTCGGGAGAGACACGACAAGATCAAAGGAGGTTGACTGTCCAGTGAGGCTTGCGACGATCAGGACCGCAGAGGGGCCCCGGCTCCACGTCCGGGGTCAGGCGGGCTACGTCGACGCCGCGGCCGCTACCGGCAATTCTCAGCTCACCACGATGAGTTCGGCACTTGCCGCCGCCCCAGAGGCCTGGGAGCAGCTCCGGGCCCTCCAGTCACAGCCGGGTCGCCCGACCGAGGAATCCGAGTTCGCGGCGGCGGTTCCGGACGCGCCTCGCATTCTCTGCATCGGGGTCAACTACAGCGACCATGCCAAGGAGACCGGGCGGAGCGTGCCCAGCTGGCCCGAGAGCTTTTTCCGGGGCGCCTCCAGCCTGGCAGGTCCATACGACGATCTGATCTTGCCCGCTCTCAGCGAGCGCTTCGACTACGAGGGCGAGCTGGGCATTGTGATCGGCCGGGGCGGCCGCTACATTCCCGCCGATCGGGCCCTCGAGGCGATCGCCGGATTCGTGGTCTGCAATGACGCCTCCGCCCGTGACTGGCAGCGGGCCGGCACCCAGTGGACCCCGGGCAAGAACTTCGACGGCACGATGCCGCTGGGACCGGAGCTGGTCACGGTCGATGAGGTCGATGTGGCCGATGTCCAGCTCACCACCAGCGTCAACGGCGAGGTCAGGCAGTCGGCCCGGACCTCCCAGATGCTGGTGAACGTGCCCCGGGCGGTGGAGTTTTTCTCGTCGTTCACGACGCTACGTCCCGGAGACGTGATCGCCACCGGCACCCCGGGGGGGGTGGGGATGGGACACCAGCCGCCGCTGTGGCTGGTGCCCGGCGACATCGTCGAGGTCACGGTCGAGGGGGTCGGCACCATCCGTAACCGGGTGGTGGCCGAGAACCCGCAGCAGGTATCGCGTACGTGGGTTCCGGCCTCTGCATCCGGCCCGGGCCTGTAAATTCGGCAGCTTGGTACTCAGGGAGGGACCCTATGCGCTGGTTTCACCGTCGACCTGAAATCACCCCGATGCCCCCGTCGGACGAGGGCATCGATGGGAGCGACCGGCGAGTTGCGGCGCGAGGGCGCCGGCTAAGCGCGGCCGCCGTCGCCCTGGCTCTCGGGGTCGCGGCCGCCGCCACCAGCGGGGCCATCGCCTTCACCCCCGTGTCTGCGGCCAGCGGACCACTGGTGATCGGGGACCTCGCCCCATTCACCGGACCGGATTCCGCCCTGGGGGGTTATTACATCGCCTCCTGCCTGGCGGCGACCACCGCCATCAACAAGGACGGCGGGGTGCTCGGTCACCAGCTGACCTGCCAGAGCTTCGACACCAGGGGTGATCCGGCCGACGCGGTGCCGGCCGCCAACCAGATGTTCGCCACCACGCCCAATCTGGCCATGGTGATCGGATGCACCTCGGACGAGGCGGCCTCGGTGGTTCCGATCATGAACACCCACAAGATGGTGTCGTTCTGCATGACCGGGCAGTCCGAGTTCGACCACCACCACTACCCGTACTTCTTCCGCCTGGTTCCACCGGACCTGGCTGAGTCCTACGCGATGGTCGCCATCGCCAAGTACACCAAGCACTACAAGAAGATTGCCCTGGCGTTCGGCAACGACATCGGGTCGCAGACCTTCGTCAATCCCGCCCTCAGCTCGATCAAGAAGGCCGGACTGAAGCTCACCGCCAACGTGACCCTGGATCTCACCGCCAGCACCTTCCGCACCGAGGCCGAGACGGTCGTGCAGAGCCATCCCCAGGTGATCTTCACCGAGGCCCTGGGCTCCGCCGAAGCCACCTTCCTCTCCGAGGTGAAGCAGCTCAACGGGGGCAAGATGATTCCGATCATCGGCACCTCGGCAACCATCGACCCGTCGTGGTACTCCTCGGTGGCCGCCGCGATCGGCAAGTCAACCTTGTCCAAGAACTACGTCGCCGACAACTTGGTCACGGCCACCTCGGGACCCGCCTACACGCCGTTCTACGACGCCATGCACGCGGTGGCGTCGCAGGTCACCGCCGATGACTCGGGCAGCCTGGCAACGCTGCTCTCCGGGCCGGGTGCGGTCCACCTCTTCGACGGCATGAACCTGGCCGCGCTGGCCATGATCATGTCCAAGAGCACGGTGCCCAGCGTCTACAAGGCTGACATCCTGAAGATCGGCGACGGGGTGAAGGGCGCGGTGGTGGTGCACAGCTTTGCTGCCGGTAAGGCTGCGCTCGCCAAGGGCAAGGCGATCCGCTACATCGGACCCGGGGGTCCGACCAGCTTCGACAGCTATCACGATTCGCCGGGTATTTTCCAGATCGACGGCTACGGGCCCAACGGCGCGGTCACGGTGGTGGGAGGGATCACTACCGCCCACTACCGGGCGGTCCAGTAGCCAAGACCCACAGTTAATCCCAGACCGGGTGGGGCGAAGTTCGCCCCACCCGGTCCACTGCGCCCCAGGGAAACTCCTGTCCTCATGAGCCTCTTCATCGCCTCCATCGGATTCGGCATCGTCACCGCCTCCGTGCTGGCCATTGCTTCCGTCGGTTTCACGGTGCAATTCGGCGTCACTGACGTGCTCAATCTGGCCTATGCATCGGTGATGATCGCCTGCGCCTACATCGCCTACCTGGTCAATCAAACCGGTCAGTCGGTTTGGTTGGCGATGGTGGTCGCAGCCATCGCCGGCGGCGTGATATCGCTGGTCATCAACAAATACATCTACGCGCCGTTCCAGCGCCGCGGCACCTCGCCCACCGCCGTGGTCATCGTGTCGCTCGGAGTGCTGCTCATCATCGAGTTCACCATCCAGGCTATGGAGGGCGCGGCCAACGTCTCCTACACCATGAGTCAGGGCGCCACCTACACCCTGGGCGGCCTCACCCTCACCGGGGTCCAGCTGGTGATCATCGGGCTCAGCCTGGCGTTCATGGTCGGGCTCCATCTGCTGCTGCGTTACACCCGTTTTGGGAAGGCCATGCGGGCCACCGCCGCCGATCGGACCCTCGCCCGCAACTGCGGCATTCGGACCGATCGGGTGATCACTCTCGCCTGTCTGATCACCGGCGCGCTGTGCGGCGTGGCCGGCACAGTTTTCGCCATCAATTCAGGCAGTTTTGGGGCCACCAGCGCGGACCTTTTTTTGGTCCTCATCCTCGCCGCCGTGTTCCTCGGCGGCCCCGGCCAACCCTATGGAGCAATGCTGGGAGCGCTGGTGATCGGGGTCGCCACCGAGGTCAGCGCGGTCTTCATCACCTCGGACTACAAATATGTCTCCGCCTTCGTCATCCTGCTGGTGATCTTGGCAGTCCGTCCGCGCGGGATCTTCAACGCCGGGACAATTGGCTGAGCCCGTGATAGCGCCTCTCCCGGATCGAGGGCGGCCGGAGCGCGGGTCTGGCCAGGACCGGCTAGCGCCGCTGCCATGAGCCAGAGCACCCTCTTCTACCTGGCCAACCTGCTGGTCTACGGAGGCGTCGACGCGATCGCCTGCCTGGGCCTCTCGATGCAGTTCGGGATCTCGGGTGTCAGCAACTTCGGCTACATCATCTTCCAGGCTGCCGGGGCCTACACCGCGGCCATTCTCGCCCTGCCCCCGGATACCGCCAACGGTGGGTTTCAGACCTATATCGGGGGACTGGGTCTACCTTTTCCCATCCCCTGGATCGGCGCCGCGGTGGTGGGCGGGCTGGTCGCTCTGCCCTTCACCCTGCTGGTAGGGAGACGGTTGACCGGCCAGGTAGCGGCAATCGGACTGCTGGTCACCGCGGTCATGGCCAATCTCCTGATCAACAACTTCGTCCCCCTCTTCAACGGCGCGGCAGGTCTCTCGGTGGTCCCCCAACCACTGCACAACGTGGTCAATCCGCAGAGCCAGACCTATCAGTGGGCCTACGGCCTGGTGGCCGCCGGGATCACGATCGCGATCTACTTCCTCTTCCGCCGCCTGACCGAATCGCCCTACGGCCGGAGCCTGCGGGCGATGCGCGATAACAGCCCGGTGGCCGATGCCCTGGGCAAGGATCTGCTCAGCCTGCGCACCTCGGTGCTGGTGCTGGGGGGCATGGCCGCCGGGCTATCCGGTGGGATTCTGGTGGGGTTCATCACCCTCTGGTCGCCGGGGGCTTGGGGGTACGCCGAGACGATCGTCCTGTTTGCCGCAGTGATCATCGGCGGCACCGGCAATCACAAAGGAGCGATCTTGGGGGCGGTCCTGGTGCCGCTCGGCTTCGAAGAGGCGACTCGCTTCATCCCGGCGATCGGTGCGCCCGGCCTTATCCCCGCCCTGCAGTGGGTGGCGATCGGGCTCTTGATCGTGACCTTCCTCTGGTTTCGCCCGCAGGGGATCATCCCCGAGCCGCGCCGGCGCATCTTTGCCAAGGCTCTGGCTGCCCGCGGTGGTGGACCGGTTCTCCGGGCGACGGCGCCCTCCACCAGCTCCCCGCGGATCTCCCCGTCGGCAGCCGAGCCGGCTAATCAGCCGGGCCCGATCCTCACCACCGAGGCGCTCGAGGTGAACTTCGGTGGGGTCCAGGCGGTGGATGGGGTCAGCATCCAGTTGGAGCGCTCCCGGCTCACCGGTTTGATCGGCCCCAACGGGGCGGGCAAATCAACCTTGCTCTCGGCGCTGGCCGGGACCGCTACGGCGGCCTCGGGGAAGATTCTCTACCAGGGTCAGGACGTCACCACGGAGCACACCTTCCTGCGGGCGCGGGCCGGACTGGTGCGCACCTTCCAGCTGGCCAGTGAGTTCAAGCGGCTCACCGTGGTGGAAAACCTGCTGGCCGCGGTCCCCGACCAGCGCGGGGACACCTTCCGGGGGGCCCTCCGGGGCCGTCGATTCTGGGGCAAGGAAGAGGGGACCGCCATCGAGCGGGCGGCGGAGTTGATGGAACAGTTCGGGTTGATCGACTATGCCGACACCTTCGCCGGCAACCTCTCGGGCGGCCAGCGTCGCTTGGTGGAGATCATGCGGGCGCTGATGGCCCAGCCCCAGCTGTTGCTTTTGGACGAACCGATGGCGGGGATCCACCCGACCCTGGCCCGCAAGATCGGCAAGAGTCTGCAGGCGCTCTGCGCCGAGGGCATGACCATCCTCCTGGTGGAGCACGAGCTGGCCTTCATGGACGAGTTCTGCGAGCCGGTGATCGTGATGGCCGAGGGACGGGTCCTGGCCGAGGGCACGATGGCCGAGCTCAGGGGCCAGCCCGAGGTCGTGGAGGCCTACCTTGTCGGGTGAGCCCGGGGCCGCCCCAGCTCTCCGGGGCGCCGCTCTGGAGACGGAGCTCCTCTCCGCCGGCTATGCGGGAAGGCCGGTCGTTCAGGAGCTGTCGATTCGGGTCTCCCCCGGCGAGGTGGTCTCCGTGGTGGGGCCCAACGGATCGGGCAAGAGCACCCTGCTGAAATCGCTGGTCGGGGTGGTCCAGGTGCTCTCGGGCAAGGTGATCTGGGACGGCGCCGAGGTCACCAACTGGACCCCCGATGCCGCCGCCCGGGCGGGGGTTGGCTACGTGCCGCAGGTAGACGACGTCTTCGCCCCGCTGACGGTGCGGGAGAACCTGGAGATGGGCGGCTACCTCCTGCCCCGACGGGCCGTCCCGGAGCGGATCACCCACGTGTTGGAGGTCTTTCCCCAGCTGGGCCGGATGCTCACCCGCAAGGCTGGTCGGCTGTCGGGTGGCGAGCGCAAGATGCTGGCGATGGGCCGGGTACTGATCCTGGAGCCACGGGCGTTCATCCTCGATGAGCCGACCGCCAACCTGGCACCGGCGCTGGCGCTATCGCTCCTCGATGAACACGTGCGGCAGTTGAGCGCCACCGGCGCCTCCGTCCTGATCGTGGAACAGCGGGCTCGCGCCGTACTGGCCATCTCCGACCGGACCTACGTGCTGACTGGGGGACGGTGCCAGATGGAGGGGACCCCAGCCGAGCTCACCGCCAGCCCAGACTTCGTGGACACCTTCCTCGGCGGCCGGCGGCGGACGGGCGACCCCCAGGAGTAGCGATCGGGAGCCGCTCCGCGGCCGGTGGGCGAAGCGCTTTGGTCGGGGCCAGCGGCGACCTCTGACCGGAAAGGGCGCGGTCCCTGTGGACACGGTCCGAGTCCCTGCCTAAACCATCACCCCGGCGGGCGATGGCCTGGCTGGCGAGCATGTCCCAGGAAAGGGCGGCCTCGAGCGGAGCGAGGAGGCGGACCGGCGGATTCTGGCCGAGCCACGCCAGGCGAACTCACCTGGCGCTAGCGACGAGCCGCGCTGGGCGAGCTGGGCGGCCCGGTTCTCAGGTGGCTCCGGTGGATGCCAGCACCCTGCGGATCGCCTCCGCCAGGGCGAGGGCCGAATCGGCGTTCAGCTCTACCGCCACCCGGGCTCCCGGGCCCAGCTGGGGATTGAGGAAGTCCAGATTGAGAGTGTGCTCGGCAGAGGCATGGACCGGGTGGTCGAAGTAGACGCTGGCGTCGGTGACCGAGAACCACCCCTGGGTACCCTTGCCGCTGCCCCGAAGACTGACGGTTTCCGTCTGATAGGTGCACACCTCAGGACCCCTCGCCGGCCAGAAGTCGGCCGTAGAACTGCCAGATCTCCTCCCAGCCCGCCTTGGCCGCCTCGTGCCGGAAGCTCGGTCGGTTGGGATCGAAGAAGGCGTGCCCCGCCGCGGGATAGGTGTGGAACTCGAAGTCGGCTCCCTGGTCCCGCAGCGTCTGCTCCAGTGTCGCGATCTCCTCCGGCGAGGGGTGCTGGTCCTCGGCGCCGAACAGCCCCAAAACCGGACACGCTAGCTTGGGGGCGAGGCGTAGCAGGGAGCGTCCCTTGAGCGGGGAGTCCGCGGGCGGGTCCGCCGCGATGAATGCTCCGTAGCAGACAACCGCCGCATCGAGAGGAAGGCTGCACGCCGAGAGAAAGGACTGACGACCCCCGGAGCAATAGCCGATGACTCCGACCTTGCCGTTGCTGGCGGACAGGGAGCGGAGGTAGGCGGCCGCGCCCCCCACGTCGCCGACCAGCCGCTCATCGGGCACGCCCCCTTTGGCCCTGACGGCGGCAGCCGCGTCGTCAGGGCTGGCTCCGGCGGCATCCCGGGAGTAGAGGTTTGGACAGATGGCCAGGTAGCCGCGCGCGGCGAAGGTCCGGGTGACCTCCTTACTCCAGGCGTCGTAACCCGGCATGTGATGGATCACCACCACCGCCCCGACTTGGTCGTCATCGAGGGGCTGCGCCTGATAAGCCTCGATCTGGTCACCCCCGTGGCCGGCGATTTCCACGGTCTCGGCTCTGATGTCTTCGCGCATACGGGTGTTACCTCCCAGCAAGGTGTGATGTGGCAGCATGGGCGCCGACCGTGCTCTCCCGGCGGGCCTCCTTCCGATTGTGTCAGTTCGGCGGGTCCCGGGTCCGGCCCCAACAGAGATCGCCGCGAATATGGCACCCTAGCGCCTACTCATGTACCAAGCCGATCAGGCGCAGCCCGAAGGGGCAGCGGACCTCACCTCCTGTACGTTGGGGGTGGTGGGCACCGGAGTCATGGCCGAGGCCATGATCGCGGGCCTGCTGCACCGAGGGCTGCTCAGCAGCTCCCAGGTGGTCTGCAGCCATCCGCGCAAAGAGCGGGCACGGGAATTGGAAGAACGGTTCGGGGTGACCGTCGTGGCCGACAACGCCGAGGTGGCCAGAGCGGCAGACATCCTGCTCCTGGCGGTCAAGCCCCAAGTCCTTCCCCGAGTGTTGCGCCAGCTGGCCGGTGCGGTGCGCCCGGAGACGCTGGTCATCAGCATCGTGGCCGGCGCCAGCTCCGCCGCCCTCAGCGCGCGACTGGGGCACCGAGCGATCGTCCGGACCATGCCGAACACCCCGGCCCAGATCGGCGCCGGGGTCAGTGTCTGGTTCGCCACCCCCGAGGTTTCATCCCCGGCCAAGTCCCAGGTGCGGACTCTGCTCTCTGCACTCGGTACCGAGCTGGAGGTGGAGGATGAGCGCCAGGTGGCGATGGCGACGGCGGTC
This sequence comes from Candidatus Micrarchaeaceae archaeon, assembly GCA_035531715.1. Classification (GTDB taxonomy): domain Bacteria; phylum Chloroflexota; class Dormibacteria; order Aeolococcales; family Bog-877; genus Bog-877. The sequence goes on from DATKSI010000031.1 coordinate 25,023, forward strand.
AGCGGCACCGGGCCGACCTACGCCTTTCTCTTCACCGAATCGCTGGTGGAAGCGGCCGTCCACCTCGGCTTCCCCCGGCATTTGGCCCGTCGTCTGGTCCTGGAAACCCTGAAGGGTTCGATCGAGTTCGCCATCGAAAGTGGCGAGCATCCCGCCCAGTTGCGGGACATGGTGACCTCCCCCGGGGGAACTTCGGCCGAAGCTCTCGCCGCGCTCGAAAGGGGTCGCTTTCGAACGGTGATTGGCGATGCGGTGTGGGCCGCCTTCCGCCGCACCCTGCAGCTGGAGGCCTCCCTGGAGGAGGGATCTCCGTCTTCCCCCTCTCCGGCACCGCCCAGCCCCGGTTAGACCTCGCACCGGGGCGCCCCACGGCCCCGCCTCGACGGCGGACCGGGCGCCCTGCTGGTGCGGATCTACGCCGTGCCGCTGGCTGCGCCGGAGCTGGCCATCGCGGGACATTTTTGGACGCTCAGTCCCGTCCCCGGCCCACTCGTCGAAGGGGTCGGGGCCGGCGTCGTGGCGGCGGCCAAGCGGGCCGCCGCCGGGCTGCCCGCGGTGCTGGCCGAAGCTGCGGTGGTCAGGGAGACGACCCCGATCCCGAGCCCGGTCAGCCCCAGGGCGGTGGCGCCGACCACAAGTAATCGTTGGGCCACTCTTTTCATCTGACTGCTCCTCGTTGGCGGCAGGCCCTCGAACGGTGGTCGATCGGGTGGTCGGGCCGCAGACTCAGTGAACCGCCACTGGCTGGGCTGGTCCTGAAAGACGGCTCACAATCTGCCGAGAGCTGCGACGCCCAAGTAGGGGGCCGGGCGGCCGAACAAAATCTGGGGACTGCCCGCCGTCCGGAGGTCAGCTCAGGTGACGCTTCAGCTCGCCGGCGGCGGCGAGCAGCTCCGGGGTGCTGAGATTGGGGTTCCCGAAGGTGAATCCGCCGATTCCGGCATCCAGGTAGGGCTGAAGCAACTCGGCAGCCTGCTCGGGCCGGACCGGATCTCCCGTCATTGCCAGCCGTTCGGCCGGGATCCGCGCCTTCATCTCCCGAGCCTGCTCCTCGTCCAGTGCCAAGAGGCACGGTGACATCACGGTCTTCAGGATGGTGCCCGGGTCGCGTCCCAGCTGCTCGCAGTAACCCTCGAGAAGTCCGAGCTTGCGCTTGGTGTCCTCGAGGCCGGGGAACCAGTTGGAGATGTCCGCGTACTTGGCCACGATCCGCAAGGTGCGCTGTTCGCCAGCGCCGCCAATCAGGAGCCGCGGCCCCCCTGCCTGAATCGGGCGCGGTACATTGAGGGCTCGGTCGATCTGGAAGTACTTGCCGGTGAAGGTCGGGCGCTCCTCGGTGAACATGAGCTTGGCGATGTGGGCGGCTTCGTCCAGCCGGTCCATCCTCCGGCCGATGGGCGGGAATTCGAAACCGTATCCGGCGTGCTCATCCTCGTTCCAGGCGGCTCCCAATCCCAAGATCGCCCGCCCCTTGGACAAGATATCGAGCGTGGTCACCATCTTCGCCAGGAGCGCCGGATTGCGGTAGGTGACTCCGGTCACCAAAGCGCTGAGGCGAACGGTCTTGGTCCGCTGGGAAAGTGCTGCCAACGTGGTGTAGGACTCGAGCATCGGCTCGGTTTCTGCCCCGACCCCACGAATTTGATAGAAGTGATCCATCACCGTGACCATGTCGAAGCCCGCCGCTTCCGCCGCCCCGGCCATCTCCGCGACATGATCGAAGAGTTCATCGTCGGGCGTCCCGGGAAAGCTGTAGTTGGGCAGGTGGTAACCGAAGAACGGTGCTGCGATGGCTGCTCCCTCCTGGTGTCGGATGCCGGTGAACTATCGGCCCCAGGTGACTATAGACCGCCCCGATGCTCGGGCCCCGGTAACCCGAAGGACACTGCTGGTGCGGTGGCAGCCGAGGATACCGGTGCTAAGAACGTTCATGTGGGGGGCTTTCACCCGGCCGGTGCGTATTCGTTGCCCGATGGCCCAGCTGTTCCGTGTCGCCGGCGACGGCCGGGACCTCGCCAACGCGTCACCACAGCGCCTCGGCGGCCGCGCGGTGCGCACCCCTTGAGCCGGCCGCAGAGGCGGCTTGGCGGTGGTCCAGTGAACCGTCGACGGGCCGACACGAGGTCCCGCTAAGCGACAGTGGCCAGTTCAGCTTAGGGAGCGCCGCAGCGGCGGCACGCCAAGGGCAACGGCCGGGCCGACCCCGCGAGTGGGTATCGTGCAATTGGCCATATCAACGTGCGCTTTTCTTCCAGCGAGGGGACACGTCCGCACCGCGACACGCACCGGCCTGCCGACAACCGCCGTCAGAGGTTGGCGAGTGCACGGATCCGCAAATAGCTTGCGGAAGGCGCACTCGCCACGATCATCGACGGCAGGCTGAAGCGTCTGGCTGCTGCATTAGTTCCTCCTGAAGACCAACGGCCATCGCTCGCCGCCTGGAGTCGCAGCCGCACGCTGCCGCAGCGCCAGGAACTGTGCGGTCCGCGTGCCCACCGCCGAGATCGCCCGTCGTCCCAAAACCCCATTGCCCACACCGTACTGGGCGGCATCGCTCCGGTGACTCGTGTCAACAAGCGATCTGGGAAGTACCGCTAGACTCCTTGCGTGGCGGTGGGATCAGAGCTTCCGCAGCTGGGTGGTTATCCATTTGCGGTGCGCTACAGCGACGGGGCGCTGCTGCGGGCGCAGGCCACGGCCGATATCGTCCTGGACGCCTACGTGTACTTCGGTCGCCTGTTTGCCGCGGTTGAGCCGGACATCGCTGTCATCGTGGCCGACCAGGCGGACTGGTCCGGAAGCGGGCCGTACGGGCTGCCTTTTTTCAGAGATAACGCCGGCGAAATCCGTCCCGGCATCGTGGTGATGCCGGCCGGAAGTGGTGACTTCTGGATGCAGATTGCGCGGGACCTGCGCGAGGCGTCCTCCCGCGGGTATGCCAAGTTGCTCCAGGCATACCCGGATGGCAGTGGTGGCTTGGACCTGCAGCCTTTCTTCGATCTCATCACCATCCATGAGCTCGGCCACGCATTCGAGGTGCTCGGAGATCTGCGCCTGCCAACCTTTTGGCTCAGCGAGATCTTCGTCAACCTGGCCATGCACGCGTTCGTCTCCACCCAGCGGCCGGCTAGCCTCCCGACGCTCGAGGTTCTTTCCTCCGTGGGGGCGGGAAGTCGCAAGCTTGCCGCTCGAATGCGCGCCGAGGGGTACAGCACCCTCGACGAGCTGCAAGCTCACTACACGGGGTCTGAAGACCCGATGAGCCCATTGAACTACGTCTGGTTCCAGTACCGCTGGCTCCGGCTTGCGGCGAAGATGTTCGATGTCGACGGTGAGGGCGGACTGGTTCGCTTCTGGGAATGCTTTCACGCAACCGATCGCGTCAACGCCAGCGGGGCCACCGCGGCGTCACTGGCGCCTCTTCTCGCAACCGAAGTCAGCCCGACCCTCGGACGGGCGGTCCGAAATTGGCGTTAGCGCCGCCAGTCGCGCCCACCGGACCCCTCCACACCTCACGGGACGACCAGACCGATCCTTGAGGGTGCTGCCCGGCCGCCTCGGCAGCGCTCGACGACCGCTGCGGCTCCGCCAGCGCGCCTCCAAGCGGGAGTGGGCGCATCCCGATCATTTGGCGCCAGCGGGTGGGCTCTCTCAAGGGCGCGTTCGCTGCCCAAAAGTTCCGAGGTGTTTTCCAGGCTTCGGTGCTGCCCCAGGGGAGATGTCCCGGTAAATCTGCGGATGGAGATAGCGCCTCAGGGCCGAGCCCGGCATTCCCGGTCAGCGGTTGCCGGGCAGGTACTCCTGGATCTCTGCGGCCAACTTGACGATGGTGAGCGACTGCAAAAGCACCGTTCCCGGTCCGCTCAGCCGAACCAAGAAGAGGCCATCACCGCCAAAAATCTTGTTGCCGATCCCGGGCACGGTAGTGATCTCGAAGGGCATGCTGGCGGGGAAGAGCCCGATGTGGCCGGGATGAACCAGGAGTTGTTCTCCCTGGGCCAGGTCCCTGCGTACCACCTCACCGGAAAGCTCGACGAAGAACTGGCCAGTGCCGGTCACCTTCTGCAACCGGAAGCCATCTCCGCCGAAAAGTCCCGCGCCTAGTCGGCGTTGGAATCCCAGGGAGAGCTCCACGCCATCGGTGGCGCAGAGGAACCCGTGCCGCTGGACCAGGAAGCCGTCCGGGATCACTGTGATCGGCAGGATGGTCCCGGGCAACTTGGTGGCAAAGGCAACCTGTCCCGCCGTGCCCTGGGCGGTGTACTCGGTGAGAAATATGGAAGACCCGCTGGCGGCACGTTTGATCGCTCCGAACACACCCGACTGGCCTAGCGCTCCCATGGTGGTGTGCATGTTGATGTTGGGCGTCATCCAGGACAGTTCACCGCCCTCCGCGACGAGCTTCTCACCCGCCTGCAGGGTGACTTCCAGGACCGGCAGGGTGGTCCCGTGAATCTTGGTTTCCATGCTTGCCTCCTTCGACTGGCCGACCGCTGGTGCGAAGGGTATGAGATTCGGAGGACCGGCGGGGTGAGTGGAGGGGGTCCCCTCTCGAGGGCCCCGACTCGTGCCTGGGAGAGGTCAAGATATTGTGCCCATTGCCTTGACAACCCACTACATGTAGGGGAAAATCACTCCAGCCGGAGCGGGTTCGCGACCGGTTGGCGGTGGGAATTCGTTGGGATCGGATGCGCGAGGAGGAAACATGACCGGAAGCATTGCCAGTGCCGGACACCTTTACAAGGACGAGGTCCTTGAAATCGAGCCCCAAGGGCTGGAGCACATCACCCAGGTTCAGCGCCATGGCAAGCCGTTCCAGATGTTCACCCTCTGGATGGCGGCCAACCTGGTGTTGGCGACCTGGGTCATCGGCAACCTCGCGGTGGGCACCTTCGGCGTCAGCATGGTGGGCGCCTTCGTGGCGCTGGCGATCGGCAACGTCCTGGGCGCTCTCCTGTTGGGCTTGCTGAGCACCTTCGGCCCTCGCCTGGGCGTACCGCAGATGATCCAGTCCCGGGCACCCTTCGGGCTGCTCGGGAACTTCGGACCGGCCGGCCTGAACTACCTCGCCGGGATCGGGTGGTTCGCGGTGAACACGGTTTACGGCACCTTCGCGCTGGCTGAGCTCGCCCACCTCAACTACTTCCTCGCGCTGGCCATCATGGTGGTCGGTCAGGTGGCCCTGGCGGTCTATGGCCACAACATGATCCACGCCTTCGAGAGATGGATGAGCGTAGCCCTGGTGATCGTCTTCGTGATCCTCGCCGTCTTCACGTTCAAGGCCGGCCACTACGGCCTCCCATTCAACCCCAAGGCGCCGGTGCCGTTCGGCGGCCCGACCGGTGGCTTCATCATCACGGTCGGGTTGGCCCTGTCCTACGCGATGGGCTGGATGCCGTTCGCCTCCGACTATTCGCGGTACCTTCCCAAGACAGCCAAGCCCTCGAGCATCATCTGGTGGACGGCGTTGGGCATGTTCATCCCCTGCCTGGTGCTGGAATGGATGGGGGCGCTGACGGTCTCCATCGCCATGCCGGCCGCGACCGCCGCCAACCCGGCCAATGCCATCGCCTTCCTGATGCCCGGTCCCCTGGCCCAGGTCGCGCTCCTGGCGATCGCCGTGGGCACCGCCTGCGCCAACGCCCTCAACATCTACAGTGGATCGATGTCGGCGCTGGTGGTCAAGGTGGAGAAGTCGCCGCTGGTCCGGGCAGGGATCGCGGCGGCGATATTTGGCGGGGCGACGGCTGGCGTGCTGATAGTCGCCAACTCGACCCTCACTTCCGAAAAGGCATCCCTGATCGCCACCCCGATCGTGGCTGGGGCCGCCATTCTCGTCGCTCTGGTGGTGGCGGGCGCGGTGCGCTTCCGGTTCCAGCGTTGGCAGGCAGCGGTCGTGGTTGGGGTCCTGGGCGGTCTGCTGGCGACGGGGGGCAGCAACGCCACCCAGGCGGCCAGCCAATACAGCAACTTCCTGCTGCTGCTCTCGTACTGGATCGGTCCCTGGGTCGCGGTGGTGCTGGTGGACTGGTTCTTCAAGCACCATGGCTCCTACGATCTCCGCGCTCTCTACGACCAGGGCTCCACGGTGCGGGTCGGGACCATCGCCTGGTTGATCGGACTGGCGGTGTCGGTGCCCTTCATGAATCAGAGTTGGTATGTCGGCCCCATCCCCGCCGCCCACCCGCAGCTCGGGGATGTCTCCTACCTGGTCAGCTTCGTGGTTGCCGGGACCATCTTCGCCATCTTTGGCCGGCCCCATGCCGGGGCGGTCGGGGAAGGTCAGGTGGAAGTGGTCGGTGAGGTGACAACACCCGCTGCACCCGCCCTGGCGGCCGAGCTGGGCTACGCCAGCCAGGAGGTCTGAGTCTCCTCCCGGCAGGAACCACAGTGGCTCCTGCCGGGATTCTCCTCACCCAGACAGCTGGGCGCCCGCCTGGGTCCGGGGCGGGCGGCGCGCCGCCGTCTCGGACCTGCACCTGAGTCGGTTGCGGCTGGGCTCCCTCAGTTGACCGTGGGCTGGGTTGGGGGAGGAACCGCGACGTCATGGACCCGGAAGTCCACCACCCGGGGCGGCTGATTCTCCAGGGCGGCGGTCACCCGGTATTCCCCCGCCTTGGGGAACACGACGTTCAAGGTCAGGGCCATGACGGTGCGCAGGTCGGCACCGGTCGGCAGCCCGGGCGGACGGGCGGAGTTGAGCTGGGTCCCGACGCCGGCGATCTGAACGCCCACCGCGTCGTCGATGCTCAGCTGGAGCCGGTAGGGATTGCCGCTCGCGGTCCAGGGGACGATCACGGTGAGCGCAACTCCGATCTGGCTCAGCACCGGTTGGCCGTTGGGGGCGGTCGCCTGGCGCCAGTGGTCGGTCCATCCGCCGCCGGAGATGTAGAGCATCCCATTGACCGCCTCGACGTGATTGGCCAGCATTAGATTCTCGATCCGCGGCAACTCCATGGCCACCTCCGTGTCCGTTTATCGACCACTGCCATGGTCGGGCGCCGAGCAGGCCACCGCTCAGTCGGCCGCCACGGCGTCCGGCCTGCGCTCACTCATCTGTTCACGCAATTGCTGCAGTCCGAGACTGCCCAGGTTGAGCGCCTGACGGTGGAAATCCTTGAGGCTGAACCCCGGTCCCCAGGACCGCCTGGCCTCCTCGCGGACCTCCAGCCAGACCCGCTCCCCCAGCTTGTAGGAGATGGCCTGGGCGGGAACGCCGAGGTACCGGTCGACTTCGCCGGTGCAGAACTCTCGCGAGCGGCCGGAGCAGAGCGTCATGAACTCCACTGCCAGTTCACGAGACCACCTCTCACCGGGATGGAACCGTTGCTCCATGGGCAGCGCCAGCTCCAGGTGGAGGCCGATGTCCACCACCACGCGAGCCGCTCGAAAGGACTGATTGGCGAGCATGCCCAGGTAGTAGTCGGGGTTTTCCAGATAGCCGAGCTCACCCATCAGCCGCTCGGCGTACAACGCCCAGCCCTCAGCGTGGCCGGAGATCAACCCCAGCAGCCCCTGGAAGGGATTCAGTCGGTCGCCCAGCCAGCAGACCTGGCCCAGTTGCAGGTGATGTCCGGGAACCCCCTCGTGGTATGCGGTCGCGATCTCGGTCCATAGGGGAAAGTGGGTGCGGCCCAAGGTCGGATACCAGGTGCGCCCGGGCCGGCTGAAGTCCTCGGCGGGAGGGGTGTAGTACATCGCCGGCATCCCGCCCGGCGGCGCCAGCATGGCCTCCACCCGCTGGACCGGCTCGGGGATCTCGAAGTGGACACCGTTGAGCGCCGCCATGGTCTGGTCGAGGAAGTCCTGATTCCAGCTGCGGAAGTTCTCCTCGCCCTCGATGGCCCGCGCAGGGTCGGCCTCCAGCAGTTCGATCACCTGGGCAAGGCTTCCTCCGGGCAGGATTCGCTCCGCGGTGCGGGCCATCTCCTCCTGAATCCGGCCCAGCTCCTCCCAGCCCCATTGATAGGTCTGGGCGGTGTCGATTTCGATGCCGTTGTAGACCCGGCAGCTCAGTTGGTACAGCTCGGGACCGCATCCCTCTTGGTCTCTGGCCTTGGCCAGGTAGCTGTGTTCCAGATATTCGGCGAAGCCGAGGTAGGCCAGGTCGGCGCCCTCCGCTGCCGATCGGAGTCGGGAGCCGAGACTCGGGCTCGAACCCGGGTATCCGGCCACCAGCCGCCGGAAGAAGCCGGGGGTCGAGGTCGTCCCGGCCCAGGTACGCGCCCGCGCGGCGTCGATCTCCGCCTGGTGACGGGCGGAGACCAGATTCAGGCTGGCCCCGAGCTCGAGGGTTGCCTCGAAGCTTTTGAGGGCCCCGGGTACCTTGTCCATCCGCGCGGCGATGATCTCCCAGTCTTGGTCGTCGTCCTGGGCCATCAGGTCGAAGATCCGGCTGGTCACGGTCATCGGACCAAAAACTCCCAGCCCCCTCATCCAATCGCCGGACTCGTACACATCGACCTGGACCTGCAGCCGGTCGCGCATCACCGCGGCGGCCAGGCCGTCTCGCTCCGACTCCGGCGCCAACGCTTCCACCTGGCGCAGGGTGGTCCGCGCTAGCTCCGCTCTGGCCTCCTCTCCCTGCGGCGAGTAGTCGGTCAGCTCGGAGTCGTGACCGAGGGTGCCGCGACTGGTCGCGGCGTTGGGATCCAGCTCGGAGTTCTTCACCAAGTATTCGTGCGCGATCCGGTCGACCTTGGACATTCCCGTCCTCTCCTTAGAACCGTGCGGGCGAATCTTCTACAGGACGCGACACGGCGAGATCCTAATCAGCGGAGGTTCTCGACGACCACCGCAATTCCCTGCCCAACCCCGATGCACATGGTGGCCAGGCCGAACCGAAGTTTTCTCCGGTGCAGCTCGTGGATGAGCGTGACCAGGATCCTACTGCCCGAGCAGCCGAGTGGATGGCCCAGCGCGATGGCTCCGCCATTGGGGTTGACCCGCTCGTCTTGGGGGTCAAGCTCCAACTCCCGCAGGACGGCCAGGGCCTGGGCGGCGAACGCCTCATTCAGCTCAATCAGATCAATATCCCGCAGGGTCAGCTGAGCCCGCTCCAGCGCCTTCTTCACGGCCGGGATGGGGCCAATCCCCATCAATCGGGGCGGCACTCCGGCGACCGCCATGCTCCGGATTGAAGCCATCGGTTGCAGCCCCTGGCTCGAGGCGAACTGAGGCGAGGTGAGCAAGAGCGCCGCCGCCCCATCGTTGAGGGGACTGGAATTGCCGGCCGTGACCGTGCCATCGGCGGCGAACGCAGGCTTCAGTTGGGCGAGTCGCTCGAGCGTGGAGTCTGCCCTTGGGCATTCGTCGGCGGTGACCGTCCCCCTGGCCGTCTCTACCGGGATCAGCTCATCGGCGAAGGCGCCCCGCTCCTGGGCGGCCAGAGCCCGCCGGTGGCTCAGCTCGGCGAATCGATCCTGATCCTCCCGGTCGATACCGAACTTTCGGGCCACGTTCTCCGCGGTCTGGCCCATCGAATCGATGCCATAGAGCGCTTCCATCCGGGGATTGACGAACCGCCAGCCCAGCGCCGAGTCATGGAGTACCCGTTCCCCTCGGGCGTATCCTCGGTCCGGTTTGGCGGTCACCCAGGGGGCCCGGCTCATCGATTCCACTCCCCCCGCGATGATCGCCGAGCCGTCGCCGTGCGAGAGCGCCCGGGCGGCATCCAGCACCGCCTCCAGCCCGCTGCCGCAGAGCCGGTTGACGGTGCACCCCCCCACCTCGACGGGGAATCCGGCCAGCAGCGAGGCCATTCGGGCCACGTCCCGACTGTCCTCGCCAGCCTGGTTGGCGCACCCCAGGTAGACGTCCTCCAGCGCCTGGGGATCGAGACCAACCCGGTCGACCAGTGCCCGCAGCACCAGAGCCGCCAGGTCGTCCGGCCGTTCGGTGGCCAGGGCCCCGCCATACCGCCCTATCGGCGTCCGGACTCCGTCCACAATCACCGCCTCAGCCAATCCGCATCTCCTCCAGCCGCCCGGATTGAAATCTCACCGCTCAGATTTTCGCGCCCGCGCCGGCATCTCGCCGTCAGAACGAGAAATCGTCGTAGATGGAGCTCCGGCGCCGATCTCCCGGCTGGACCATCTCCGTCACCCGGCGGGGATGGAGCCCGGCCGCCCGACCCTGCCACTCGCGCGGCGGCCGCCGAGGCCGAGCCGGAGGCCGAGCTCGTCGGGGGCGCGCGGGGCTCCTCTCCCGGCGCGGCCGGGTGCTCGACCCGGTGATCCTTCGCCAGATGGCGTCAAGCCCGGCCCCGGCGAGCCGCGCCATTGCCGAGGCCGCCAGCGCCAGGCTCGCCGCGGCGACCGGAGCCTGGCTGCGGATCCCGCGCCAGACCAGACCCCGATAGAGCAACAGCACCAGAACTCCATCCAAGAGGAGAAGAATCGGTGCCCAGCCGGACATCTGGCGCAGCGCCGCCCGGTGCGCGGCGGCGACCTTCTGCGCCGCCACCAGCTTGGCCTCGGCCCGGCGATAGGCGATCAGCCTGGCATCGATCTTGGGGATTTGGGGCGCATAGGCGAGCATGCCCTTGGCCAGGCCGCTCGCCGCTGCCGCCCGGAAGCTGGGCTCCGCCAGCAGCTGGGAGTCGTGCTGATTGCTCATGAAGCCGACCTCGACCGTCACCGCCGGCATCGGTGCGTGGACCCAGAGCTGAGGCAGCATCTGGGTGCCGCGGTCACCCATTCCTGCCGGCGCAATGGCGGCCGCCAAGCTGGTGCTCAAGCTGTTGGCCAGTGGCGAGTCTTTGGAGTGGGGCAAGAAGACGGTGGCCCCCTCCAGGGTCCCATCCGTCCAGTCGTTTACCCAGAGGCTCAACAGAACCTGGGCGTGGCTGGCCTTGGCAATCTGTTCAGCCCGCGCGATCGTGATGTCGGTGTCGGTGGTTCTGGTCATGACCACCTTGACCCCGTACGCCTCCAGGTCCTGGCGCAGAGCCAGCCCCATCGAGAGGGTGACGTTCTTCTCCTTCAGTCCATTGAAAGGAGAGATGGCGCCCGGGTCGATGCCGCCGTGGCCGGGCATGATCGCGACCACGTATGGCAGAGGGGCCCTCAGATGCTGGGCAGCCGCCACCGGGGCGTGCGCTGACGCCAGGACAGTCCCGGTAACGAGACCTCCGCCCAATGCGGCGATCCCGAGGGCCAGGGCTGGGACGTGGAGAAAACGGGTTGGCCCCTTTCGCATCGCGACCGGGCAAGTATAGGCGAGGAGTCACTTCTCGATCAATCGGCTCTCCCAGGGTCTGCCCCTGCAGCGCCCGGGGCGTCCGCCCGCCGCGCTGGTCTGTGCATTGACAGCTGGACCGCCCTATCGCCAACCTGAGCTCCGGGCATTGACCCTTGGGCGGGATTGGAGGAGCGTGATGCCGGACAGCTGGGAGCCGACTGCGTCGCAGTTCACCCCTCTGGAGCTGCTGTTCCAACGAGATGGACTGCCGGAATACCCGCTTCCGCGGGAGGTGGCAACCAACTACGACGGTCCATTTGGCCTGCCCACCCCGGTGCTCTACTCCAATTTCGTCAGCTCCCTGGACGGGATCGCGGAGGTGGGTCCGTCCTCCGGATCGAAGTTGAGCGGACACAGCCAGGCTGACCGCTTTGTGATGGGATTGCTGCGCGCCTGCGCCGAGGCGATCCTGATCGGGTCGGGGACCCTCAGCGGCAGCCCGGGACACGTCTGGACGGCTGAGCAGGTCTACCCTCCCCAGGCCGATGGCTTTCGGGAGCTCCGCCGCCGGCTGGGGCTGCCCGAGCGCCCGCTGCTGGCGATCGCCAGCGGCTCGGGCGAGCTCGATCTGCAGCACCCCGCCCTGGCCTGGCCGGCCCTCCTCCTGACCTCGACAGCCGGGCGGGCCCGGCTCTCCCAGGCCGGCCCACATCGGGTGGTGGAGGTCGGTCCCAGTCCCCAGCTGGACCCTCGGGAGATGGTCGGGGCCGTGCGCCAGGCCGGCCACCGGGTGATCCTCACCGAGGGTGGGCCAAAGCTGTTGGGCCAATTGCTGGGAGCCGGGCAGGTCGATGAGCTGTTCCTGACCGTCTCGCCGCTCCTGGCCGGCAGGGCCAACGGGGAGCGGCGACCGGGCCTGGTGGATGGTGTCGATCTCTTGGGCGGTGAGCGCTCGCCGGGGCTCGAACTGCTGAGCGCCCGCCGCCACGCATCGCACCTCTTCCTGCGCTACCGGGTCGAGGGAGCTGATCGAAGGGCTCCCAGCGAGGCGTGAGACGGTGCCCGATGAAAACCGAAGGCGGCTTCTGCCAACCCGAGCTATGATCGCCCGGGAGAGCTTGCTGGAGAACCTTAGATGAGCGATACCGCCGAAGAGACCAAGACCCTCAGCGACGCCGAGTGGCGCTCCCGGCTGACCGCTGAGCAGTATCACGTGTTGCGGGAGAAGGGCACCGATCCACCCTTCCAAGGTGAGTACACCCACCCGGGACCCGAGGGTCTCTACCGGTGTGCTGGCTGCGGATTCGAACTCTTCATCTCCGACACCCAGTTCGATTCCGGCTCCGGATGGCCCAGCTTCACGGCGCCGCTGGAGTCCAGCCACGTCGCAACTGACGAGGACTGCAGCCTGGGACGCCGCCGCACCGAGGTGATGTGCAGTCGCTGCGGGGGCCACCTGGGCCACGTCTTCGATGATGGACCGGGACCGACGGGCCAACGCTGGTGCATCAACTCGACCAGCATCAAGCTGGAACCGAAGGACCCTAGCTGACCTAGCCCCGAAGAGCCCGACCTGGGCATCGTGGACGGGGGCTCACCACTCGACCAGAGCCCAGATCGCGGGTCGGATCGGACCGCCCTGGTCGACCTCGGCGAAGAGGCGGGCTGACTCCTTCAGGTGCTCCACCGCCGCCTCGTGTTGCCCGCTGGCCTGGAGCAGGTCCGCCAGATTGGTGTGCAGGGCTGCCACCCGATGCCGGTCACCATGCTCCTGACCCAAAGCGAGCGCTTGCTCGGCTTCGGCCATTGCCTCCTCAAGGTGCCCCATGTCGGCGAGGAGCCGCGCCAGGTTGTTCAGGGCGGCCACCGCCGGACCCGGCTCGAGAAGGCCCTGAGCGTGCTCCAAACTCTCCCGCAACAGAGGTTCGGCGGCCTCGGCGTCGCCTTGTCGGGCGGCCAACATCCCGAGCACGTTGGTCGCTTGAGCTAGCGCCAGGCGGTCCTCCGTCTGGCAGGCCCGCGCAAGGGCGGCCGTGCCCAGGGAGGCGGCCCTGGTGAATTCACCCTGGCGATAGGCCACCAGGGCCATTTCCCCTTCCAGCCTGGCCCGGCGGGAAGTCTCCCCGGGCGGCAGCAGATCACGGGCTGTTTGCAGATGGCTGGCCGCCAGTGGCCACTCGCCGAGGCGGTGATGAACGTCGGCGAGCCGATGCTCAATCTCGGCCATGGCCAGATCGTCGGCATCGAGCCGGGCGGCGGCCGCTTCGAACGCCTGCAGCGCCTCGCCATATCGTCCCAGGGCGATGAGCACGTCTCCCGTGGCCAGCAGCGCGGGCAACTCGGGATATCCAAGCGCCCGGGCCTGGGAGATGTGGACCAGCGCCTCAGTGTGGGCATACAGGCTCCGGGAGCGCTCGCCGGCGGCCCACCACCACTGCCTTGCCTCCTGTTCCCGGCCACTCTCCTGGAGGTGGTGGGCCACCGTCGCCGCCCCCACGCTGGCGGGGTCGCGCTCGTAGCGGCGGAGCAGCACATCGGCGGCCCGTCCGTGGATCAGCCGACGGCGGGCCAGGCTGGTCGCCTGGTAGGCGACCCGCCGTAACGCCTCGTAGGGGAAGTCGTAGGTAGGGGGCCGGGACGCCTCCCCGGGAGGCGCTTCCACCAGCAGGGAGTGGGCCAGAGCGATCTCCAGGCCGTCCACCACCTCGGTCTCCGCTCGCCCGCTGACCAGGCGGAGCAGTTCCATGTCGAATTCCCGTCCCAGCACCGCGGCCGCGGAGATCAGTTGGGTGGTCGGCTGGCTGACCTGGGAGAGCCGCCTCGTCAGCACCTCTCGAACGGACGGCGGCGGCCCGGCGTCGGCTTCGCCTCGGACCAAGGCATCCCCATAGGCTCGGACCAGCAGCGGCAGCCCTCTGGTCTCCTCCAGCAGCCTCACGAAGTCCGTGGCCGGGGCTCCGATCCCAGCTAGCAGCGCGCGGACCTCCGCCTCGCCGAACGGTTTCAGAGCCAGCGTTCGGCCCCCCCCGGCATCGGCAGCGCTGGCGAGGGCGCTGGTCAGTCCGCGGAGCCGCTCGTGGTTCTCCCCCGACCAGCAGACGACCAGCAGCAGGGGGAGTTCCGGCAGCCGCCGCACCAAGTAGCCCAGCACATCGAGCGAGCCCTGGTCCATCTGCTGCACGTCATCCAGCACCACCACGCCAGGTTCCACGGCGAAGGTTGCGCGCAACGTGGCGGCGATCGCGGAATAGAGCCGGGCCAGCCCTGCCGGCCCGGCCACCGGCGGCGGGGCTGGCATCATCGCGGGAGCTAGGTCGGGGGCCAGCCGACTGACCTCCCAGGCAACCGACGGGGGCAGCTGGGCCGCCAGCTCGGGATGGATCGCCGCGGCCGCGCGCAGGAGGTCGGCGATCGCGACGTAGGGCAGCCCCGATTCGCCTTCGTGGCCCCGAGAAACCACCACGGTCGCCGCCTCGCCCTCGATCGAGCGGCGGAATTCCGAGATCAGGGAACTCTTGCCTGAACCGGGCTCGCCCACCAGCGCCACGACCTGACCCTGGGTGGCCGCGGCAGCCCAGGCTTCGCGCAGCTGGGCCAGCTCACGGGCACGGTCCACGAACTGTTCACCGGCCCGAATCTCGGCGGCCGGAGCGGGCTCGGATCTAGGGGGGGTGGTGGCAGCACCAGCGTGGGTGCGCTCCCTCCGGATCGCCGCACCCGGTGGGATCGAACCGGCCAGCACCGCCTCATAAAGCTGGGTGGTGGCGGGCAGCGGCGGGACGCCCAGCTCCCGATCCAGCACGCCGACACAGGCGCGGTACTGCCGGAGCGCGGCGGAGCGTTGACCGGTTCCGGCGTAAAGCCGAATCAGCTCCTGATGGGCGGGTTCGTGGAGAGGGTCCAGCGCCAGCCAGCGAAGCGCATAGTCAAGGGCGCCGGAGAGGCTGCCGGCGGAGCTCTGGAACCCCACCAACTGTTCAAGGGCCATGCCCAGCCGCTGGCGCCGCCGCTCGCTGGTCTGGGTTATCCAGTCGTCAAATTCCGGGCTGTCCCGAAGACCGAAGCCGGCCATGAAGTCGTCCCGGTACAGCTGGACCGCGCGCTCCAACGACGCGGGATCGCCTGCCTCCAGGAGCCGCTCGAAATCGTGCAGGTCGACCTCCAGGGCGTGGGGAACGAGTCGGACCGCGTGCCGGGTGACCAGGAGAGAGTCCCCCATGACGCCCAGCGCCACCGAAATGGTGCGGCGCAGGGCGGCGCGGGCTTTGAAGTCGTCGGAGTCGGGCCAAAGGGTCGCCGCCAGCCGGGTGCGGCTTTGCTCCTGGCGACTGACGGCGAGGATCGCCAGCAGGGCCAGTGCCTTGCGGGTGTCGAATGACACCGGCCTTCCGTCCCTCTCCACCGCGGGCGTCCCGAGCAGGGCCAGGCGAAGATGAGTCAAGCTTCCTCCCGGATTCCCAGACCCCTAGAGTAGGGCATGGTGTGAAAGTCGGGCCGCTCCCGGCGCCCGCCGTAACGATTTCCGGACAGTGGGCTCGCAGACTGGCACCGTGGAGAACACCCAACCGGGATGGCAGAGAAGCGAGACCAGCCAGCTCGCGGCGACCGGCCCCGGCCGTCGGACTCCGAAGTGAGCCGCCTGGCCGACCCCGTGGCAGAGCCCGAGGACGGCCCCCGGGAGGAGGCGGAGGGACGGTCCGATCTGCTCCCGCGCAAGGCCAACGGACTCGTCTTCGGCCGGGGCTCCTGGCGTCGGCGCAAGCCATCCTCGGAGATCGCCGCGGCGTCAAGCTCACCGGCGGCCGCGGTGGCTCCGGCGCAGTACGAGCTGGCGCCCGACGACCCGATCGTCGGCTACCTGCAGAACTCCAGCGGTGCCGTCGACATCACCACCTTGAACTTCGACTCGCCAGCTCTGACCGCGATGCGGCAGGAGGGGGTGGTGATGGTGGTGCCGCTGGTCTCCTCGGGCGAGCTGATCGGGCTGCTCAGCCTGGGACCACGCCTCTCCGAGGGCGGATATTCGACCGATGACCGTCATCTCCTGGCCACGTTGGCGGGCTATGCGGCACCAGCCATGCGGGTCGGGCAGCTGGTCAATCAGCAGGCCGCCGAGGCCCGCGACCGGGAGCGGATCGAACAAGAGCTCAAGGTCGCCCAGCTGATCCAGCAGCAGTTCCTGCCCAAGGAGGTCCCCAACCTGCCCGGCTGGCACGTGGCGGCTTTTTACCAGCCAGCCCGGACGATTGGGGGCGACTTCTACGACTTCATCGCACTGCCTGATCAACGGATCATGCTGGTGGTGGGCGACGTGACGGACAAAGGGGTGCCGGCCGCCTTGGTGATGGCCAGCACCCACGCTCTGCTGCGCTCCTCCGCGCCTCGACTGATCTCCCCCGGCCAGGTGCTGGCGCGGATCAACGACCTGCTCTGCGCGGATATCCCGGCCCACATGTTCGTGACCTGTTTGGCGCTGGTGCTGGACCCCGCCACCGGGCAGATCGAATACGCGAACGCCGGCCATGATCTGCCCTACCTGCGCACCGCCGAAGGGGTGGTGGAGCTCCGGGCCACCGGAATGCCCCTGGGGCTGATGCCGGGGATGGAGTACGAGATGAAGGCGCGCCAGCTGAGTCCCGGCGACTGCATCCTCTTGCACAGCGACGGGCTGGCCGAAGCCCACAACCCCAACCGGGAGATGTTCGGCTTCCCCCGGGTCTCCGAGCTGGCCGGGCGGGGGCCATCTGGCGAGGAGTTGATCGAACTCTGTCTCCGGGAGCTGGCCAGCTTCACCGGGCCGGCACACGAGCAGGAGGATGACATCACCCTGGTATCGCTGCAGAGGCTGCCCCTGCAAGATCAAGTGGGAGGCGGATCATGAGGGAGCAGGCGACCAGGGAGCTGGCGGCCTTCTCGGTTCCCAGCGAGCCCGGCAACGAGCGCCAGGCACTGGTGCTGCTGGCCGAGGCGGTCTCCGCCTCCGGACTCTCAGCGACCCAATTGGAGCGGCTGAAGACGGCCGTCGCCGAGGCCACCATGAACGCCATCGAGCACGGAAACCACCAGCGATCTGACCTCCCGGTGGAGCTGCGGGTCATGGAGGAGGAAGGCGCGGTGGTGGTGTCCATCAGCGACTGGGGCGGGGCGACCAGCAGCGATCAGGCTCCCGAGGAGCCGGATCTCGACCGGAAACTGGCCGGGCTGCAGACGCCGCGCGGCTGGGGGCTCTTTCTGATCCGGAATATGGTGGACGCGGCAGATGAGGTGAGCGAAGGAGAGCGGCACACCGTGCGTCTCACCATGCGAGTGGTCGGGTCTTCGGAGAGTTCGAGGAGCCAGGGATGAACACCACATTCGGGGTCCAGTTTCGGGCCATCGAGGGAGGGGTGGTGCTGGAGCTGTCCGGCGACATCGATGGGACCGCCAGCAAGGTACTGACCGAGGCCTACGGGGGGGCCGTGGCGGAGAACAATCCGAAGCGCGTGCTGTTGGACTTCACCCACGTCGAATACATCAACTCCAGCGGCATCGCCCTGATCGTCAGCGTGCTGGCCCTGGCCCGGCTGGAACACCGCCAGGTGCTGGCCAGCGGGCTCTCCGATCACTACCGAGAGATCTTCGAGATCACCCGCCTCTCCGAGTTCATCGAACTGCACGGTGATCTCGCCGGGGCGATCAGCCAGATAGCGGAAGCGGCGCGTTGAGCGCGCCGGCGCAGCCGAGGGAGGTGAGCTTGTGAACGCACCCGTGGTGACGATGGACGTTCGCCGGGGGCCGAATGGAACCGCAATCGTCGACATCAAAGGGGAGGTGACCTCCGCCTGCGAGTCGGTCTTGATGACGGCGTACGAGAGCGCGGGTGGTGCCGACGCCAAGCGGGTCGTGTTGAACTTCACCGCGCTCGACTACATGAACAGCGGCGGCATCGGAATGCTGGTCACCCTCTTGGTGCGGGCCAATCGGCAACACCAGCGGCTGGCAGCCTTCGGGCTCAGCGACCACTACCGCCAGATCTTTGAGCTCACCCGCTTGGACGAGGCGATCGCGATCTATCCGGACGAGCAAGCTGCGCTCGCGGGCGCGGCAGGCTGAGGAGTCAGACATGGCAGATGCAGACCGTTCCCAGGAGACCAACGGAGTCGGCGCGGTGGAGGCGAAGCCGGATGCGGGCCCGGCTCTGCCGCGGAACGCGTCCAGCTGGGCGACCAAGGTGGATCGCCTCCAGGTGGAGCAGCGGGAGGGGGTGCGCGGCACCAACGTCTCGGGCCGCAGGCTGACCAGCCCGATCCAGGGCTTCGGCAGGATGTGGCAGAAAACCTACACCACCAACCTGGGCGAGGCCGCGACTCCCAAAGAGGTGATCGCCACCTGGAAGGCTCACTTCCCCGAGTTCTGGCCCAAGGGCAACCGATTCGCTGGGGCGCTGGCCGGGATCAGTCCAGGCGACGTGGCGCTGCTCGACCTCTCCATGGGGGGGGTGAAGCTGTCCACCGGGGTGTTCGTCCTCTACGCCGACGAGGAATCCTTCACCCTGATGACCCCGGAAGGGCACATGTTCGCCGGGTGGATCTCATTTTCGGCGGAGAGCGGAGCGGCCGGGACAATCGCCCAGGCCCAGGTGTTGATGCGGGCAAATGACCCCCTGTACGAAATCGGCCTGACCTTCGGAGGGCACCGCAAGGAGGACCTTTTCTGGTCTCAGACGCTGACCGCCTTGGCCCAGCGGTTCGGCGTGAGCAGCCCCCTGATCGAGACCAAGAGCGTCTGCGTCGACCGCCGGCGGCAGTGGAGCAAGGCCGGGAACACTTGGCACAACGCGATGATTCGGAGCCTGCTCCAGACCGCGACCAGACCCTTCCGAGGTGGACGCCGGCGGAGCTGAGGGCGGAACATCTCACCGCATGAGTGATGCCGTGGACGCCATCGTCGTGGGCAGCGGGCCCAACGGGTTGGCCGCGGCAGTCACCCTGGCGGCGGCCGGGCTTCAGGTCCTGGTCATCGAAGGTGCCGCGACGGCCGGGGGGGGTTGCCGGACCGAGGAGCTGACCCTGCCCGGGTACCGCCATGATCTGTGCTCGACAGCCCACCCGCTGGCGGCGGCTTCCTCGTTCTTCCAGCGGTTCGACCTTCCCTCCCGAGGGGTGCGCCTGGTTCACCCAGAGGTGGTCTTCGCCCATCCCTTGGACGGAGGTCGGGCTGCCCTCGTCACCCGCTCGGTGGCTGAGACTGCGGCCGGCTTGGGGCGGGATCGACGTGCCTACCGCCGGCTGATGCGACCTCTGGTCAGGCATTCCCGACCGATTGCCGACTGGGTCTTTTCCGCCGAACGGCGTCCTCCCGGCCATCCTCTGGCGCTGGCCAGCTACGGCTTGCTCGGCATGCGCTCGGCCAGCGTGGTGGCACAGCGGTTCCGATCCCCGGAGGCGAGAGGTCTCTTCGCCGGGGTGGCAGCCCACGCCATGAGACCGCTCACCTCCTCCCCGACCGCCGGGGTGGGACTGCTCCTGACCCTCCTCGGCCACGCCGTCGGCTGGCCGTTCGTCGAGGGGGGGAGCAGTCGACTCACCGATGCCATGGTGGCGGCGATCGAGTCGGGAGGAGGTCGGCTGCAGACCGGCTGGTGGGTCCGCTCGCTCGAGGAGTTGCCTCCCGCCCGGGCCGTGCTTTTGGACGTCACTCCCCGGAGATTTCTGGAGCTGGCCGGAGAGAGGGTGTCGGGACACTATCGGCGGTCGCTGGAGGGATTCCGCTACGGCTCGGGGATTTGCAAGGTTGACTTCGCCCTCTCCGGACCGGTTCCCTGGACCAATCCCGGCTGTCGGCTGGCGGGCACGGTCCACCTCGGTGGCACCTACGAAGAGGTCGCCCACGCCGAGGCCGAGGTCGCCGCTGGTGTCCATCCCGTCTTCCCCTACGTACTGGTGGTGCAGGCGGGTACCGCCGATCCGACTCGGGCTCCCAAAGGGGGGCAGACCCTCTGGGCCTACTGCCATGTCCCCCCCGGATCTGACGTCGATATGACCCCGCAGATCGAGGGCCAGATCGAGCGGTTCGCGCCCGGGTTCCGTGACCTGGTGCTGGCCAAGGTCCATCGCACGGCCCAGGAACAGGAGGCCCATAACCCCAACTGCATCGGCGGCGACATCGCCTCCGGAAGCCAGAATCTGCGGCAGACGTTTTTCCGACCGGCAGCCCGCTGGGACCCCTACCGGACGCCGCTGGCCGATACCTATCTCTGCTCTTCTTCAACCACCCCGGGGCCGGGAGTTCACGGCCGCTGCGGCGAGCTCGCCGCCCTGTCCGCGCTGCGTCACACCTTCAAGATCTCGCCGGATCCCGATTTCCGCCGACTCGCGCCCCCTCCGACGGCGCCTCCCGCCATCCGCTGAAGCGGACCGAGCCTCTTCCGGTGGGTGCCCGCGTCGGCCAGCTGGTTCGCTTCGCGACCAGGCGCCTAACTTCGACCCAAGAGCCGCGGGTCGAGGCGAGCTCAGACGGGGGCCGGGCTCACCTCGGTCAGCTACCCCCGGGCCCCGACCGGCGCGGACTGGCCCCCAAGCGGTGCCCGCGCGGCGGCGAGTCCTCGCCGCGGCACCAGAACCTCGTCGATCAGTCCGTATTCCAGCGCTTCGTTGGCGGTCAGGTAATAGTCCCGATCGATGTCCCGCTCCACCTGTTCCAGAGGCCGTCCGGAGTGGTGGGCCAGGATCTCCGCCATCCGCTGGGTGTTGGCCAGCACCTCGCGGAGCTGGATCTCCATGTCGCGGGGAGCACCCCTGGTGCCTGCCGATCCCTGGTGGATCATGATTTTGGAGCTGGGCAGCGCCAGCCGCTTGCCAGCGGCCCCACCACAGAGGATCATCGCGGCCGCCGACATCGCCATCCCGATGCAGAAGGTCGAGACCTCACAGGTGACGTGCTGCATGACGTCGTAGATGGCCATCCCTGAGTAGGCCAGTCCGCCGGGAGAGTTGATGTAGAGGTGGATGTCCCGTTCCGGATCCTGACCCTCCAGGTACAGGATCTCGGCGACCAGGAGATTGGCAATCTGGTCGTCCACCTCCTGGCCCAAGAACACGATCCGCTCCTTGAGCAGCAGCGAGTAGATGTCGTAGGCCCGCTCGCCGCGCATCGACTGGTCCAGAACTGTGGGGATGACCGATCCCAAATGGGGTACGGCGCCGCTCTGATTTCGGTACATTTGCCCGTACTTCCTCGCCTTGGCATCTCACTGACGGTATCTCTCATATAAGATATCAGATGAAAGATGGCGGATCGGAGCCAGTCGCAGCTACGGGAGGTTAGATGGCCGGACGCACCCACGACCCGGTTTTTCCGGGCTTCGCTCAGATGGCGGCCCGACGCCGGAGCCTGGCCTCCGAGCTGACCACCCGTCGCATGAATCTGCGACTCTCGCAGACTGAGGTCGCCGCCCGTATGGGCACCTCCCAGTCCGCGGTCGCTCGCCTGGAATCGGGCCTAGCTGACGTTCGGCTCTCCACTTTGGAGAGATATGCGGCGGCCCTGGAACAGAGACTCGACTGGCGGCTCGAGGCCCGGCAAGATGCCCTGGAAGACTGACGCGGTCAAAGGAGGCCGGCCGGCCGCCGACTCTCCCCCCTCCCCCGGAGACTTCAGGCAGTCACCGTTGGGCGAATATCTGGATACGCGGATGTTCGAGCAGCGGGTGATCTGGATTCGTGGGCCACTCGACGATCAGGCGGCGACTGTCGCCGCCACTCAGCTGATGACCCTCGATGGCTCCGGCGACGACAAGATCCAGCTCCACCTCAACAGCGGCGAGGGCACCCTCTCTGCCGCCTTGACTTTGATGGAAACTATTTTGGCTCTCGGCGTTCCGGTTGAAGGAATTTGCTCGGGACGCGCCGAAGGTGCCGCTCTAGGCGTGCTCGCGCTGGCGCCCTATCGATGGGCCAGCCTCCACTCCCGTCTTCGCCTCCACGACGATGAGCTTGTGGTCGCGGGGAGTGCCGCCGCGATGCTCCAGGAGTTGAACCAGCATCAACGCCAGCTGGAGCGCTTCGTGGAGCTGGTGGCAAAAGCCACGGGACAGCCAGCGGAGCGAGTGGAAATCGACCTCGCTGACGGTCGTTATTTTGACCTCGAGGAGGCGATCGATTACCACCTCATCGACGGGATCTGGCAGGGGGGAACGCCCTCCCGCGGTTGAGTCCGCACCCTCCCTGTCCGAGGCGTCTGTGTCGGCACGAGGAGCGCGGGCGTCGGTGAGCTCTGGCACCGCTGCAGCGGACCAGCCCCAATTCCACCGAGCGGGGTTGGATGTCATTTGGTTGCCGCGGTGCGATTAGAAAACCGGGGTAGAGATCGCCACGAGCCACGGTCCCCAGCGGATCTTGCCCCACCGGCTCGCTGACGTCGGGGGCCGCCCTGGAGTGCAGCGCCCTGCTCCCATCTGACCGTGGTTGGTTCCGTAGCCCCCAGCAGTGCTCGGCGCCAGCCGGGCGCAGCTATCGGTTTCAGCTCATGCTCCGACGCTCGCTCAGGACAAATTCGCAGACGCCAGTGGCCCACTGCCAGGCCCCTCTCCGGTGAGGCTCATCAAGACGGCTCCGCGATCCCGGCGCCCGAATGGGTCCCGGCCGACGGTGGCCAGTTCGATCGCCTGCCGCCGCAGATCGCGGGGCTGGGCACCGCGTCGGCCACCGCCACCAGCAGCGACAGGTCGGCAGATTGATCCAGCAGCGAGAAGCGGTTCCGGTCCGAGTCCGGCAGTCGCTTGATCAACCCCGCCGAGCCGCCCCTTTCCAGAGCTGTATTCGAGGCCGCGCCCCGGTGATCCGGCACCTAAGTCTGCGGTCGCGCAGGAGCTCCGTTTCGCCCGGTAAAGCGACCGCCGCGACCTCCCAAAGGACGAGCGGATCTTTCTCCAAGGGATCCATCGCCGAGCCGGGTGGGTAGAGATCTCAGCCGGCGGGATTCTCAGGTGGATAGTGGTGAAGGTCGGTCCCGGACGGAGATCGGGCCATGGTAGCCTGCCTGCGAACAGGTTGGGTGGCCGGCCGAGGCGGAGCGTTCGGCAGCGCCCATGATCGCCACCAATTCCCAGAGGCTGCCGGTTGCGAGCGATAGTTTTCGAGCGATTCGGAGACCCGGAGGTACTCCACCTGGTCGACCGGCCCGAACCCGACCCGGGTCCGGGCGAGGTCTTGGTTCGGGTCGCCTTCTCGGGAGTCAATCCGACCGACTGGAAAACTCGCCGGGGGCCGGGCCCGGGGCAACCCTCCGAGGATCCCCCCTTCCCGAAGATGGTCCCCAATCAGGACGGGGCCGGAACCATCGTCGAGGTCGGGGAGGGGGTGCCCGCGCAGCGCGTCGGCGAGCGGGTCTGGCTATGGGAGGCGGCCTGGCAGCGGGCCGACGGGACGGCCCAGGAACTGGTGACGCTGCCGGCGAGGCAAGCCGTGCCCCTGCCCGAAGGCGCCAGCCTGGAGCTGGGGGCCTGCCTCGGAATCCCCGCTCTCACCGCGCATCGGTGCCTCACCGTGACCGAGGACGGACCTCGTCACCTGGGTCCGGACACCCTGGCCGGCCGCGCGGTGCTGGTGGCGGGAGGAGCTGGGGCGGTGGGCCACGCCGCGATCGAGCTCGCCCGGTGGTCGGGCGCCCAGGTGGTGACCACGGTCAGTTCTCCCGAGAAGGCGGAGCTGGCCCGCGCCGCCGGGGCTCACCATGTGGTCAACTATCGATCAGAGGACGCCGCTCTGGCGGTACGGCGCCTCTTCCCCAACGGTGTCGACATCATCGTGGAGGTTGCCCCCGGGGCCAACGCCGAGCTCGATCAGGCCGTGCTGGACCACCGGGGCACGATTGTGGCCTACGCCAGTGACCGCGACTCCGTCGCCCTGAGAATCCGGCCCTTCATGGTGACCAACGCTCGGTATCAGTTCGTCTTGGTGTACACCGAGCCTGCGAGTGCCAAGAGCCGAGCCTTGGAGGACGTCCAGATGGCGGTTGCCGCCGGATCCCTCAAGGCGGGCAGAGAAGCTGGACTTCCGCTCCACCGCTTCCCGCTGGAGCGCGCCGCAGAGGCCCACCGCGCCGTCGAGGAAAACATCGTGGGCAAGGTCATTCTCGAGATTTAAACGAGGAGCGTCCTCGGTGCTTCGAGCGGGATCTTTTCCGGCTCCGCCACACTGGCCTGACGCTCCCGGCCTGCCCGCGTACCGACGACACTCGACTACGCTGGGATGGTGCGCACTTCCTTGGGGCTGAGATTGGAGGGCCGGTCCTGGACAATCCCGCCCACATGAACGTCGACCGGACGGCAGTCCGGCTGGCCAGAATTCGCACCGCTCTCCCTTACCTGGTTGGTCTAGGTGTCGTCATCGCACTGGTGGTGGCGGTGAATCCGGTGCGCTTTGGAGAAGCCGCGAGCCGGTTCAATCCCGTCTACGCCCCGATCGTGGCAGCCTTCTCGTTCGGTTACTACCTGCTGCAGGGAGTGCGCTGGCAACCGCTCCTGTTGGCCGTGGGCGTTCGTCTTCGACTGCGAGACACCGTCACCCTCAACTTTGCTGGTCAGGCCGCGGGCCTGCTGCCCGGGGGGGAGCTGACTCGCGCGGTCCTGGTGAGTGAGGTCGCCCATGTCGAATTGGGGGCGACTATCGCCACCATCACCGTCCAGGAGCTGATCTACACCGTCCTGCTGATCGCCGCCGCGATTCCAGGAGCGCTGCACCACACCGTCGCCGCGGTCGGGGTTTCGATCGCCTTGGCCGGCGTGCTAGCGATCACGGGCATCCTCACCCTGCAGCCGGTTTTTGAAATAGTGGTCGGCCTGATTCGCCGGGCACCGATCTTGAATCGCTTCGTCCCGGACATCGTGGAACTCCAGCGCGACACGGTCAGCCTGCTCCGGCGCTGGGACACGCTCTCCTGGTCGGTAGTGAGTGCGGTCCAGGCGGTGGGGACCATCACCATGTTCTGGCTGGTCATCCAGGCCATCGACCCGGGCCAAGTCAGCTGGCCGAACGCTGCCTTCGCGTATACCGTGGCCTCGATCGGAGGTGCACTGTCGCTGGGTCCCGGCGGCCTCGGAGGCTTCGAGGCAGCCGGAGTAGGCATGCTGCTGGTGGTCGGCGTTCCCTTTCAGATCGCAGTCGCCGCCACGGTGCTCCAGCGCGCGGCCGACAAGGGCCTCGGGACCGTGTACGGGTCGGTCGCCTACCTATACGCTCGCCAGCACTTCGGCCTCAAGCGGGCCCGAGTCATCCGGCATGGCCAGCGGCGCGGACGTCAGGGCAACCCCGAGCGGAAGTAATGGCACCGGCGCGAGCGCCGCTCATGGTGAAGCAACCACCTACCCGATTCGCCGGTGACGGGCCCCGAGTTCCCGATGGCACGCTTGCTCCCGACGACCGTCACCTTGCGCGACCGCGCGCGCCTGGTGAATCGCGGCTCGCATCAAGTTTTGGCCCAATATTCCTGATAATCCCGGGACCCCTGACGCGCTGACCTACGCCCCGAGCGCGGGGGTACGGTTCTCCTGACAATTGTTCGGTGGGCATCCCCCAGGTCATATTTGCGGAGGCTCGACTAAGTGCAGCCATCCGGCCAGCTCCCAGCAGTCCACGAGGAGGCTCGCAATAAAGTCGCTGGTCGCTGGTCGCCGTCCGCCATTTCCGAATCATTGGGGTCTGCCACCGGTCCGTGCCGGTTTGCGCCCTAGGCCAGGCTGCCTCATTTCGCCATGGTCCAGGCCAGATGCTCACGAGTCGGCATATAAGCGTCGCTTATGTGTTTCGCATGCACGGTGTTGATGCTGCGGCTAATGCCGCTACCGCTAGTTTCCGCACCGTGGGGTTTTGCTGGGATCGTGGTCAACATCAATTGCCCCGTAAATCGCTGGACAAAATTGGTGCCGCCGTTGTGTACGCCACCGGACCGACCGTGACAGATGGACCAGTTATTGTCGGCGTTGCGGGAGTCCTCTCCCCTCCCGCGCCGCCCACTCCGGTCAGGCTCCAGTGTCGACTCCACATGACCTGTCAAGGAGACAGCGGCTCCGACGAGTTCACAGCGATGGCCACCCCCCCTTCCTACGACCAGCGGGCCGTTGCTGTGGACTCACCTTGTCTTGGGAAGGGTCCCTCGCCACCCGGCGAGTAGTCAGGTGGTCGCACGGGGATGATCCCCGCCCGAGTTGGCTGGAGTCGGCGGAAAGCCTAGGGGATCACTGGCCAACCCAGCTCCCGGGTCGAGGGGACTAGGCTCGGGCAGTCGCGTAGGCGGGGAACAGGGTCACCTTATCGAGCTCCGTCTTAATGACCCGGTAGCACTCGCAGGAGGCGCTCTCCAGTCCGGGCCGGTCAACGATCTCAACATGACCGCGGTGGTACTGGATCAGCCCCGCCTTCTGGAGCACCCCCGCGGACAGCGTCACCGTGGCCCGACGGGACCCCAGCATCTGGGCAAGGAACTCCTGAGTTATCAGGAACTTGTCGGCGCCGATTCGATCGTGGCTCATCAGCAGCCACCGGCTAAGGCGCTCCTCATTGGTGTGAAGGCGATTGCAGGCGGCCGCTTGGGAGATTTGCCCGAATAGCGCCAGAACATAGGCCTGGACCAGCTGGGAGATCGCCCGACTGGAACCCATGGCCTCCAGGAACGCTTCGGCGGAAGTCGTCAGGCAGCGGCCGGCGACCTGGGAGATCGCGCGAACCGCGAGGGTGCCACCGAAGATGAGGGGCACGCCCACCACCCCTTCGTTGCCGACGGTCGCCACCTCGACAATGGCGCCGTCCTCGAGAGGAGTGACCAGGGAAATCACCCCGTCCAGAGGAAAGTAGACGGCGTCCACTACCTGGCCCGGTTCAAAGAGGACCGTCTTGACCCTTAGAAATACCGGCGACAGCCTGGCCATGAGACGGCCTCGGTCCTCCGGCGGCAAGCAAGCCAAGAGTCGATTCTCGTGGATCGCGTCCGTCTGCCCGTTTTCCCACTCGTTCAAGGACCAAACTCCCGTCTAACCGGGCCCGGGGTTCGCCAGCGGACCGACTCCGAGCCTCGCTCCCGGTAGTGTATCTCAATCCGGTGGACTGGTTCTGGTCTTCTGACAAACAGCTGTTCCCCTCCAGGCACAGCCACAGAGGAGCGATCTTTGCTCCGTTCCGACGACCGCAAGGCGCGGGACGCGCCCTGACCATCGCCTGAGCAGCTCAGGCGGGCGACCAACCGCGCTCGGAGTTGAACTGCGCCGCCGAAAGAATGGGTGACCTCCCGGCGGACGCGCGCGATCTTCTGCTTGATGACCTCCTCGGCCGGTGGCACCTTGTCCTCACCCGGGAGGAAACCGCGCTCGAAGAGTCAACCGATGCGACGGACGGATGGATGAGCATGGACCAGATCAACGCCCAGAATTACCAGCCGGCGGAGAGCATGCCTCTGGGGAGCTATGTCCAGCGGATGGGTATAGGCGACCAGGTCGCCGGCGCGGCTGACGAGTCGGTGGAGGTGGTGCTGGCCGATGTGGCAGCCCGGGCCCTGGTTTGCTTTCGCCAAACCATGCCGGTAGGTAATTCGTTCCGAAGCAGCTCGAGTGGCTCGGGAGGCGGCCGCAGCGTTTGGCACAGCTGGGTGCGGGGCCCCGTCGTCGAGCAGCGATTCTGTCAGCCTATCTGCGGGCGGAGCAGGGGCTCGGTCGCGTCCGGAGCGACACGGATTCGGACGCCGCCGCCGCGCTACTCCTGGGCGCCTGATTTCACGCTGCATTCCTAAAGGCCTTTCTCGACGACATGCCACAGGCTGATTCCCGCTTTGCCCGCGCGATCGCTCACCTGTTGATGGTTGGAGTCCAACAAACGGAGCAGAGCCCGCTGACTCGGACCGAGGGCAGCCGTTCCAGCGACTAGCCCGCCGCGATACCTCAGCTTGATTACCCGGGAGCGATTCGCTTCGTTCCCTCTCGGCGCCGCCCGCCTACCATGCCCGCCATTCCTTTCGGCAACCGGAGCGCGGCCGGACTACCGGTGGTGCCGCCACACCGCGGTAAGACAACCCGGGCGCTGAAGTAGTGGCAACACGGGTTTTCGCCCGACAAACTCCGCGGTGCAGGCCCATCATGGTCACTTGGAAGGGCCATCGCCTACTCAGAGGGGGCCATGCCCTTGGGGGTGGTTGGAGTCGAAGTCACCTGTTCTACCGCTATTCGACGCAGCTCGAGGCGTTCCCGGGGAGGCTGCCCTGAAGTTCCGGCGCCGGACAAGCTCTCGGATCGGTGCCCGAGCGTGCCCTGGCGGGGACGGCACCCCCTTTGACCAGCAGGCTGCAGGTGTCCCGCGAGACTACCGTCGCCCGCTGTATCGTCGACCGAGTATTCGACTACGCGTGGGGACAGGATTATGAAGTTGGGAATCCTGACCGGCGGCGGCGATGCGCCGGGACTGAACGCGGCTATTCGGGCCGTGGCGCTCTGCGCTTTCGCCGACCGATCCCAGGTGGTCGGGATCCGCAACGGCTGGGCGGGTTTGACTGGGGACACCGATGTGTGGGCGCTCCGCCCGGAGGACGTGACCGGAATTCTGAGTCGAGGCGGCACCATCCTTGGCACATCCCGGATCAACCCCCTAGCAGACACGGGAGTGATGGAGGCGGTCGCCGCCAACATCTCTCGACTGGGGATCGACGCGTTGGCGGTGATGGGAGGGGACGATACGCTCTCCGTGGCTGCCGCTCTAGCGGAGCGCGGTGGACCCGTGGTGGGTGTTCCCAAGACCGTGGATAACGATCTCCAGCAGACTGAGTACTGCATCGGTTTCGACAGCGCGGTCGCGATCGTCACCGAGGCCGTGGATCGCCTGCACATAACCGCCGCATCGCATCACCGGGTCATGGTGGTGGAAGCCATGGGCCGCGAGGCCGGTTGGGTGACGCTCATGGGCGGTCTAGCCGGCGGAGCCGACCTGATCATCATCCCCGAATTCGCGGCTGACCTCGGGGGCGTAGTCGAGCATCTCCACTCGCGACGCGGCCGGGGGAAGTCCTACAGCATCATCGCGATCTCCGAAGGCGCGAGGGTCGCCGGCTTGCCCGAGCCGTCCATCGAAAACGAGTCTCTGGATGCCTTCGGCCATCTCCGGCTCAGCCGCCGGGGGATCGGCGAGCGTCTCGGCGGTCAGTTGGAAGCCCACACGGGATTTGAGACCAGGGTCACCGTCTTGGGTCATACCCAGCGCGGTGGTACTCCTACGGCCTACGACCGGATCTGGGCGACTCGCGTGGGCGCGGCCGCGTATGAATTAGCCAAGGCAGGCGAATTCGGGAAAATTCCGGTCAAGCACGGTGACACCACCGCGGTGAGTCGGATAGCGGAAGTGGTCGCTGGGCCCCGACTCGTGCCCGAGCATCTCTATCGCTTAGCGCAAATCCTTTACTGAGCACCCGGCGCGGATGGGCAGTTGGACTGCGCCGACCGCGGACGACTCAGTTGATAGCATTTTGGCTCAACCGCTCCTTCCTCGGAATTGGGCGCGGTCCACTGGCTGAGGAGAGGCTCCAGGGCTGCTCCGCCATCATCCGGCCGACCGTCCCACTCCGTGAGACCGGCCGGCCTCCGGTGATAAGACACGCCTGGACAAGGAAGACGCCGGCGCGGGACACTCCCCGACCGGCGCCTCCCACCGCCGCCATCCTATCCAGGCGGAATGGAGCTCCCTCGCTCTTGCGGAACCCGCCCGAGAGGTCAGCTTCCGGTGCCCTCTCCAGCCTGAGGCGGCGGACCTTTACCACCCTCCGGCCACCTCGGAGTCCTCTATCGGAAACTAAACGAGGGTGAGGCCGGCGCGGCCTCACCTTCGTATCCGCTGAGTTCAGCGAGCTGGCTGTACCCCACCGACCCGTGCTGCGAACACTTCTTCGGTCGGAGCTACCCGGCGCATGTGCCAGAAGCCGACGAAGGAGAGAAGAATCAGCAGTCCAGCGAGTACAAACGACACGATCGAAGCGACCAAGGCGATCGTCCCAAACACTGAGAATCCATAGGCCTCGAGAAGCATGCTTCGGAGCGTCGTACCTTGGAACGAGGTCTGGACCTCCGCTGCCAAGGCGGCGTTGGTGGGGTTCGCCCTGGATGCGGCACTGACCTTGGAGTACACGCCGCTATAGGGCATCTCTGAGAGGTGGACCGCGATGAAGTGGTCCGCATAAGCCTGAGCTTGGGCACCGGTAACCAAGTTTTGGCCGGCATACTGGAGGAGGTAGGGCTTCATTCCCGGGGTGATCTCAGTCCCGGCTTTCGCGTGCGCGAAGGCAGCCGCTGCCGGGAAAACGATGTCTTGCTTGGCCAACTGGCTGTGCACCTCGTTGGTGGTGAACACGGCCGCCCACATCAGCAGCGCTCCGGCCAAGATCAAAGTTAACGTCAGCCCTAGGCCAATGCCCGAAGAGATCAAATCGAATGTCTTGCGTCGCATTTCTCAACTCCTTGATTCGTAACTGCTGATCGACTTCCCTTACTTACTCTTCAGTTTTTCAATAAAGGCGACGGGTCGAAAGCGGGCTTTCATCGCTCGGCGCTTAGGGGTTTTCACCCGAGGCTCGTCGGCATTGCCGGTCGGCTACGGCGAAGTGGGCCATTTCACCGTCGTGGGGCGAGCCATTCAGGCGGACACGGACCGAGGTGAACGTCACATCCCCAGCTCGGGGGCGAGCTCCCGCACTCGAGCAGGACCTCCGGGGGTTCTGCCCTTGCGCACCAGATGCGACCATGGTCAAGCGGCAGATCTTTCCAACTGGCCACGACCACCAAGGCCGCCGCGGCTTGGCTTGAACCAAACGCTGACCACTTCCGCTCTCTATTCGGAATCGACACCGATACCGCTGACTCCGTGTCGGCTGCGGGCCCAAATCGCAGGGAAGCCATGGAACCGTCTCCGCCTTCTGCTTGAAAACCCAAGTGTCCGATTGGTGCTTCGCCTGAGCCCCCGTCGCATCGACCGCGCGCCGTTAGCCGCCTTCGTGGATCGAGCCCCCTCAATCAGGCGCCGGGGGATCGGGACGCCAGCGGGCAAGCGGCAGCGGCAAATCCGGTCGCATCTACTCGGGGCCCATCCTCGGTCGCTTCCATGTCCACCTCGGAGGAGCAGCTGCGAATTGGGGTTGACGATGACTTCTCGGTCCATGTGGTCACGACTCATGGCGGACGGCCGGCGGAGGCCGTGGGCGCTCGTGCATCCACCGAGTTGGGCATGGTCAACCCTCGCCCGGTCGCGGAGCCGCAATTCCCGAGCCGGCGAACTTGATGGGCTCGGCCGACAGCGGATCCCCAGTACCGGGAGTGCCTGAGCTAATGCCGACCTACCGACCGGCGTCTGGCTTTGACTCAAGGGGTCGACTACAGAGTGCCCATCGGTGGCGATGGGGCCGACCAGCACGGTCTGCGGCGCCGGACCGGCAGGCCCGATGACTTAAGATTGAGGGCTGCGGGAAATGCGGAATTGCGGCAGGCGAACCTGGTCAGTTGGCTTCCGAGCGGGCGCTCACGCGGGAGTCCAATCTACCCGACTGTTGAAGCGGAACCCCAAGGGACGGTGCTGCTCGACGCGAGCCCGCGGCCCGACTACCACGACCGGGCAGTGCGCTTCGCTGACGCAGCGTTGGGAAACGGAACCCAGCAGTAGGCCAATCAGTGCGGATCGACCCCGAGAGCCGACTACGAGTTCGGCGGCGTGCTTGCTCACCTCGATGAGGACTTCGGCCGCCGTCCCTTCCACCGCCTTGGCCTCAATCCGAACCTGGGGATACTGTCGGGAGACCGCTCCGACAGCCTCAAGCAGGCTGGCTCGGTAGTCATCGTCGACCTCGGCGGGGGTCGGGAGCAGCGCTTCGGGATAGGGACCGGCCACCAGGGTCGAACGGCTCAGGAATGTGGTGATCGCGAGGATTTTCATGCCCCGGCTCTCCGCCTCGGCGGCTGCCCATTCCAGGGCGTGTCGGCTAGCGACTGTTTGGTCCACACCGACCACAATCGGGTCAGCCGGAGCCGGAGGTTGGTAATTGGTAACGGGGACACCGACTGCACTCATTTTGGTCTCCCGCAGAGCTTCAGATTAATGGTTCATGGGAGCTAGTTCGACTACTCCATGGTCTGCTACCCACCGGCTTCAGTCTCGGAGAGGAACCTTCGAAATCGAGCGGGTGTATTCCCTCGCCAGCTGGCCGCCGGAAGTGCCTGAGCCTTCCGCCGTCGCCGTGAGCAGTGTGAAGGGCGAGGACAGCCATGGGTGGGTTCTGCGCGGCGGTCAGCTGCTCCGGTCCGACTGGTCTCACCCCGCCATCTGCCGGGACGGTGGTCAGCCGTTCACTCAGACTCCCGAGCCGGGCTGGCGCCCCGCGGCCCGGGAAGTAGCTATTCATTTGGGCTAGGTACCCCCGGGTCGGCCCCCCGGCACAACCTGGGTTCCTAGGCCCGGAGCAGCGCCGGGTAATATCCCGAGCCAGGAGATGACCGTGAGGGACGAACGATCGGACCACGGCCAGGAGATCCCGCGGGGGGACCCCCGGGTTGCTCTGATCGAAGCCGGAGTCCTGCTGGCATCAGAGCTCTCACTGCCGGTGATCCTGCGGCGGCTGGTGGAAATCGCAGTTAGCATCACCGGCGCCCGCTATGGAGCGCTCGGAGTCACCGGCCCCAACGGCGGAGTCGCCCAGTTCATCACGGTCGGACTGGGCAGCGAGGAGCGCGCCGCGATCGGAGCCCTTCCGCAGGGCCGCGGAATCCTGGGCGCCCTGATCCGTGACCCTCGCCCACTGCGCTTGGCCCGACTGCAGGATGACCCGCGTTCCGTGGGCTTCCCAGCGCACCATCCCAAGATGACCTCCTTCCTGGGCGCCCCGGTCAGGGCGAGGGGCAAAGTGTTCGGCAATCTCTACCTGACGAACAAGGTGGGCGGAGAGCCGTTCGATGCCGACGACGAGGGGGCGGCGGTGACGCTGGCGACCCAGGCTGGGGTGGCCATCGCCAACGCCCAGACGTTTGGGGAGTTGATCCAACGTGAACGCTGGCTGGGGGCCTTGCACGCAGTTACGGCTGCTCTGGTGGCTGGCCAGCCCCAGCACGGCTTGCTGACCACGATTGTCCGCAGTGCCAAAGAACTGGCCGGGGCAGACCTGGCCGCGATCGCCCTCCCGGTCGATGAAGGCTCGCCCGCGCTCAAGGTCTTTGCGGCCGAGGGCGTCGGTTCAGAGCAGCTGCTGCGCGCCCCTCCCAAATCGGCGGGCACCGCCTCACACCTGGTGCTGCGCACCGGCCGATCCCAGACCCTGCGCTCAAGATCTGGCGAACTGGGCGGCACTCTGTTGGCCGGTGCTGGGGTTCCGCTCGGGGTTCTGATGGTCGTGCCGCTGGGAATTGGGGGACGGGTCGACGGGACGATCAGCCTGGCGCTGTTGGAGCCGGAGGCGGAGTTCCGCCCAGACGCGGAGGCTCAGCTGGAGAGCTTTGCCGCCCAGGCCTCAATCGCTTTGGACTACGCGAGAGTCCAGGCCCAGTTACTCCACCTGGCGGTTGTCGATGAGCGCCACCGAATCGCGCGCGACCTGCACGATGAGCCGGTCCAGGCGCTGATCTATCTGGCTCGGCGACTCGAGTTCATGGCGAGCGAGTCTAGTGCGGAAGGAACCTCTTCGACCAAACTGGAGGAAACCAGAGAGGTGGCGGTGGCGGTGGCAGACGGTCTGCGGCAGCTAACCGAAGGTCTGCGATCCGACATCCTCGACCACGCAGGTCTGCCCGCCGCCCTGCTGGACCTGGTCCAGCGGTTCAGCTCGAGAGCCGAAGTGGCGGCGGACTTCTCGACTCGGGGAGCCCTGGGGCGATGGAACCAGGAGCTGGAGCGCGACCTCTTCCGCGTCGCCCAGGAGGCGCTGAGTAACGTCGAGCGTCACGCCCAGGCGAGCGAGGTCAGGGTTGACCTGATCGCCCGACCAGGCAGCCTCACGCTGCGGGTGGGGGACAACGGGATCGGATTCATCAGCGCCGGGAACGAAGCCGTTTCCCGTGGCTTGGGGACTCTCGGGATGCGAGAGCGAGTGGCGGGGCACGGAGGCCGGCTGATGATCAGATCCCGCTCCGGTCGGGGAACGATAGTGGCGGCGGTGGTGCCGAGCAGTCCAATTCCGGGCAACGGTGGCGACCCGCGAGCCCAGCACCCGTGAAATCACCTGGCCGCGGGCCGCACCGCGGCGCTACGCTCAGTCCGAAATGAGTCTCTCGAAGATCTCTATCGTGGTGGTCGAGGATCACGCGTTGGTGCGTGAGGGGACCCGCCAAATCCTCGCGGGCGAAAGCGACTTCGATGTGATCGGAGAAGCCTCCAGGGGCGATGAGGCAGTTCAGGTTGTCCTCGCGACGCGCCCGGATGTGGTCCTGATGGATATGCGCATGCCGGGGATCAATGGGATCGAGGCCATCCGACAGATTCTGGTCGAAGCGCCGGAGACCAAGGTTGTCATCGTCAGCGCCCATGAGGACGAGGATTACGTCCGCGAGGCGCTGGCCGCGGGAGCGGTGGGGTACATCCTCAAGACCGCGCCGGCCCGGGAGTTGGTCGAGGGAGTCCGGGCGGTGGCCCATGGGTCACTGGTGCTCAGCCCCAGCCTGTCGCGACGGCTCACGCAGGCGAGATCGGACCCGACCCGGGCAACTGATCGCCTGAGCGCCCGGGAGCTGGCCGTGTTGCGCCAAATTGCCCAGGGTCGAGCCAATAAGGAGATCGCCCAAGAGCTGGGCATCAGTCAGCGCACGGTCGAGGGACACCTGCACAACATTTTCGAGAAATTGCGCGTCAGCTCTCGGACCGAGGCGGTCATCTACGCCGCTAATCACGGGATCGTCTCGATCGAGCCCACCGAAGACCGGTGAGCCGAGCCAGCCAGCGCACCCGGCTTGCGACCGATCGGGCGGGAGTCTCCCGGGCCGAGGACGTTCGGCGAGCGGATCTGATAATCGGCGAGATCGAAGCCGAGCGCCGGGAGCTGGCCGACCGAATCAACGACGATCCGGTGCAGACTCTGGCCCATGTCTCGCGGATGCTTCAGAACCTGGCGGAACTTCCGGAAACCCCAGCCCAGGCGGTCCGGGCGGCGCGCGAGTCAGGGGTCCTGACCGCCAAGGTCTGCGAGCAACTCCGGGGCATGGCCCGCGAGCTCCGGCCGCCGCTGCTCGACGACGTCGGACTTGGGGCCGCACTCAATCAACTCGCGGACGACTTCCGGGCGGCAACCGGCATTTCCGCCTTCACCGAGTTGGGGGGGGCTGGCAAAGTCCAGGTGCCCGGCACCGACCTGGTGCTTTTCCGGGTGGCCCAGGCGGCTCTCCACCGGGCTGAGGAGCGCTCGGGGCCGACGCGAGTGGAGATCAGCCTGCGTCAGGATGATGCCCAAGTCACCTTGGCCGTGCGCGACGACGGCAGCGGACTTCCAGATGGTCCACCCGCCGAGGCTGGGTCCACTGGATTCGAGGAAATGGCCTACCGGGTGCAAGCGGTCGGCGGCCGGTTGGTGGTGCAATCCCGTCCAGGAGAGGGGACGGTGGTGACCGCCTCGGTGCCACATCGCTCGGCCCCCCCTCCATCAGGCAGCGCACCTCACGAGCACCTGCCGGGGCTGCGGGAGTGCTCTTGAGCCGGTCCGACCCAGGCACCGGAGGGGACGGCGGGTAGCTCGACTCGCCACTCGCTCGCAAGCGGACCATCAGGCCCGCGGCCGCGCTTCAATCTCAGTTGGATCTCGACGACTCGGAGCGGGTCGACAGCTCCCGGCCCTGCTCCGGAGTGCCGTTCGGCGCACCTCGGGCCGGCACGACCATCGGCGCCTGCAACTAGGGGTGCGCCATGCCAGCCTGGCCCCTCGAATTCCGAGCCACCACTCGAAGCGCAGAGCCGGCGCGCATCGGCGTTGCGCGTGCCGAGATCGAGCAGTAGGGGAATCCACCCGCTCCCGATCCCGGGATACCCCGCTTACGGTTTTTGGCGGCGCCCAGCAAGCTGAGCTCAGAAGTTGTCGAGGCCGCACAGAGGCAGGTCGGGGTAACTATCACTCCCCACGCGCAGCACCGCCCGGAGGGCACCGTTGATGAACGAAGACCACACCGTCCCCAGCCACCGAGAAAGTAGTGTCGGTGCGGTAATTTGGGCAGCCTGCGGCACCCTGGTTATTGCCGCCTTGGTGATGGCCGGACTCTTCCTGGGTCGGGCTCCCGGGTTTTCCGATCTCCAGGTGGCGAGCCCGGTCTCCGCGAGCTCCCTCGCCACGGAGCAGCTCCATTTGACCATCGTCACCAACGCTGGGCCCCAGCACGACTGGCCGGCCTACGAACCGGCGAGCTTCTCCCTTCCCGCGAATCAGGACGTGACCATCACGGTGACGAATCTCGACGGAGCCACGCCACTACCCTCTTCGCTTCGCTCATTCACGAAAGTGAAAGGGGTGGCCAGCGCCGGCATGACGGTGGTGCCCATCAACGTCAGTCACCCCACGATCGCCAAGGGCGCTGCCCGGGTACTCCACGCCTTGAATGCCAGCGTCGTCTCGCACACCTTCAGCCTGCCTGAGCTCGGGATCAACGTGCCGATTGCGGCGGGCTCCCGAACCAGCTTCACCGTACGGTTCACCCGCCCAGGCACGTACCAGTGGGAGTGCTTCGATCCCTGTGGAGGAGGTGACAGTGGCACTCTGGCGCCGATGGGGCGCATCGGATACATGGCGGGCACGGTCACGGTGACCGCCTCCTGATCGGCATCCCCTACCGCCAGCCGATCGGGGGTGACCGGGTTTCGGTCGCGGGTCCTCCCCAACGCAGCCGATCGTCGGAGTGACCTCGGTCAGGAGGCCGACCGGCGTCTCCTGACTCCGTTAGGGGCCAACTTGACCCGCCGCTGGCCGCGCGGCCGTCCGGGGACAGACTCGAGGCGAACCGGTCAGGGCACCTGGCAGCTGGAGCAAAGGCCGAGTTGATCGAAACGATGTTCGGTGACTTGGTATCCCTGCCGGTCGATCACCGCGCGGGCGGCCGCCTCCAACGCTCGCTCCAGCTGAGCCGAGGCGGGCAAATCGTCAACCCGTCCACAGCGGGTGCAGACCAGATGGTGATGGTGACCGCACAGCTCCTCGGCCAGCTCGTAGCGGCCGTGGTCCTCGGTCCCCGGCAGGCGATAGGCCACCCCGACCTCGGCCAGGATCGTCAGGTTGCGGTAGATCGTGCTCTGCGGCAGGCGCGGAGTCGCGGTGACGATCTCGGGAATGGTCAAGGGGCGAGCGGCCGCCGCGAGGGTCTCCACCAGAAGCCGGCGGCGCGCCGTGTAGTGCTGATCCACCTGGGCCAGTCGCGCCCGAACCGCCTCGTGGATCGAAGTCGAAAGTGCGGCCCGCGCCTCGCCAACATTGCTCATTTGATCCGGCACCGTAGCGCCGACCCATGGACCTGCCCGCTTCCTGACTGTCGGAATCGTGGGGACCACGGGGCCAACCTAGCAGTTGCCACCGGAGCGGGGTCCGGGACAAGTCGGCCAACCGGCCGGGCCAACTTCATCCGACCGGACCTTCCGCCAGCTGGCGGCGGTTGGGCCCCCGTAGGTGGTAGTAGTCCCAGCCCCGAGCCAGCCCGTAGGAACCGGCGCCGAGGGCCCCGACAAAAAATCCGATCGGCCAAGCGCAGACATAGGCGAGTGCGATGGCCAGCCAGATGATGATGAGCGCGATACCGACGGCGAGCCCCATGGCGATCCCGGGGCGGGCGGTGAGTGAGCGGGCGGCCGCGGCCGGCGCGACCATCAGGCTGAACATCAGGAACGCCCCCACGATGGGGACGGTCATGGTGGTAGCCAGCGCCACCAGGAGAACGAAGCTGAGCTCCATGCGGCTGGCGCGAACCCCCCGGGCCTCACCCGCCTCGGGCATCACTGCGCTCAGGGTGAGGGGCCGGAAGAGCAGGAGGGTGGCGATCACACAGACCAATCCCAAGCCCAAAATGGGCGGAAGCTCGGCGCGGTTCACCCCCACCACATCGCCGAAGAGAAGAGAGAAAATCTCGGCGGCGTATTCCCGGCTCAGGCTGAGAAAGAGGGAGCCCAGGCCGAGCATCACCACCAGCGCCAAGGCGGTGACCACGTCTTGCCGTCCGCGCCGGCTGAGCCAGCTGATCCCGAGTGCGCCCCCGACCGCGAAGGTCCCCAGGCCGAGCAGGGTGCTCAGGCCGAGCAGACTGGCGGCGGCGGCGCCCGCGAAGGCGCCGTTCGGAACCGCATGAGCGATGAAGGCTGCGCCCCGCAGCACGATGAAAAAACCCAGTACGCCGGCGACCACCGCTACCACGGTGGCGGCCAGCCAGGTGTTGAGCATGAACCCGGTGAACACTTCGGCTAGGGTCCCGCGGGCCGCGCGTCGATGATCGCGCTCCGGGACGCCCACTTCGATGCCCACCTGCGCGCGGGAAGCTGAAGCAGGAGGTACAGGGTGAAGATCAGGGCCACTACAAAAAAGCTCACCGGCCAGCCACGGCCGCCCGGCGGCCAGTAGAAGCTGTCGTAGGCGAGCACGATGCTCACCCAGGTCACGGCCACGCCGATCAGGGCCGCCAGCAGGAGCGCCAGCCCGGGGTGCTTGGTCAGCCGCAGCGCACAGGCCGCCGGACCGATCAACAAGGCGGTGCTGAGCACCGCCCCAATGGTCATCGCCGAGAGGGACACCGCGAGCGCCAACGAGACCAGATAGCCGATTCCCACCAAACGCACCGGAACGGCTCGCGCCACGGCCATATCCGAGCTCAACGAGCTGAAGAGGAGCATCCGGTACAAGATCAACACGGTGCCCAGAGAGACGACGCCGAGGCCCAAAATGATCGGCACCAGCCCCCCGTCGATGGTGAAGATCGAGCCGAAGAGGATGGTCATGGACGCCCCGGAGGTGTTGCTCGAGGTGGTGTCCAGATAGAGAAAGAGCGCCGCCAGTCCAAGCCCCGCCCCGAGCACTATGCCGGTCGCCAAATCTCGGCTCCGCGCCCGCCCGGGTCCGATCAGGTCGATCGTGCCGGCGGCCACCGCTGCGATCACCACGAATCCCCAGAGCTGGCTCACCCCGAGTAGAAATGCGCCCGACCCGCCGGCAGTGCCCAGGTCGGCCAGCGCGTGGCCGGAAAACGACTGACCCCGAACCACGGTGAACACCCCGACCACACCGGACACCACCGCCACGACCGTCCCCACGATCAGCGCCACCTGGACCGGGGAGCTCTGAAAAAGGCCGGGGCCGAAGATCGAACCCATCAGGTCTCCGACCTCAGACCAGGCCTGGATCGGCGGTCGCATGAGCATGCTCGTGATCCGCGGCAGAGGTGTCGTCGGAACCGGAGATCACCAGTACCCGGTCGCGCAATCGGATCACGTCGACCTGGCGGCCGTAGAGCCGACTCAATACCTCTGGCTGGACCACCTCTTCCGTGGTCCCACTGGCCGCCCGGCCCGCCGCCACGTAGACGATTCGGTCCATGACCGGGAGTAAAGGGTTCATGTCATGGGCCGAGATCAACACTGCGATGCGCTGCTCCCGGGCGATCCGGGAGAGCAGCTCCACGACTTCGTGCTCGCTGCGAATGTCCAGGTTGATCAGGGGCTCGTCGAGGAGCAACAGCTGGGGTCGGCTGATCAAGGCGTGGGCGATGAGAATCCGCCGCTGCTCGCCACCGGACAGCCGACCGACCCGCTTGTCGGCGAAGCTGGAGGCATCGACCGCCTCGATCATCTCGTCAATCAGGCGGCGCCGCTGGCGCGAGGGGAAGGGGATCCCGATGCGGTGTCCGTCCAGCCCCAGGCCAACGACGTCTCGCGCTCGCAGCGGCATGTCCGGATCCAGCACCACGGTCTGCGGGACATATCCGATCGCCGGATCCGGCCCCGACCGGGCGCCGGGCCGGATCCAGATGCGGCCGGCGCTCGCTCGCTGGAGACCCAGGATCACCCGGAAGATGGTGGTTTTGCCGGCTCCATTGGACCCGATCAGCCCCGTCATCTCGCCCTCCCGGATGGCGAAGCTCACATCACGCAGCACCTGGCGACCGCCTAGCCAGACGGAGACCCCCTCCAGCTTGAGGACCTGGTCAGCGTCGACTCGAGCGAGCTCCTCTTCCACTACAGCCGGGTGGTCGACTCTCGGTCAGCCAGAGCTCGGTAGAGCGCCCGAGCCTCGGCCGTCATCCAGGTCTGATAGTCGTAACCCGGTGTGGGCATGGTCTCGTACAGGGCCACAACCGGGATACCCGCTCGTCGGGCGAGCGTGAGGAAGGAGTTGGTCAGCGTGTCGGTGACCTGCTGGTTGTAGAGAAAAACCCGGACCCGATGCTGACTGAGCAGCCCGTCCTGGAGGCTCACCTCCTGAGGCGCCGGGTCGACTCCGTTCATGATGTCGGCCTGCAGCGTCCAGGGGGTGCGATTGTTGGCACCTGCCGCCTGGAGCAGATAATCCCCCACCGGCTCGGAGGTGGCGACCGCCGCCCCGGGGAATTTGGACTTGATTTGGGCGATCGCCTGATACCAGGGAGTCAGGGACGCGTCGAATCTCCGAGCCCGGGTCAAGAAGTAGCCGAGATGGGTTGGCGCCCGCTTCCCCAAGTCCTGGGCCACCGCCTTGGCGACGGCCACCATCGCCGACGGCCGGTACCACAGGTGAGGGTTGGCCGTCTTCGAGGGCAGTTTGAGCAGCCGCTGGACATCGATCACCAGACGGAGGTGATTCGGTGAGGCAGCCTCGATCTTGTTCATGAAGGTGTCGTAGCCGAGCCCATTCTGAACTACCAGATCAGCTGAACTGATCGTCGCGGCCGCGGCGGGGCTGGCCTCGAAGGTATGCGGATCGGTGTTGGGGTTGCTGATCATGGCGGAGACCTGGACATACTGGCCTCCGATCTGACCGATCACGTTGGCGTACTGATTCTCGGCGCCCACCGCGACGATCTTTTTCGCCCCCACGGCAGCCGATACTCCCATCGCTCCACTCACCAAGACGGTAATCGCGGCCGTAACCAGCAGGCCGGCGTGCGCCCGCCGCGTCCGCCTCCGCCACCCCTCGTCGGCACCCGTCAGCGGCTCCTTCCGATCGGTCTTCCGCTTCACCTCACGCGCCCATCATTACGCTAATGATAATCAGTCTTATTGAATCGGTCAAGACGGCTCCATCTCGGTCCTGCGCGATCACCAGAATCACCTTCCCTCGGGACGGCGGCCGCTCCGCTGGCCGTCGCCGCCCCAGGAGGAGTCTTCCCGAGGGGCAAACCCCCCTCGACCGGGTCGTCCGCCGGTGGCTAGCCCCCGACCCGGGTCATCGGTCTCATCGGGGCGGGATCAGCCAGCGAAAGTACTCCCGGTCACCCAGGAGTTCGAGGCGGCGCCAGAGGACTGGATTGCCGTTCGCCTGGCTGGCGTGGCAGGCGCTGGCGCGGCGCTGGGCGAGTCGGCCGACCTGCGCCACCAGGTCGAGCTGGTGCTCATCCCGACCGACGAAGCTGGCGCCGTATTCGCGGTTGAGGGTAAGCGCGACCGTCCGGGGGATCGCCCAGGCGAGGACCGCAATCCCAGCCCGCTCAGCGTGGGCGACGGCTGCCTCCGTCGCCCGCTGGTGGTCGGGGTGCCCCGTGATCCCTCCTTCATCGAAGGTGAGCAGAAGATCGGCGCCGACCAGCGTCGCGAATTCCCCGACCTGAGCCGTGAGCTGCTCCAGCGGCCGGTCAGCGAGGGCGCCGTCAGGATGGTCAAGGAGCTTGAGGTGACTGACGCGCAGTTCCTTGGCGGCGGCGTTGAGTTCGGCCCGGCGCACCGATCGCAGATCTAGCGCGGACCCAAGTTGGGACGCCTCGCCATGGGTGAAGACCAGCACAGAGGTCGACGATCCTCGGTCGACGAAAGTGTCCAGGGCAGCGCCGAGTCCGAAGCTCTCGTCATCAGGGTGGGCGCAGACAGCAAGGACCGTGGCCGTGCTCGGAAGTGGGCCAAGTCGCGATTCCGCTCCGGTCCGGTCTTTCACCTCAGCCGCGTGGGTCTGCCGGGAGGCGACGCGAAAATGGCCACAGGCACCTCACTTTTATAGTCTGACCCGGCACCGGCGCAGATTCGCTGCGGGGGTGATCGGTCGCCTCACGAGAGGTGGCACCCATGTCACGAGACCGCGGACCCGGGTTGGTCGGCTGGTCCCTACCCGTCCCCGGTCGAGGTGATGCACGA
This sequence comes from Candidatus Micrarchaeaceae archaeon, assembly GCA_035531715.1. GTDB lineage: Bacteria > Chloroflexota > Dormibacteria > Aeolococcales > Bog-877 > Bog-877. The sequence goes on from DATKSI010000031.1 coordinate 67,448, forward strand.
GCTGGCCCCCGGCCGGGCGCTGGGCCTCGCCGGTGGGGTGGGACACAATGCCGGGCGGTTGGACGAGCGGGGCTGGGACCCGGTGCACGTGGACCTTTCACCGGTCGGCCAGGCCAGGGAACGACTCCCGGCGAAAAGGCTGGGGATCGAAGTGAGTTGGGTGGCGCCGCAAGTCGACACTGCCGCGGGTATGTGGTCGCCCCGGATGCCCTGGGCCTAGCGGACCGACCCCACTTACTGCTTCCCCTCACCCCGGGAGACCACGGCATCCCGCACCCGCACGAGCCGCTCGGCAGCGGTAGCGGCCAACTCAGCCAGCATCGATCCAGTCATGAGCGCCCGGGGATCCGCGATCGATAGCTGGGTGCGGTCGCCGTCGGCCTCGAGCACCACATTGCAGGGAAGGACCAGACTTGCCGACGGATCGATCTCCAGAGCTTGGTGGGCGAGATCGGCATTGCAGGCGCCCAGGATCTTGAGCGGTGCTCGATCGACTCCGAGCTTGGCCCTGAAGATGGCGGCCACGTCAATCTCCGTCAGGACGGCAAAGCCTTGTTCCGCCAGCGCCGCGCGCACGGCAGCCTCGGCCGCTTCCATCGGGATTCCGATCGTTGCTTCGATTCCATCCACGTCCTGCACCTCCTCGGGCAGATAGCCCACTTAGGCGAGCTTCATCAGCATCCGCTGCACCCCGTCGATCGCATATCCCTCGGCCTCCGCCTGCTCGGGATGCTCGACGCAGTAGGTGAGTCCGGCGGCGACCAGTCGCAGCCCGGCCTGTTCTAGCGCTCTGGTGGCGGCCGAGAGTTGGTTCACCACGTCGCGGCACTCGCGGCCATCATCGAGCATCCGCTCGACCGCCTGAACCTGACCCGAAGCGCGGTGCAGTCGCTTCCGGACATCCTCGATCACCTGCTCGGGTAGTTGCATGGTCGCACCCTCCGTCTGATTGGCTCGCTCGGCGGCCGATCCCGGGCGAGGTCGTCGAAACTTTCGTCGAGTCGCTTTCGATGCCCCGGCGGACTCGGCCTCGGCAACAGGTACCCCATAGGGTATATTCTCTCGGACGAATAATACCTTATGGGGTATCCGGACGCGGGAGCGGAAACACACTAGGAGGATGACATGAGCTGGTTGCAGAAGGCCCTGGGAGGCGGCCGCGGAGTCGGCCCACAGGAGGCACACGATCTGGTGCAGGCGGGGGCCGTCTTGCTGGATGTTCGGGAGGATTCCGAGTGGCGGGCCGGTCATGCTCCGGGCGCTCGCCACATCCGTCTGGGAGATCTCGACCGCGGGCTCGCTGCCCTGCCCCGCGACCGGGAAGTGGTTGTTGTATGTCGATCGGGCGGCCGCTCCGCCAGAGCGACCGCGATCCTCACCCGGGCCGGAGTCGAGGCGGTGAACTTGAACGGAGGCATGCGCGCCTGGGCGGCTGCCGGCCTGGCCGTGACCAGCGGAAATGCCCAACCGGGGCGGGTTGTCTGAGGCGTCCCGGGCGCTTCTCGGCTTGCGGGTGCAAAACGATACCCCCTAGGGTATACTTGGTGGGGGTCGGCAGTCCGGGTAAGCAGACAGGAGAATTCTGAACATGGCTACGGTCAACCTGACGAAGGCGAACTTCGAAGATGTGGTCAGCGGCGGCACGGTGCTGGTGGACTTTTGGGCGTCATGGTGTGGGCCGTGCCGAATGTTCGCACCGGTCTTTGAGGCGTCTTCCGAGGAGCACGCCGATCTGGTCTTCGCCAAGGTCGATACCGAGGCCGAGACGGAGCTGGCCAGAGAGTTCGGGATCATGTCTATCCCCACGTTGATGGTCTTTCGGGACCAGGTGCTGATCTACTCCCAGCCCGGGGCACTGCCCCGAGAGTCACTCGAGGAGCTAATCGGAAAGGTTCAGGCCCTGGACATGGCTGAGGTGCAGCGGCAGATCGTCGCCCAGGAGGCGCGCTAACGCGAAGAGTCCTGGCCAACCTCTGATGGTCAGGGTGGGCCAGGCGTCAACCTGGCCAGCGAGCGACGCCCCTGGTAAACCACGACCATGGGCGGGGCCCCTTGGCATATCGATGCTCGATTTGCTCGATCCGGAATCCCGCCTCTTCGATGAGCTTCGGCATGTCCCGGGTCAGGTGGCACCCGTCGGCAAGTCTGCCCTGGATTGGATCGAGGCGGCGCTGCCAGGCAGCCACTCTCGGGTCCGGTGCCAGGCCATGTTCGAGGAAGTGAAAGTGACCACCCGGACGAAGTACCCGCCCCAATTCCGCCAGGACTCGATGGGCGTCGGGCACGGTGCACAGGGTGAACGTGGACAGGGCAGAGTCGCAGCTACCGGCGTCGAGGTCAAGCGCCTGGGCGTCGGCCCCGATGTACTTGACCGCCAAGCGTGAGGCGGTGATCCGGCGGCCGGCCAGGTGGCGCGCCACCCGGGAGGGGTCCACGGCAAGGACGACATCAACCGTGGCTGGGTAATGCTCGAGGTTGAGCCCGGAGCCGAAGCCAATCTCAACCACTCGGCCGTGCAGCCCGGCGGTTACCCCGGGCCGCCAGCTATCTATCGAGCGGATGCCGCAGGCTCGCTCCACGAGCCTGGGGACAACCTGCTCCCGATAGAACCCCACCCCGGTACCGTAGCGCCAGTTAGGGCTGGGTGTTCGGCCGCCCGCCGCGCGCAATTGAGCCCGGCATGGCGATCGGCGTCCAGGATCTCGCCTGGCAGGAGCCTACCTCAGGCGGAGCCCGGGGCTGCCGCGGTGGGGCGCCGCGGCTCGCCCTGCACGACCGCGCATCCCTTTGAGGGTCTGGTAGTGGAGATCTCGCAGAGCGCCAGCCGGCGGCCGAGCCCCCTGCTGGTGATCCCGCCCTGGATCAGCCCCCGGTTGTCGCGATCCCGGCGCCACTTGCCGGCGCACGGGCCCCTAAGCGCCGCCGTGGCGCGGAGAGACGGTCACGGGCCACGGTTGCGCCGTCGGCCGGAGGATCGGGTAGTGCAGAGGTGGTCCTACCCGTTCGACTCCTTGGCGTTCAGAGGTCACGCCTCCCGGTTCGCTTGCAGCCCGGGGCCCAACCCCACCAACATGGAACGATCGCAGGAGGAACCCAGCTTGGCCAAGAACGATGCGATGGTGGCCGCCGATTCGCCAGAGCCTCGCTCCGCTCCGAAACCTAGACCCTGACTGGGGTGGAAGGTGACCGGACGACTCCGTCCGACGATCAACCGGCTGCTCGTCGACACCCCTGGGCCGGCCGATTGCGACGCGCCGAGCGAAGGGCCAGTGAGCGACTCCGCGTGCCTCAGCCCCTGATCAAGTCGCGAATCCCCTCAGGTCGAGGTGCGATGGAGCAGCCGAACGCAACTGGCGACGGAGAGGCGCCACTCACTCCGGTGTTCTGGGCGATGGTGGCGCTGACGGGAGTGGCTACCGGCCTATTCGGCGACCTCCTGATGGTGATCCTCTTCAGCGTGCAGCACTTCGCCTTCGGCTACCACAGCGGTAGCTTGCAGGCCGCCGCGGAACGAGACTCCGGACTGCACCGGGTGATCGTGCTCTGCGCGGCCGGCGTCATTGGCGGAGTCGCCTGGTACCTGCTGCGCCGCTTCACCCCCGGAGAGCGCGCGGAGGTCGACGACGCAGTCTGGCGGGGGGACCCGCTGTCGACCCGCCGGAGTCTCGCTTCCTCAGTAATCTCCGAAGTGGTTATCGGCATGGGTGCCTCGATCGGACGCGAGGCGGCACCGAAACTGATGGGGGGGGTTTCGGGAAGCGTGCTCGCGAGCTGGGCCAGGCTGTCCCCGGGCCAGCGCCGACTGCTCATCGCCTGCGGCGGAGGCGCCGGGCTCGCCGCGGTTTACAACGTGCCGCTGGGAGGCGCACTTTTCACGGCGGAGGTCCTCTGCGGCAGCCTGGCCCTTCCGGTGGTACTCCCTGCCCTATTCTGTTCGGCGGTCGCGACTGGCACCGCCTGGCTGTACCTGCCCGAACACGCCACCTATATCGACATTCCCGCGTATCGCTTCACGGTCCCGCTCCTGGTTTGGGCTATCCTCGCCGGGCCGGTACTCGGTCTGCTCTCCTCAGGCTATATCCGGGTCATCGCCTGGGCATCGCATCACACGGTGCGGGGCCAGCGGGCCCTCTTCGCCCCCTTGATCGCCTTCGGCGCTCTGGGCCTGATCGGCATCGCCTACCCCCAGCTGTTTGGCAACGGCAAGGACATGGCCCACATGGTCTTTATCGGCAGCGGGAGCATCGCCCTGTTGAGTGCGCTGTTCGTGCTCAAACCGGTGGTGACCGCTCTGTGCCTTGGCAGCGGGGCATCGGGCGGGCTGTTCACCCCGACCCTCAGCACCGGTGCCGTCCTGGGTGGACTGCTCGGACTAGCTTGGTCGATTGCGTGGCCCGGCTCCCCGATGGGCGCCTATGCGATGGTCGGCGCAGCCGCAGTGCTGGGGGCCTCGATGCAGGCGCCTCTCGCCGCGCTGGTCTTGGTCATCGAACTCACCCACAGCGGTTTTGGGATCATGGTCCCCCTCCTGGTGGCCACCGTGATTGCGACCGCCCTGGCCCGGCATATCGACGGCTACTCGATCTACTCCGGCCGACTGGAGGCGTCCGGTGAGCTGACGACCTGAGATCGGGAGCACTCGACTCGGTCGGGTGGGGCCGAGCGGGAGCCGGCAGCCGGGGCCACCGGTACTCGAAGTGGAAGGCGCGGCCGGCAGGGGAAACTCGTAACCCGACCTGCATCCGGGCCGTTCGGAAATTCCGTGGCCCTGAAACCGACGCGGACCGAGGCTGTGGACAACCGGACCAAGCCCGGACCGAGCGAAAGCAGAGCCTAATCGTTGGCCGAGAACCGAATTCCTCGGCTTCGTCTGGTTCAGGGCGCCCTCTTCACCAGGGGTTCACTCAGGTCGCGGCCTGGAGGCGCCCCTCAAGGACCGAGGATGGCGCCGCGGCCGACGCCCGGAGGGTGGACCCGGCGGGGCTGGGTACGGCGGGGGGCCGTCGCGGGACTGGTCGGGGTGCTCGCCGCCTGCGCCGGTATTGGCTCGGGAATGATCGTGCTGGCGGCGTTCCAGACCGGACTTCCCAGCGTGACCGCCTTGCCCCAACTCAGGCCGCCTCGCAACAGCGAGCTACTCGCCCGAGACGGGACGCTGCTCGCGGTCTTGCATGAGCCGGGAGCCCAGCATATCCACCTGGCATTGAGCCAGGTGAGCCCACTCCTGGTCGAGGCCACCATCGCCGTCGAGGACCGACATTTTTATCAGGACATCGCTGCCGCGGACCTGCCCCGGATCGTTGAAGCGGCGATCGTGGATCTGGAGCACCACGCCAGCGTCCAGGGCGCCAGCACCATCCCCGAGCAGTTGGCCAAGATCTCATTCCTCACCTCCCAGAAGACGATCACCCGGAAGATTCGAGAGTTCCTGCTGGGATACGAAATAGCCAAGGTCTTCAAACCCAATACCATCCTTCAGCTGTACCTCAACCGGATCAACTATGGGAACCAGGCGATCGGGATCGGCAGCGCTGCCGAACTGTATTTCCACATCCCGGCCAGCCACCTGGATTTGGCCCAGGCCAGCATGTTGGCGGGGATACCGGACGCCCCCACCGCTTATGACCCCGTCCTTTACCAGGGACAAACCGGTCCCGCCAACCTCGCCAAGGACCGCCAGCAGGTGGTGCTCGAGGCGATGGTACGGAGCGGTGACATTTCGCCGGCGGAGGCGAACGTCGCCTTCAAGCAACCGCTGGTCGCGTATTCCTGGCAGGCCAGCTCGACAGTCCAAGACCCCAACTTCGTCCAGTTCGCCGAGGGCCAGCTCCAGGCTCGGTTCGGCGACGCCTACCTGAACCCTGGAGGTTGGAAGATCTTCACCTCACTCGACCCCACCGATCAGGCGCTCGCCACCAGCGACATTCAGAACCCGACTGTTGACGCGCGACTTCTTCGCGAATTCAACATTGGTGATGCATCGCTGCTTTCCCTGAACCCCCGAAACGGCGAAGTCCTAGCCATGGTGGGTACGACGAACTACCAGGGAAAATGGGGTGACATCAACATGACGACAACTCCCAGACGCCCGGGCTCGTCATTCAAGATCTACACGTATTCCGCGGCAATAGCCTCAGGCAAGTTCACCATGACCACGCCCATCTTGAACGAGCCAATCGACATCGGCGGCTACTCTCCGGTCAACTACTCCAGAACGTACACTGGAATCTGCCGGCTCAAGGTCTGTTTGGGCAACTCCATCAATGTGCCGGCGGTCAAGGTGGAAGTGATCACCGGACTCCAGGCCGTGGTCAACCTGGCCGAACGGATGGGGGCCGGCGATCTGCTCGACCCCCAGAACACCTATGGCGACGCCCTCACCCTGGGAGGTCTTTCGCTGGGACTGCCGATGATTCAGATCGCGACCGGGGCGGAGGTCCTCGCGAGCGGCGGTGTGCTGCACGAGCCCACCAGCATCCTGCAAATCATCCAGGGAGATCGAACCATCTATCAGTACAACCTGGCCCAAAACTCGGTGCAGGTGCTTCCGGCCAATGTCGCTTTCATCATGAACGAAATTCTGCAGAGCAATCAAAACCGCCAGCCGGAGTTCGGGATCGTCAATGGCCTGACCCTGCCCGGACGGCAGGTGGCCGTGAAGACGGGCACCTCCGATTACGGCATCGGGAACCTCCAAGGAATCGGGGACAATTGGACGTTCGGGTGGACGCCTCAGATCGTCACCGCCGCCTGGGTCGGCAATCCCAACTATGTCACCCTGTCCGGCATAGCCTCGGGGCTTTCGGGCGCGGCTCCGCTCTGGCAGAGCTACATGAATAAGGTCCTGGCGGGCCAGCCGGATCTCTGGTACGCCAAACCTGCCGATGTGATCCAGGTCGGCAGGGGAACCAACGCCAACTACTACCTGCCCAACACCGTGGCCTACGCCAACGCTTACGTCAACTGCCCTGGCGCCTACCAGGTCGACTGGAACGGAAAGTGCTCGGGGAGGACCGCGTCCAGGTCGGGGTAACTCGGCGACCGGCCCCGCCGCCTCGGCCCCAGCTGATCCGGGTCACTTGAGCTGCGACGCTCTCCCCAGAAACTGGACCAAGGCCGGCCAGTGCGTCGCCACCCGGCAAGAGGGCCGAGCGGAAGCCAACTCTCGCCGCCAGCGCCCACCGAAGGGGCTGGGATGAGTCGGCCTAGTGGAGAGTACCCGAAGCCAACTGCAAACCGAGACTGGAGGTTCCCACCAGGAACCACAGCATCCCGCCCAGCGCCAGCGGCCTAAGGCCTGCCCTTCGGATGTCCTGCAGTCGCGTGGACAGGCCGATGCCGGCCAGCGCGATGGTGATCAGCACCTGGGCAGTCGCCGCCAGAGTGCCGTGCCAGCTCCGCGGAACTAACCCCAGCGTGTTTAGGCTTACCGCCACTAGGAACCAGCCGATGAAGATGGGCAAAATCCTGCGCACGCGCCCGACCCGGCTAACTGGCATTGCCGACCTAGTCGCTGAGCTTCCCCTCCGCCCCCGCCAGACCGCCAGGACGACGCAGATGGGAATGATCATCAGGGTTCTGGTTAGCTTCACCACCACCGCGTCGGCGGTGGCTCCGTGGCCAAAAATCGAGGCGGCGGCGACGACTGAGGACATGTCATTAACCGCAGTACCGGCCCAGAGCCCGAACGAGTGCGGAGCGAGGGTGAGGAGGTGGCCGAGGGTGGGGAAGGTGAGCACGGCCACCACATTGAAGGTGAAGATCGTGGCGATCGCATAGGAGACGTCGGCTTGTGATGCCGAGATCACCGCGTCGGTCGCGGCAATGGCCGAGGCACCGCAGATACCCGTGCCGACACCGATCAGGGTGCGCAGGTCGGTGCTCACGGATAGGACCCGGCCCAGTAGCCACGCACCGACCAGCGCCACCGTCAGAGTTCCGAGTAACACCGGCAGAGAAGACGCACCCGTGGCAAAAACCTGACTGAACGAAAGTCCTGCACCCAGCAGGATGATCGAGCCCTGCAGGACCGACTTACTGGCGAACCTCAGCCCGGGGCGCATCCTCGCGGAGGGCTGGCGAACCAGGGCGATCCCGATCCCTGCGACGATGGCGATGACCGGTGACCCCACGATCGGCGCCACCCGGCCCAGCGCGGTTGCCACGGCGGCGAGGGCGATTGTGGCGAGAAGTCCCGGCAGCAGGGCCACGGTTCGGGCCACGACCGCGGCAAAGATAGCAAGGTCGCGATGTTGGCGCCGGCGGAGCCAAAAAGGCTGGTCGACTTGTCCCACTCACCTCACTTTCGGCCCTTGCACTGCTGTCGGGAAGGTCGACTCTTGCTCGGCACCTATAAGATGGGCTTATGCCACTGAGGGAGCCGGTTCCCGACCTCCGGGCGCTGGACCTGCTCAAGAGCGTCGCCGACCTGGGGTCGATCCGGCAGGCGGCGCTGGCGCACCACATCACGCAACCCGCGGCCAGCATGCGACTGCGGTCCCTGGAGCGCGTAATCGGCCTGGATCTGCTCGACCGCTCCACTGGCCGAGCCCGGCTCACCAGCTCCGGAGAGGCAGTGGTTCAGTGGGGTGAATCGGTGCTGGGGGCGATGCAGGTCCTACTCCTCGGCACGGCAGCGACCCGCGCCAAGGGGAGGACTCATCTCCGGATTGTGGCCAGCATGACCGCCGCCGAGTACTTGGTGCCGGGATGGCTCAGTCGGCTGCGAGTTTCCGACCCAGGGATTTCCGTGTCCTTGGAAATGGGCAACTCCGAACGGGTCGTCGAGGTCATGAAGCGCCGGGGAGCCGACATGGGCTTCGTCGAGGGACGCAGCGCTCCCCCGGGGTTGGGATCCCGCGTCGTGGCTACCGACGATGTGGTCGTGATCGTGGCCCCATCCCACCCCTGGGCGCGACGGCGTCGCCCCTTGGTCGCGGCCGATCTCGCGGCTGCACCGCTTGTCCTCCGGGAGGCAGGGTCGGGAACCCGAGAGGTGTTCGAGACCGCACTTCTCTCGCTCGGTCTCGCAGCCAATCCAATTGTCGAGCTCGGCTCGACCACGGCGATCAAAGCAGCGGTCACGTCGGGAGCCGGACCGGGGGTACTGAGTCGGCTGGCTACGGAAGCCGAAGTCAGCGACGGCCGCCTGATTGTCGTCCCAACCGAAGGCCTAGCTCTGGGACGGTCGATTCGGGTGGTGTGGACCCGGGATCGGCCCATCTCGCAGCTCGGGAAGCGTCTCTTGCGCCAGGTGGCCAGCGATCCGCGCTAGCTCCTGGCTTCGGCTCCCCGACCCGTCCGGGTCGCCCCACTCCCGAGAGGTCCCGGCAACCCCCATTCGGTCGGCTCTGGCGAGCAACGGCACAGGGTGGCGGACGATCAGGCGATCGTTGGTCACGACGGCCCGCTTTGTTGAAAATTGAACACCCCAAGGATGGCCCGCCTTCTCTTTCCCTGCACGCCCCCTCAGGGGCGCGGGGGTCGACAGAACTCGTGAGCTGTTCAGCCTAGGCTCTCACGCGAAAACCGAGAAAGAAAGCCTCATCCGCATCCGTTTTCGACCAAGCTCCGAGGCGTAGATTTTCGGCGCGCCGGATACCCGACTGACCGAAATCTCGATCCTTCGCACGCTCCGGAAGCGGGTCGCTCTTCGGATGCGTGGCCTGAGTCGGGGCAGAGCGAGTCCCAGCCTGGGCGGCTCGCTGCTGCTACCCGGCCGTTGGGGTCGGCACTCTCTAACCGTTGTTGTGAAGGATGTCGACATATTGCCCATACGGATCGGCGGACTCCCACTGAACCGCATCTTCCACCGAGGTGCCCTCTCCCCACTCGTTCCAAGTCGTGACGAGCTGCCAGGGCTGACCGCTGGCCACCATATCCCGCACCGCTTGCGCGAAGGCCAACGGATCACGGGCCAGGCGGGCAGTGGCAGAGCTGTAGAGCCAGAACCCCGGACTGATGCTGAAGCTATGACCCGACTGGGCATCCTCGCGTTCGGCCGGCGCGTACTGATGCCATTGATCGGGCTGGACCGCGCAGCTCTGATACCCGGCGAAGACCTGGAGGTCTAAATAGAATCGCGCAGCATTGAGGGCGACCCAATTCGCCGCGTCGGCGCAGCTGGCAACCGACCGGGAGTACACGAAGAGCACCGGCTTGCCGTCGAAGTGCTCGTAGCTGGGATTGGACGCGTACTTGGCGTAGATGTAGCTGAGATCGCTCGCCTGGGTGCCGGGGCTGGGTTCGTAGTAGAGAGCCCACCTGAGCGCGGTACTCTGGCTGGCGCTTAGCAGCAGGGGGATTCGTCCATCGGTCAAAGTACCCTGGCCCCACCACGACGCAATTGCCACTTCGATGTGGGCGTACTCCATGGCCGCGATCTGGTACTGGATCACGGGGGGACTGGAAGAATCGTAGGGTGCGCCCAGGGTAGGGGTGAAGTGGCTCTGCGGGTACCAAGATTCGGGGTACCAAGGGTAGAAGAACGCGGCTCTGATCGGCAGTAAGGTCGTGCTCCCACCGGGCGGGGTTGTCGACTGGCTTGGGACGGGCGCGAGGCTCGGAGAAGTGTTCTGGGGCGCTCGCGAGGTGGGGCTTTGGGCGACACGTGAAGTAGAGGTCGGGGTCGCCCCCGACGAGGCGCTCGGGCTGGCCGTTGAGTCGTGGTTCGTCGGCGCTTGGGAGTGGGGAGAAACGGGAGCCGGCTGCCGATCCGTCCGGCCGACGTGGTCGGTTGAGGGGGAAGTCGCCGAGGCTGTGACGGCCAGGACCAGAGCGGCCAGACCCGCCCAGACAGCTCCGCTTGCGAGGGGGTGATTCATGGAGGTTCTCCTCCGCAGCCTATGCTAGAAATTCCCGACCCCTAAACTGTTCGCGTGGCGCTGGAATGGGACTGTCCAGCCGCAATATCGCCCCGATGCGCTCGTTTCATCGAGGGCGACCGCTTCGACGCCAAGCGGTCGGAACGATGGTGACTCCGAAATAGCTCATCTTTCCGCGCCAATCGCCCCGGGTCCAGTCTAGCCTCGGGCAGCAAAAAACGCGATCGAACCATTGGTGCCGGCGACCTAACCCCGGTGCACTGCCGCCAGCCGGTGCTCAGAACACCCGGTCGTGAATTCCCTTGACTACCTGGGGTGATGCGAGGATCTTGGTGTCTGCTCGGCAGCCCGGTCGGGAGTCCCCGTTGCAAGTGAAGCTGAGAATCGCGGTGGCAGCGCTGGTCGCGGTGGTCCTGGTGGGCTGTGGCACGCCCTCAAGCTCCCACGATGGGGGGAAGTCAGCCGATCAATCTGTTCCTGACAGAAGTTCGAACGACTCGCCGAGCTCTGATTCAGGAGCGACCAGCAACGATTCGCCTAGCTCTGATTCTGGACGGAGCTCGTCGCCGACCGCCGTGGCCAAACCGTCGCCAACTCCCACCCCGACGCGAACCACCCAGCCTTCCTCGAACCCCACCGCGACATCCCGGCCGAACGCCGCGGTTCACGTCATGGTGGTGATGGAGGAAAACCAGGGCTACGACGCCACCATCGGTAGCTGCGGAGCCGACCCCTACATCTGCTCGCTGGCCGCCGGCTACGCCTCGGCGTCCAGCTGGACAGGCGTCACCCATCCTTCTCAGCCGAATTACGTGGCCATTGACTCTGGATCAACTCAGGGATGTACCTCCGACGGTTGCGTCGGAGCCGGCGCTTATGCGGTCACCGATCTGGGGGGCCAGCTGACAAGTGCAGGAATTCCCTGGGTGGGGTGGATGGAGTCCATGCCAAGCGCGTGCTATCAGGGCGATTCCTCCGGAGCATATGTCCTCAAGCACAACCCCTTCATCCAATTCAAGGACAACCTGTCGCAGGCACCCTGTCGCATCCTGCCCTACCCGGGGGTGGCCTCGATGGTGAGCACTCTCACCGGGGCGAGTGCCCCTGACTTCGCGTGGATCACCCCGAACCTCAACGACGACATGCACGACGGGACGGTTGCCCAGGGTGATGCTTGGCTCCAAACCAACCTTCAGCCAGTTCTCGCCTCGTCGTGGTTCCTGGACTTCAACTCCACCGTGATCATCACCATGGACGAGAACTCAGGTGACAATACTGGCGGCGGCGGGCATGTCCCAATGGTCGTGATCAGCTCCAAGGCCAGGGGCAAAGGGAACGTGGTCATGCCCGGCGACCACTACGGAACCCTGCGGTCGATTGAGGAGGCCTACGGGTTGCCACTGCTCGGGGCTGCTGCCAGCCCAGCCCATGGCGATCTGAGCTCGCTTTTCGGGTGAGGAGCCGCGGCGACGGCGACGGAGGAGCGGGGGACTGCCGCTGGGCGGCTGCCCCAGACCGGTCCCCACCCCCACGGACCGCTTAGGTTTACCGCATGATGGGGCTGGGGTTCGCCCACCCAGGTCCACTTCCGGAGCCGGAGCTCCTCGAGCACACGCCGCAGCCCCAGATCTGGCCGGCGGGGCATGGTTGGTGGGTGCGCCGTTTCACGACGAGCGCTGCGCGGGTGGGCCACCGCGAATGTGCTCCGGGAGCATCCGGTTTCATCGCCGCTGGGCCGACGATGGTTACCATCTCGAACTGCAGGGAGCAGCTGGTCGCCGGAGCGTCCCGGTAGTCGATCGCTGCGCCGCTGCAGTGGGGACTGCGGAAGCAATCACGAGGATCTCCCATGAAGTGGATTACCAGAGAGCGGCCGAAGACCGACCGGATCGCCTGCCCCTGGCTGATCCGCCGGTTCATCGATCCCGATGCCGAGATCGTCTACGTCGCCGATGAGAAGGTGCTGTCCCTCGCCGCTGCGACTGGGGGCCACTCCTTCGACGCCCCGGGCGCCGAGTACGCGCACCGAGTCCTCAGCTCTGGCGTTGAGTGGTGCACCTTCGAAACCCTGGTCGACGCCTACGGGCTGGGGAGGAACTTGGCGCTAGCCCGCCTCGCCAAGGTCGTCCACGCCGCCGATATCAGCTCAGACATTGATCAGGACGCCCTGGGTCGGGGCCTGCTGGCCATTGGCGTCGGGGGTCTGGACGTGGAGGCCGACGACAGCCGACTTTTGGAACGGGCTACCTTCGTCTATGACGCGCTCTACCAGTGGTGTGAACGCGAGATCCGCCAGCCGTCGGGCTGAACCTCGTCCTCTCGAATCTCGCGCCGCTCCTTCGCGGGCTGAGTGATGCGGTGACCGCTGGGCTTCGGTATCCGCCCCTCCTCCCGGAGTTGGGCCTGGACATGCCCCCGGCAACCCTCGATGAGCTCGGTCTAGCTCAGCGCTGCATCCCAGGATCCGAACCGTTGGCCGAGGATGGTCTCAACCGACCTGGTCCCTGTCGGACTGGCTCGCCCGCCCGACGCGGGAGTCGGCCCCGGAAGACCAGGGTCGGTGCCTGAGGACGACCCAGGTGAACGGCTGGATCGTCCCCCCCGGCGTGATGTGCTCCTCACGCCGGGTGGCAATAGGCTCGAATCCCGAGCCGAACTCCCTCACTAAGTCGTCCGGCCCGTAGCGGCAGACCGGTAGGTTGGAGCAGCGATCGGGTCCATCTGCGGCGAAGGTGGCGACCACCACCTTGCCGCCCGGTGCCACGCCGGCGCGCACCCGGCTCAGATAAAGCTCTCGCTCGGCATCGCCGACCAGGAAGTGGAAGACAGCTCTGTCGTGCCAGAGGTCGTACTGACGGGTGGGCCGCCACGCCAGTAGGTCCGCTCTGATCCAGGAGACGGAGTCTGCCTCCCGGCCTAGTCGCGACTGGGCCGAAGCGATGGCCCGCGCAGACACATCCAGCACGGAGAGGTCCCGAAAGCCCCGAGCGATCAGGCGGTCGACCAGCTTCGAGGCACCCCCGCCCACGTCAATCAGGGCAGCCGCCGTGGGGGTCGCCGCCGACTCGATGAGCTCCAGGGAGACGACCGGTTCAGCCTGGTACCAGCTGACCCGGGTGGGGTCAGCGGATTGATAGACGGCGTCCCAGTGGCGCCCGGCAGCAGCCGAGGTCGGCGTCGGAGTCATCGCCCGAGTCGCTTCCTGATGGGACCGGTCACTTCCTCAACGGTAGGCGCGATTGCTCAAAGCCGCAAGCGGGATCCGTCTATAGGTTCCAGGGCCAGCGCCAGCCGGAACGGTATTGGGCGTCCAGCACCCGCACCGAGCGGTCGAAGACGCTGGTCGGGAAAGGAATGCCCCAGCCTTCCCGCTCACTGCCCCAGCGGTCGATCAGATAGATGGCGCTGCTGTGGGTGGTCGCACTGGTAACTTCGATTGCGTAGTCACGCCAGACTTTGGCCAGTTGGGCACTACTCCCGGTCAGCCATTCGAATGGCGCGGCGAGATGATAGCGGGCGACGAAGGCGCGAATATGGCCAGGGCTGTCTCCCACCGGATCGGTACTGACGATCACGATCGTCGGGCTGAGGAGCCTGCCCAGGCGCAGTTGCATCTGGTGGAGTTCGGCGGCCTCGACGGGGCAGTCGGTGGTGCACAGAGAGTCCATGAAGGTCAGCAGCACCACCCGCCCGTGCTGGGCCGCGAGGTGAAACACCCCGCCTTGCCAGGTCGGGAGGGTGAAGTCAGGAGCAGGGTGACTGCCGGACGACCAGACGGCATCGCCCACCAGGAGCCGGGTTGGCGGAGGCACCGCCGCCTGGTCGAGGTAGCCGGGAAGGATGAGCGCCGCCGCGACCAGAATCGGGATGATGAGAAGTGCGCGCCTGCCAAACCGCATCGCTCTCTCCCTGTTCGCTCCGGGTATCGGCTCCCGCCGGCTCCGTCAAGCTCCTTCCTGCTCCTCGTGCAGCTTAGCTGGCGACCCCGGGGCCCCAGCCGCCGGAGCCCTGGAACCTTTTCTCTTCGGGCGCTTCATGGATCGTCGCCCGGACGCTCTTGCGGGACCGGAACCAGCTTCCTTGACCCAGGCTCTCCCCGGGAGAACGCCCTGCTGGAAAACTTGACCGACCAAGCTAGGGGCGATCGCATGGCCGGGGGATGTCTGCGACTCCACCAGAGAGGCCGGCGTTCTCCACCAGGACCGCTGCCCCGCCGACCATTTCGCTGTCCCTGCCTGGCCAACCAGGCTATCTAGACTTCTGGGCCATGGCATTCCGGTACCTGGATCTGGTCAATGAGATCACCGCCCCCATGCCGCCGATGCCGGTGGCCCGGCTGGGGACGCCCACCTTGACCTTGCCCACGCGCCCACTCAACGACTCGACCGTGATCATCCTGTCCAGCGCCGGGGTACACCTTCGCCAAGATCCGAAATTCGCGCCGGTAGATGACCTCAGCTTCCGGCTGCTGCCGGCGGAAGTCGCGCCGGGAGACCTCGTCGTCTCCCACCCCAGTCCGATCCGACGACCGGGGCTCGCGGACGTAAATGTGGTGCACCCCTACCAGCGACTCGCGGAGCTGGTGGCGACAGGACAGGTCCGCGCCGCCGCGCCCTACCACCTGAGCATGCTGGGAGCGATCAAGTCCCTGGTGCCTCTAGTCAAAGAGACCGGTCCCGCGCTGGCTACCGCAATTCGAGCGGCCGGAGCTGACCTGGTGCTGGTGGTCCCGCTGTGCCCCGCCTGCCATCAAGCGATGGGCCTCCTGGCGCGGGTACTCGAGAGGCAGGGGCTGGTCACAGTGAGCATCACCGGGGCTCGGGACATCACCGAGTTGGTCCGGCCCCCGCGGGCGGCTTTTCTCGACTATCCACTGGGCAATGCGGTGGGTCGCCCCGACCACCCGGCGGAACAGCGCGCCATCTGCCTGTCTGTCCTCGAGCTCCCCTGGGGCCACGGAGCGCCAGGCACGATAAGCGACCTCGGCTTGGTCTGGCCGGAGGGGGACTGGGCCGACAATATCGCCGAGCAGTACCGACGGGATCGGAAGACGGTGACCCGTCAGCGCCAGAGCGAGTTCGACGAACTGGGCAACCATCGAGCCGCCGAACAGGTAGCCCGCGTGGAGGCGCTGCTCTGATCGCGTATAGCCGAACTCGCTGACGCCTGGAATTCCTTGCTCGACGGCCCGGAAGAGCGCCGGGATGGCGCCGATCGTCCGGAAGTTGGGGGAGAGGCGGATATTCCGGAAGCAGGATTCGTGCACAAACCAATAGGAACGCCCCGTCGAGGGGACTCGGAAGCTCGGACCGCGCGTCGATTCCAGCGACGCTCTCGCGGGCGGCGAGCTCGCCCAAGTTGGATGGATCGAGCCAATCGAGCTGGCGCGCCAGACCCGCTCCCGCCATGGCGACGCAGGCCCTGACGCAACAACGCTCCCCGTCCGAGAAAGCGATGACTCGACACCCGCGTCACTCTCCCCGACGACAGGAGTTCCTTGGACCAGAAATGCGATGAGGATCATGCCGGATTCAATCGAGATAAATGGGGCGGCCAAGACAATCGGCGGGGACAAGTGCCGAATCCGGTGCGGTATCCCACCTATTAGTTAAGACGACGGGCCGGAGTGAAGCCCGGTCGGCCCGAACCCTGGTGCTCGCTCTTCGTTCCGCTCGCCGGGCAAGGCCACCCGGCCCGACAGAGGCAACTAGGCGAGCGCGGTAAGAAGTTGACCCCCGCCATCGCTACCTACTCTGACTCTGGGCGGACGACTGGAAGACTCCTCCGGCGGAGCAAGCCAGCCGGTCGGATCATGTGGGGGGGGGCAACCCTAACCAGGCCAGCCAGGGGCCGGTAATCCGAGTCGGAGGCGAAGTCCGCCTCCACTCCGAGCCTTCTAATCTCGACGGCGTTCGGAGTATCTGCAATGCGGCCCTGCGTGATGCGAGCACTTCCCTTCCGAGAGTGAGCTAAGGCTTAGCTCACGGTGAGAATTGGTCGTGTAACAGTAAGGCGGTACAGTCCCATTTTCTCGTCGCGGAGTGGTACGCTCGCCGCTGTTTCTCCGCAGCGGAGCAGCTCGTCGGGGCTTTCTGCCCCGGACGCTACCCAGACGCTCCCCGCGATCGCGAGGCGAGGGAGGGATGCCATATGCGTCGATTACAGCGACCTGGGACGCTATTGGTCGCGGTCGGCCTGGCCGGGCTCGTTGCGATCTTCGCATCAAGCTCCGCGCTCGCTTCCGGGACTCTTGGCGAACAAACACAAACGACACAGGTCGCCTGCCCGGCAGGCGTGCCAGCTGGCGCGGTGTGCTATCACGCGCTGTCCTTCGGAACGACTGCCGTACCA
This sequence comes from Candidatus Micrarchaeaceae archaeon, assembly GCA_035531715.1. Classification (GTDB taxonomy): domain Bacteria; phylum Chloroflexota; class Dormibacteria; order Aeolococcales; family Bog-877; genus Bog-877. The sequence goes on from DATKSI010000031.1 coordinate 84,622, forward strand.
GCGGGAGAAGCGGCCCCGCCCGGGGCGCCCGCGGGAGCGAGGTATATCTACCCCAACGTTGGGTATGAACAGTACTACTGCATCGGCTCGGTGTGCACCGATGGCTTCACGATCTACATGACGGCCGAGAACTGGTACACGGGCTACTCCGTGGGAACAATCTACGTGTCCACCTCGTGTTCGGCGACCATCCCTTGGACTTGCCAAGCTGACTCCCACGGCTCGTTCTACGACCCGGGTCGAGGAGCCGAGACGGACTGGGACAACCGAAATGTTGACTTCTACGTGACCCAATGCACGCCGTGGCTCCGCATCTTTGTTACGCCGGCCGGCGGCGTGAGTAGGGCGGGCGGTGGCGACAGTTGCCCATAGGTGAGGTAAGGTGATTGACATGCGAAAAGATCAGACTCGGGCCGCCCTGAACCCTTGGCATCTGATTGGATGGGTCGTGCTTGCGGGGATATTCGTGCTTACCGTGCTCACGGTGCTCGGAGCGCCACGCTACGGGGTTGAGTTTGCCTTCGCTGGGTTGATCGTCGCGGCGTGGGCGATACTCAGCCTGGTTGCGATACATCTCTATCGTCGGATCGGTGATCACAGATCCCCGGGAGAGGCCCCCTAACTTCAGTTGGGCGACCTGATCGAGCGACAACCGGGAAGCGAGCCCCGAGTGAGAGCGCCCTGGAGGAAGCGGTACAGCACCACCTTCCGGGGCGCTCGGAACTCTAGCGGTCCACTTCAGGGATCGGCTGGCTCAGGCGGCAGCACTCCGAGGTTTCAGCGAGAACGGTTGGCTACCGGCGCCGGCTCCGCCCCCTAGTCTCCCCGAGGATCGCTCCCTTCAGTTCTGGCCAGCTTGCGTTCCCTGTCCGTAGGCGATCGACCGCCACCCTCACCACATCCGCCTCGCTGACTCGCACGCCTTGACTCAGTGTGGTGGCGACTATCGTATGAAGCCACGTCTCCTGCTCGGCCCTGAGCTGGGCCTGGACCTTGCGCGCCGCGAAGACTGGTCGGCTCGACGCTTCGGGCGCAGGACCCCTGGGTGGTCCAGTGGTACCTACCTCCCTACTACTAGATGTCTTCACCTGCTTAGGTGCGGAACTCACTACGGCTGGACGTGCAGCGGTAGGCGATTGCTCCTGCGCCCTTCGTCCGCCGCTGAGGGAAGGCGTGACCCGCCAGGGCCGGGAGATTAGTTCAGTCAGCTTGTCAATGCCGGCGGGGTCAGACATGTGCGGGCTCCTCGGTTGGCCTCGGGGCACCAGCCCCTTCTAGGGCGTGTTGGACTGCGTCGGCCACGGCTCGAAACTCCGCCGCAGCAGCCGCTACAGTGCGCCCCGGCCGGAGCGCGTGTGGGCGATCACGAATAGTGCCCCGCTCTCCGGAGACGGATAGAGCGGCGTCGTCCCGAACAGCGCGCAAACAGAATGCGCTCGGCCTGCTTCTTCAGGCGATCCGCATTCTTGCCACACCATGAGCTGGCGGCGTCGATTACGACACCGACTTTGGCAACATCCTGGTGGTGAATACCTGCCGCGCGGCCGGCTCCACTGCTCCGAGCACATCGTGCTGGGTCAACGCAACTACGCTTGCCAGATGCCGCGCTTCGGGCGAGCATCCCGCAGCGACAGTCCGTCAGCGGATCCTATCGAGAAGAATGGGTCAGCTGACCCGCGCGTTGACCACCGACTCCGCCAACTAGCCCGCGCTCAGCAGCGTTTGCTGAAGGTGGCACCCTGATCTTTTGCGGAATATCTGGGTCGCTGCCAACTCATGCCCGGGGAGTCACCTTACCGACCCACGGTGACGCTGCTGACCTCCCACGGTCCGAACCGGCCTCCGATCGTGCCGGGAGCACGCATACGCATTGGCGTCTTGCGAGTGAGGGGCGGTCGGCACGGCTAACGTTCCGGTGAGACCATCCTCGCCTGTGGTAGCGACGTCTCACCCGCGGCTGCCGCACGCGACGTTCGGCTGCCACCGACTTTGTCGAGGACGCCAGCGCGTGTGCAGTGTTTGTGCTGCGGACCGGACATCGTAGCGGGGAGTACCGGGGAATGCCGCATTCTCCGGCACCGACCGAAGGCGTGACTGTCGCCAACGTCGCCGTCAGGGTTCAGGTCTGGGCATCCGTCGCCACTCACTGAGCGGGTTGAGGTCCTTGGCTACTACGTAGCAGCAGCTCTTCGACTGGACTGCGGCGCCCCTCTGCAAGGGCGGAGGCCAACGCGTCGGCCTGAACCTCGCGCTCAAGTACGGCGCGCAGCTCGGCTTCCGGAGGGAGCGCTTCGCGCAACGCCACGTCCAATTGCTCTGCTGCGAGGGCTGCGGCGCCGAGAAAGGCCGCCGCTTGAAGAGCGCGACCTGCGGCATGATCGACTAGGGCAAGGAGGCGGAGGCCCGCGGCCAGCGTCACAGGCGTTTGGGTGCGGTTCGCAACCTCCACAGACTCGCTCAGGTAGCGCCGCGCAGTTTGGAGGTCCCCGCGTAAAGAGGCAGCCCAGCCGAGTCCGCACAGGCACCGGCTGACGCATCGTCCATCACCGATTCGCCGAAATTCGACGAGCAGACCCGAATATGTCAGGGCGCTTGTTTCATGCGCTCCGCGCAGCTGATCTATACGAGCCTGCTCGAGCGCCGCGTGCAGTACCTCGTGGCGATTCCCGCTCAACTCGGCAAGAGCGCGCGCCTCGCCCAGCCACGCCTCCGCGCCCTCAAGGCGTGTGTTCGCTTCAATACTCTTGTGCGCCATCTGGTTTAGGCAATTGGACTGCAGTGACCGGTCGCCCAACCGTCCGAAGATGTCCGCCGCTTGCGCGAGGAGTTTCAATGAGTCATCGGAATACGGCACCGCACTGCTGAGGAACTCGAGTGCGTTGGCGTAGTGCCAATCGTCGTTGAGTCGTCGGAATGCTGCCGCCGCTTGCTCGAGGTACCGGGCCGCCGCAACCTTGGCGCCCCCCGAACTCATTGCTCTGCCAAGCGCAAGGTGTGCCAGACCCAGAAGCCGGTGGTCCTCGCCTGCACACTTTAGTGCCTGCTCCGCCAGTGCAAGGGACCGGTTCCGATCCTGATACCAGAGCACGAGCGCCGCGGTGGCCGCTGCCTCGGTACCAAGATCGCCTGACAGAAGCGGCTTGCCGAGCAGCACCTCGAGCCAGTCGAAGAGCTCTCCGCGCATCCCGAGAATATCCCAGGCCGTGCCAACACCTGCGATGAACTTCCACGCCGCGTCGGACTCCTGACGGTCCAACGTCCAGCGCATCGCCACGCGCACGTCATCCCAGCGTTGATCGAACCATCGCAGCGCCGTCTGCTGACCCCGCCCCCGCAGCTCCGAAACCAACGATGCGCCATGTTCCAGATGGTATCGCGCATGCAGGGCGTCCAGGCGCTCAACCTCGCCCCGCAGCGAGAGCTGTGCGTGAGCGAACTGACGGATGCTGTCGAGCATCCGGTATTGTGTCTCCAGGGCCCGGTGGCTGATGGAGATCAGCGATCGATCGAGCAGACGAGGAACGAGCCGTGCGAGATCGAGGTGATCCAAAGGCTCGTAGGCTAGGATGGCCACCGCCGTGTCGTAATCGAAGTCGCCGGGAAAGACAGAGCACCGCTCGAACAGCAGCCGCTCGTCCCCATCGAGCAGCTCGTAGCTCCACCGCAGCGCCTCCTCGAGCGACACGTACCGGGTTCCGGCGGTCTTTGCGGCGCCTCGGAGCAGAGCGAAGCGCTCATCGAGGTGCGCCAGCAACTCACGCGCCGAAAAGACACGAATCCGTGCCGCCGCGAGCTCGATGGCCAACGGCAGGCCGTCGAGCCGGCGGCACAACGAAGCCACATCGCGCGCGTTCTCTTCAGTGATCACGAAGCCGGGAGCCGCCGTCGCAGCACGTTCGGCGAACAGTCGACCAGACGGGGTGTCTAGGACCTCCGCCGGTTCATCGGTGTCTGATGGAACCACCAAAGGTGGAACCTGGTAGACGACCTCGCCGGTGAGCCCCAGAGGCGCCTGGCTTGTGGCCAGCACATGTAGCCTACGCGTCGACGCCAGCAGATCGACGAGCAACGTTGCAACTGGCGCGGCCACGTGCTCGCAGTTGTCGACCACCAACCAATGCTCGCCGTCTCTGAGGAACTCTCGAAGTGCGCTCCGTAAGCGCGCCTCTTCACCGGACACGCCGAGCGCGTCGGCGAAGGCCCGCTCGACGGCTGCGTTTCGCGGCAGGATTGCTAAGTCCACCACGACCGGTGTCGGAAGCGCATCGCCGGAGCGCGCAATCTCAAAAGCAAGCCGTGTCTTTCCGGAACCTGCCGGTCCGATCAGCGTCACCAGACGATGGCCGGCGACGAGCTCGAGGAGCTCGCCGATCTCCGTCCCACGCCCGATGAACGACGAGAGCGGTTCCGGCAGCGCGCTTCGCGCTCTTGGTCGATTGCGCAACTGCGACGCCGCCTGTACCAGCGCGTGCCGATCCGGAAGGTCGAGCTTGCTCAGCAGGGACGAGACGTGGCTCTCCACGGTCCGCTCCGACAGGTGCAGTCGCTCGGCGATCTCCTTGTTCCGGAGATGGTCCGCGACGAGCCACAGAATCTCCTGCTCCCGACGGGTCACCCCGACGGCGTGCAACGAGTCGGCTGCGAGATCGGGCCTCGCTCCCACGCCGAAATTATGCGCCCGCGAAAGGGTCGGTGCTCGCCAGGGAGATTTTTTCCGTACCGACCACGGATGCGCCGTCGTCCCACCCGCTGTTTAGTCCGACTACGCAGAACCTCACCGTTTCAAAGGAGGACACCATGAGCAGTTCAGTTCAAGAGCTGGTGGCACAGGCGAAGGCCCAGATCCGAAACCTCTCTGTGCCCGAGTTCTCGCGCGAGCTCGATGGCGAGCCCGTTCTCGTCGATATCCGTGAGGCCGACGAGGTGGCCCGCGACGGTGCCATCCCCGGGGCCGTGCATGCGCCCCGGGGCATGCTCGAGTTCTGGGCCGATCCGGCCAGTCCATATCACCGGGCCGAGTTCGATCCGTCCCGCCGCACGCTTCTCTACTGCGCGTCGGGCGGCCGCTCAGCGCTCGGCGTGCAGACGCTGCAAACGCTCGGTTACGCCGACGTCGCTCATCTCGATGGCGGAATTAAGGCGTGGAAAGAGCAGGGGCGCCCCGTCACTCTGGAGACAAGATGATGTCCGTGGAGCGTCTGACGGAGACTGCTGGAGAAGAATTCGCAAGCATCCTCGCAACAAAGAATCCGGACCGCTTGCGCGCGATGTTCGCTGACTCACTCGACTTCCGCGCACTGACACCGAACAACTTTTGGGAAGCCGAAACGCCGCATCAGTTGGTGGACGAGATCATTTACGGCCAATGGTTCGAGCCAACCGATCACATTCAGGGCGTGACCACCGTCACTACGAGTCGCGTAGCTGATTGCGAACATGTCGCCTACCGGCTTCGAATCAATAACCCCGGCGGGAACTTCATCGTCGAGCAGCAAGCCTACTACACAACGAACGATGGCAAGATCGATTGGATGCGGATCCTCTGCACGGGCTTTCGGCCTGCGACCAGTGTGTCCTGACCGTTGAGGGGAAAAGTCTGACTCGCTCGACCGTCTCCCCTCTTCGCCCGGAGCGGCGGCTCGATCCGACGGCTGTTTTTGCTGCTCCGAAGATAAGAAAACGTCGCCACCACGCGCACCGGTCGCACGATGATAACCCGAGTTCTGTCAACTGCTGCGGCGTGAGAGCGACGAGGCGATCATGGGCGGGGGCTTTTTGGAAGATGCGCTTCGCATCGCTCACATCCAACTGGTGACCTGGATGTCGAACGCCACTGGCCGCAGCTTCATATACGATTATCAGTTGCTTTCCCCGGCCATGGGGCCGCGCATTGCCAATGCCGTGGACGCCAACTACACCATCCTCGCCAAGGTCCCGAGGCGATTTCTGCCGCGCGATTTCCCTTGGATTGAGGGTACCCACGATCGTGTGCAGGAGCGCGGTCGGGCAGCCCAGAGTCTCCAACTTTCCCCGGGCGATTCAACGTGGTCGCTGGTGGGGTTGTGGGGTGATCAGGTCCTGGCGTTTGAGGATGCGCCAGATGGTGGCCACGAAGGGAACGTGGTCGAATGCCACGGCAAGGTGGCGGGCAATGGTGGCCGCTCCGGAGTCCTGGCCAGCCTCCTAAAGTTCCCGGCGCAGCTGGAGGATGGCGGCTCGGAGCCCAGGGTCGACCTGGTGCGAACACGACCGAGGGCGACGGGACCGGCGGCTTAGAGCCTCATACCCACCCTCGCGAAAGCGGGCCAGCAGCTGATAGATCCAGCCCTTGGATATGCCATGGAGCCTGGCGAACTCTCGCGGGCTCCGGTGTTCCAGCACGACCGCATCCACCACACACCGCTCCAGGCCCATTGCCGCACCCTCCCTTGAGAGTGTCCACTATGTTCCGAGAAATCTGTCCACTATGTGGTGAATTCACACACTCTCCTCGTCAGCCGGACCTCCGCGCTGATGCCCTTTTCGGTGGATTTCACAGGTACCGAAGTTGCGCCGCGCGAAAACTCGGTCGAATCGGGTCGGCGAGCAGGAGCGGCGCCGAAGCATTGTGACGAGCGTCGACTTCGTGAACCAGGCACTCGGCCCGGTGAGCCCGCTCCTCCTCACTTCAAAGTCGATCCAACACAACGGGTGTTATATTCGCTGCGATGCCCTTCCTCGACCGTGGCGATTGTCGCATCTATTACGAGACGGCCGGATCGGGGGCCGCGATTCTCTTCCTGCACGGTCTGGGCGGCAGTCACATCTCGTGGTGGCAGCAGGTGGCACACTTCTCCCCTCGGTACTGCTGCATCACCTTCGCCCACCGAGGGTTCCCGCCTTCTACAACACCTAATGGCGGGGTCGATCCTGATCGGTTCGCAGGCGACCTCGAAGCCATCATCGACTTGTTAGATCTTGAAGACGTCAGACTCGTGGCCCAGTCCATGGGCGGTGTGGCTGCCATCGAGTACACGGTGCGTTTCCCCCATCGGGTCGTGGCGTTGGTACTGTCAGGCACGTTGGGACCTCTGGCGCACCCCGACCTACAACGTGCCCTCGCAGCCGGGCGAGCACAGCTCGCCGAGCGCCGTGACGAGGCGCGCGCTGCTGGGTTCAACCTCGCGGCCGGCGCCCGTTTGGCACGGGAGCAACCTGCACTCGACGTGCTGTATCGCGGCATCGATGCCATGAGCTCCCACCTCGACAAGGCAACACTTCGGGATGCCCTCGCTGTGCCATCGATTCCAACGGGCGATCTCAATCGAACCGGCGTCCCCATGCTATGGATATTCGGAGGTGAGGACCCGCAAGTGATGCCCGGAATCGCGACTCCGGACGCTGTCCGCTTGGTGATGAGCGAATTCCCGGGTTCCCGCATCGAGGTGGTTCCCGACGCAGGGCACTCCGTCTATTTCGAGCGGGCGTCCGTGTTCAACGCGCTGTTGGACGACTTTCTTCTGGCACTTCCCAAGCGACGATGAGTCGAGCCCTGGGTGGTCTCGCTCGAATTCCGAATTCACTCCCGGGGTTGCCAAAGCTAGGGTTTGCCAGCAGCAGCTTCACGTCGCCCAGAGCGCGAACACCTGCGTCCCGCAGCCGCGGCGCGGGCGACTAGCAGGGTGATGTATAACGACTCGGCCGGCGCGGCTGAGGACCGAGACCTCAAAGATTACGGAGCACTGCGCTGCATATGAGTGGTTCGCTCGAACGGTTCGGTCCACCCTGGTGCTCAGGTCAGGATTTCACCTCGCCACAAGCTCCAAGTTGGCCATCCACACCAGGGTGTGTGCGCTCACGGTGATCAGCACCCACATTTCGTTGCGTCGCTGCTCGATGTAGCGCAGCTTGCGATTGGCGCCCGCCGTCTTCGTCCAGCCGCGGTGCTCTTCCACCCGTTTGCGCTCCTTCTGACTCACCGCACAGCCGGGATGGCGCGTGGTCCGCTGTCGCCGGTGCTGCGCTGCGGGCGCTGCGACAGCACGATTCATGGCGAGATCTCTAGCAACAACAGGCGTGCAGCCGTCTACGGCGCCTGCCACGCGGCGCGCCGCAGTCGCTCGGCAACGATGCCTCGCGGCCCGAAGTGCGATGCGCCTTGGATTCCGGCCAGCCATTCCGACACCGCGGTTCGCGTGGAACTGCGGCGCTGCGTCCCCAGTGAAGTGATGCACGCCGCGCATCGCGAGCAGCTGGGCCGGTCACTCAGCCGGGCTCATGATCCTCGAGCTCTCGCCGATGCTGCGATCCGTCGGCTCGATGAGCAGCCGTCACGGAGCGGGCGCCGCTATGAATTCGGTGAATACGACTGGGACACGTTTATGGCGAAGCGCGGGCAGCTCCAACACGAGCAACAGCGACTACGCAACGAGGCAACCGCCCCGCGAAACGTCGACGAGGCCGAATGGTGTCGTGCCCAGATCCTGGATTTGCTAGCCGCGTGGGAGGCTGCTGGTGACGGGCAGCGTTCGCGTCTCCTCGCGAGCCTCTTCGACTCAATTGAAGCGGAGGCACTTCCTGCCCGGAGACTCAACCTCACCTCCATACCGCGCGACGGATGGCGGCGCTTCTTTCAGGTAGTGGTACTGGAGCGGGAGACGGGGCTCGAACCCGCAACTTCAACCTTGGGAAGGTTGCACTCTACCATTGAGTTACTCCCGCAGTGGTGTCTATGACCCGAGGATAGCGTCACCCGCGAAGCTCATGCCTGCCACCCATCGGCTGGGGAAGCAGTCGCTCTACCGACTGAGCGACTCCCGCTCGAAGCGCGAGTATACCTTGCCCGGGTTGGGGCATCGATCTCCCGCGGGGCAGCGTTTCGACAGGTCGTTGGCCCGGGCTGGTGAGTCGAAAAGCCGGGTCAGGCGGGCAGTTCCTGGGGATCCAAGTCCGGGCTCGGGACCCGCACTGCGGCAGGCCTTATTTGGGAACTGTGTTCCACGGTGTCCGAGACTGACTTGACGAATCTCGCCAGCGCCGGGGCAGCCTCATCTTCCGTCCCCACCGAGACGATCACCCGGTAGCTGGGTCGGTCGGGATCGGGGAGCACCAGAACCCAACCTCCTTCAATCTCCACCTTGAGTCCATCGGTGAGATCGATCCGCTCGCTCCGGTAGGCCTCCACCAAGCGCCGCATTACCTCTCCCTTGACCTCCCAGGGGCAGTCCACCGAGGCCTCCAGATGGGCGCCGGGGGCGAGCTCCCGGCGCAGCTCGGAGAGGCGACTCTGGGTCGTGACCAGCATCTCGACAGTGGTGAGCAGGGTGTACACCGCGTCGTAGGCGCTGAGATGGGACGGCCAGACGAAGCCACCGGACTCGTCGAAGGCCATCAGCGCCTCATTGCGGGTGGCTGCCCGCACGATCGAGGCGCGGTCTGCCCGGGTTGACACGACCGTGCCGCCATTGTTGGCGGCGACCCGCTCCAGCCGTCGGGAGGCCGATACCGGCGCGACGATCGTTCCCGGACCCTTGGCGCGCAGGGTCAGCAGCGTGAGTAGGCAGCTGGCCTCCTCGTAGCGGATGATCTCGCCCTCGTCGTCGATGAGGGCAAGCCGCTGCGAGGAGGCATCGAGCCGCGCCCCCAAAAGGGCGCTCACGGTCTTGGTGATGGCGGAGGCCTGGCGCAGCTCCTCCTCACGGTTGCGGGCTTGGGGCCAGACGGCGGCGTCCTCCTCGAATCCCGACCGGAGCGTGATCGCCTCTATGTGAGCCTCTCGGAGCAGGTGAGGCAGGACGAGCGAGGCGCTGCTGAAGCCGAAGTCGACCAGGACGCGGGGGTGGAGCTCGCGAATCGCCTCCAGCTCCAGCTGCCCGGCGACGTGCCGTCCGTAGTTGGCCAGGGCGCCCTCGGCATGAGTTATGTCCGTGATCTCGCCCGGGAGCACTCGCCTGAAGTCCTCCCGGAAAAAGGTGTTCTCCAACTTTCGCTCCTGGCGCCGATCCAGGGCCATCCCGCGGTCGTCGAGCACCAACAGATCTGCCGACCGTGCGTCCAGTGGCGAGGCCAGCACGTGCACGGTGCCCGCCACGCCCGACTCGCGGGTGTAGTGGCAGGTGACCGGCACCGGCAGCTCGGCGAGGTCAACCACCCGGGCCCCCGACGAGAGCATCCCCGCGATCATCGCCCGCTTGATCATGCCGGAACCGGGGCTCCGGTCCCGACAGATGGCCAGCTGGCTGCCTCTGGGCTGGGTCGCGGACCAAGCGGCTCCCAGCCGGGCACACCACTCGGGCGTGAGCTCGACGTTGATGATCCCGGTGATTCCGACCTTGCTGAAGAGGCTGCTCCGCCAGGTTCCCGCCCAGATGACCGATTCGTGGACCACCGAGCCGGCCTCGATCTCCTTGCCAGGCCAGATGCGCACGCCCTGCTCCACCACCGATCGGGCGCCGATGGTGCAGTCGTCGCCGATCACACTGGAGTCCTGGAGCACGACGTCAGGCTTCAGGGTGGCGGCGCTGCAGACCACGGTCTGGCGCAACCGGCTGCGCTCCCCCACATACACCTGGGGCCAGAGCACGCTGTTGCTCACCTTGGCCCCGGCATCCACCACCGCATAGCGATCCACCACCACCGGGCCATTGAGGAACGCCTCGTGACCGATCACCGCATCTCGGCCGATGAAGGCCGGCCCCTCGATTCGGGCGGTGTCGGCCACCGACGCCCCCTCATTGGTCCACTGCGCCGGACCTGTCCGGTGTCCGGCGATCTCGCAGACGACCCGACCCTCGAGCGCGTCCCAGTTGGCCTGCAGGTAGCTCTGGACACTGCCGATGTCGCACCAGTAGCCCCGTCCGACCGTCGCCCAGAGGGAGTCGCCCCGCTGCAGCATCGCGGGGAAGATGTCCTGCGACCAGTCCGAGGCCTCCGCCTCAGGGCAGTAGTCGAGGACCGAGGGCTCGATCACATAGATACCGGTATTGACCTGGTCGCTGAAAACCTCGCCCCAGGAGGGCTTCTCCAGGAATCGCTCCACCCGGCCGTCGGCACCGGTGATGACCACCCCGTACTCCAGCGGGTTGGCAACCCGCGACAGAACCAGGGTTGCCTGCGATTTGTGGTCCCGATGGAAGGCGACCGCCTGGGTCATGTCAATGTCAGTGAGGGCATCCCCGCTGATCACGATGAAGGTCTCGTCGAGCAGGCTGGCCGCATTCTTGACGCTGCCGGCGGTTCCCAGGGGACGGTCTTCGACCACGTATTCCAGCTGCATCCCCAGCTCGGCTCCGTCGCCGAAGTAGTTGCGGATGCTGGCACCCAGGTACTGCAGGGTGATGATCACCTCGGTGATCCCGTGGCGACGCAGCAGGCGCAAGACATGTTCCATGCAGGGCCGGCCGACCACCGGAACCAGCGGCTTGGGTCGTCGACTGGTGAGCGGGCGCAGCCGACTGCCCTCGCCGCCCGCCATCACGACCGCCTTCATCGGAGCATGTCCTGACTCGCTTTCTATCTCGCGGCCTGCCCAGCTCCCTCTTGCGCTGCCTCGATCATACGGAGAGGCGGCGCTCCCGGAGGACCAGCAACCAGAGCAGGAGGGTGACCAGGAGCGCCGCCCCGAGGGTCACCGCCGCAGTTCCCCCGAGCTCGGCTGCGTTGACCGTCGGGGTGTAGCTGGGCGGCTCCGGGAACGCCTGGAGCCGGTGCAGGAAGACAGCTCCTGAGGAGAGTCCGACTACGAATCCGTGGGCTTGCCGGACAAAAACGGGGCCTACGGTGGCCAGCCCGGTAATCGCCGCCTGGGAAGGAGGAGCTCGGTACCAGGTGTAGCCACCGTCGGGGGTCAGCAGGGTGCCAAAACCGTCGGTGCCCAAGTAGGCGGAGCTCGAGCCAACTGCCACCAGGGAGGTCACCCCCGGTACCCCTCCCAGCCCCCCATAAGGCAGGACCTGGAGGGCTCTAGACCAGCTGCCCTGCTCACGCCTCCAGATCAGCCCTCCTGGCTGGCCGACCAGGATCACTCCCGAATCGAGTTGGGCGATAGCCTCGGTCTCGAGACCGAAGTTGGGCGATCCGGCAGCTCGTACCCAGCCCTGGCCCGCCGCCCGTCGCCAAAGCCACCCGCTGAGCAGCGCGAGCCAGGGGAGGCCGCCGGCGGGTGGTGCGATCAGCGCCTGACCATCGCCGGCTGCCACCAGCGTCAGCCGAGCTCCCGGCAGCCCAGTGAAGAGGCCCTGGGAGGTGACCACGGCGACGCCTTGGCCCGCAGTAACCGCGACGGCCCGGGGGACTCCCTGGACCACCCCTACGCGCCGGGACAGCCCTCCTCGGCTCACCTCTGCAATCAGTCCGTGCTGGTAGGCCACGACGCCTCGTTGTCCGGCCGCCGCAACTGCAACGGCGATCCCGAGCGACGCCGCCGGTTGGAGCGGAGAAATGATTGAGGTGAACTCTCCTGAGGTTGGGGAATACCAGCCGGGCTGGCCTTTCGAGATCGCGAGGGTGACCGCTCCCTGATCCGAGGCCACCGCCGAGATCGGTGGCGTGCTGCTAGGTGCCCTCACCCACCAGCCGCCGGCCGCCCGAGCGGGAATCATCGACCAGCCGATGGTCAGTCCCAGCGCCAGGATCACCCCGCTCGGGGTACGCCAGACGCCGCCCAGCGGTTTACTGCCCATAGAGGCCACTCAGGATGGTGGCCAGCAGGAACAGTTCCGCCACCACGTGGACAACCGCAGCTGGGAGGACGCTGTGGCTGTGCTGGGTCATCCAGCCCCAGAGCAGTCCTAGCAGGATGACGATCGGAATGAAACTGCCGGCCGGCCCCTCGTACTGGGTGGCGATGTGGGCGATCCCGAAGATCAGGGCCTGAAGGATCAGCGCGGTCGCAGCTGAATGCTGCCGCTCCAGGGCAGCCAGCAGCACCCCGCGAAACTGAACCTCCTGGGCGATGGCGCTGGTGACATTAGCTATTCCGTAGGCGAGCGCTGCGAAGCCCCCCAAGGAAAGCAGCGGCACCCCCTCGCGGCCGATCAGCGGACCGGGCAGAGCGAAGGCGACCACCAGGAACAGCACCGAAACCGAGAGCGCCAGCAGGATGGCACCTCGTCGGGGCCGAACCCAGAGCCTGAGCTGGGGACGGGGCGGGGGGGTCAGATAGCGGAAAACGGCAGCCATGCCCAGGCTCAACAACAGCCAGGCGGCTCCGGCGTAGGCGTTGCGGGCCAGGCCGAAAGGCGCCCCGATCAGGCTCGCCAGCGGTCCGCCATAACCGAGCAGCCAGAGCCAGCCGGAGTAGGGCAGGGTTAGGGTCAAGAGGGCGAAGGCCAGCGGAGCCAATCGGCGCAGCGAGCGGAGGCCGAGGGCGACCGCGGTGATCGCGGCGAAGTAGCTGGTGAGGCGCCACAGATCGGGGTCGACGCTCTGAGGGTCGCCAAAGAGTCGGGGAAGCAGCATCGTGGCGGCGGCCCCCCCCAGGATCAGCCCCAAGGGCCCCCACGCCCGGGCGAACCATCGAGCGTTGCGGAGGGTCGGCGGCGTCCCTCCCCGGGTCTGCCCGGCGATCACGGTCGGTGGATGACCGGGCTGTGCCTACTCTTGGGGGGCGTCGGGAGCCGCGCTGGTGGCCGGGGCTGGAGGCGGAGCCTGGAAGGCAGACCCAAGCCCTTCGTCGTCCTCGTCCTCGCCGCGAATTCGGTCCACCAAGTCGTAAACCCTATCCTGGACAGCTCCCGAGAACAAGAAGGCCACGCCAGCGGCGGCCAGAACTCCGCCCGCGAGCCAGGCCTTGGACACGCGGCGCCGGCGGCGGGGTGGATCGATCCCAGCCTTCCGCAGGGAACCCTCGACCCGGTGTCGGGCATCTTGCGGGAGTGATTTGGTGGCCTCGTAGGCCGCCTGGACGACCAGATCAGCGAATTCGGCTGATCGGTCCTTGGCCACGGAGAGAACTTCGGCGGCGCGCTTCTGGGCGGTGTCCGCGGCTGGTTGTACCGAGGTGGCAATCCGGCTGGCCATCTCGGGAAGTTGCTGCGACACGGCGGTCAAGGCGGGACCGACCGCCTCACCCGCGCTCTTGACTCCGGTGCCGATGACCTCCGCCACCGCACCCGCAGCGTCGCCAGCGGTTGATCCCAGTCGCTCCATCGACGTTTGCCTTTGCCCGAGTTTCATGCTGGCGCCTCCTATGTGCTGTCCCTGCCCGAGTGTACCCAGGAATCGGCGCAACCCCCGTTGGGGATGTGAAAGTTCGCCCACCGACCCGGTTCGCCTCAGTCGACCCGCTCCGGGTAGCCTTCGGGAAAATGCTGGAGCGGCCCGTGACCGGCACCCAGCTGAGGGGCGTTGGCGATAGCCGCCGTGATGTACCGCTTCGCCCTGCTGATCGCGGGGAGCGGATCCAGGCCCCGGGCCAGGTAAGCGGTGATCGCCGCCGAGAAGCTGCAGCCGGTCCCGTGGGTGTGGCGGGTCTCGATCCGGGTACCAGGGAGCCGGGAGACCTCGTCTCGGTGCACGACTAGGTCGGTTGGCTCCCCGTCAGAGTGCCCGCCCTTGACCACGACGTATTCAACCCCGAGCGAGCCGATCGCCCGGCCGGCCAAGATGGCCTCCGCCTCAGTCCGCACCGGCAGACCCGACAGTACGGCCGCTTCGGGCCAGTTGGGAGTCACGACGAGGGCGAGCGGCAGGAGCCGACGCCGCATGATCCCGACCGCCCCCTCCTCCAGCAGCCGGTCCCCGCTCTTGGCCACCATCACCGGGTCGACCACCAGCGGGCCCCACTGCCGACTGCTCAGCTCAGCGCAAACTCGGTCGATGTGAGCTGCCGACAGCAGCATCCCGGTCTTGGTGGCATCCGGGCGCAGATCGGGGTCGAGCGCTTCGAACTGATCGTGGACGAACTCCAAGGGCAAGGGGTGGACCGAACGAACTAGAACCGTGTTCTGAGCGGTCAGAGCCACCGCCACGCTCACCCCGTAAACGGAGCAGGCCGCGAAGGTCTTGATGTCGGCCTGGATCCCCGCCCCCCCACCGGAGTCGGTGGTGGCGATGGTGGCCGCGATCGGATGGCGAGCGGGGGCCCCGCTCACCGGACAGTCCCCAGGGGGGGAGATGCCGATACCCGGACCCCCGAGTCCTGGCCGTGGCGAACCTCCCAGCGCCGGGCCAGCCAGTAGGCCAGCACCGTAACGACCACTCCGACGAACCCGGAGATGTCCGCCGGCTGGCCGGCGAAGAGCTGCTTGGCCACGGGGGAGACAAAGCCCCACTCCCCGGGCGGGGGAGGTTCGTTGAAAAAGAGCAACGTGGCCACGGTACCGGCGGCGAAGGCGGCCATCATGGGCCAGCGAAAGCCGGCCTGATACCAGTAGCCCCGTCGGGCTGTGAGCTCGGCCGGCCGCGGTTCTCGGCGACGCCAGAGGGAGTCGAGGATCACCACAACCCCCCAGGCCGGAAACCAGACGTAGGTGATGGTGAGGAAGTCCACGTAGTTGCCCTGGAAACCGACCCCCGCGAATAGGACCAGGGCCGCGATGAGGCCCCCCAGCACCCCGACCGCGGTGGCCGCGGCCCAGCGACGGAGTCGGATCCCGATCGCGAGCGCGCAGAGAGCCGCGGAGTACACGTTGAGATAGTTGGAGCTGAGCTCGGCCACGATGATGAAGGCAGCGAAGCAGTAGCCAAACCAGGCCGGTACCGTCGCCACGATCAGGCTGGGCAGGAGCTTGCTGGGATCGATGGTCTGGATCGCCGCCCCCAGCAGGCCGCAGAGGACCAGGCTCACGGCGCTGCCTCCGCCACTGGCGAGGGAGACGCGCAACCCTGAGGACCCGACCGGAAGATAGCGAGAGTAGTCAGCGGCATAGGTGACCCACGAGACGATCAGGGCGAAGGTGAGGGTGAAGCCAAGGGCCATCGCCGCCAGATGGGGTCCGAGCGGCAGGCGACTCTCGAGGAGCAGGTCCCAGCGGGGAAACGTGAAGAGCGCCAGGACGGCACAAACGCCCAGAAACGCGGGGACCTGGATGTGCTGGAAGACCGAGATCGTGCGGTGGCCATAGACGGCGACCAAGAAGGAGATACCCGCGATCACCACCAGGAGTAGGGGACCAATGCTGGCGGGCGCGGAGTGGAGGATGGGTAGCGCCTGGGTGGTGGTCACCGCTATGGCGCAGTCGTATGCGAACCAGCCGATAGCGATCAACATCGTCAGCAGGCCGCCCACCGCCGCACCTCTTCGACCGAAGACCATTCTCGACTGGACGATCTGGGGAGCCCCCAACCGGACCCCGGTGACGCTCAGCAGGCCGAGGAAGGCTGCGCCGGCGACGGCTCCCGCGATCAGCACCAGTGCCGAGTCCCAGAACCCGAGCCCAGCCGCAGACACCAAAAGAGCGCCCGCAAAGAGTGAGAAGAAGTCGGAGAGCGCTCCCGCCCAGATGAAGAAGAGCTCGCGCGGACGCCCGCGCCGCCGATCCGGAGGGACCGGCTCCAGCCCTCGCAGCTCGACCCGGAGAAACTCGTCATCGGGGACTTGAGAAGCTGACGACCGTTCGGTACCGTCACCTTCGAGCTGAGCCGGCCGATGCGGTTCTGCCATTCCCGCCCTCCTCCTCACCCGCCTGACCTCAAGAGACCCGGCAGGTGGAGGCTTCCCGACGCTGGTACTAACCAGATCCGGTCATCAGGGTTGGCGATGTGCCTCTCAGCGCCCTGCCGGCGCACCCCTAGCTGGGAGCCGCGCTCCCAGCTGCGAGTATAGGCGACCGCGGGCGGGGCCGACGCTCCTCGGCCGGCCCTGGCCCAGCGGGCCGCTGATAATCGAGAGATGCCCGCGGACCCGCTGACCTTCACCGCCCGGTGGTCGGTGCGCCAATACGAGGTCGACCGCCAGGGGCACGTCAACAATGCCGTCTACCTCAACTACGCCGAGGAGTTGGCTTCCCGGCACTCCGAGCACTTGGGTTTCGGCCAGGAGTGGGCTCGCACCAAGGGGGGTGCCTGGGTGATCCGCCGCAACGAGATCACCTACCACAGCCCGGCCCGGTTCGCTGACCAGCTGGAGTTGACGGTCCGGGTAGAGCTGGTCAAGGGCGCCAGGGGCCAGCGGCGCACCACCATCGTCTTGTTGCCCGAAGAGCGGCTGGTAGCCGAGATCTTCACCGAGTGGGTCTGGGTACGCTCCAGCGACGGCAAGCCGGCACCGGTCCCACAGGAACTCGTCGATCTGGCCGCCACGGTGACCGCCGCCACGCTGCTTCGTCGGGGCGCCACCCGGAGGGAGCCCTACTCCCGGCGGGAATCGATAATGCTTCCGTAACGCAGGCGATCGCAGGGGATTTGGGGCCCGGCGGCGAGGACGCTCCGATGCCGCGAGGCGTGCTGGTGGATCCCCACACGGGGTTTTAGGTTGGTGCCGCTTGGTTGGCTCGCGGGGTGGCAGGGGCGGCCCGCAGCCCCCGACCTGCCCCTGCTTGCGCAACTACGTGGCGGGGAAATTGGACACAGGATCGGAGATGAGCTGAGCGCTCCTCTTGCTCCAACAACCGGCCCCCAAAAGGGGGCCCATGGTGCCGCGCCCGCGCCCCGCAAGCGTGGTCGACCGAGGGGCCGCTGAGGTCGCTTCGACACTGGGAAGCCGGCTGCTGACCCAGGCGGGTCTGCGAGGCAACCCGACACCGATCCCGGGGCCGGGGTCGCCGGATGCCTCCTATGGAAGTCCTCGCGGCAGCCGGAGATTGGCTCTACCGACGAGCCAGCCCCGCGGCAGGTGGCGCGGGGTCAGTTGGAGGGCAATTCCTTAGCCCCTGGCCCAATCGGTACGCCCCGACCACCACGGCCGGGCTCAACCAGAAAATTGGCAGATAGTAGGTCAGCAGTCCCCTCCAGTTGAGGAGGAAACACCCACAGACGACCACCGCTACGGCCCAGCGCCACTTTGGCCAGCGCCAGGATGCCATCGCGCAGAGGGCGATGCCCGCCAGGAACCCGACCAGGTACAGGAGGTGGGACTGTGCCGGCAGCCGGGCCAAGTGTCCAAGGCTGGGACCGAGGGGAAATTCCTGGAGGCTCAAGAACTGCCAAAGCTGCTTCAACAGCTGGTGATCCCAGATCAACCAGGGAAGGATGCCGAGGGCGATGCCGCCGCCCAACCACTCCCACCTCAGTCGGCGCTGGGGAAGTGTGGAGATGATCACCCCGTAGATCACCGCGGATGGCCAGCTGAGTGGGTTGGTGCAAATTGCGGCAGCCAAAGCGAGCGAGCTGATTCGAGCCCTGTCGATCCGAGCGAATGCGAGGGCCAGGATCAGGTAGCTGAGTTCTTCGGGGTTCCATCGGTAGAGGACCCATAAGAGTGCCAGTGCCGACAACTGCCACGCGACCAGCGGCATGAGCGCGCCCAACCGCCTCCCCCAGATACCAAATAACAGGAGGGCGGAGAGCGCACCCACCCAGACCGAGATCCCAAGCCAGCCGGCGTAGGCTACCGGCAGGATCAGCAGCGGCGCGTCGGGCGGATACCCGAATGCGGGAAAGCCAGCATGAGTTCGATCTCGTTGGTCCTGCCTCAGCACGGCGTCGACTTGGGCTTGTGATGGGTAGCGGGAATCCGTGCGGAACGGCCCCGCTTCCAGGGGAGTCGCTCCGGCTGAATTCAACTGAAGCTGAGAAAGACACTGTGGTTCATACGTGGAGTACGGATCGATGCCGTGCCAGAGATTCCGGGCGGCACAGGTGATGACCGGCGGCTGATCGGTGGATGGTGTGGGGTGAGCAAGCGCCAACCCCCCCAGAGTCAGGGCGATCGCGGTCAGGCCGGTAGAGAGCCAGACCGAGGCTTTGGGGCCAAGCCTGACTCCCCAATGCACGAAGCGGGGGGAGGGGCTTAGCGCGTCGAGCACGATCAGCAAGGACGGAATGGGAAATGCCACGACGGCCCAGCCGGGAAACCGCACCAGCCCCGCCAGCGCTGTCAGGACTATCCAGACCAGCAAGGAGAAAAGTCCTTCCCAGGCTCTCGCCTCAAGCGTGGTGGGGTTCATCGCATGACGAGTGCTGGTTGGGCTAGAGGGAGACGTCCGAGGTGAAGATCGACGCGAATGATAAGGGCAGAAGGTACTACCAGGCCGACGTTCCCCGTAGGTTGGTGGTCAGCCGGTCGCGGTCCGGGAGCTATCGCTGCTGCGGGCGGCCCCCGACGGTAGCTTGGCTTTCGTAGCCCCATGCCGAGGGACATCGGTGGGCTCGGCGCTGGACAATCGACGCCGGACGATTCGCGCTTTTGCCGGCGCCTTACGTCCCGGCGGCGGAGCAACCACGATGCCGCGGTCCTGCTCGGTGATCATCAGCGCCTCGAGCGCCCGGGGCTCGAGCGGTTCCGCGAAGAAGAATCCCTGGAGCAGGGGATCACTGCTCATCGCCGCCAAGAGGGCTACCTGCTCCGCGGTCTCCACCCCCTCGATCACCACGGTCAGGGAGAGCGCATGGCCCAGTTTGACCACACTCTCGGCCACCGCGGCGCCGGCCTTGCTATCGGTGAGCTTGGCCATGAAGGAGCGGTCGATCTTCAGCTCGTCCACAGGAAGGTGTTGCAGCTGGGCCAGCGACGATTGGCCGGTGCCGAAGTCGTCAATGGCGATTCTAATCCCCAGGTCGCGCAGGGCTCGTAGCTGGGCGGACGCCTGCTTCAGGTCCTTGACGATGGTGCTCTCCGTTACCTCGAGCACCAGCTGGTGCGGGTCGATCCCGGAGCTGGCGATGGCGCCCCGAACGTCGTCGACCAGACTGGCCTGGTGAAGCTGACGTGCCGAGACATTGACTGAGAGCCGCAGTTCCTTGGCGAAAGGGAACTGGCGACGCCACTCGCCGACCTGGCGGCAGGACTCGTAGAGCACCCACCGACCGATGGGGACTATCAGTCCGGTCGTCTCCGCGACCTCGATGAAATCGTCGGGGGAGACCATCTCCTTCCGATCCGGGTCGCGCCAGCGCAAGAGCGCCTCGACTCCGACCAGCCGGTGATGAAGGGTGCTGAGGATCGGTTGGTAGAGCAACTTCATCTCACCGCGCTCCAGGGCGCGCCGCAGTCCTGTCTCGACATGCATCCGCTGCACCGCCTGCTCGTGCAGCCGGGGATGAAACTCCACAAAGCGGCCCTTGCCCTCGGCCTTGGCCTGATAGAGGGCGATATCGGCGTCGCGCAGGATGGCCTCCGCGTCGGCGGTCGCGTACTTGGTGGTGATCAGGCCGATGCTGGCGCTCACGGTCACCTCCAGATCCGGGGCGGCCTGAATGGGCAGCGCCAGCACCTCCTCGACCCGGTCGGCGATCGCGGTGACCACGGTGGTTCCGGTCAGCTTCTCCACCAGGACCGCGAACTCGTCACCGCCCAGGCGGGCGAAGGTGTCGGCAGGTCGGAGGCACTCCCCGATCCGGCGAGTCACCTCGAGCAAGACGGCGTCGCCGACCGCGTGGCCGTAGCTGTCGTTGATCGTCTTGAAGTTGTCCAAATCGACCGAAAGCAGCCCCAGAGTGGAACGGCCGTCCCGGCGGGCCCGGAGGGCATGTTCCAGCCGGTCGCGCAGCAAGGCCCGGTTGGCCAGACCGGTGAGCGGGTCGTGGAGGGCCTGATGACGCAGCTGATCCTCGAGTTCCCGGCGCTCGGTGATGTCGCGGCCGGTCAGGACCACCGCCCCGACATAGGTGTCGTCGAGTAGGTTGGTCAGGGTGACCTCCAGGTGCCGCCAGGCCCCATCGTGGTGGAGAACCCGACACTCAATTCGGCGTCCTGGGCCCTTCGCCGAACGAGCCTCTTCGATCGCTCCCAGGACGCGCGCGCAGTCGGTGGGATGGAGGATTGCGGTCAGGTCGAAGTCACGTTCGGACTTTAGTCGACGGCCGATCAGCACCTCTACCGAGGGGCTTAGATAGCTGAAGGCGTCATCCGGACCGATGGCAATGATCAGGTCGGAGGAGCTCTGGACCAACGATCGGAACCGACCCTCGCTCCGGCGCAGATCCTCCGAGATCGAGGCCCGGCTGAGGGCCAGGGCGCACTCATCGGCCAGGATAGCCAGCACCTCAGACTGCTCCTGGGAGAGTGGCTTGGTGGTGGCGATGGCGAACCCGCCGTGGGGCTGGCCGTCGGTCTGCAGCGGAATGAGCTGGAGGAACTCGAAACCGCCGGAGATGCGCAGCGCCTGCAGGAGTGGTGCGCGGGCGGCGGGGTCAAGACTCACCGGTCGGACCCCGAGCATCTGTTCCGCCACCGCGTCGGTCAGAGTGCTCGCCTCGACCCTGGACTCCTGCGCCGGCTGATCCAGGGCGCGGTGGGTGGTGATGACCCGGAATTCGAAGCGGTCCAGCATCGCCAGGGAGACCTGAACCTGCGAAGGTACTCCGACCAACTCGGCGGCTACCCGCCGGACGGCCCGGTAGACCGCCGTGGGACTGGTGGCTCCCAGGAGCTCGGTGCCCGCACGGCCCAGGGTGCGCTCTCGGCGGGCAGCCAGCTGGCGGCGGGAGATGACCGAGCGCAGCAGCTGCATCATCGCCGCGGCCATCGCCAAGGCCAGGGAGCCGGCGAGTCCCCGGGCCAGCGCGCTGGCCGCGTCAGCCCTGCCCGCCACGACTGCCATCGCGGCCAGGTTGGCCGATACGATCCCGGCCGCGACGCCGACGGAACCCTCGGGGCTCGCGTAAAAGGCTCGGAAGTAAAGGGTGGCATAGAGTACCGCCACCGCCCCGTATGAGTCAGAGGCACCCACCCCAACCACGAAAAGGGCGCCGACCGCAAGGACGTCCTTCCAAAGGGGGAAGCTGGCGGACCGATAGCCGGAGACCAGCCACCAGGCCAACCAACCGATGCCGATGAAGGCGCAGATCCGCAACTGGGGGAGGGCATGCGAGAAGGTCCCGATGATCACCACCGCCAGGGTCAAGGACACCAGGGCAATGGCGAGCAGGATCCACTGGACACCGGCGAGAAGCCCGGGCGGCGGCCGAAAGCCGGCGCTCCAGTGGTCGGGTAACAAATCGGACTCGGGCATCAATCTCCTACCGAGTTGAAAAATCCGGAGGGGCGATCCACTCCTGCGCTCGACTTTGACCGACGACCCTATTCCAGCCCACCACGGCCCGGTGAAGGTTGTGCTCGCAACCCTTGACGGGGTGCAACGGCCCAGGTCGCAGCCAGGGTCGTGGGGCTCCGTCTGCCCCAGGTGTTGACCTAGGTCGACCTCAGTCCTCGATCGCCGCGCTGGCCGCCGACCGAGATGCGGCGGGCGCCACCGCTCCGAATCGTCCCAGGCTCAGGAAGCCAGCGAACATGATCGCGCTGCCGACCGACTCGAACACCCCGAGCTCGGATAGGCTTCCGCCCACCGTCTTAGCCAAAGAGAAACCGAGGGCGACCACCAACGCCCCAACCGTGAGCAGAACGTTGCAGATGACCCGATCGATGCCGGCACTGGACCGGATGAACCGGTAGGCCGAGAAGGCGGATCCCCCGGCCAGGACCAGGGTGCCCAGGATGTTGAACAAAACTGCCGCCACGAAGAGGGGGGTCCCGTGGCCGATCAGCGCCCCCCCCAGCACTCCTTTGCTGGTGCTCAGTTTGGAAGCATTCACTGGCACCAAGGCAGCGTCAACTGCCAGCACCAGGGTGAGCGCGATCAGGACCGCCGCCGCGGCCCTGGCCACCCGGGCGGGAGCCATGAGGAAGGTGGTCCCCAGCGCCAGGTAGATCACTCCCAAGACCCCGCCGAGGAGATAGAAGGCGCGGAAGAGCGGTACCGAGAACCCAAAAGCTTCGCCCCATGCCTGGGTGAGTGCGGCGGCCGCGAAGATGGCCAGCCCGGCCCCCCAGGCGGCAAAAGCCGGCCTCCGGCTGCGCCACCAGCGCCTCCACACCACGACTGAGAAGGCTGCCCCCAAAAGGCAAGCCAGTACTGCTGCGCCCATCTCGCCCCCACTTGCGACCGCGACTCCTCCGCTGCGGGGAGAGTAGCACTCCCGCGAGCCGGCGATCGCGTCCACGGCCATAATCGGAGCTTGCGCTACCTAGAGCTGGACGGCCGTCGTCTGTCCGTGGTGGGGCTCGGCTGCTTTCAGTTCGGCGAGAAGCTCTGGGGCTACGGCACCGAGTACTCTCAGGCCGATTCGCTGGCGGTGATCCAACGGGCCCTGGAACTCGGGGTGACCGTCTTCGACACCGCCGAGCTGTACGGTGCCGGGCGGAGCGAGATGCTGGTGGGCAGTGCGCTCAGCTCCTGGGAAGGGGAGCGCTTCCTGGCCACCAAGTTTCTCCCCATCATGCCCTTTCCCCGCGTCATGCTCTCCCACTGCGCGGGCAGCCTGGACCGTCTCCAGGTCCCCTTGGTCGACCTTTATCAGGTCCACTGGTCCAACCCCGCAGTGCCCCTGAGACTCCAGATGGAGGGGATGCGCCGGGTGCTGGCGCTCGGGATGAGTCGCTATGCGGGAGTTAGCAACTTCTCCCTGCGCCGCTGGATCGCTGCCGAGCGACTCCTGGGACAGCCGGTGATCTCGAACCAAGTGCGGTACAACCTGCTTCAGCGGCGTCCCGAGGAGCGGGGTCTGCTGGAATACGCTCGCCAGCACTCCCGGGTGATCCTCGCTTACAGCCCGCTGGCCCAGGGCGCCCTCAGCGGCCGCTACCAGGCTGGGCACGCGCCCCGCGACCTGCGGCGCACCAATTCGCTTTTCACCGACACGGCCCTCCTCGCGGTGGCCCCCCTCTTGGAGACACTCCGGGAGATCGCCGATGCCCGCCAATGCAGCTCCTCCCAGGTGGCGCTCGCCTATCTCCTGGCCCACCCTCAGGTGATCGTGATTCCCGGCGCCAAGTCCATCGAACAGTTGGAGTCCAACGTGGCGGCCGCCGAGGTCCGGCTCCGGGATGACGAGCTGCTGGCGCTGCGCCGGGCAGCTCATCTGTTCCAGTTCTCCCGAGCTCACGCGACCGTGCAGCTGGCGCGGAGATTGCTGCCGACGCGGCACCCCGGGTCGGCGAGCTAGGCCGGGGTACTCGGAGGCTCTTCCAGATCCCCGAGCGCCCAGTGCTCCAGACGCCCTCGAGCCAGGAGGAGTCCCCCCACCGTCAGCGCCAGGACCACGAGTGCCGCTCCCAGGCTGACCCAGTTCAAGGTGCCTCCGAAGCGCTGGTAGGCCCTACCCAGCTCAAATCCCAGGAGTCCATAGGCCGTCGCCCAAGCGGCCCCCCCAAGCGCGTTGAAAAGCAGGAAGGTGCGGTACCTCATCTGGGCGGATCCGGCCACGATCGCTCCGAACGTCCGGAGAACCGCGATGAAGCGAGCCACGAACACCGCCAGCGGTCCCCGGTGCTCAAAGAAGCGATGCAGCAGGATCAGTCGGCTTGGACTGAGCCCGACTCGGCCGCCAAACCTGATCAGCAGCCGGTGCCCGAATATCCGCCCAAGGGCAAAGCCGAAGTTGTCGCCCAGGATGGCTCCTGCGGCGGCCGCCGCCACGACCACGGCCAGGGTGAGCCTGCCGGTGGTGGCCGCATAGACGGCAGCGATCACGACGATGGTCTCTCCCGGGAAGGGGATTCCGGTGCTCTCCACCAAGGGGGCGGCGAACACTGCGGCGTAGCCGTAGACGTGCAGCAGATGGCTCGGATTCAGGTCGAGCGTCACCTCAAGATTGCCCCCCAAATGGCAGGGACGGCTCGCTGAGCGGGGCCGGCCCAGCTGCGGCCGGCCCCGATGGCGGGGAAGGCAGGTTCAACTCCAGGATCTCGGCCATCTGCAGCCCGTTCACCACCGCGTAGTTGGACCGGTTGTTGTTGAAGAGCAGATGCACCTCCTCGGCCTCCGTGGCCAGGCGCCGAATGTCGGCCTCCCACTGGCGCAACTCCTCGACACTGTACAGGTAGTTGAAGCGATCTCCGGAGGACTTCCCGCGGGCGTACCAGGTCTGGGCGTTGCGTCCGTGGAAGCGAACCGCGGCTAGTCTCCGGTCGGTCACCTCGGTCAGCTTCGGGAAGGAGCCCGAGCCCACCTGGGGTTCGTCCACGATGCAAAGGGAGACCCGCGACTCCTGAAGAAGGTCCAGCAGCTGCCGGAACCGCTCCGGGTCGGCCCAGCTCCGGTTCCGCATCTCGACTATCAGCAGGTCGTCCGGATGGCGCTCTCGAAGTCGGGCCAGCCGATCCTGGTTGAGCGGGGAGGCTCCGAACCAGGGCGGGAACTGGTAATGGAGCGCCCGCAGCTTTCCGCTCTCACGAAGTGGGACGAGACAGGCAGCGAACTGGCTCTCCTCTGCCGGGGTCGGTTCGCGCGGCTGCCCGCCCTCTCGCTCGTGGTAAGTCAGCGACCGGTAGGCCTTGACGTTGAAGAGGAAATCCTCCGGCGTACTGTCCGCCCAGCGGGCGGTCCGTCGAGGCGGTGGGATCCCGTAATAGGTACTGTCCACCTCGACCAGGGGGAAATGGCGGGCGTAGTAGGCGAGCCGATCGCCAGGCGGCAGGCCTTCCGGATAGAACTCCTGATGATCACTCCAGTTGCAGGTGCCGACCAGGATCCGACCCGCCATCGACCCATGCTCGCAGGTCCAGCGCGCCCGGGGCCGACCAATTGCTGACCGGGGGTCTCGCGATCCGGTCCCGGGAAGTGATGAGATGGCGGAACGGACTACGATGGTTCGGGGACAGTAAGGAGTTGCTCGTCAACTAGGAGGAGACCTTGGCGGAGCCGGGTTTCATTGATCTCAATCTGGTCGCGTCGACCGTCAACGGGTCAGGGAGTCAGTCGGCCAACCTGGTGCTTACCCGGGCCGTATTCGCGATGGGGATTCCGGTCGCGCCCAAGAACCTCTTCCCCTCCAACATCGAAGGGCTTCCCACCTGGTTCTACCTGCGCGCCACCTCGAAGGGCTATCGGGCCGGACGGCGCCGGGCCGACCTCCTGGTGGCGCTGGATCGCCCGACCTTCCAGGCTGATCTGGCCAAGCTTGAGCCGGGCGGCGTTCTGGTTTACGAGGAGGCCTTCGGACCTCCCCAGCTGGAGGAGGGGTTGCCGATCCACCTGTACCCGGTGCCGTTCGGCAAGCTGGCCAAGGCGTCGGTTCCCGATCCCGATCTCCGCAAGTACCTGACCAACCTTATCTACGTGGGCGTGGTGGCCGAGATTCTGGGAGTCCCTGACGCGGCCTTGGAGGCCGCGCTCACCCAGCAGTTCCGTTCCAAGCCCAAGGCGATCGCGGCCAATCGGGAGGCGATCGCTCTCGGTCGGGACTACTTCCGGACCAACCTGACCAAGACCGACCTGCTGACCCTGAACCCCCTGGATCGGACATCAGGTCAGCTCCTGCTCGACGGCAACCAGACGGCGGCGTTGGGGGCGATCATGGGCGGCTGTACCGTCCTCGCCTGGTACCCGATCACCCCCAGCTCCTCGCTGGCGGAGCATGTCATCGCACTGGCCGATCGCTATCGGATCGATCCCGAGACGGGGGAGCGGCGGATCGCGACCATCCAGGCCGAGGATGAGCTGGCCGCCGCCGGGATGGTTCTCGGGGCGGGCTGGGCGGGAGCTCGAGCCATGACCACCACCTCGGGCCCGGGGATCTCCTTGATGGCCGAGTTCGTGGGCCTCGGCTACTACGCGGAGATCCCGGGGGTCTTCGTGGACATCCAGCGCGTGGGCCCATCCACCGGACTTCCCACCCGGACCATGCAGGGTGACATCAGCTTTGCCTACACCCTCTCCCATGGCGACACCCGGCACCCGGTGCTGCTTCCGGGCACGGTCCGGGAGTGCTACGAATTCCTGGAGCAGGCGTTCGATCTGGCGGAGCAGCTGCAGACTCCGGTCTTCGTCCTCTCCGACCTCGACCTGGGGATGAATCTCTGGATGACCGAGCCGCTCCCCTACCCGGACCAGGACTTCGACCGGGGGAAGGTCCTCCACAAAGAGGAGTTGGATCGGATGGTCCGCTTCGAGCGCTATCGCGATGTGGACGGCGACGGGGTTCCCTGGCGGACGGTGCCGGGAACTGAGCATCCGCTGGCTGCTTACTTCACAAGAGGATCGGGCCACGATGAGGCGGCCCGCTACACCGAGAGCGAGGAGACCTACACCCGGGTCATGGACCGCCTCGCCCGCAAGCTGGAGACCGGGCGGGATAGGTTGCCGGCCCCGATCGTCGACGAGCAGGCGAATGGGTTGGGGATCCTCGCCTACGGCAGCTCCCACCACGCAGTGGTGGAGGCGCGGGATATTCTGGCCGCGGGCGGCCTGGCCACCGACTATCTGCGCCTGCGGGCGCTGCCGGTCGCCTCGTCAGTGGCTGACTTTGTGGCGGGTCACTCGCGGGTCTACGTGGTGGAGCAGAACCGGGACGGGCAGATGCAGCAGATCCTCCAGGTGGAGCTGGGGGCGCAGCTGGCGGCCAGACTTGTCTCGATTCGCCACTACGACGGTCTACCGCTGTTCGCGGCGGACCTGGTCGAAGCCATCCGGCAGCAGGAGTTTGCTGCAGAGGGTGCCCCCCGGACTCATGTCGCCGCCGGGGTGACCGGCTGATGGCCGCGATCACGGTCAAGACCAATCCCCGGGGGCTCAGCCGCGACGACTACAAGGGATTGGCCACCACGTTGTGCGCGGGCTGTGGCCACAACTCGATCACCAATCACATTGTCAAGGCGCTCTACGACCATGGCGTCGACCCGTTCCGGCTGGCGAAGATGAGCGGAATCGGCTGCTCCTCGAAGGCCACCGCGTATTTCGTGGAGCGCGCCCACGCGTTCAACGCCGTCCACGGCCGCATGCCTGCCGTGACCACCGGGGCGGCACTCGCCGACCGCGAGTTGCTGTTTCTGGGGATCAGCGGCGATGGCGATACCGCGAGCATCGGTCTGGGACAGTTCTGCCATCTGCTGCGCCGTAATGTGGACTGCACCTACGTCGTCGAGAACAACGGGGTGTACGGTCTGACCAAGGGTCAGTTTTCGGCGACCGCCGACCCGGGATCGGTGCTGCGCAAAGGCGCGGTGAATCAGCTCGAGACCATCGACATTGCCGGACTGGCAGTGCAGCTGGGAGCCTCCTTCGTCGCCCGCAGCTTCTCCGGGGACGGTCCCCAGCTGGTTCCGTTGCTGCGGGCCGCCCTGTCGCACCGGGGCACCGCCGTGCTCGACGTGATCAGTCCGTGCGTCACCTTCAATGACCATGAGGGCTCGACCAAGAGCTATCAGTACGTCAAGGAGCACGAGCTGATCCTGCAGGACCTCGACTTCATTCCACAGCAGGCGGAGGTTGAGGTCAGCTATGACGAGGGGACCGCGACCGAAGTCGAGTTGCACGACGGCTCCCACCTGCGCCTCCGCAAACTGGGGCGCGACCACAACCCTCAGGACCGTTTGGAGGCCCTCCGGGTCATCGACGAGGGACGCCGGTCGGGCGAAGTGGTGACCGGGTTGCTCTACGTGAATCCTGAGCTTCCTGACCTCTGCAGTGCGCAGCATCTGCCGCGGATTCCGCTCCGGGACCTGGACGCCTCGCAACTCCGGCTGACCCGCGACCAGTTCGCGGCCCTGCTGGAAGAGTGGAGCTAGGCGGCGCGGCCACGATGCCGCCCCGTTCTCAGTAAGGATTCAGGTTCTGCCCACCAGTCGCACCTAGGCTGGGGTGAGCGACAACCACCGATCGCGGTCGGTGCTGCCATGCGACTGACCAAGGAGTCAAATCATGAGTACCCTGATTACTCGCGGCGTTGCCATCGCTGCCGGTGCGGTCATGGCGATTATCGGCGGAGTCACCGTGGCAACCGCCGCAGGAACCCCAAGTCCCAGCGCCTCGACCTCCACCGCTGGTGCCCGCCATCACCCCCTGATTCGGGGTCGCCGGTTGGCCGGCGAGGTTGTCTCGGACAGCTCCAGTGGCGGCGCACTGGGTGCCGGGCAGCTGCTGCTGAAGGAGCCGGACGGAACTCAGTTGACCCTGACCCTGGCCACCCGTACCAAGGCCTGGCATTACCACGGAGTGGGAGTCAAGCCGACATCGGAGAGTCCCTCGTCCATCCCCGCCGGCGAAATTGTCGTGGTCGGGGCCCGCTTGATCAAAGGAAATCGGGTAGCCGTCCGGATCCTGGATCTGGGGTTCGCGGCCGCTAGCTAGGCCGCCGCTCTCTGCCTGACCCTAGAGCTTCACCTCCCCCGGGCGGGTGAACCGGAACGCCGGTTCACCTGCCCATGGACAGGGAGGGCCGGTTGGGCCTACCGAATCCGCTCGGGAGCTGCCCGAGGTGGAGCCGACAGCCCCGGTCCTGGGGCGGTCTAGCCCGGCGGTCGTGCTTTGGCTGCTGCCCAACGGCAGCCATTCCGCCCACCCTGCGCCTGCTACTCCAAGTTGCGCTCAACCGATCACTTCCCCGGCCGGCGGGGTTGCAGACCACCCCCAGGAAAATCAACCTTCGGGTAAAGCCGCGGACCCGACCTAAGCTCATTGAGCCAGCTGAGCCCGGTTCACTCCCCGTGCCCAGCGACCATCCTCTGCCCATGGTCGACCGCGAGCGCGACAGCCTCAAGCAGCGAATCGCGCGAATCGTCGATTTGGTGTGCTCGATTGGAAATGCCCGTCCTCCGTTTCAGTCAATTCACCTCCTCGCGCAGGAACTCCTCTGGCGGCGCTTGCGGGTCGTTTTCGTCGCGAGTGCGGGCCGCGCGCGAGTCAGCAGCACCACGGTGCAGACTTGACCACGAACCGTTGGGACCGACGATTGCGGCCTGCGAAGCGGCACCGACGAATGCGATCACTCGGGTGGGGAAGGGTGCGACGTGGAATCCATGAACCATGAGCAAAAGTAGCTACTTTTCGGTCGCCGGCGTCAGCTAACCTCGGCGGCAATTCCAGCTGCAATCAGGCAGGCGGCATGGACTCTGCCTCGGTCCTCCGGACCACGCGCCGACGGATCTCCACCGTGGTGCTGATCAGGGTGGGTAGCAGTCCGCTCGCGTGGCTTTTCGGTCACACCGTGCTGCGCTGCCCGCCAACAGGCGCGGTGCGTGAACTGGGCCGTCTCGGCGAGCCGGTCGAGGACCGGCTCAGGCACTTTCCGGAATCGGAGCGCGCACCAACTACGATCGGTCGTCCAAGCGGCTCGCTCGGGCGGTGACAGGGCAGGGTAGTGGTGTGGAAGCGAGTGGTGGACGGGGATCGCTGCGCCGCGTAGATCCCGATGGTGGTTTCGGCGTCCCCCAACCGCTCGATGCTGGCCGACGTCGATCCCCCGCGTGGGGCCCTCGTGTCCTGACCCAGGGTGCCCCCTATTCGTCAATCAGACATGGTCACCAAGGTGCTGCGAGGAGTCCGAGGACGGAGGCTCGGCCCGCTCCGTCTTGGCCGCGGACCGAAAAAGAAAAATCCAAGCGATCAGCGATCCGCCGGCGATTAGCGCCAGCATTATGAGTACGACAGCAATCTGACCGGGTGTGGTCATCCAAGACCCCTCCGTGTGCAACTCGTAGTCTACTGATTCGGCGCCTGCTGAATCCCCGTCCGGGGCTCGCGCCACCGCGGCTACCGCCGCGCTCGGGGAGAGCTCGGGCCCGCCCCTCCCGAGCTACCAGCCAGGGACCCGGTGTTTTGGTGCCGCCTTGACTCCCCCGATCATGGATCCCCGTCGTGCTCGACTAGCCCTCTGGGGGTTGGTCGGAGCAACCGTGGCCGACTCCCTCGGCGCCACCATGATCCTGCCCATTCTTCCCCTCTTCGTGCGGCATGCGGGTGCCTCGTATGCGGAGATTGGAGTGGTCACGGCGGTCTTTTGGGCCGCCGGCCTGGCGGTCAGATACCCGGTGGGAAAGCTCTCCGACCGGATCGGCCGCAAGGGGCCGATCCTGGTTTCGCAGGTCATTTACGCCGCCGCCACTGCGGCCTTCGCCTTGTCGCCCTCTCCGGTGTGGTTCATCGTGCTCCGGGCCATCCAGGGTGCCGCTTCCGGCGCCGCCACGGTGCTTGCCCTGGCGGCGGTGGCCGACTTCGTGCCGCTCGAGCGGCGCGGTCGGGCCTACGGCTCCCTGACCGGGGCGAACATGGCGGGCACCGTGGTCGGCCCGCTGATCGGGGCCGCTCTCTTCCAGGTCTCCCTGGCGGCGACCTTTCTGGCTTCCGCCTTCTCAGCTCTGGTGGTCGCCGCCGTGATCTTGGTCACCCTCCCGTCGGTTAACCCGGTTCACCCCGATATCGAGACCGACCGTGCCCCCCTTGCACTCTGGCGGGACCCCATCATCGCGGGAGTGACCATCGCCTCCCTCTCGGTGGGCCTCCTGATCGGAATGTACGACACGGTCTGGAGCCTGCTGATGCACCTCAGGCATGCCTCCGACCTCGAGATCGGGCTCTCCTTCACCCTATTTGCGCTGCCCTTCACCATCGGCTCCTGGCCCGCCGGATGGTTGGCGGATCACGTGGACAACCGCTGGCTGATTGGCACCAGCTGTCTGGCCTCGGGGTGCTTCGCGATCATTTATCCCTTCCTCCCCAACCCCGCCTGGCTGATCGGCCTCGGCGCCTTCGAGGGGATATTCACCGTCACCGGCGCGCCGGCGCGGCTGGCGATGCTCTCCCGCCAGGTTCCGGCCAGCCAGATGGGTCGCGCCCAGGGTCTCTACGGGTCGGCTCAGGTGGGGGCGGCGGCGTTGGCGTCGCTAGTGTCCGGTTCGATGTTCGGTGCCAGCATCGCGCTGCCGTTCATCGCCACCGCGGTCGCGATGTGGTTGGCCGCGGCGGTGCTGGTGCCGCTCTGGCGAGGAGTCGACGGCCACCCCAAGAGCGGTCATGTCAACCACCTGGAACCGGGACTTCCGGGCCTTCCCTGACCCACGAAATAAGTAGAGCCCGGGCCTCATCAGCCCGGGCTCCACAACTGCCTCTTGGCGGGTTAGTTGGTCGGGAGGACAACCCGGCGCGCGGTGGCGTTGAGCACGTCCGCGAAGGAGGTGTAGAGCGCCGCGATCGCGGTCAGGATTCCCACGAAGCCACCGATGTGGGTGAAGCCGGTACCACCACCACCGCCCCAGCCCCAAGCACCGAAGGCGAGGAGCAGGAAGGTCAGGGTCAGCAGGATGAATACGACCTGCACAGCACGAGTTCCGTGGAGCGAGGCTATGAACATGTACAGGGTGAAGATTCCCCACATGAACAGGTAAAGGCCCACGATGGGGCTGATGTCAGCGGCGGGAACCCCCTTCAGCCAGACGGCAACCAGGAGGTAGTAGCTCCACCAGAAGGCTCCATATGATGTGAACGCGGTAGCCGCGAAGGTGTTGCCGCGGCGAAAGGCCCACATGCCGGCGATGAACTGCGCGGTTCCGCCGTAGGCGGCGGCCATCGGCAGCACTGCCAGCGTCGCACCGCCTGCGATGATCCCCGCGTTGATGAACGACAACAACATGGTGGTTAGTCCGAAGCCGGCCAGCCCTAGGGGCGCCGGATCGGCGATCGGGTTGGGAGCCTCGGCGGTGTGCATCACCGGCGCGGGACCCCCGGGATTGTTATTAGCCATGGGTGCGGGACCCCCGGGATTGTAATTAGCCATGGGTTTGGTCATCTCTCCTTGTGATTTACTCGATCTATCGGAGTTGGTCAGAGAGCTGCGGCGTAGATGCTAGTTCTCCTTTCCCTCCTCTGTGACTGCTCGAGTGCGCAGCTCCTCCACCACGGCGGGGTCGGCGAGGGTGGTGACGTCACCGAGGGGCCGGTTCTCGGCCACGTCTCGCAATAGGCGACGCATGATCTTGCCGGAGCGGGTCATCGGGAGCTCGGGGGTGAAGAGGATGTTGGCCGGCATCGCGATCTTGCCGATCTTCTTGCCGACATGATTGCGCAGCTCAGCCAAAAGTTCGACCGAGCCTTCCTGGCCCGCCTTGAGGGTGACGAAGGCCACGATCGCCTGCCCGGTCTGCGCATCGTTGCGGGCACAGACAGCGGCCTGAGCCACGGACGGGTGGTCCACCAGAGCACTCTCCACCTCGGTGGTGGAGATGCGGTGAGCCGAGATGTTCATCACGTCATCGATGCGACCCATCAGCCAGTAGTCGCCGTCCACATCCTTGCGCGCGCCGTCTCCGACGAAATAGGTGTCCTTGAAGCGGTTCCAGTAGGTGTCCGCATACCGCTGCGGGTCCCGATAGATGCCGCGCAGCATCGCCGGCCAGGGCTGGCGGATGACCAGATAGCCTCCCTGCCCCGGGGGGACCTCCTGGCCCTGCTCGTCATAAACGGCAGCGCTCACGGTGGGAAATGGCTTGGTGGCCGAGCCCGGCTTCAAGGTGGTGATTCCCGGTAGCGCCGAGATCAGAATCATCCCGGTCTCGGTCTGCCACCAGGTGTCGACCACCGGGGTCTTGCCCAGCCCTACGTTCTCCCGGTACCAGAGCCAGGCCTCGGGGTTGATCGGTTCGCCGACGGTTCCGAGCAGGCGCAGACTGGTCAGATCATGCTTCTGTGCGTATTGCGGTCCCCATTTCATGTGGGTGCGGATGGTGGTGGGTGCGGTGTAGAGGACGTTGACCTTGTAGCGCTCCACGATCTCCCACCAACGCTCCTCGTTGGGAAAGTTGGGAATTCCTTCGTAGATCACACTGGTAGTGGCGTTGGTTAGCGGTCCGAAAAGGATGTAGCTGTGCCCGGTGACCCAGCCGATGTCGGCGGCGCACCAGTAGACGGTCTCCGGCTTGATATCAAAGATGTAGTAGTGAGTGGTCGCCACCCCGACCAGGTAGCCGGCGGTGGTGTGAACGATCCCCTTGGGCTTGGCCGTGGTGCCACTGGTGTAGAGCAGGTAGAGCAGGTCCTCTGCGTCCATCGGCTCGCAGGGGCAGGAGGCCGGGTCGTTGCTCTGTTCCTGGATCATCTCGTCGACGTAAATGTCGCGGCCCGCCACCATCGGGACGTCACCGCCGGTGCGGCGCGAAACCACCACCCGCTTGATTGACGGGGTCATGGCGACCGCGGCGTCCGAGTTGACCTTGAGGGGCACCCGGCCGCCCTTGCGCCAGCCTTCGTCCTGAGTGATCAGGATCTCGCACTCCATGTCGTTCAGCCGCCCAGATAGTGCCTCGGCGCTGAAGCCACCGAATACGACGGTGAATGGCGCCCCGATTCTGGTGCAGGCCAGCATCGCCACGGGTAGGTCCATGCACATGCCCATGTAGATGCCGATGGGGGTGCCCTTCTTCACCCCCAGCTTCTTCAGCCCGTTGGCGAACTGGACCACATCCTTGAGCAGGTCCGCATAGGTGACCGTCCGCTGCTCACCCGGCTCGCCTTCCCAGTAGTAGGCCACCTTGGCCCCCAGCCCGGACTCGACGTGCCGGTCAACGCAGTTGTAGCAAACGTTGAGCTGGCCACCCAGGTACCACTTGGCGTAGGGAGGATTCCACTCGTAGAGCTTCTCGAAGGGCTTGAACCAGGTCACTCGCTGGCGCCCCTCCTCCGTCCAGAAATCCTCGAGACTGCGGTCGTAGATCCCCGGCTGGGCGTTGGCCTGGGCCGCAAACTCGGGAGGAGGCGGGAACGATCTGCCCTCTTCCTGGAGAGCATCGATCCTCTTGGCGTCTACGGTCATGTTTTTCTCCTAGCTGCCGAATCAACTCCAAGCTGCCGCGGGCGCGAAGAGTTCCCCTTCGGAGCTCTCTCCCGCGGCTCCCTCCAGGCTGCAGGGTAGTGGCGAATTGGGCCGAGGGCGAGCCGGGGACGACAAACGGCACAGATTGCCGGGTTGAGCGGCAGAGTTTGGCAGGCAACCGGTCGAACCGTTGCACCGGGCGAGCAGGCAGGGGATGATTCCGCCCATGCCCTGGCTCGCCGTGGTCCTACTGGAGATCAGTCTCACCGCGCTGGCGACGGCGAGCGTGTATCTGCTGCTGCGGCGGCGACAGCTGGTCTTCAACACCGTCGAGGAGAGGGCCACTCTGAAGACCCTCGCCTTCGCCACCTCCGCGGTCTCCACCCTCCGCCAGGGGCTGAGCTCGAAAACTGCCCTCAAGGTGCTCCGATCGCTGGTCCCAGAGTCGGGCGGCCCGGCCGCCTCCCTGTATGACACCCGCCACCTGCTGGCCTTCCAGGCGCGACCCGGCAGCCGCGCCGACCACCACGCCCGTCATCTTCCCGAGGAGTCTGAGGAGGTGCAGCGGGCGCTCACCTCGGGCCGCACCCAGCTGGTCCGGCTGCACGCTAGAGATCCCTTCTCCCCCTGTCCGCTGCGGGTGGCGGTGGTGGCCCCCCTGACGGTCGACGATCAGACGGTCGCGGCGCTGGTCACCTACCATCCGGCCGAGCCGACGCCGGCCCAGCTGAGCGTGGCCACCGACCTGGCGGACCTCCTGGCGACTCAGCTCCGCCTGCAGCGGGCGGACCAGCAGCAGTCGGCCCTGGTGCGATCCGAGCTTCGGGCACTTCGGGCCCAAATCTCTCCCCACTTCATCTACAACACCTTGACCACCATCACCAGCTTCGTCCGGACCGACCCGGAGCGAGCCCGTGACCTGCTCACCGAGTTTGCCGACTTCAGTCGGCGCGCCTTCCGGGGGCCCGGCAACGAGTTCACGACCCTGGCCGATGAGCTGGTCTACGTCAACCAGTACTTGAAGTTCGAGCAGGCGCGATTCGGGGACCGACTCACGGTTCGCTACAACATCGACCCCGAGGTGCTGAGCACGGTGGTTCCCGCGCTCTTGGTCCAGCCCCTGGTGGAGAACGCCGTCAAGCACGGGATTGAGCCACGGCTGGGCAAGGGCCTGATCACCATCGAGGCGGACGATCAGGACGATGAGTGTCTGATCGAGGTCCATGACGACGGGGAGGGGCTGGAGATGGCGCTGGACCTGGCCGAGCATCAGGGTGCCTTGGGGAACATCGACCGGCGCCTGAATCACGTCTTCGGCCCGTCCCACGGGCTCGAGATCATCTCCGAGGCAGGCCGAGGGACCACGGTCAGGGTGCGAATCCCCAAGTACCGCCCCGGTGTGAAGGCCTCCTGAGCCGGTGGAGCCTCCTTTCCGGGCGCTGGTGGTGGACGACGAGGCGCCGGCCCGAGGCGAACTGACCTACCTGCTCAAGCAGTCGCCGCGAGTCAAGGAGGTGCTCGAGGCCGAGGGAGCCAGCCAGTGCATGGATCTGCTTGCCGCGGTAGCGATCGACGTGCTCTTCCTGGATATCCGCATGCCCGGCATGGACGGGTTGCAGCTCACCCAGGTGATCTCCCAATTACCCCAACCGGTGCCCGTGGTACTGGTGACCGCCTTCGAGGAGCACGCCATCGAGGCATTTCAATTGGCTGCCTTCGACTACCTGCTCAAGCCGGTCCGGGGGGACCGCCTCAACCTGACTTTGGAGCGGCTGGCACTGGCCTCCCGCGACTCGGCGGTGCGCCTCAGACGGGAGACGAGCCCGGATCGAGGGGCGCTGGAGGACCGGCTGGCGGTAACCCACCGGGGCCAGATCCTGCTGCTGCCGGTGGACGACATCAGACTGGTCGAGGTCGATGGCGACCGGGTGGCCGTGGTCACGCATGAAGGCCGCTACATTGCCCGGCTCCGACTGCATGATCTGGAGGAGCGGCTCGCCCGTCAGGGCTTCATGCGGGTGCACCGCCACTACATCGTCAACCTCCGCCACGTCACCAACGTCGAGTGCTTCTTCAACAGCACGTACCTGCTCCGGATCCAGGGGGTGAACGACCTCCCGGTTCCGGTCTCCCGGCGCCACGGCCCCCAGCTCCGGTTGGCTCTCGGACTCTGAGGCGCGGTGTCCCAGCCCCGGTCGGGTGCCCTGGAGGGGGAGGCAGAGAACGCAGCTTCCACCGGCCTGCTCGAGTTCGAAGAGCAGACGGAGGTTGGCGAACTCTACTTGAAGGCCCTGATGCGGCGCCAGGTTCGGCTCAGCCTGGGGGTGGCTGGCGCCTTTGTCGGCTTCCTTCTGGTCCAGCCCCTGCTGGCATGGTGGTGGTCGGGTTGGGGAGTCCTGAGAATCTTCGGGATCCCGGTTTCGTGGCTGGTGCTGGGGGTCGCTTCTTACCCGCTCTTGATCTGGCTGGGCTCGATCTATGTCCGTCGCGCCGAGGAGGTGGATGACGAGTTCACCGACCTGCTCAGCTGAGGGTCGCCGGTGACCGGTTCCACCGCGGCGGTCTTGGGGCTGGTGGCCATGGCCGCGGTGAGCCTGGGGGCGGGACTGTTCGCCCGGCGCTGGGCCCGGACCACCTCCGACTTCATGGTGGCGGCGCGAGCGGTACCGCCCCGGGTCAACGCCGCGGCGATCAGCGGCGAGTACCTGAGCGCCGCCTCGTTTCTGGGGATCGCCGGCCTGGTCATGCAGTTCGGCTACGACGTGCTCTGGTACCCCGTCTGCTATGCCGGGGGCTACCTGCTGCTGCTCCTCTTCATCGCCGGCCCCCTGCGTCGTTTCGGCGCCTACACCATTCCGGACTTCGCCGAGGGCCGCTTCGACAGCCCCCGCTTTCGCCGTCTAGCGGTGATTCTGGTGTTGATCATCGGCTTCTTCTATGCCTTGCCCCAGATGAAGGCCGCCGGGCTGACCGTGCATACCGCCTCCGGCCTGCCCTACGGGGTGGGAATCGGAATCGTGGCGTTGGTGGTGGTGGCCGGGGTGGTGGGCGGAGGCATGCGCGGGATCACCTTCGTTCAGAGTCTGCAGTTCGCGGTCAAGCTCTTCGCAATCTCCATCCCGGCGTTCCTCCTGCTGCTCCACTTCTCGGGCACCGGTGTGCCTTTCTCCCGAGGCGCGGGCGGGCTCGAGCGCCTGACCAATGCGACCCAATTCCAGGTGTCCCCGGGTGAGCTCTGGCAAATCCCTGCCCGGACCAACGTGGAGGTCGCCCACCCCGCCTCGATCGGCTGGCAGCGCCAGCGGCGGGCATCGATCCTGAGTGCTCCTTCAGCCGGCTTCGAGGGAGGAACCTCGCCGACGGTCACGGTCAACCACCACCGCGACCACCTGCTCCGGTTGGATGGGGCTGGTCAGCTACCCCGGGGCACCGTCACCTGGAGATCGACCGATACGGTGACCATCGCTCGCGGCCAGCCGGCACCGTTCGGTAGCGGGACGCCCGCCAGCTCCACCGCCTCCTGGATTGCTCCGTTCGGTCCCCTGGCCGGTGGCACCGGCCACCCCCTCCTGTTCACCTACTCCCTGATCATGGCCATTCTGCTGGGCACGATTGGGCTGCCCCACATCCTCGTCCGCTTTTACACCAACCCCGACGCCAAGGCCTCGCGCCGGACCGCGCTCTTGGTGCTGGTGCTGTTGGGCAGCTTTTACATCTGGCCGCCGATCCTGGGCGCCTTGGGCCGGTCCTACGATCCCAGCCTGTACGGGACCAATCTCACCGATGCCGTGGTGCTGATCATGCCCTCGCAGCTGGGCGCCGGCTGGTTGGGACAGCTCCTCTCGGCGGTCGTCTATGCCGGCGCCTTCGCCGCCTTCAGCTCGAC
This sequence comes from Candidatus Micrarchaeaceae archaeon, assembly GCA_035531715.1. Classification (GTDB taxonomy): domain Bacteria; phylum Chloroflexota; class Dormibacteria; order Aeolococcales; family Bog-877; genus Bog-877. The sequence goes on from DATKSI010000031.1 coordinate 123,104, forward strand.
GCTGAGCGGCCTACTGGTATCCCTGGGGGGCGCGCTCGGCCACGATGTCTACGGGCGGTGGCTCCGGCCGTCAGCCGGGCCCGCGGCGCGCCGCCGGGCCTTCCAGTTGAGCGCATTGGGCGCCGGGCTGGCCGCCGCCGCCCTGGGCCTGCTGGTCGAGCAGTTCGACATCAGCGTCCTGGTGGGCTGGGCCTTCGCGATCGCCGCCAGCTCCTTCTTCCCGCTGCTGGTCCTGGGGATCTGGTGGCGTCGGCTGACCACCCTCGGCGCCTCAGTGGGGGTGGCGCTGGGTGGGGGACTGGCGACCTGTTCGATCATCACCACCATGGTGGCCACGGTGGCCACACCGCTGGCTTCGTTCTTGGCCCACAACTCGAGCGTGGCGGTGGTGCTGTCCCAACCGGCGATCGTCACCGTGCCGGTCGCCTTCGGCTGCATGGTGGGCATTTCGTTGCTCCACCCGACCCCTCCGAAAGGAGTCTCTTCCAAGATGGTCCAGCTCCACGCCCCGGAGCTCCTGGGGCTACGGCGGGAGTACATCCCCGAATAGACGGCCTTCGCAGAGAGCTCAGTAGCCCAGCTGGGGGTCGGCCAAATTCCGCAGTGGCTCTCCCTCGAGCCAGCGGCGCAGCTGGTCAAGGAAGAGCTGCGTGGTCCGCCGGGCGAGGTGAGGCGAACTCCAGCTCAGGTGGGGGCTCACATGTATTCCCGCCGCTGCCCAGAGCGGCGAATTGACCGGGAGCGGTTCCTGCACGAAGGCGTCCAGGTAGGCGGCCGCCGGCCTACCGGCGGCCACCGCCAGCAGCAGCGACTCCTCGTCGACCAGCCCGCCCCGCGCGACATTCACCAGGACACTCTGCGGGAACAGCTCGGCGAGCACCTCGGCATTCACCGCCCGCTCCGTCACCCGGGTCAGCGGCGCGGCCAAGACCAGGGCGTCGGCGCCCCGGCAGGCCTGCGCCAGCTTCGGGAACCCGAACACTTGGGACACGCCCGGAGGTCCCGGTCGGGTGGGGTCGCGCCGGACCCCATCCACCCGACAGCCAAAGGCGGAGAGCCGCCGGGCCACCTCGGTGGCGATCTCGCCCAAGCCGAACAGCACGACCCGTAGATCGGCCAACTCCCGGAGCGGTAGCTGGACGAAGCGGCGCGCGAGCTGGAGCTGGGCCAGCTCGTTAGAACGCTTGCAGTGCTGCAGCAGACAGCCCACCACGAACTCGGCGATGGGAATGGCCGCCACGCCCGCGGAGTGGGTCAGGATCGTTCCCGAACGGTCGGCGAATTGCTGCGCCAGGTGGTCGATGCCGGCGCTGGCGGTATGAACCCATTGCACCTCGGGGTGGGCATGCAGCGCCGCGGGAAAAAGATCCAGGCTGTCCCCGTCGAGGGTCGCCGGAAAGAGGCGCCAGATCACCTGGAACTGACCCAGCCGGGACAGATCCTCCCCGGCCCCGGTCAGCACCAGCTCGACCCGGCCAGCGGGAAGCTCGCGGCGGATGAGCTCCAGGTCGGGGGCGGGAAACTCGCCCACGATCAGGCATCTCACCGGCCCGGGGGGAGCTACCGTCAACCGGGTACTGCGATCTGGGCCCGCTCGCGCTGGACGACGAACGGATCGATCAGCTCCTCCACCACCCGAAGGTGGGCGGGATGGTGGGCATAGACGAGGTAGTCCGCACTGCTGGCGAAGTCGACCACCAGCGCTAGGTCGCAACCGTTGGGGACCACGCCAAGGTCCAGTCCGGTGCTCATGGCTTGGATCTCGGGAATTTCAGCTGCGAGCGCTTGGAGCCCCTGCACCGCCGCGGCCCCGGTGCCGGGTGGACTGGACTGCCGAAACCGCATCAGCACCACGTGCCTGACCATGTCCTTCTCCTACTGCTCATGCCCTCTTTTGCCATCATGTTGCCATGGAAGAGCCGGACCTCCCGATGGTGAGCCCAACCTGGCTGCAAGGCCATCTCGCCGACCCCGATCTGACCCTGCTCGACGTTCGCTGGGCCCTCCCCGGGGGCCCCGACCGGGCCGGCTATCTGGCAGCCCACCTCCCGGGGGCTCGCTACATCGATCTGGACCAGGAGCTGGCCGATCCCCCGGGTCCGGGCGGGCGGCACCCGCTGCCCTCGGCCGAGCGCTTCACCCAGGCGATGCGCCGGGCGGGTGTCTCGCAGGTGGGGCGGGTCGTGGCCTACGACGGAGGGTCCGGAGCCGCGGCCCGGGCGTGGTGGCTGCTGCGGGCCGCCGGCCACGCGCGGACCACGGTGCTGGATGGGGGCCTCGTGGGCTGGCTCGCCGCCGGGGGTTCAGTCGAGAGCGGAGAGGCGGCGGCCGCGCCCGGGGACTTCGTCGGCAGCTCCTTTCAGGGCTGGGTCACCGCCGACCAGACCGCCGAGCTGCTGACCTCGGGCGCGGTGGTGCTCGACGCCCGAACCAGAGAACGCTTCCAGGGAGAACCCTCCCCGTTGGACCCCCGGCCAGGCCACATCCCGGGCGCCCGCAGCCTGCCCTGGACCGAGCTCTACCGCGACGGTCTGGTGCTCGCCCCCGAGGGGCTGGCCGCCCGGGTCCAGGAGGCCACCGAGGGAGCCGCGCCAGCGGCCGCCTACTGCGGTTCGGGGGTCACCGCCTGCAGCCTGATCCTGGCCCTGGAGTCGGCCGGGGTCCATGGCGTGCTGCTGTACCCGGGTTCGTGGAGTGAGTGGGCCCAGGATCCGAGGCGAGCGATCGAGCTATAGCGCCGGTCTGGTCGGGGCTGACTCAGTCCCTCCGGGTGACCTTGTAGGCGGAGGCCTGCTGCACCGGGCGCATCACGATCTGATCCAGATTGACGTGGGCTGGCCTGCTCACCGCAAAGGCCACCACATCGGCGACGTCCGCCGCGGTGAGGGCGGTCACCCCCCGATACACGGCCGCTGCCCGCTCCGCATCACCGCCGTAGCGATTTAGGGCGAACTCGGTCTGGACCATCCCCGGGGAGACCTCGGTGATCCGGATGGGTCGACCCGAGAGTTCGAGCCGCAGGGTCTGGCTGATCGCGTGCACCGCATGCTTGGCCCCGGTGTACCCGGCGCCACCCTCGTACACCTCGAGGCCGGCGGTCGAGGAGATGTTGACGATGTGGCCCTGACCGGAGCTCTCCAGGGCGGGCAGCAGAGCTCGAGTCATCTGCATCAGCCCCAGGACGTTCACCTCCCACATCCAGCGCCACTGGGAGCTGACGGAGGCCCCAACCTGATCGGCGCCACGGGCGCCGCCGGCATTGTTGACCAGGATCTGCGCATCTCCGGCCTCGGCACAGAACTGGGCCACGGACCCCTCGTCGCTGACGTCGAGGACCCTGCCCTGCGCACCCAACTCGCTCGCCAGCCGCTGGACCGGTCCCGCCCGACGGGCTCCGAGCAGGAGCCGAAATCCCTCCTCCGCCAGCCGGCGGGCGATCGCCTCGCCGATGCCGGCGCTGGCACCGGTGACGACTGCCAGCGGCCGTGTCCGGGACGCTTGCCCCTCCCGGCCTGATTCACTCACCATCACTTTCCTCCACTCCAGTTCCCGCTTCCAAGGCCGCCTCGATCGAGCCCGTCCGGATTCCCCGGAGCTCCCGGTCCAGCTCGGCCAGCCCGGTGACCGGAAGTCGACAGGCGAAGTCCCGGCAGACGTAGGCGGTGGGGGCCATCCCGACCAGGGGCCGGTGGCGCACCAGCGGTGCTCCCGTGTCCACCTCGGTGCGCCCGGCGGCCGGGCGCCCCACCCCGACGACCAGTTGGGGTCGCAGCTGGGCGCGCGCCCGGCGCAGCAGGTTCCAGTGGGTGAGATCTCCCTCCGGGGTGATCAGCGCCAGCTCGATCTGCCCTGAATTCAGGATCGCCATGGCCGAGAGGAGGGCCCCGAAGGCGGCGGGGTAGCGCTCCGCCGCGCTGGTCATCGCCTCGAAGAGCTCGGTGGCCCTCCTGAGCCAGAGACCCTCACCGGTCAGCGCATGCAGACGCAGGCAAAGCTCGGCCATCAGGGAGGTGCCCGAGGGCTGGGCTCCGTCTTCGAGGCTCCGGGGTCGGACCGCTAGGTTGGGGTCATGCCCGAGGGGGGTGTCAAACCAGCCCGGACCGGCCGGATCCTGGTACTCCGCCTCGACCCGGTTGGCGAGAACCAGAGCCTGCTCGAACCACCGGGCCTCGCCGGTCGACTCGTGGAGCGCCAGGGCCGCCAACCCCATGGCGGCGAGATCCTCCAGGGTCGCCACGAATCGCGCCCGTGAGCCGTCCCAGAGGTGGTGGAGCTGGCCGTCGGAGGTGGCCCGGAGCAGCAGCTCCTCAGCGCAGCTGACCGCCGCCTCCAGGTAGCGCTTCTCCCCGGTCCCCACCGCTAGTTCGGCGAGCGCGGTGATCGTCAGCGCATTCCAGCTCACGATCAGCTTGCGGTCGAGGGCCGGAGCGATCCGGAGCGAGCGCGCCTCCAACAGTCGCTGTCCGATCGACCTCCGGGCAAGCTGCAGCTCGGCGGTCGATAGGGGCGTCTGATCTCCCGGGGCAGCCCGCTTGGCGCCTCCCCGTAGCACCCAACCTCCGTCATCGGTCCGGGCCGCTCCGGGTCCCCCGAAGAGTTCCTCGGCCAGGTCGATCTGGGCTGGGGCAAGCACCTCTTCCAGCTGCTCTCTGGTCCAGGCGTAATAGGCTCCCTCGCCGGCAGCGGTGTCCGCGTCGAGGCTGGCTGCGAAGCCCCCTCCCGCAAGTCCCATCTGGTGGATCAGAAAGTCCGCCGTCCTCTGGGCAAGTTCGAGGTGCTCTGGGTCGCCGTGGGCCTGCCAGCTGTGCAGGTAAAGGCGAACCAGTTGGGCATTGTCGTAGAGCATCTTCTCGAAGTGGGGGACGGCCCAACGGCGGTCGACGCTGTAGCGATGGAATCCCTCCCCCAACTGGTCGCGGATGCCTCCCTGGGCCATCGCGTCGAGGGTGCACCGGACCACCTCTTCAGCGGCGGGACTGCGGCGCGTCACGGCCCGGCTCAGGAGAAATTCCAAAGCCGCGCACTGGGGAAACTTTGGGGCCCCCCCGAAGCCTCCATACTCGAGATCGGCGCTCCGAATCAGCCTCGTCTCGGCTGCGTCCAATACCTGAGAGAGGTGCGGCGCGGTCGCCTCCGGGGCGATCAGTGGCGCGGGCACGAGAGACTGGCTCAGCCGCTCGGCGCTCGCGACCACCTCGACGCGCCGGTCCCGGTAGGCGGCGGCCACCGACTCCATCACCCGGCGAAATCCGGGGAGCCCGGGGCGGTCCTCGGGAGGGAAGTAGGTTCCCGCGAAGAAGGGCCTGCCGTCGGGCAGCAGAAATACGGTCATCGGCCAGCCCCCACTCCCGGTCAGTGCCTGGAGTGCGTCCATGTAGACCCGGTCCACGTCGGGTCTCTCCTCGCGGTCGACCTTGATGTTGACGAAAAGCTGATTCTGCAGCTGGGCCAGCGCCGGGTCCTCGAAGCTCTCGTGAGCCATGACGTGGCACCAGTGACAGGCGGAGTACCCCACACTGAGCAGGATCGGGCGATCTTCGGCCTGCGCCCGCCGGAAAGGCTCCTCGTCCCAGGGATACCAGTCGACCGGGTTGTCCTGGTGCTGACGCAGGTAGGGGCTGGTCTGCTGCGCCAATCGGTTCACCGACCGAACGTACTACCAGACCGGCCCCTGGGGCATTTCGAACCGGCTGCGACAATCGCCCGATGGACCGAGCGCCAGCCCAGATGAAGACGACTCTGCCGCCTCTCGGGCTGCGGCTGGGCTTCAAGGCAGCCGCCGGGATCGTCCAGGCGGTGGGGCCCCACCGGTATCGAATTTCCGATCGGATCGGAAACGCCGCCTTTGCTTTGCAACCGTCGGTGCGGCAGGCGGCGATCCGAAACTATCGGTCCGTCCTACCGGGACTGACGCGGCGCGAGGCCCGCCGGCTGGCGGCCCGCAGCTTTCGGGAGTACGCCCGCACCGCGATCGACTTCCTGTACCTCCAGAACCTGTCCCGTACCCGTGTGCTCGCTGAGATGCGGGTGCTCGGCTTCGAGAGCTACGTGCGGGAGCGTCAGCTGGACGGCAAGCCGGGCATTATCGTGATCTTCCATCACGGTAGCTGGGACGCTCCGGGTCCCCTGTCGGTCGCCAACGGGATTCGCTTCACCTCGGTGATGGACGACGAGGGCGGCGAAGCCGGGGCGAACCTGGTCAGGTGGGCAAGAGCGGAGATCGGCATCGAAGTGGTGCCGGCATCGAGCTCGCCGCGGACGCTGCTGCGGCGTTTGCGCGCCGGGAACTGGGTGGCCCTGGTGATCGACATCCCCGGGAACACGCCCTCGGTGGAGGTGGAGTTCCTCGGTCACCAGACCCGGTTCTCCGCCGCTCCCGGAAGACTCGCCGCCCATACCGGGGCTCCGCTGGTCCCGGCCGTCTGCGTGCGGACTCCCAACGCTGGGTACCTGGTAGAGCTCTTCCCCCCGATCTCCATCGGTCCGGACACTGACCCGGCCGCCGCGCTGGGCCAGGTCATCCCGGTATTCGAGGCGGCGGTTCGGCGTTGGCCAGAACAGTGGTATCCCTTTCGCCAGGATCTGTTCCTTGACCTTCCCGACAGCTGACGAGGCGACTCCGGCGCCGCTCCGGGTGGCCTGGTTCGGCCACGCGGTGGGCGCCCGGGCGGACGGCCTCACCACCTACTCGGCGGATGTCGTGAGCGGGCTCCTGGACCAGGGTGCCGAGGTCTGGTTTCACCACGCCAGCCGAGATGGCCGGATCACCCCGGTGGATGAGGCGCACCGAATCGGCTGGCCCACCTGGCGCTTCAAGACCGTCACCGTGCCTCGCTGGGGCTTCCGTCCCCAACTCTCCCGCTGGCTCGACCGCCATCGGCCAGATGTCGTCCACGCCTCGCTCAGCTTCACTCTGGAGGACGGCTGGCTGGGCCGCCAGGCCCGACGGTCTGGGGCCGCCACGGTGGCCACTTTCCATCTCCCGTTCGGCCGGCCGGGGAGCGGCCGGGCGACGACGATGCGGGAGCTCCACCGATTCTGGGCGCCTCGGCTGCGCGCCTATCAGCGAGTCATCGTCTTCAGCGAGGATCACCGCGGTCGGCTGGCGGAATTGGGGGTCGAGCCGTCCCGGATCGAGGTGCTGCCCAACGCGGTCGACACCGAGCGGTTTTGCCCGGGCAGCTCTCCCCTCCGGCAAGAGCGGTTGGGGTCGGCCAGCCTGGTGGTGGGGTACTTGGGGAGGCTGGATCGCGAGAAGGGGATTCGCGAGCTGCTGGACGGCTTCGCGCGGGCTGACCTGGGCCCGGACGCCCGGTTGCTTCTCGCCGGTGGGGGAGCGCTGCGGGGCAGGGTGATCGAGGCGCAGCGCGATCCCCGGGTGATCTACCTCGGGCAGCTGCAGACTCCCCGGGAGAGGCAGGAGTTCTGGCGGGCGGTCGACATCTTCTGTCTTCCCTCCAGCGCTGAGGGACTCTCCATCGCTCTGCTGGAGGCCATGGCGTCCGGCTGTGCGGTGGCGACCACCCGGGCCGGCGGAGCCGACTCGGTCGGAGGGGTGGCCACCGAGCTGGACTCGGCCGACGTGAGCGGGTCGATCGCGGCGGTGCTGGACGAACTCGGCCGCCGACCGGAGGAACGCGCGCGGCACGGTCAGATGGCGCGGGAACAAGCGGTGCGTCATCATGGGCTCACGGGCATGTTGGATCGATTGCAGTCGATCTACCGCGACTGCCAGCCGCGGCCTTCCGGTAATCGTCTCTCGGCGGATTAGTGCGTTGTCATCAGAGCGCACGGGGTCACACGGGATCCAGAAACAGGTGAACCAGGCCCCGGTCTGGAGGAATGGATAGTGGGTGAGCTGGACCCGGCTCGAGCTGGACGGGCCCTGAGGTGGCGCATCTGCTCCCCATTGGCGACCGACGGCACCCGGTTGCCGGGGGGTCCGAGCTAGTGGAGAAAGGACCGGCCACGGCACTCGTAGTTGACAGCGGGGCCTGTTTGCCGCCGGCGCTGGGAGAGTCGCCCTGGGTCAACGTGGTCCCCATGTCGATTGAGATCGACGGACAGGCTCTGCGCGACGGTATTGACATCTCCAGCCAGGAGCTTTATCGCCGACTGTCCGGCTCCGGTCCGACGCCCACCAGCAGCTCCCCGTCGCCCGGGGACTACCTGAAGGTCTTTCGGACCATTGCCAGCGCCGACATCGTCTGTCTGACCATTCCCGAGCGCTACTCGATGATGGGGCGGTCGGCCCGGGTGGCGGCCGAGATGCTGCGGAGCGAAGAGCCGGAAAAGCGAATCGAGGTCCTGGACACCGGCACCGCGGCCGGGGGCTACACGCTGGTGGCGGAGGCGGCGGCGGCGGCCTGTGCGGCCGGCCTGGACCGGGAGCAGGTGGCCGCGCACGTCCGCCAGGTGGCTGCCAGCGCTCGGGTGATCGCCGCCCTGGAGACCATGCGCTACCTGGTGCGGAGCGGTCGGGTACCGGCGCTGGCAGGACTGAGCGGGGACCTCCTCCACGTTCGGCCGGTGTTCGCCTTCGCCGGCGGCGATGTGCGTCGACTCAGCCTGGTGCGGGGCACCCGGCGCGCCGTGCGGGCGGTCGCCGAGCACCTGCGCGAGCAGACGCCACCCGAGGTCGAAGTGCGGCTGGCGGTCTTCTGCGGGGACTCTGCCTCCGCAGTGCCTGAGCTGACCCGCCACCTGCGCGACCTGTTTGGCGAGCGACCGGTGGAACGGCTCAACCTGACTCCGGTGATCGCCCTCCATACCGGGCCCGGCCTGATCGGAGCCGCAGCTGTCGCCGACATACCGCTGCCGGGGTGATGACCTTCACTGCCGGTGCGCTCGGGGTCTCCCCGGTGGTAATGGTGCTGATCTGGGCCGGCGCCTATCTCGTGGGCGGGATTCCGATCGGTTGGATGATGGGCCGGCTGGCTGGAGTCGATCTCCGCGAGGTGGGCAATCGCAAGATCGGCACCAGCAACCTGTTCCACACCGTCGGCCTGCTGCCGGCCGCGGTGGTGGGTCCACTTCAGTTCTGCCAGGGGTTGCTGCCAGTCTTGGTCGCGGTGCTGATTGGGGCGCCGAACTGGGTCGCCGCGGGAGCTGGGTTGGCCGCGGTCATCGGCAACGGCTGGCCGATCTACCTGCAGTACAACGGGGGACGAGGGGTAGCCAGCGCGACCGGGGCGGTCGCCCTCTGGTCGTGGTGGGGGATCGCCTTCGTACTCGTGCTGGTGGTAATCGGCGGGACGTTGCGGCGCAGTGCTCTCGGGGTCTTGCTGGCGTACCTGGGACTTCCGGTGGTGCTCTGGTTGACTAGGGCCTCGCCGGCATTCGCGATCACCGCCGTGGGGATCGTGATCTGTCTGGTCCTGCGCCGGTTCGAGGGGTACCGGGTGGGGCGGGCCCGCCCCGGCGAGGCCCCGGATAGCTGGGTCACCCGGCTGTTGTTTGACCGGGTGTCGAGCGGACCGGCCAGCGGGACGCAGCCGATAGACTCGGGCTCATGAGCGAGGGCCCGGTCCGCCTCGAGCGCGACTCCATGGGCGAGATGGCGGTCCCGGCCGATGCCTACTACGGAGCCAGCACCCAGCGGGCGGTCGCCAACTTCCCCATCAGTCGGCTTCGGCTGCCACGGCGGATGATCGCCGCCCTGGGGGACATCAAGCGGGAAGCCGCCCGGGTGAACTTCGAGCTGGGACTTCTCCCCGAGGAGCTGAGCCAGGCGATCGCGGCAGCGGCTGACGAGGTCAGCCAGGGTCGGTTCGATGGTCAGTTTGTGGTTGACATTTTCCAGACGGGCAGCGGCACCTCCTCCAACATGAATGCCAATGAGGTGATCAGCAACCGGGCGCTTGAGCTCCTCGGGGTAAACCGCGGCGAGCGCCTACGCATCCACCCCAATGATCACGTCAACCTGGGCCAGTCCAGCAACGATCTCTTCCCGTCGGCGATCCACCTAGCGGCCCTGGCCACCCTGCGCGATGAGCTGGTGCCCAGTCTGCACCAGCTCGAAGTCAGCCTGGCACGACAGCGCGACCGGCTCTGGGGGGTGATCAAAACCGGCCGCACCCATCTCCAGGACGCCACTCCCATCCGGCTCGGGCAGGAGTTTGAGGGCTACCGGGGTCAGGTGGAGCGAGCGCTGGCCCGGCTGGAGCTGGCCCGGCTGCAGCTGGTCGAACTGGCCCTCGGAGGGACTGCGGTGGGAACGGGGATCGGGACCCATCCGGAGTTTGCCCCGCGGGTGATCGCGCGGCTCGCGCCCCAGTACGACCGGGGGCTGCGGGAGACCGATGACCACTTCCAGGCCCAGAGCAGCCTGGACGCAGTGGTCTTCGCCTCGGGGACAGTCAGGGGCGCCGCGATCGCCCTTCACAAGATCGCCAGTGACCTGCGCCTCCTCAGCTTTGGACCCCGGGCGGGGGTAGCCGAGCTGAGTCTTCCCGAGGTCCAGCCGGGATCCTCGATCATGCCCGGCAAGGTCAATCCGGTGATCTGCGAGTCAGCGCTGATGGCCGTGGCCCAGGTGCTGGGGGACGATGCCACGGTCGCCTTCTGTGGGGCCAGCGGATCGATCCTGGAGTTGAACGTGATGCTCCCGGTCGCCGCCCACAACCTGCTCGAGGAGATGGAGCTGCTGGGTCGGGCGGCGGCCAACCTGGCGCGGCAGGCCGTCGACGGTCTCTTCGCCACGGAACGCGGCCCGGAGCTGCTGGAGCAGGGGTTGTCGATCTGCACGGCGCTGGTTCCGGCGATTGGCTATGACGCGGCCGCCGCCATCGCCCACGAGGCTCACCGAAGCGGCCGAACCATCCGCCAAGTGGCCCTGGAGCGCTCGGGGATCGAGCCCGAGGAGTTGAACCGGCTCTTGGCTCCGGAGCGGCTGGTCCAGCCGGGGCTGGAGGCGCCGGGGAGCGGCTGAGCTCCTCAGCTGGGCTCGAACAGGGTGGCGACGTACCAGTCCCCTTGAACCTTGACACAGGTCAACTGGTCAGGCAGGCCGAGAGGGAGATGATTCACCGGTTCGCAGCTGTATTGCCGGAGCGTGTGGAGCGGGGTACACACCTGGAGCGCGATCGTGACCGTCGCCCGGGTAGCACCCTGTGAGGCGAATGCCAGGCCCGGCGCCTCGAGGTGAACATGCCGCGAGGTGAGCCCCTCGACCAACGCCCTGGCCTGCGACTTCTGGGCGGGCGCGAGGTAGCGGCGCACCTGGCCGACGTTGTTGTGCTCCAGCCCCAGCAGATACCCGGCGGCCGCCGCACTGGAACTCCCATGCGAAGGCGTCGGCAAGGGATGGCTGGAAAGCAGGCGGATCAGGATCAGCAGCACCAGCGCCCCGGACAAGAGCAGGGTGAATCGGCGCTGGCTGGGGCGACCAACCGGGTGCAGCACCGGGAGGCTGCCCCGGGGTGAAAGCGGCGGAGCCGGAGATCCGGAGGGATCGCTCGTCACAGAGCCAATCTCCGGTGACGCTGGGCACTGGCCGGCGATCCGGATACCGAGTTGAGGTGAATCAATTGGCAGTTCCCCTCTGCATCTCCCGGAAACCAAATCGGCATTGGCGGCGTTGTACTGGTTGGGCACGGCGCGAGCACGGTGCCTCCCCACCTGGCCGGGGCGCGACCGCGGTCGGTCAACCCTGAGCCCCGCGCCGTGCCCAAACGTTGACTATGGCTGATTTTAAATATGGGCGGGACTCCGGTCGTGATCGGGTGACCTCGCGGCGGGCGAGGAGGCTCGACCACGGATCAGGGGCCGAGTGGCGTCGAATCATCGCCGCGGTCGCCCTCGCGGCGGTTGCCGCGGTGGTGATCTGGGCGGTGCCTTTGACCGCCTTGGCCCGAGCGTACGGTGCTCTGCCGAAGGCGGCTAATCTGGGTGGCGACACCCTGATCTACGGCCAAGGCGGGGTCGAAGTCGCCGACCTGCACCCGTCCGGGAGCAGTCGGATCCCCGTTCCGTTGAACCAGATCGCACCGGTGATGCGCCAGGCGGTGGTCGCCATCGAGGATCGGCACTTCTGGTCTTCGGCCAGCTTTGATCTCGCCCGCATCGCCCAGGCGGCGTTCTTCGACCTGGTCCACCACACCACGTCGGAGGGCGCCAGCACCATTCCGGAGCAGCTCGGCAAGATCCTCTACCTCCAGGACAACAAATCGATCACCTACAAGGTCAAGGAGATTCTCTTCGGCCAGGAGCTAACCGCCAAGCTCTCCCGGTCGCAGGTTCTCGACGAATACCTCAACGACGTCTACTTCGGCGCCGGCGCGACCGGGATCCAGGCGGCTTCGCTCACCTATTTCGGGGTTCCCGCCTCCCGGCTGAACGCCAATCAGGCGTCACTGCTGGCTGGCCTCCTGCCCGAACCGAGCTACCTCGACCCCTTCATCAACCTCTCCGCGGCCCGGCAGCGCCAGCAGTTGGTGGTCGCCGCCATGCAGCGGCAGGGTGAACTGACCTCCGCCGAGGCCCGAGCCATCCTGGCTCACGCACCCCCGCTGGCCGCTTCGGGAGGGAGCTCCGTCAACCTGGCCCCCTACTTCGTCGATGCGGTGGTGGGGTGGCTCCAGAATCGATACGGCAGCCACTACCAGGCGCTTGGCCTGCGAGTTCAGACCAGCCTCAACGTGACCCTCAACCAGACTGCGCAGCAGTTGGTGACCCAGACCGTCGCCGCAGGCGCCGCTCAGCACATGACCGACGGCGCCTTGGTGGCCGAAGACCCCCGGACCGGAGATGTCCTGGCCTGGGTCGGCGGGCCGGGATCCGGGACGCCCGGAGGCGAGATCGACATGGCGGGCGTCCCCAGGCAGCCCGGATCCGAGTTCAAGATTTTCAATTACCCGACCGCCATCGCCGACCGCGCCATCACCATGACCTCGCCGATCCTGGACGCGCCCTTGACCTTGCCGACGGGCGGCCCGAATGGCGGCCCGTTCACCGTCGTCGACTACGAGGGACGGTATGCCGGAGTGGTCCAGGCCCAGGTGGCCCTGGGCAACTCGCTCAACGTGCCGGCGATCCGGGTCGAGCTAAAGGTGGGGGTTCCCAACGTTCTGGCGACCGCTCGCAACATGGGAATCACCACCCTCACCCAGCCCAACTCCAACTACGGGGACAGTCTCACCCTGGGGGCCTACCCAGTGCCCCTCTGGGAGATGGCTCAGGCCGGTGCGGCCTACGCGACCGAGGGGGTGCTCCACCCCACCACCTTCGTACTCCAGGTAGCCAACGACCAGGGACAGGTGATCTATCGCGCCGACCCCTCTCCCCGTCGGGTGCTCTCAACCCAGGTGAGCTTCATCATGAACACGATTCTCTCCCGCAACAGCAATCGGCTCTTGGCTTTCGGCGCCGACACTCCGCTGGTGGTCCCAGGGCACACGGTGGCGATCAAGACCGGGACTTCCACCGACTTCCGCGACAACACCGCGCTGGGCTGGACGCCGACCCTGGTCGTTGCCGACTGGGTCGGCAACGCCAACGATTCCCCGATGTACGGGGGCGGGTTGAACGGGATCACTGGCTGCGCCACCCTTTGGCACCGTTTCATCGTGAGCGCGCTGGCCAACACCCCGAACAGCTGGTACCCCGAGCCCAATGGGCTGACCACCAAGGTGATCGGTGGCGAGACCGACTACTACCTGGCTGGGAGTGGCCCGACCACCAGCGTGCTGGGCGGGGGAACCGTCACCCCCTCACCCAGCCTGAGCCCCAGTCCCTCGCCCTCCTCCTCTCCGAGTTCCTCACCGAGTCCGTCGCCGAGCCCAAGCCAGACTTCGAGTCCGCAGCCCAGTCCGTCGACGTCCTAAATAGCGTCCCCGGTCAGGCTGATCCGGCGGCCGCCTCCGCCCGGGCCAGCACCAATTCGCGGTTGGGCTTGACCTGGCGCATGGGGCCCTGGCTAGCCAAGGCGTCACCGACCACCGCCATCAGGTGATCCGCGCGAAACGGCTTGGGGAGATAGGCGAAGCCGCCGGTCTGCATGCTCACCCGCAGATCCAGGCGCGGCTGACGGCTGCTGGTGAAGATCACCGGGGTCCAGCTCCACTGGCTCTTGGCCAAGAGCCGTCGACAGACCTCAAAGGCGCTCATCTCGACGAGATTGAGGTCGAGAATGGCACAGGTGTAGCTTCGTAGCCGAGCCTGGGCGAGAGCGGTCCGGGACGAATCAGCCTCGAGCACCTCAAACCCCAGGCGGCGCAGGATCGAGGCGGTGGCGGTGCGGCTGACATCGTCTCGGTCCGCCACCAGGATTGCGCGCTCGGAAAGCTGCTTAGAAAGAGCCCCCGGAGGGGCTGCCGAACTTGACATCCCGGCCAGTCTAGGTGGGCCGAGCCCGCCCCTGGCTGACCTTCCTGCACCGTTCCGGAGATGACCTGTAACGCTTGGTAAACCGTAGACGACGGGCGTGTCGCGGTCCCTGCCCACCCGGGGCGGTCGCATCGGGGGACCAGACCGCTGTATGGCCCGCAGCGGCGACCCTGCCCCCGGCTCGATTGCTGGACCGGCAGCGCTCCTGGGGGTGGCTCTGCTCGCGATGGCCCTCCGCGTGCATCAGAGTCGACTCCCGGCGGGAAACTCCAGCCGGCTGCTGCTTATCAGTCACGGGAGCGCGGCGTCCCTCCTGTCCGGGTGGCTCCCCGACCCCGCCCAGGTGGCGGCGGGCGTGGCCGCCGCGATTCTGCTCGGTGGCAGTGCGGCGATCAGATGGCGGGGCGGCCAATTGCTCCGAGTCGGGGCGCTGGGACGGGCCCGGCGCGCCGGCGGCCGCGACCTGCGCACCCTCCGGCGGGGCCGGCGTGCTCAGGTCGCGGCGGAGCCGCGCGTACGACTCGGTGACCACCACTTCCGGAGCCTCTGGCTGCCCTCAGGCGAGCATCTCCTGGCGCTCGGTCCGACCGGGTCCGGCAAAACCTCCGCCCTTGCCATCCCCGCCCTGCTGGAGTGGCCGGGGCCGGTAGTGGTCACCGACCCGAAGGGCGAGTTGGTGCAGTCCACCGCCCCCTTCCGGAGTACCCTGGGCGAAGTCGCGGTCTTCGCTCCGCTGATGGAGCCCAGCGCGCGCTGGAACCCGATCGCCGCGATCCGCAGTTCGGAGGACTCGCTCCGGGTGGCGACCTTCCTGATGGGTCGAGCCCCCGAGCGCGAGCCGTTCTGGCACGACCTGGCCCGGCAGCTGCTGCATGGACTCCTGGTCGAAGCCTCGGACCGCGGGTTGGCTCCGGAGGCGGTGCTCGAGCTCTTGCAGGCGACTCCGGCCGAGGAGCTCCCAGCCGCGGTCCAGCACCCGGTAGCCCGCCGCCTGGTTCAGGGCGCCCTCAGTGGGGGGGATCGAACCTCGATGGGAGTGGTCGCGACCCTGATCTCCCAGCTGGGGGCCTACGGCACAGACCAGGTTGCCCGTGCCACCTCGAGCAGTGACTTCGATCCAGCGGAGATCGCCGGCGGGGAGCTCAAGACTTTGTACTGCGTCGTGGCGCCCCACGATGCGCCGGTGTTGCGAGGGCTGATCTCGGCATTGATTTCGTGCTGCTGGCGGAGCATCTTCGCCAATCCCCCCGCGACTCCCGTCCTGTTTGTCCTCGATGAGTTCACCCAGCTGACCAACCTGCCGGAGCTGCCCGCGCTGGTCCAGCTGGGGCGCTCTCAGGGGGTGCGCATGATGCTGATGGCCCAAGATCTGGGCTCGATCACCGCCGCCTACGGAGTCGAGGCCGCCGGCGCCCTCTGGTCCAACTGCCGCACCAAACTTCTGCTCCCGGGGATCTCCGAGATCGAGCTTCTGGAGCGGGTGAGCAAACTGGCGGGTTCCGCCACGCTCCATCGGCGGTCCGACACTTGGATCGGCGAGCCGGTTTCCGCCCAGCCGCTGCTGCATCCAGACGACGTCCGCCGGCTCAGGTCGCAACAGTCGCTGCTCCTCCGCGGCAGCGATCAGCCAGCGATCATCGACCAGCACCAGTGGTTCCGCGACCGAGCTCTGGTGGCGCGGGCCAAGACGGGAGTTCCCTTCCGGGGACCCGCTCCAGCTGCTGGTCGCCCCCTCCGCGACTGGACCGATCCCGACCCCGTCTGGGCAGCCAGCGACCACCCCCTGCCATGGAACCCGGCGGACGTAAAAGCCTGAGAGCCGAATGGTGCTCCTAGGGGAGTTGGGGGAAGTCTTGGAACTGCTGGCGACCTTCAGCAGCGGGCTGGACAACGTGATTCACACGGTGACCGGGTTGGCTCTGGGCGCGGTGGCCGTCCTCTGCCTCAGCTTCGCCGCCATTCGCTATATGACGGCACTGGACAACAGCCAGCGCCGCGCTGCGGCGGTCCAGGGGCTGGTCACCGTTCTGCTCGGGGTGCTGCTGCTCGTCAATGAGGGTGCCGTGCTGAGCTTCGTGGAGGGGCTGTCCGGGAGCAACACCTCGTGCGTCACCAGCAGCTGCTCCGGCACCACCCGCTGAAAGCTGCCCACCGGGAGTCGGCTGGCCCTGCTGGCCGGCGCCGCTTGGGTGGTGGCGCTGTCACTCCCGGCCGCCGCTCCAGCGTCGGCGAGCCTCCCCACGAAACCGGCCGCGAACTCGGTCGGGGTGGCGACCACACCCAGTGGTGCTCCAACCCCGAACGTGGCGGACGCCGGGAGCGTCGGCAGTGCCAGCCAACAATGCGGCGGCATCACGGACCCCCTCTGCTACATCGTCGACGCCTTCGTCAGTGGCCCCGTGGCGATCATGGGCAGCCTCGACGGGAGCCCGGACCCAGCTCATGTCAGCGCCACCACGGGAGCGATCACGTCAGGTCCCTGGCAGCTCGTGACCACCCTGGTCGGCAGCAATCCCGTGGTGGACAACTACAACGGCGCCTGGGGAGAGCCCGCCCATCGGTGCGGAGACCTGGGCTGCATCCCGTGGGTTCAGAAACTCAATACCATCCTGGTGCCGCTCGCGCTCAGCTTGCTGGTGCTGGCGTTCGCGCTGCAAGCGAGTCTGTTCATGATCGGACAGCAGCTCAATCTGCGGGCCGGGATCATCCCCTGCCTGATCGCCGCCGGAATCATCGGCGCTGGACTACCCCTGCACCTGGCAGGCCGGGTGATTGACGCCGGCACCTGGGCCTCCCAGGCGCTGCTGCAGACCAGCTTCGAGCACCTCGGCGATCGAGCTTCCCAGCCCCTCGACCTGATGACCCTGCTGGCGATGACGGCGTACTGCCCGGAAGACAGTCCGATCATCCACCCCGGAATCCACATCTCGGAGCCGGGCTCCGCCCCCGCCCAGCAGGTCCTGGTCCAGCCCTGGATGGATCCTCACTTCACTCAGTCCCACTGCATCGGTGCCGGTAGCCCGGACTTCACCAAGGAGGTCCTCGACCGAAGCGAGAACTTCTTCGGGCCGCCGCTGCACGACGCGAACTGCGACCGCGGGGACGCCGCTCCCGCGCAACCGCTCTGCAACGACACCGACAACCAGGCGAACAACAACGCCGGCCAGGAGTGCCTGGAGGGAAGCGGTGGCACCGACCTCGGGAGCCTGCAGTTGAATGTGCTGCCGCTTCCGGGCGAGCCGCGTGCCGGCAACGGACAGAACCCCGCCGACTGCCGGTATGCCGCGATCTACTGGGGAACGGTCTCCTCGTTCACCGACGTGTGGAATGGAGTGGGCCCTCATGGCCGGAACGGATTCGACGTCCCAGACGGGCTGCCGGGGATGCTGGCCTTCACCGTTCTGACCGGTCTGGCCCTCTGGCTCGCACTCACCTATCTGGCCCGCTATCTCGCCCTGGCCTTGCTGGCTGGCTGCTCCAGTCTGGCTTTCCTGCTCCTCGCGCTGCCCGGAGGTAGGTCAGTGTTCGCGCGGTACTGGCGAACGGTCGGCGAACTCTCGGCAGTGGTGGTGGTGCAGACCCTGCTGTTCCTGGTCTTCGTGGCGATCGTCTCGACGGTGTCCGGTCTCTCTCCCGGCTCGGGCACGGCTCATTTGGGGGGCTGCCCCATGATCTCCACCTCCGCCTCAGCCAGCTGCAGCGCCGGGTCCGCGGGACTGCTGGCTCAGGTAGGCAGTGGCGATCCAGGGAACCAGTTCTCCAAGTGTCTGCTGGCAATCGTCACCGTCTGGCTGATGCTCGAAGTGCCGAGGCGCCTGAGTCACGGCGAGATGACCACAGCGCACAGCCTGCGGACGCTGGCGGTGGCGTCCGGGGGCGCCCTGTTATGGGGAACCAGTCTCGCTCGGGGGCAACTTCAGCCGCGGGTGGCCAGCTTCGGCCGGCAAGCGGTACCAGCGGGCCGCTTCCTCCTGGGACGTCCCAGCCCCCGCGACCAGCAGCTGGCCGACCAGCTGGAGCGATCGGAGCTGACCCAGCCCGCCCGCTGGCCGCTCGCGCCAGCCCGCGAGTCGCGAGAGCAGTTCATTGGCAGAAAACTGCTCCACGGCTCTGAGGGAACCGGAGAGCTGCAGCGACGGCTGGGACTCGGGCCCCGGGAGCTTGCCGCTCTCAAGCAGGGGTCCCGGGAGAATCCGGCCGTCTTGGCCCGAGTGGGACGTGACTACCTGGCCGCCGCCGGGGACCGGGTCCACGAGCTGGACGCCGCCTATCTCAACGAGTTGCGCCGAGGCCGGCTGAAGCGGAGCTTCGGGGCCGCGCCGGATGACTTGTCGGGATCGTGATGCAAGCCGAGATACCCCAGCCGATCTCAGGAGTTCCATTCCGATGGGGCGGATTCACTGGACGCCAACTGGCCTGGGTCATGGCCGGGGCGGCCGTACCCTACCTTCTGCTTCGACTGCAGCTCACACCTGAGCTGGCCCTGGCCTCAGCTGCGCCCTGGTTGGTTTTGGCCCTGCTCTTCGGCTTCGGGAGGCGGGAGGGGCGGTCGCTGGACTGTTGGGTCGGAGATTGGCTCTGGTTCCAAATTCAACCCCACCATCTGCACCACCCCCGGTCCACTTCCGCCGACCGCTACGTAACGGTCGACTCAGAGGTTCAGGCGGGTGACCAGGGCATGCCCGAGCTGGCGAGCGTGCTGACCTGGGTAGCGCCGTGGCCGTAGCCTTGCATCGCGCGGATCGGAGTTCGACCTTGCAACTGGTCGACGTCGACTACCTGGAACATCAGGTCGCCCACCTGCCCAACGGAGGGCAGCGGGCGGCTCTCTCGATTGAACCGATCAATCTCGCCCTCCGGGACGATGCGGAGCACGACCTGGCGTGGCGACGCTACCGCGGACTGCTTGACTCCCTGACCGGTCCCATCTCCGTCTACTCGTCCTCGCGGCCCGACCCGGGGGGCAGCGAGCGGCGTCCGACTGGCGTCTGCGACCCGGGGCTGGACAAGCTGGCATGGCAGGACCACCAGTTCAGGGAGCAGCTGATCCGGGGCGGCCAGGTGCAGTGCCAGCGCCATCTCATCGTGGTCTGGGGCGGGGAAGCGACCCTTCCGCTGGCGGCGCTTGATGCATCACTGCAGAGGCTGACCCGGGGTCGGTTTGCCAGGGCCGCAAGTCGGGGAGGCACTCAGGTCAGCCTGGAGCAGCGCTGTGAGGTGCTTACCGCGGGGATCGGCCACCTAGGCTCCCGGGCGCGCCGGATCACCGACGGCGAGTGGCTTAAGCTGCTGCAAGACCACGGTTCGGGCTCCAGTACTTGGCGACCGGACTGTTTCGCCAGTTGGTTGGCGCCCGGCAACGCCGAGGTCGGTTCCCGGCAGATCCGGCTGGGGGACAGCTGGAGTCGGAGCCTGTTCGTGAGCGCCTATCCGAGCCAGGTTGCAATCGGCTGGCTGGCACCTCTCCTACAGGGGCTGGACTGCGAATTGCGAGTGGCCCAGCACATCGTGCCGCTGCCCAAGGTGATCAGCCTGGGTTGGCTGCGGCGCCGAATTCGGGGCTTCGAGACCAGTCTGGTCGTCGATCACCTCCGGGGTCGGCGCCCTGATCGGGGTACCGAGCAGGCTTTGGGGGACGCGCTCAGCCTCGAGGGACAGGTGCTGACCGAGGAGGAGCGCCTATTCCAGGTCGAGCTGTTCATCACCTTGGCAGCACCCACCCTCGCCGCTCTGGACAGGGGCTGGCAGCAGCTACTGACCACGATGGCCGAGCTCGGGTGTGGCGTCGTACCCCTGACCCATCGGCATGTGGATGGCTGGCGCGCCACCACCCCGAGTGGCGTCAGCCCGTTTGGATGGGGCCGGGAGATGACCTCGAGCGCCCTGGCGACCGGATTCCCGTTCCTGAGGAGCTGTCTCTCGGCCTCCTCAGGGGTGCTGCTCGGGCCTAGCTTGATCTCGCGTGAGCTGGTGGCTGTCGATCCCTTCGATCGGGCCAACCCCAACTTCAACGTGGTCGTCCTGGGTACCTCTGGGGGTGGCAAGTCGTATACCGCCAAGCTGCTGGCCGCCCGGCTGGCGATACGCGGCTGCCGGCTGCGGTGCGTCGACCCGGTCGGCGAGTATCGGGCGCTAGTTCAGCTGCTGCGAGGGGTCTGCCGGGAGATCGCTCCCGGGCGCAGCTCGGGTCTGAGCGCGCTGGGGCCTGCCTGCGCCAGCGAGAAGGAGGACGGCTCAGTCGTCGCTCGCGCCGCCAAGGCCCTGGTCGTGCTGGAGATGTTGGCCTCCGGCCGCTCGGGAAAACGGGAATTGCCTGAAGACGATGCTCAGACCCTAGAGGCGGCGCTGACCCGGCTGTTCTCCGCCCAGCGAGAACCGCGGTTAGCTGATCTGGTCGAGGCGCTGGAGTTGGACGAGCGTCCGGTGCTGGCCCGTCAGCTGAGCCGGTTCACGACCGGAATCCTAGGTGGGGTCTTCGATGGCGCCCCCGAGGCTGAGCTGGACGGGATCGCGACGGTCTTCTCCTTGGCGAACTGGGGGGCCGACCGCGGTCAGCTGCTCGCCCCGGCAATGCAGATGATTCTTATGCAGCTGGAAGCCGAGGTGGCAAAAGACCAGCGCTGGCCTCGTCTGGTGGTGGTCGACGAGGCAGAGGTGCTGCTGGCCCAGCCGCGAAGTGCCGCCGCTCTGGAGGCGCTGACCCGACGGGTCCGCAAGTTGGGCACCGGGGTGATGGTGATTTCGCAGGTGGTGGAGGACTTCCTCGACTCTCCGGTCGGGAACGTGATCATCCGGAACTGCCACACCAAGCTCCTTCTGCGCCAGGAGGAGGTCGCCATCCCCGCGGTGCGCGCTGCGTTCGGTCTATCGCCCACGGAGTGCGACCTGCTCCGCGACGCCAGACCCGGGTCGGGGATCGTGATCGTCGGCCGGGAACGGGCAGCTTTTCAGGGTGCCGCTCCTCCCGACCTCCATCAGGCCCTCTGCACCGACGCCAGGGCCGTCCCCTGAGCGCCCGGAGTCGCCGTTGGGCAGCCGTGGCACTCGGAGGCTGCGCCCTGCCCATGGTGATGGGGTTGAGCCTGCTGGGCCTGTTTTCGGCGGGTGCCGTGGCGGTCGGCTGGGGATCCGTCTCCGGGCTGCTCCCGGTGCCCGGCGGGTTCATGCTCCCGGCGGGTACCGAAATCCCCGACGGGTCGAACAACTTTCCTGACTGGGCCCTGCCCTGCGGTCCCGAGCCCGGAGCTCTGGCCGTCGACCCCAGTGCCTGCACCGGTTCGCCGATTCCGTTCCCCGCCAACTACGACGGATTCGCCACGGGGCAGTGCACCTGGTATGTGGCCACCAGGCGCCGCGTGACCTGGCATACCTCGACCGGGGAGCTCGGGGGGAACGCGGGAGAGTGGATGCGCCTAGCCGCCGCTGCGGGATACCTGGTCGGCGCAGCACCGCAGGTGGGGGCGATCGCCGTCTACACCGACTCCGGCGCCGGGCATGTGGCTCTGGTGGTGGGAGTCGATGCCTCCGCCAACTACACCGTAGCTGAGGCCAACTGGGTTTTCCTCGGCCCCCGGCCGCCATACGTCGACCTGCGGGGAGTGTCCGCCGGGGCAACCGGCGATGCCTTTGAGCAGCTCGCGGGCTTCATCTACGGGCCTCCCCGACCCATCCCAGCAGCTGTGGGGAGCCTATCCTGAGCCGATGGCCAGTGCGGAAAAGCCGACGCATGCCTGATCTGAGTGTCCCCGGCCCCGGTCGGATGCGCGCCTTGGACGCACTCGCCTCCGACACCCGCTCCCTGCTGCGGCGCGCCGGCAAGGTGCAGCGACGGGCCGCCGACCTGGGGGACCCTCAGGTGACCGAGCAAGGCGGCGAGTTGCTTGACGCGACGGCTCGCCTGCTGGACAGTTTGGAGCGGCGCCGCACCGCCGAGCGCCAACTCGCGCGCCAGCTCGTGCGCGGCCAAAGCGAGGCCGAGGAACAGCCCTAGCCGGACGCCGATGAGGGTCGGTTGGCAGGAATGCTGCGAACCGACGCGCTGCGCGGATGAGCAGGCGTTGGTCGGCGTTGGCCCGTGCTGAAAAACGGCCCGCATATGCTAAGTCCCCGGGGGAGCCGACTGTCCAACCGACGCCGCGCCCAAAACATCCGAACTCCCTTCGCCCGCCACCAAACCGGTGTCTGCGAGCAAGCCCACTCCCCAGCCGCGAGGACTGGGCCAGCGGCGATGCGGCGAATCCCGGCGACCACTGACGCCCCGAGGGGAAACCTCAACTTTGCCTAGTTAAAGCGCTGAGCACGGAGCGAATCATGAGTCGCCTCACCGGCAGGGGCATCCTCCTGTTCACCTGATTCCAGGCGGCATCAGCTGGCCCCCGCAACGGTCCTCATCGCTGGGGTTGTGCTCCCCGAGCGAGAGC
Source organism: Candidatus Micrarchaeaceae archaeon (assembly GCA_035531715.1). Lineage (GTDB taxonomy): Bacteria > Chloroflexota > Dormibacteria > Aeolococcales > Bog-877 > Bog-877. Next base: position 145,849 of record DATKSI010000031.1, read on the forward strand.
TGGTTTCGTGGTCGCGTTATCCGGTTTCAGGTCCGAATCGCTGCGATACGGGCCGGGCGCGAGCTCCCAAACTTATGGTTTTGCCCCTGGGGGGCGCAGCCGTCGGATATCCGCCGGCGCTCCCCGGCGGGGCAGCGCCCCGTTACCCGGGGCGGCTGACGCGAGCCCATTCGGCTAGGCCCTTCAAGTCACTGCGATGCTGCGACACCTTCGCCATCAATGCGTCTGCCGCCCCTCGTTCCAGTCGGAGTTCGAAGCCTTGCGGAGGATTGCGCAACATGGCCTCGGCGGCGTTCGAATGTCCCCGGGTGAGTCGCTCCACCACCAAACCGGTGGTGTCGAGCGTGAACACGACGATGCGATTCCCGGGAACCCTGACCTCCACCGCTCGCAGGGCGTTCCAAGTGGCTATCAGGTCGCAGTCCTGGGTAACCCGGCGGATACCCCAGGCACCGACAAACACCTCATTGTGGCCCTGGCCCACAAACGAACTGACCGAGACCAGAGCAGCCGCAAACACACAGAGCCCCAGCACGCTCCAGTCGCGGCTCAGCAGGGAAAGCACCAGCCCAACCGGAACCAAAACCGCGCCGACCGTGGCCCCGGCGGTCAGCGCAACTCGCCGGCGGTAGGCGGTCGATTCGCGGATGCAGACCTCGCCCGAGTAAGCGCGGGACCCGCGTCCGGCCTCAGCCATTACCAAGCGGCCCTAGTGCAAACCGCTTCATCGCGCCCCCGCAGTTCGGCTCCGACTGAGCAGCCAGCCAACCGCCAAGGCGCCCCCGGCCAAGGTGGGGATGACGAAAGGGTGGCCGCCATGGGCGCGGCTGCGGCCCGGCCAGATGCGGTCGGCCAGGACCAGCGCGGCGCAGGCTCCCGCGCCACCCCGCGCCCACCCGCGGCCTCGCTCCGGACTCCCGAGCCCGACCACCACGGCACCAGCGCTCAGGAGGAGCTGGCTCGCACACCGCGAACCCCCGTCGCCGAGCAGGACTGGCAGGCTTCTCCGCCCCGCCCGCCGATCCTGCTCGATGTCGGGTCCTCCGTTGGCCAGGTGCAGCCCCAGTCCGAGCCCGGCGGCCAGGAGCGCAACCTGGCCCCGGGCGGGCAGGTCGACCCCGACGGCGGCCGGACCCAAGAGGGGAACCGTGGCCAGGCCGGCGGCGAATGGCAGGAATGAGAGCGGGGTCCGGCTCAGCCCGAGGCTGTAGCTCCACCCGCTGCCCAGGCCCAGCAGCATCAGCCGAAACGCCGGGACCCCGGCCCGCCGGGCGCAGAGCAGAGAGGCCCCGCCGCAGCCAAATCCGATGAGCCACGCCTGGTGCCTGGGGACCACGCCACGGGCGATCGGCTTGTACGGTTGCCAGAGCCGGTCCCACGGAGCGTCGAACGCGTCGTTGAGCACCCCCGTGCTGACCTGGGCGAAGGCCATCGCGGCGCTGGCCCAGCCGAGTTTGAGGGGCCATCGGTCTGACGTACACCGGAGCGGATCAGGCTGGCGCGAGGCACTCCACCCAGCGACAGTGGTCACCGCGGTGCAGACCAACGAGGGACCGGGGTGGAGCAACCCCAGGTACCCCCTCCACCCCCTGGCGAGGCTCGACTTTGGCATGCTCAGGAAATCATGGTCGCTGCACGCCCACCCCATTTGCTGTGATACACGGCGCCGAACGCTTCCTGGCGGCGACACAATGCCGGCCAACCGATGCAACACCGGTGTGGTTCATGCGCCAGGCGGGCCGATCGCTTCCCCGCTACCGGGAACTGCGTGAGCGCTTCGGATTCCTGGAGTTGGCCACCAACTCCGAGCTGAGCGCGGAGGTCACCTGTATGCCCGTGGAGATCCTGGGAGTGGATGCGGCGGTGGTCTTCGCCGACATCATGCTGCCCCTCCAGGGCATGGCCGTGGACTTCGAGATCCGCGAGTCGGTGGGGCCGGTGGTGACTCGGCCGATCAGGTCGGAGCGCCAGGTGAGCGAGCTGCGGGTGGTGGCGGCGGAGGAGGCTACCCCATACCTGTTTCCCGCGATCAGAGGTGCCCGGGAACAGCTGGGACGCCGGGCCGCCCTGATCGGGTTCGGGGCCGCCCCTTTTACCCTCGCCTGCTATCTGGTGGAGGGACAGGGGTCCCGCGACTACCCGCACGTGCGATCCCTGATCCACTCCGATCCCCAGCTCTGGGACCGATTGATGACCATCCTGACCGAGGTGCTCGCCCGCTACCTGATCGCCCAAGCCCAGTCTGGTGCTGATGTAGTGCAGCTGTTCGACAGCTGGGCTGGGGTGCTGGACCGGGCGACCTTCGTGCGCCACGTCGCCCCCCACCTGCAGGCCCTGATCCGACGGCTGCAGCCGCTGTTACCGGTCGTCTACTTCTCCACCGCTTCGAGCCATCTGCTGGAGTCGGTCGTCGCGACGGGTCCGGACGGCCTGTCCGTCGACTGGCGAATCCCGTTGGGGGAAGCCTGGGATCGACTTGGCCATGAGCGCTTTATCCAGGGGAACCTGGACCCGGCCACCGTCCTGGCCCCCTGGCCGGTTCTGGAGGCGGGCGCCCGCGAAGTGCTGCTCGAAGCTGACCATCGACCCGGGCACATCTTCAACCTGGGGCACGGAGTGCTCCCCGAATCAAGCCCGGAGCAACTGAAGCGGCTGGTGGATTTGGTTCACGAGTCGGGACCTTCACGGAGCGACGCCCTGGCGAGTCAGCAGCCTCGGTGAGGCGTGGCGGAGGGGGTCGCGCCAGTGGTGGTGAATTCGCGGAGGCGGCCCAGCGCGGCTAGTCAGAGTTGACCGCGGTGCCGTCAATGGGTTACCTTCCTGCCTCGCACCGTACGCGCTTATGTGGGAGGACGTATGCGCGGAGCCCGCTTTGCTGGGCACGTCTGGCTTGCCGCCGGCGTGGCCGGATTGGTATCGGTCTCCTCGATCTTAGTGCCCGGCCTAGGGGCCACAGCTCAGCAGTCAACCGACTCCGTCAATCAGCAAGCGCTGACCTCCCTGCTCAATCAGTTGGAGGCCCAGGGCGAAGTTGCCAACACGAGTTCGGTGCGGATCCTGCTGACGAAGATCGAGGCGAACCAAACTCAGCTCAATTCGCTGAACCAGCAGTTAAGCAATGACCAAACGACCCAGCAGGTACTGCGGGTTCAGTTGGCCGGAGATCGGGGCGCCCTGGTCAGCCTGGTCAGCACCGCCTACGTAGACGGCAATGGAGCCGCCGAGGTGGCCACGGCCCTGGCCTCTCCCAACATGACCCAGTTCTTCGACAATTCCACCTTGCCGGAGGCGATCGCCTCTCAAGTGACTCAACTGGTCAAGTCGATCGAGCAAGCCCAGCAGGCGATCGCCACGGCCGACCAGCAACTGCTCAACGACGAAGCCGCTGCCGCGTCGCTTGAGGGACAACTGGGAGTTCAGTCCAACGAACTGCTGGCGGAACTGACTCACCCAGCCCCCACGGTGACCACCGGTGACTGGGCATTCGAATTCGGCAACTGCACCTATTGGGCCGCGGGTCAATGGCGCGCCAACGGATGGAATGTCAACTGGGGCGGCGACGCCTACCAGTGGTGGGCCAACGCCGCCGCCGCCGGTCACGCCGAGGGCAGCACTCCCCGGGTCGGGGCGATCGTGGTGTGGCCGCCCGACTCCGGTGGGGCCTCCAGTGCCGGCCACGTGGCCTATGTGACCGCGGTCGATGTGCCCGGAACCGGCTCTCCGAACAACTTCGAAGTCTCCGAGATGAATTATTACGGCACCGGGGGCGGCTTCGACCGGGTCGACTACCGGGTCGTCGCCGACTTCGGGTCCGGGTTCGACGGGTTCATTTACCCGCCTACGACAGGCCCCTGATTTGGCCCAGCTGACCTGGCCCTCCTACACCCCTCGGGTGACCCTCGTCCTTCGGGACGCAGAGACGGTCCGGGCGCGACGGATTCCCCTGCTGGCCAGTCGCCTGCGCTGGATCAGCGTCGCGGCCCTGCTGCTCATCGCCACGCCGGTAGTGGGCGCTCTCGCCACCGGTGGTGCCCGAGGTCCGTCCTCGACTGCTCCCGCCGCGATCGCGCAGGTGGCTGGGCAGGCGCGCAACGTCCTTTCGGTGACCGACTATCAGGTGACCCTGCCTCTCCAGGAAGCCCCGGTGCTCCCCCCGCCGCCGCCGGTGGTGGCGGCGGCCGGCCTGCCCTTCGGGTCGGCCTTCTGGCAGGCCGTACCCGAGCCTCCGATCGGAACGATCATGCAGATTATCTGGTCGGCGGCCCAGCAGTACAACGTCTCCTACGCCTGGTTGCTCGGGGTGGCCAAGTGCGAGTCCGGGCTAAATCCCACCGACGTCAACCGGTCATCGGGTGCCAGCGGGCTGTTCCAATTCATGCCAGCCACCTTCCACGCCCACGGCGGCACTGACATCTGGGACCCCGTGCAGCAGTCCGACATCGCGGCCAAGATGTTCTCCATCGGGGAGTCCGGGGAGTGGGTCTGCAAGTAGGCTGAGGTCAGCCTCGACTAGTCGGGTTCGGACTTAGAATCTGCCGGTGCCTCTGCCTCTGCCTCTCCCGAGTGGTGATCTTCGCTCGATGCGCCGGTGGCTGGCCGAGCGCCAATCCCGTTGGTGTGGGGCGCTCGAGGAGTTGGTCCGATGCGAGTCGCCGAGTGGCGACCGGGAAGCGATTGACAATTGTGCACGCCTGGTTGAACGCCAATTCGCGGCGGAGGTCGGGCCGGCCGACATCAGGCGGTTCGAAGCGGACGGGGTCCCCTCTCTGCTGCTCCGTTGGGGTGAGGCGGAGGATTCTGCCCCGCTCCTCCTGGGTCATCTGGACACCGTCTGGGAGGTGGGCTCGTTCCAACCGGCTTACCAAGCTTCAGCAGGCCGAGCACAGGGTCCGGGAGTGTTCGATATGAAAGGCGGGGTGGTGGTCGCAATGGCAGCGCTGGCTGGGCTGCGCCAGTTCAGCTCTGCACCGGGCAATCTCACCCTGCTGCTGACCGGCGATGAGGAGGTCGGCAGTCGAGGGTCCCGCCCCCTCATCGAGGTCGAGTCCCGGAGACACGGGGCCGTGCTCGTGCTGGAGCCGCCGCTGGGCCAGGCCGTCAAGATCGCCCGCAAGGGGATCGGCGGGTTCCGCCTGACGGTGCGCGGCCGGGCGGCTCACGCCGGCCTGGACCCAGAACGAGGGGTGAACTCGCTGGTCGCGATCGCTCCGCTGGTGGCTTCGGCCGCGGCACTGGCCCGACCGGAGCTGGGTACGACCGTCTCGCCCACCGTCCTCCGAGCTGGCTCTCGCACCAACGTGATTCCAGCGGAGGCATGGTTGGAGATCGACGTCCGGTTTGCCAGCGGCGCCGAGGCGGACCGGGTCGAGGCGGGGCTGCAAGAGCTCCAGCTTTCGGTCCCCGGGGCGGTGCTGGAGGTGGCGGGTGGGATCAACCGACCCCCACTCGAGCCGGTCGCCTCGCATGAACTCTTCCAATCGGCGCGGGAGATCGCAATGGAGTTGGAGTGGCCCGATCTTGAGGGAGCCTCAGTAGGGGGTGGTAGCGACGGGAACTTCACCGCCGCGCAAGGGGTGCCCACCCTGGACGGGCTGGGGATCGTGGGCGGCAACGCGCATGCGGAGGGCGAGTGGGCCGACCTCGACTCCATCCCCGATCGGGCGGCGCTGCTGGCCGGGCTGGTGCAAAAGATCTGGGCGGGGGGGTCCCCATGATCGATGGTCTGCCTGCCATCTCGGTGGAGCGAGCTCGGCTCAGGGTGGTCGAGCTGCCCCTCGTCTCTCCCTTCACCACCAGCTTCGGCACCCAGACGGTGCGCCGGGCCCTGCTGGTCGAGGTCGAGGGAGAAGGGGTGGAGGGGATCGGGGAGTGCGCGGCCGGGATCGAGCCCGGGTATTCCTCAGAGACCTGCGCCGGGGCACTCTTAGCCCTCCGGGACCACATCCTGCCCTCGATCCTGGCCGGGCCAGCGACTGATGTGCCGGGGCACACCCAGAGCTGGGCTTGGGTACGCGGTCACCAGATGGCCAAGGCGGCGGTGGAGATGGCGCTGCTTGACCAGGCCGGCCGGGCCAGTGGACAGAGCCTGGCTCAGATCCTGGGCGGTGTCCGCGCGCGGATCGGGTGCGGTGTCAGCATCGGCATTCAATCGTCGCTGACGGCAACCCTCCGCGCCGTCGAGAGCTACCTGGCGGAGGGTTACCAGCGGATCAAGTTGAAGTGCAAGCCTGGTTACGACGTGGAGCTGGCCCGAGCGGTCCGCCGGCGCTTCCCGGGTACCCCACTGATGCTGGACGCGAATAGCGCCTACACGCTTCGGGACCTGCCCGAGATGCGGGCATTGGCTGAGTTCGATCTCATGATGATCGAACAGCCTCTCGCCCACGATGATCTCATCGACCACGCCGCCCTGCAGGCGCAGATCGAAACCTCCATCTGCCTCGATGAGAGCGTCGAGTCGCTAGCCGACCTCCGGGCGGCCATCTTCCTGGGCTCCGGACGGATCCTGAATATCAAGGCGGGCCGGGTGGGAGGGCTGCTTCCCGCAGTTCGTCTCCACGACACCTGCGCTACGGCGGGCTGGCCTGTGTGGTGCGGCGGAATGCTGGAAACCGGGATCGGCCGGGCCGCCAACCTGGCGCTGGCCTCGCTACCCGGGTTCACCCTCCCTGGGGATACCTCGGCCAGCGACCGTTACTTCGAGCAGGACCTGTTGCGCCAGCCCTTCGAGCTGGCCAGTGACGGGACCATGCCCGTCCCCACCGCTCCGGGGCTGGGGATTGAACTGGACCAGCGGCGCCTCGACGAGATCACCGTGCACCTGGAGGAGGTCCAGCCCCCGTGAGCACCGTACGTTGGTCTCCCAGCAACTGAGCGCACGGACCTGGGGTACGATCGAGCCGAAAGTGGAAGACGATAATCCGTTGAACACGCTCGTCGTAGTCGGGGAAGCCGGTTTGGCCAGTCGTGCGGCCGAGCTGGTCCCCTCGTTTCGAGTGGTGGGGGCAGCCGACGATCTGGAGCTGGCCGATCCAGCGACCAGCCTGGCGCGGATCGGAATCATGCTCGATAGCGGCAGGCCCCCGGCGGCAGTCCTCTGCAGCGGCAATCCGGGATTCACCGTGCTCTCCCAGTTGCGCCACTTTCCCGCCAATCGATGCTATGTGTTCCCCGGGGATTCGCCCTGGCCGCTACCCACCTTGCAGTGCCTGGTGGAAGCGGCAGGAATGACCCTCCTGCAGAACCTGGAAAGCCTCCCGGTAGCGCTGGTGGGTCGGACCGTCCAGGGGGTGCGGCGTCCCGGGTACGAGGAGATCCCCACGGGTTCCGGGCTCGAGGCGGAGGCCTCGGTGAGTCGGCTCAAGGCTGCCCAGGCGCAGAAGGCCGCCCAGCCCAAGGCGGTTCCTCAGCCCCGGCCTCGGGACGACTTCGGCTGGGCGGAAGCGCCAACCGTCCAGGTGCCACCGGCTCCCGTCTCGCTTGAGGGCGCGATCGAGGACGAGGAGCTTGGGGCGGTGATCCTGGACGTCACCGACACGCCCCAGCCATCGGTCTCGGCCTACCTGCCCACAGATCTACTGCGGATGCTTCGGCCAAGGCCGGAGCACCACTAGATGCCCAACCTGACCAAGCGACGCAAGGCTCCTGATCCCCAGCTGGTCGACCGGGTCCGAAGCGAGATGCGGCGAATTTTGGCGGTTCTGGACGACGCCGCGGTGAGCGGCAATCTCAGCCGCCTGGGCCAGGCGTTCGCTGGCGACGCCTTGGCTGAGGTGAAGGCTCGGTTCACCGCCTACCAGGCGGCGGGCATCCAGGTCAGCCCATTCCGGGAGTCGCTCCACCTAGAGATCTCGGAGATGGGTGGTAAAGGACAGGTCGTGGCTCGGCTGCGGTATCGCGATCGCACCAGCTTTCTGACCACCGAGGCCTCTCCCAGCACGACCAATGAGCCGGTTCAGCTGCGCGTCGTCCTGGATGGACAGCGCGAGCCGTGGCGGGTCACTTCCATCGCCGAGGAGTGAATCCTCGGCTGAGTTCCCGAGGAACTCCTGTTACGCTGAGCGTAGTGCGGAGCGAGCCCTCGGTTTTCGCCTCGCGGCGGGGCTTCAGTCGGTGAGCTGGAGCCGATGAGTCCCGCGCACCCGTCGGGTTCGGACGACGGTCAACCCGGCCTGGAAGCCCCCGAACCGGGCGAGCCGCTGGTAGGAGAAGACGAGGAGGAATTGGAGATAGCCGAGGAAACTGAGCCGGAGCTCGTGGCCGAAGCGCCGCCTATCCCGGTCGCTCGGATCGCCCCGCGGCCCTCCCCGACCCGTCCCTGGGGCGGCAACCGGGGTGTCGTCTCCATCGAGGACCTCAGCCCCGAGGAGCTCACCCCGGAGATGCGCTGGCCGCCGGGAAGCTGGGTAAAGGTGAACGACGTGGTGCGGCACAGCACCGGTGAGGTGATCGAGGGCATCGCGGTGGGAGATGTCGGTCAGGTCATCGCGGCGCTTTCGCAAACTTTGGTCGTGCTCTTTCCCACCAGGGACAACCGGCGGGAGGTCGTCCACATCGATTCGATCGAAGCCGTCGAAAGGAAGCCCAAGGGCCGCTGACGGCTCGAGCCTTAGAGTCGGTGTCGCACTCGCGCCGCTGGGAGGCCGATCGAAGCCCGACTGACTTGCTGGTGCTGCACGGGCTGTGCTTCTACGGCCACCATGGCGTTTCCGCCCCCGAACGGCAAGCTGGGGGAGAGTTCACCGTCGATCTGGAGATTGAGGCCGAGGTCGGCCACGCTCAGGTCACCGATGAAGTGGCGGACACCGTCAACTACGTGGAGCTTTACGAGGTGGTCCGGGGGATCGTCGAGGACCAGCAGTTTCACCTGGTGGAGACGATGGCCTCCCGGATCGCCGAGGCGGTATTGAAGCTCCCGAGAGTGCATCGAGTCCACCTTCGGGTCACCAAGCCCCCTCGGCTCCCAGCCCAGCGAGTCGGGTTCGCGGTGGAGACCTTCCGGACGAACTGAGGCCAGCCCCGCTGGCCGTGGTCGGCGGACTGCGTGGACGGGGAGATACCCCGATCCAAGCATGGCAGTCTTCCGATTTACAGACAATCTGGACGGTGAGGCGGAGATCGCCTTGGGGCTTCCCGCGCCCCGGCTCATCCTGGCCGGCCTGGGAGGCTTCTTGGCCTGGGCCCTGGGGGAACTTCCCCTGCCCACTCCGCTCCGCCTGGGAATCGTCGGACTGGTGGCGATGATGACCGGTGTTCTGGCCTGGGGGAAGGTGCAAGGGGTATCCGCGGCCCGCTGGGCCTGGCTCGCCCTCCTCTACGCCGGCCGGGTCTTCACCGTGTCAGCGGCAGTCAGCGATGGGTGGGTCGACGCCCGTCCCGAAGCCCCACCACCGCCTTGCCCGACGGGTGAGGAGCCAAGCCTGCCATTGGTGGCTTTCGTCTCGCTTCGACGGGGTCTCGGTTGCACCACTCTCTACCGGGCGGTCGCGTCTGAATTGCGGGCCGAGCCCTCGGAGCTGGGCTCGGTCGGTCTGAATCGGCCCTCAGGATCGCTCTCGGTCGTTGCCGGGTCGGCGGGCGATCGCCGGCCGGCGCTGCTGCTCGTCGATTGGGGCAGCGGTCCGATGGTCCATCCTCGCGGAGCCCACTTGGCGGGAGTCGTCATGATCTGGGACGGAAGTGACCGCTTTCCTGGGGAGGTGGACCGCACGGTGGCCCACCTGCGTCATCGCTACCCCCAAATCCGGGTGTTGGTCGCATTCAATCGCACCGCACCCGCCGCTAGCCATAGCGCCCCGAACCGGGCATTCGGGTATCGGCTGGTGGGGACGACCCCACCCGACCAGCTCCTGGGACCAATGGACTCCAACCGGCAGCCGGAGTTCGCCCTCACATCTCAGGCGGGAATCGGAGCTCTGGCACGCGAAGTGCTGGCGGTCTCGCGCTCTCGGTGAACTCGGGGGATAGCGCCGACCAACATCAACTACCGTGGCGCCTCCAGGCTCCCGACATTCTTGATCTGATCGCTTCGGAGCGCCTCAAGAACGCCGGCGAGCTGGCGGTCTGGCTGGAGCAGCTGCGGGACCCGGTGCGTCTGCTGGTTTGTACTCGTCGCGAACTAGGGGGAGAGCTCGGCCCAAGGCCGCCAGCGGGCCAGGTTGCCGCCGGGCTGCAGCAAGCGATGAAGGAGCACATCGCCGAGGGACTCGGGCGCCGACCAATCTTTCGCCGGAGGGTGCTCGTGGCCCCGAGCGAACCCGGGTCCGATTCCGGGCTACCGCCCTCAGCCGCCTTCCGGGTCGGAGAACAGGAACGCCCGCCGCCCTTGGCGGAGGGCCCCTGGACGGAGCGACCCACCATGCTGCGGGCGGGAGGACGCTACCTGACCTCATTCTGGCTGGAGAGACTCCCGGGAGTTTCGGTGGCTCCCGGCTGGCTCTGGTCGCTGGTCGGGATACCTGCGGAGATCGACCTGGTGCTGGGTATCTGGCCGCGAGCTCGGGGCGAGGCCGACCGCGCTCTCCGGCGCCGGATGCTCGGGCTGAGAGCAAGGGAGCTCGCCCGTGGTGAGCGCGGTGAGGAGGGAGATCCCCGAGTGCGAGCCGGCTTAGACGCCGCGGCCCGGCTGCGAGACGTGCTGGCCCGATCTGAGGGAAAGCTCTTCGACCTGGCAGTCACCGTGACGGTGGCCGGCGATAGCCGCGACGAGACGCGGAAATTGGCCCGGCTAATCCGGTCTCGAATCACCGCCCTGCGGGCCGAACTGGTCCCGGCTTGGTGCAGTCAGGGTCCGGCCCGGCGGCAGACCGAGCTCCTCTCGACCCGTCCCGTCGGACCTCGTCGGGTGGTCCACACGGAAGAGCTGGCGTCCCTCTGGCCCTGGCTCGACGACTGGGACGGGGTTACGGCGGGCGCGGTCAACCTGGGAACGCACCTGAGGACCGGAGCCCCAGTCTGGCTGAACCTCCATGACGTCTCGGCGCTACCGAACGCCAATCTGGGGGTGGTCGCCGCCTCCGGGAGCGGCAAATCCTACCTGGGCGGCCTGCTGGGGCTCGAAGCGGTGCGCTTAGGAGTCCGCACGATTGTGCTGGATCCAGAGAACGAGCACCGACGTTGGTGTGAGTCGGTCGGAGGAGATTACCTCGCCCTTGGGGAATCCAACTCGAGCGGATTCAACCTGCTGGAGATGGCCGAGCCCGGGGAGGCTCCGAGCGCGGTGGCGGAGCTGGTGACCCTTCTCTGTGGCCAGCTTTCGCCCGCGGAGGCGGGTGAGCTCTCCGGCGCGGTGTGCTGGACCCTAAACCAGGCAGGTTCGGGCACGGCCGTGCTGTCTGACTGTCTCCCCCGACTGCTACAGAGCGCGGCGGGCGAGGCGGTCGCAAACCGGCTGCTGCCCTGGCTGGATGGAGCACCGGGGGCACTCTTCAACTCACCCGGCCGCGGCCCGGCGGTCGAGATTGCCGCGGCCGTAGGCTTGCGCGAGCTACCGGCTGCGTGGGTGCCGGCCGCCACCCTTCTGGTCTCGCACTGGCTCTGGTCGTGGATCCGCTCCCAACCCGGTCGCAAGCAGGCGATCGTGGACGAAGCAGGACTGCTCACCGATAACGCTCCCTTGCAGCGGCTGATGGCGCAGCTGGCGCGGCGAGTCCGGAAATACCAGGGGTCGCTGGTGCTCTTGACGCAGTCGGCGGGGGACCTTCTAGGTAGCGCACCTGGGGAGGTGATGGCCGTCAACTCGGCGACCATGCTGCTGGGCAGTCAACATCCGGCGGCAGCGCTCCGGCTGCAGCGGGGATTTGACCTGGACGATAGCCAGCGTCGGTTGCTGGAGCACGCGAATCGGGGTCAGTTCCTCCTTCTTTTGGGTAAGCGGCGCACTCCCGTTCTGATCCAGGCCCCCGCGCGGTATCACCGACTGCTCAGCACGGAGGGATCGTCGTGATGAGCGAAGCCGAACCGCTCGGGGGTGAGCTGTCGGTAGACCCGGTCTAGAATCACCCTGCATGGGCCGGGTGCTGTTCGTCAGGCTGACCGATCCCGGCCGGGCCACTGGGGCAGACTGGACCGAGGCGGTGAACGAGTTTGCCGCCTCCCGGCTCTGGCGCTCCGATCCGCTCTGGCTGGCGTCTGATGATTCCCGCGGACTGTTCGAGATGGAGTACCTACGCCACCTTCGTCGGGAGTGCCGGGAGCCCATCGTTGGAGCTGGCTTCGTCCGGCTGGCGGGCGATGAGACGGACGCTCTGGCGGTCTGCTTCGGCTTGCTCCAGCTCACCCGGCGGCTAGGCGGCCGAGCCGTGGTCTCCGATCCGGCCAATCCGATTCACAAGCAGCGTCAGCTGGCCATGGCTGAGGGGGAGCTGTGCGGACCTCGAACTATCGACGAGGTGATGGTGTCGGGACCGATATTCAAACGGCTGCCCGGGGGCAGCATCACCTTCTACCCACCTCGATACCGAGGGGTCACCCTGCCCGGTCCCGCCAGCGCGCCCGGGTGGTGGAGTTTCGCCGTCCAGGGAATGCAGAACCAGGCTCTGGGCTTCCTGGCGGCCGAAGCTGAGGCGATGAGGATATATCGCAGCCTGCGGGCGATCGGCTGACCCCTTGCGGGCGGTGCTGCAGCGCGTGGTGCGAGCGCAGGTCACGGTCGAAAACACCCTGGTAGCCGCGATCCAAAACGGCCTGCTGATCTACTTGGGCGTCACCCCAACCGACGATCCGCGTGTCGCTCAGCACCTCGCCGAGAGGTTGGCCCGGCTCCGCATTTTCCCGGATCTCAATGGCAAGATGAACCGGTCGCTGCTGGATGTCGAAGGCGAGGCGCTGGTGGTCAGCCAGTTCACCCTGTTTGCCGACCTGCGCCGGGGTCATCGTCCCGCCTTCTCTGCGGCCGCCGACCCAGTGCGCGGGCGCCAGCTCTACCAGCTGTTCGCCGACGAGCTACGCCGTCAGGGGGTGGGTCGGGTGAGCCAGGGACAGTTCGGGTCGCACATGCTGGTCGAATCCGTCAATGACGGTCCGGTGACCGTCGTGGCGACCAGCTCCGAAGCCCCCTGGTCCGCCGACTGCGGCTGACGAGCGCCATCCCCGGGGCTCACCGGACATAGGGTTCAGCGCGTCTCGGTCGGCACGGAGGCTTCATGTGAGCGAGCTCAACTCGTTGCTAAATTCCTGGGTTGTTCTCGCCCAGGGAATTGTCGGCAGCTTGGGCACTCTGGCCTTTGTCAGCGCCTTTGTCTGGCGTGTCGTCGCCCCCAACCCCCACAGCGCCATGGAGGCGCAGCGATGGCTCGGGCGCATCGCCGTCGGGACTTTGGGAGTGGAGCTCGCGGGCGTGCTAACCCACGTGCTCCTCGCGGCCGTTCCCCACAGCCTGGGATGAAGGTTGGCCGCGCTGAACTTTCCCAGCTTCGACCTGCATCCCCTCGCCCTGCTCACCCATCTGATCAGCGGCGCCCTGACCTCCTTCGTGGCTTCGTCTCGAGAAGCCCTGGACGCCGCGCTCCAGACCTATCTGTTCGGCACCTACGACGCCGCTAGCCCCCACCAGCGCTACCCATTCACCGAAACGCCTGGAGTGGCCCAGCTCAATCACGTCCTAATGGGTGCCGCAGGCGGGCTGCTGGTGGGAGTGTTCCTCTACAGCGCGCTGCGGACGATCGCCAGTGCGGGAGACGCACGCCATCACCTGCAGATCGTCTTCCCCCGGGTACTGGTTGCGTTGGCTCTGGGTATCGCGAGCCTGCCACTGGTGCAGCAGGCCATCGATCTCAACAATTCGCTGAGCTCGGTAGTGGCCGGTGGGAGCAGAGTCAACTTGGGCCAACTGCCCTGGGACTCGCCCCTCAGCGGTTCCGCCCTGCAGTCTGCCTCCACCAACGTTTTTATGCTCTTATTTGCAGCCGCCCTGGTGGTGGCGGTAGTCATTCTGGTGCTCGCCTATGTGGTCCGCTACACCCTGCTGGCCATCCTCTGCGCGGCCGCCCCGCTGGCCGCCATCGCCTGGATACTTCCGGAAACCAGGACGTTTGCCCGACAGTGGCTTCGCCTTCTGGTCATCACCCTCTTCATGCAGTTCGTGCAGCTGCTGGTGCTTCGCAGCGCGATCGCTTTGGCCTTCGCGCGCGGTCAGGGGGTGATTGGCATCCTGTATGCCTTCGCGGCGCTCTATCTGATGTTGCGCGTCCCCGGGGCCCTCAACGTCGCGTCCCACTACGGGTCCAGCGCGGAGGGAGCGGGGAGGCGCTGGGCCCGGGCGGCCCGACGGCTGGCCGCGACTGAGCTTTGATCCACCCGTCAGAGCGTCACGTGAACCTCGGTGAGCGAGGTGCGCCACAGCCCCTGCAGGCGACCGAAGAACTCACTCTCTCGCAGCGAGGGACGGCCATCCAGGTCGCCGAAGGTCAGCTCCGTCCGCGCCACCGGCAGCGGGGGCGACCAACCCAAGACCGAGATATCGAACCGGGCGGCGCAGCTCGGGCAGGCGGCGCGCATCGGATCGGGGTCAGGGAAGCGCAGGAGGAAGAACTCCATGGCCCCTCCACACTCGGGACAGTCTGCTCGGTAGCTCCGAGAGGGATTCGTGTCAAAACCCTGGGGCCCTGGATCGGGATAACAGCGCAGCACTCCGGCCTCCAGCCGAACCTCGCCCCTGACCGGCCCGGCCATCGGGAGCTGCCCCGGTGTACCCAGCAGTCGGGCGAAGGTGGGCCCGGGCAGCAGAATCTCCGCCCCTGATCCCAGAGTCGCTAATCCGAACTCGACCAGCAGCTCCGCGGTGGCGCCCAGCTGCTCGGGGCCGGCGACCAGGGCCCTGTCCTCGGGAAGCAGGTGGAGCCAGGTCCGGTGGCCGCGCGCGCCGTGACCGGAGCCGATCGACGAATAGGTGGACATCTGGTCCGGATCGTAACCGCCCTGTCGGGGCCAGAGGAGGGGACAGCTAGAGGTGATGGGAAGGGGTCGGATGAAGTCCGGGCTAGCTTTGGTCGGTGCCTGCGCTGCCCTGAGTATCGTTCTTCCGCCGTTGGCCGGTGTGCTCAATGCGGTCGGGTCGGTCACCCTCCTGGCGCTCGGGGGTTACTCCGCCTACCGTGCCTGGGCCTGGCTGGAGTCGGTGGTCGAGGCATCCCGGAGACCGACAACAGTCCGACGGAATCTGGGCAAAACCGATTCGGGCATCGAACGGCCGCCATCCCAGGCGCGGGCCCGGGCGCCGGTGAAGGCGCCGATCGAGGTGGAACCGGTCGCGATGGAAGAGCGCGATTTTCGCTGGTCGAGGCGCTTGGGAGCGTCCCCGGCGCTGGCCGAGCGTTCTCGCGATCGCTAGCACCGGGCGGCCCGGGGCATCAGATCTAGATCGAGGCTCTTCGCGGTGACTGCTACGATCGAGATGTGGAAGTGGTCAAGATCAAGCCCCGCGGGTACTGCCATGGGGTGGTCGAGGCGGTACGGGCGCTCCGGCTGGCGGCAGCAGAACACGAGGGGGAGTCGGTCGCCATGCTTGGCTATCTGGTCCACAACGAGCACGTGACGCGTGAATTCGCCGATCGCGGAGTTCGGCTGATCGATTCCCCCTCCCGACTGGAGGCGCTCGAGGAGGTGAGCGAGGGGACGGTGGTATTGACTGCCCATGGCGTGTCCCCTGAGGTCAAGGAGCGAGCAATCGCCAAGGGGCTCAATGTGGTTGACGCCACCTGCAGCGATGTGGTGCGCACCCACGACCTGGTTCAACGACTGACCGGCGAAGGCTACACGGTCATCTACATTGGCCGGGCGGGTCACCCGGAGCCGGAGGGCGTACTCGGCGAAGCTCCCGACAAGATCCGTCTCGTGCAGTCGCTCGAGGATGTCGACGCCTTGGAACTGTCTGCCCCCAAGCTGGCGGTCACGACCCAGACCACCCTCTCCGTCTGGGACACCCAGTCGATCATCGACCGACTGATCCAGCGTTTTCCTCACATTGAGGTCCACAACGAAATCTGCAGCGCGACCCAGGACCGCCAGCAGGCGGCGGTGGATGCGGCCAAGGAGTGCGACGTGGTGATCGTGGTCGGCAGTTCCCGCAGCAGCAATAGCCAACGGCTGGTGCAGGTGGTGCGCGAGCTGGCCCAGCGTCCCGCCTATCTGGTGGATACGGTGGCCGACCTGAGGTCCGAATGGTTCATCAACTGCAATCGGGTGGGAGTGACGGCGGGCGCCTCAACTCCGACCGGCCTAACTCGAGAAGTGATCAGCACCCTCGAGCAGATGGCGGCTCCGGTTGCCGGCCACCCCGCTTCGGACCGAACACGAACGTAGTTCCGCCCAAGTCGCCCCGGCGATCAGGGATCGGGAGTCCGCTGCCAAGGCCCGATCGATACCATCTCACCAGGTTGAAGAACGCACCCCGCCGACCCCTGATCGCCGAGCTGGTGGTCCCCCCCGTCCAACGCCCGCTGACGCGAGTTCGGGTAGCCACCTTCCTGGTTGCCACCGCGCCACTCGCCGCCAGGATGGGGTGGTGGTGGTGGAGCCAGAGTCGTCGCCGGTCCGGCACTGCCTCGACCCCATCGACCCCCTTCCCGGGCGCGGTCGAACACACCGAAATTGAGATGGTGAAGAAGGGATTTGGTCGGTGGCGCCTTCGAGTCGTCAGCACCCGCTGGGTGCTACCTAGCGCAAGGTCCATCTCGTCTGGTCCCCCCCTTCGGCCCCGGACGACTTGGATAGAGCCACTGCTCCGGATCAGTGGCGCCGCTCTCCAGGCCAGCTCGCGGGTGACCCGTCCGGAGCCGCGGAGACTGCCTGCACCTCCCTCCCGACCACAACGGTAGGACTACCCCGAGGTCGCGGGCAGCGGCCGTCCCCGGGCGGCCCGACTGATACGGTTCCGTTCAGGCGGCTTCCCGACCGGCGGGGGCAGGAGCCTATTCCTGATCTGCCGTCGCCGCGCGGTTCCATCTGCTAGAAGGTGAGGGGATGATTGCAATCCGCCTCCTCAGCGTTCTGGTCGGGCTATTTCTGACGCTGGGTACGCTGGGCAGCGTCATCAGGACGGTCATGGTGCCGCGGGCCGTCTCCTCGAGGCTCTCCGCGGTGATTGCCGCTACGGTTCAGGGAGCGACCTCCTTCGCGGCCCGTACCCGCGCCGACTACATGGCCCGAGACGGCATCCTGGCCCAGGGAGCACCGCTCTTTCTGGTCCTGCGCTTGGTGGTCTGGATCGGGCTGCTCGTGGCCGGTTTTACCCTGCTCTTCTGGGGAAGCAGCACCGGCAACTGGGCCGAGGCGGTCCGGCTCAGCGCTTCCTCCATCCTTCCCCTGGGACTCGCCCGGGCCGAGTCCGGTCTACAGACGGCGATCGCCTTCGTGGAATCTGCCTCCGGGGTGATCGTGGTGGCCCTGCAAATCGCCTACTTGCCCACCCTCTACAGCTCCTTCAACAAACGGGAGACCCTGGTGACGATGCTGGATAGCAGCAGCGGCTCGCCGCCGTGGGGGCCCGAGATTTTGGCCCGTCATGCTCTCATCGACAACCTAGATCATCTGGCGGAGCTCTACCACAGCTGGGAGGAGTGGGCGGCCGACATAGCCGAGAGCCACACCAGCTACACCACGCTGCTCTACTTCCGCTCACCCGAGCCCCGGACCTCGTGGACTCTGGCCCTCCTCGCCTGCCTGGACGCCGCGGCGATCCAGCTGGCCCTCAACCCCCTGACCGCCCCGGCCTCGGCCCGACCGTTCCTCAGGATGGGAATCGTGTGCCTGCGCTCACTCTCCCGGGTGACCGGGTTCGCGGTTACGGCGGATCCGGATCCATACGATCCGATCGATCTCACCTTCGAGGAGTTCCAGTTCGGGGTGAGCCGGGTATTGAAGGTGGGCTGGGAGGCGGAGCGGAGCGCCGAAGAGGCTTGGCCCCATTTCCGCGGGTGGCGCGTGAACTACGAGAGCTCCGCCTACCACCTTGCCGCCCTTGTCGATGCTCCACCTGGGCCATGGTCCGGAGCTCGCCGGGGGCGGCTCGAGTCCTCGCTCGTGCCGGTGCGTCCGCCGCACCGAGCCCCTAGCCCGGAGACGAAGAACCTGCTGGAGGTCACGCAGCGACGGCGCGCTCACCGGGCCCGCCGCCGGACCATGGGTGCCGGTGCGGAGGTCGCGCCCGGGAAGTCCCCTACAAACACGGCCCGGGCGGACGACAAGGGCCGCTCCAGTTAGTTCGCTCCGTTGGGGGCAACCGATCGGTACGAGGGGGCGGAGGTGCCAGCGAACTTGAAGGAGGTCCCTCCGCGCCTCCTTCCGGGAGGAGTCGTCGCGTCCGCGGTTCGAGTGGAACAGCCTGCTGGGTGCTGGGCGACCCAGCACACCGACCGGCTCAGCTGGCCCGGGCCTTGGGCTCGGCAGGTGCTCGGAGCGACGGGTGCGGCAGTTCCCTGGCCGGATCCGCCGACCCCCTGCACCAGACCGAGCTGCGCCACCAAGTCGGTCCCTGGCGCGGGCGCGAGGACCCGAAGTACCCCGGCCTTGAGCGGCTCGGCTGGTTCACCGGGCTACGCCCGCCCGGCGAGCGGGAAACGGCGCCCCCCACTGAGTTCGCCGCCGCCCACAACCATGAGAGGCCCAGACGCGGCCGGGTGTATCACCCGAACCAGCGTTTCGGCACATCATGGGCAGTTCAGATCGATCTCCAGTCGGGCTAATTTAACGCGACCCCGCACCAAGCTGTCGGTAGTGGGTCAGTTTGAATTACCCCGATTTGAGATCCCCGCTAGAATGAAACTATGCCTAAGCGGTCAAGGAAGCCCGCGGACCTCAACCGGCTCGCGTCAGCGATTGTAGGCGAGGCCACCGACCCCGGCTTCGACCCCTATCAGGGGAAGAACCCCGCGGCCGTGGAGCTGGGGAGGCTAGGGGGTCAGAAGGGCGGGAAGGCCAGGGCGGCCAAGCTCAGCCCGCAGCAACGGTCTGAGATTGCTCAGAAGGCTGCTGTGGAACGGTGGAAGCGCCAGGAGAGGTGAGGCTGTCCACCGTATCCATCACGTACTTGGCTCCAAACATTCGCCCATAGCCCCGGCCCGTGAGTTCAGTGAGGATCTCAATCTCGACTAGGTGGTTGATCGTGTTTGTGGCGTGCGGAACCGAGATGCTGTACTTCCTCGCAGCGTCCCCGACGGTGATCACCGGCCAGTCCACAAGATCCTCTAGGACCCGATAGATGACCCCGGTCCATCGGTGCTCCTGCACCTTGTGGCGCGACTCTTCCCGCCACCGAACGAGCTTCCGGGCATTCTCGATGAGGATGTCGCACTGCTCGCGTACAGCTGTGCAAAAGAGCGACACCCAAGGATTCCAGTCTCCGGTGCAACTCATCTCCAAGAGCTGCTCTTGGTACTGGATGCGATGGCGGAAAAGCCACGGCGAAAGCGTGAGTGCGGGTTGGTCTAGTGCTCCCGAGCGAAGAGCTTGGAGAATAATCACCAGCCGCCCGAGACGCCCGTTTCCATCGCCAAACGGGTGCAAGGTCTCCAGCTGATAGTGGGCCATTGCTGAGCGCAGAACAGGCGACAGGTGCGGGTGCTCTGCTCTTACCCACAATTCCCACTGGTCCATCCCCGCCTGGAGGCGATCGTCAGGGGGGGCGGGGACAAATCTAGAAGCCTCAATCGGCTGGTCCTTCTGTCCGATCCAGACGATATGCTGACGCACGCGCCCCACATCCTCAGGGGGATTCTCGGCCTCTTGGAAGAGTTCGCCTTGTAACTCGCTGAGGAAGCCAACGGTTATCGGTCGCCGCTTGACCAGTTCGAATGCGTGGCCGGCCATGGACTGAAATGCCCGGATTTCGCGCGTCTCCGACGTCATGTACTGCGCACTGGGAAGCTGAGCCTCGAGCAATTCGCGCAGTACGCCCTCAGTGCCCTCGAGCGCCGACGTATCGAGGGACTCTCGCCACAGGGCGGGTCTTATTAGGAGGCGGGGATCTGGCAGCTCAAGGCAAGCTTGCTGTAGGCGCGAGATCGCCGCCGTAGCTTCGGCAACCCGAGCCCAGGTTGCCGAGCGTAGCGTCACGTCGGAAGGCAAAGGGTCCGCCACGAAGGCGAAGTAGGCGAAGTTCCCGTGCCTCGCGTCGGTTCCCCTGACCGGAACGAGTTTGCCCACGGGGCTGTTGCTAAGTCGGTCTATGTCCATAGATATGAACTATACCAGCTAAGTAGTTTATATTGCAGGGACAGATCTAACGTGTGCGACAGAGAAAGGACGTCTCAATATAAGCGAGCGGACTTGACAAGCTTATATCGGTCAGGCATAATGGTCAGTATGAACCGACTACCAGAGACCAAGCGGGTTCAGGTGGTCAAGGCTCTCGTGGAGGGCAACTCCATCCGGGCCACCGTCCGTATGACGGGCGTGGCGAAGAACACCGTCGCCAAGCTCCTGGTCGAGCTGGGAACGACTTGCTCCGAGTACCAGGATGATGCTCTCCGTGGCCTCGCTTGCCGTCGTCTACAGGCTGACGAGATCTGGGCCTTCTGCCACTCCAAGGCAGCCAACGTCCCGGCGGATCACAAGGGAGAGTTCGGGTATGGCGATGTCTGGACCTGGGTGGCAATTGACGCCGACACCAAATTGGTCCCTAGCTGGCTGGTTGGGGACCGGGGTGGTGCCGATGCCAAGGCTTTCGTCTCGGACCTGGCCGACCGGATGGCTAACCGGGTCCAGCTCACCACCGACGGCTATCACCTCTACCTAGACGCCGTAGAGGATGCCTTCGGCCCGGACATCGACTACGCGATGCTCCAGAAGATCTACGGGGCCGAGGACGGCCAGCGCCGCTACAGTCCGCCAGAATGCATCGGCGTCCGCGCTCGTAGGGTCCAGGGGAACCCCGATCCGGCGCACGTCTCCACCTCCTACGTGGAGCGCCAGAACCTGACCATGCGGATGGGGATGCGGCGCTTCACGTGGCTGACCAACGGGTTCTCAAAAAAGGCTGAGAACCTAGTGGCTGCGGTCAGCCTCCATTTCATGTTCTACAACTTTGCTCGGCCCCACAAGACCCTGGCTAATCCCTATCCGCGGACTCCCGCGATGGCGGCTGGGGTGACCGACCACGTTTGGACCGTCGAAGAGCTCGTCGGGCTGCTCGGTTAGGAGCGCTTGGAGGACCGGAGATCAGGTTGTTGCGGGCCTCGACACTGGAATCGACGACTTCCACGCCCGTATCGAATCCGGTGACGGTGTTGTCGTAGAGCTTGACGTCCCGGCTACCGTGGATGGCGATCCCCACAGAGCGGCGCGGTTGCCCGGCAGGATAGTTGATCTGCGTTGTGTGACCGCCGGTCTGACCTTGAGACCCCACCGGCCCATGAAAAGGCCCTGGACCCGGCGTGGAAGGCCCCTGGCTGTCGTCGTCATCACTAGACACCTTCCCCATTATCCACCGCCCCGCCTCCCAAAAAATGACCGCGAGGCAGCCAAATCCGAACACGGTCGCTGCCGTCAGCGCCACAATTCGCACGACGGTTGGGTGGTCGGGTACCGTGACTAACGCGAGGATCACAGAGAACAGGAGAGCGAGCGCTCCCCCGACGCGGCCCCACCGGGGTGTTTTCCTAGATCGTTTGCCCCCCATCCCCCAAAGCATAGGCGCGCCTCCCTAGCACAAAGTGCGTGAGGGCTGCCGCTTAGTGACATCGAAACTGACCCACTACCAAGCTGTCACTGAACTTGCAGGCCGCGGTGATCGCTGTTAGAGTCAGAGGCCGAGACAATCACATCTCACGTTCCAGCTTATGTCTCAATTCCGCATCAAGCCCGCCCTACGCGCCGCCGCCCAGCTGGGCGTGTTCGGAATTGCCGCGATGTCGGCCTCCCTGTTGACCACGGGAACAGCCTCCGCGAGCTTCTCGTCTCAGATCGCCGCCGACCAACAGCAGCTGAGCGCTCTGACCAGCCAGCTCGGGTCCTTAGAGGGACAAGCGGCATCGGCGGGACAGCAAGCAGCGAATACCCAACAGCAGATCACCGCGATTCAGCAGCAGCTCTCCCAAGATCAGATCACCTTGAGCCAAGTGAACGCCGAACTCACCGCCACCACGAACAAACTCGCGGTCACGGAGGCCCAGATGGCCCGCGATCGGACCCAGCTCGCCGCGCTGGTCACGGTTCTCTACCAGCGAAACGCCAACGACTCGCTCGCTGCTGCGATCGCCAACAGTTCCAGCATCGCCAAGCTGGTCGACGACACGGTTTCCCTGCAGACGGTGCGGCAGCGCTTCGACTCACTTACCCAGCAACTGATCACCGATGCCAACGCGCTCAAGACGCTGAAGGCCCAACAGACCGCCCAAGAGGTGCAGGTCACCGCTCTGGTGGCCGGCCTGCAGAGCCAGAACAGCCAGCTTCAGGCAGCCGAGAACGCCTACAGTTCCGAGCAGAGCAACCTGACCGGTCAGGCGGGCCAGATCGCGGCTCAGATCCGAACCCTGTCGACCCAGATCGAGGTCCTGCAGGAGGAGGCAGCTGCCTCCACCGGAGGTGGGTCGCTCGGCTATAGCGGCACTATCCTTGACGTGTATTCCACCCCCCCTTACCCGGATTTGGGCAACGCGCCAGACGACTACCCGTACGGACAGTGCACCTGGTTCGTGGCCTCGCAAAGGTATGTCGGATGGGCGGCGAACGCCAACGGGTGGATCGCTGGAAACGCCAGCATGCCCCAGCCCTATCCCACGGGCATGACTCCCCAAGTCGATTCCATGGTCGTCTGGCGCGGCGGCGGCGCGTACAGTTACCTCGGTCACGTGGCCTGGGTCATCCAGACCGGCGCTGGCACCGATGGTCAAGGCTTCGTGGTGGAGGAGGCCAACTACATCCCCGGCCATGAAGATCTCCGCTTAGTTCCCAACACCTCTGGCGTCCTGGGATTCATCTACCCCTGAATCCTTGAACGCTGACGAGAGGGGAGCCTCCGCACCGTCGAGTGCTCCGGCGCGCATCGACTCCGCCTCGGGATCGGGTTCGCGGCCCTTGGTGGTTTACCACGGTGACTGCCCCGACGGATTTGGAGCCGCGTTCGCCGCGTGGAAGCGCTACGGCGACGATGCTGACTACGTGCCGGTCAGCCACGGCGATCCACCGCCGAGGACCAAGGGTCGACACGTGCTGATGGCAGACTTCGCCTACGACCGAGCGACCACGGAGCAGTTGGCCGAGTCCGCGGCCAGTCTGGTCGTACTCGACCACCACCGATCCGCCGCCAGCGAGCTGGCGGACCTCCCTTACTGCGTTTTTGACATGAACCGCAGTGGCGCGGTCATGGCCTGGCAGTACTTGCACCAGTCGCCCGTTCCGCCCTTGCTGCGCTATGTGCAGGATCGTGACCTGTGGCGCCACGACTTGCCCGAGAGCGAAGAGGTTTCAGCCGCTCTGCGTGCCCACGATTTTGACTTCCAAACATGGGATTCTATCGATGTCGAACAGCTGCGCGTGGAGGGTCGCGCGCTGCTCCGCTACCAGCGCCGCATGGTCGACCGGGTAGCTGCCCACGCGACGATGGTGGAGATATTGGGCACCGTTGTCCCGACGGTGAACAGTGCCGTTCTGCAGAGCGAACTGGGCGATGTCCTAGCAACCGGACACCCCTTCGCCGGCGTTTGGTGGCAGGGCAGTGGGGATTTAGCGCGCTGGTCTTTGCGGTCCACCCCGGGAGGGGTCGACGTTAGCCGGATCGCCGCCCGCTACGGTGGTGGCGGCCATCGCACCGCTGCCGGTTTCAAAGGACCAACCCCCAAAGAGGGAAAGCTGGCCCCTCCCCCGGCCGATGACCAGCCGACACCCGCCTAGGGAAGTTCAGACGGCTTGACCCGCTGACCTGGGGTCAGCGCTCCGGCTCCGAGGCCGTCATCAGGGTCCAGATCGAGAAGGAACGCGCGGCAGCGAGTTGCCTCATCGTCTTCACCAATTGCAATCGCGGCCACCATCAGCAGGTAGAGGCTGCGCAGAAATCCCCGATTTGTGGGCTCAGCCCAGTGCACCTGGCCGGTGCCTCCCCAACCGTGCTTCCGCAGGCGGTCGAGACCGCGGTGATACCCCACCCTGGCGCAGGCGTAAGCCTGGACGGGCTCTCCCGCGGAATACCATGCCTCAGCCAGCCGGGCCCAGCCATCGAGAAACGAAGGGTACCGGGCGCAAAGCTCGCTCAGCGTCCCTGTGGGGTCTGCCCCGGGGGCAACACCTGAGGGTGCCAGGATCTCGGCTAACCGGGCTAGCGCCCCTGGGTCCTCCGCTGGAAGCACAGTTCGATGCGCCGGCTGGATTTGGTGCCCGTGGGGGGCGACTGGCAGGCTGGTCAGCGAGCGCTGCGAGCGGGTTGGATTAGCTGAAGTGTCGCTCACAGATCCCCTTTGATGGCCGATAGCGGCCGTAGGTGTGGTACCCCGTAGCGGATTCGAACCGCTGATCTCCGCCTTGAGAGGGCGGTGTCCTTGGCCACTAGACGAACGGGGCGAGAGTGCTCAAGGCCGTCCCGACTCCTCCACCACTCAGTATATGGCTGGCTATCCGCCCCCTTGAGACGCTGGTGAGGGCGGAGGTGGCCAGATGGCGAGCGCGGCGTCGACCAGCGCCGCCTGGCTCTGCACCTGGGGATAGTTGCCCCAGAGCGCGCCGGAGCTGGGATCCGCTACCTCGGATAGCTGGCAGGAGGGACCGGTCAGGCTGCAGATGGCGAGCAGGCGCGCCTGAGCGGCAACTCTCAGACCCAGCATGGCCTCGGCGGCCACCGCCCACAGGCCCGGGAAAATGAACGGAAAGCAAGGGACATCCAGTCCGTCCCGCTCCGGAGAGTGCCGCGCCATCAGTGGCCCTCTCCCCAAATCGCGGGAGACCCGGCGCAGAGTTGCTCCGGCGTCAGTCCGCTCGGGTCCTAAGAAGGAAACAAGGTAGGCGGCGAGGACAGCCGAGTCAGCTCCGGTCTCCTGGAAGGAGATGACCAGCTCTCCGGCCGGGCCCCGTCCCCGCCGCATGATCTCGCGCCGGATCACCTCGGCCTCGACTCTCCAGCCTTCCGCATCTCCTCTGATCCGGCCACCGTCGGCCAGCGCCACGGCGCTCTGCAGGGCCGACCAGGCCATCACCTTGCTGTGCACATAGTCCTGGGGGTCCCCCCGCACCTCCCAGATTCCGTGATCGGGAAGTCGCCATCGCCGTCTGGCGGCGTCAGCGAGCGCTGGAACTTTCGCCAACAGTTCGTCGGGACAGTGGCCACCCCGGTCTAACTCCACAGCCAGTCGGGCCACCTCCCCCAGGGTGTCCAACTGGACCTGGCCCGCGGCTCCGTTGCCGACGCGCACCCGGGCCCCAGAATAGCCGCGCAGGTGGCGCACTAGGTGTTCGGGGGGAAGGTCGCCGCCCGAGAGCCGGCTCACCGGCGCGGCCAGCTCTGGTCGCCCGCCCAGACCTCTGCCCAGCCCGCGCGCGACTGCGACCGCCTCGGTGAAGGCGCCGGCATGGCTCAGCGCTATCCCCGCGTCGGCACAGTCTCGGAGCCACGCGTAGCGATAGTCCCACGCCCTCTCGCTGCCGGGCCATTGAGGGATGGAGGTGGTCGGAGAGGCCACCAGGAGGCCCGACCCCTCGTCCTGGAGCCCGCGCAGCGTAAGCAGTGAACGGTCGACGGCATCGACCACCGAGACCGGTCCCTCGGCGATCAGCCGGCTCAGCTGGGGGGTCCGGTGCAGCTGGTGCAGCCAATCACGGTCGCTGGCCACGACCGACTCGAGAAGGGCACGGGTGGTTGCCACCGCATCCCCGGGGGAGTTCGAGACTAGCCTCAACCGGGGGGGAAGGCCGTGACCGTCCGGTGGGACTCCCAGCCACACAACGAGCCCCTCGGCCGGGAGCTCCGCCAGGAGTCCATCTTTGCGTGGCTCCGTCGAGGTGCTCACGGTGAGAGCCAGTGGTCCGCCGACTACATCTCCGCGGCTCCGCCGCTCCAGCAGAGCTCCGAAGAAAATCGGAGCCCAACCGGGGCCGCTCCCGGGGTCGGGAAGCGAGATGTGGACCAGCTCCCCCAACGGCCCGTCGACCAGCCAGACCAGAGCGCTGTTGCCAGCGCCGTCGCTCAACAGGCAGCACCGAATCCGAAGTCCCTTGGGAAACGAGAACCGGATGACCCGGGAAGAGCCCTCCCAGCCGACCGACGTGGGCGAGTCGAGGGCAGAGGTCACCCCCACCGAACCGCCCCGCCCGGGGTCAAGGAGGGCGTCCAGGCGGATGGAACTGTCGAAGTGGGGCCAGCACCAGAAGTCACACGCCCCCGCCGAGTTGACCAGCGCCGCGGTCCGACCGTCGGCGAGACAGAAATACTCTTTGACCGGCCGGTCTAGCGCTCCGGGCGATGCCTCCGCCCCCCTTGCAGACCCGGAATTCACGACCCCTAGGCTAGCCCGCCGCGGGGACCGGGTCCTGGCTCAGGGCGCCATCGCCTGGAGCAGGGACCCTATTTTGGCGATCTTGCTGGCCCAGGATGTATCGCTGGCGTAGTCAACGTTCATCCCCTGAGGGGTCGGGCCGTTGTAGTACTGCCCAGTCGCAACGGTTCCCGGCTGCCCACCATAGTTGGCGACCTGAGATCCGGGTGAGGTCAGGTAGTAGACCGAAACGAACCAGGAGACATAGTCGATGCAGTCCTGGTCGCTGGTGAAGGTCATCCCATCGACGTAGGGATTGGCGTCGTAGGCCTGGAAACCGAAGAGGTTGTGCTTATCGAGGTAGAGCAGTGATGTGCCCCAGCCGGTCTCCAGGACCGCGTCCGAAACCAGATAGATGGCGCTGACATGATTCGTCTGTTCCGCCTGGATGAAGAACTGGGCGTCGGCCTCCAGCGGGCTTCCTTGCAGAAACTCCTGAATCTGCTTCAGCGTGATCCCGCTCGGGAGGGTCAGATTGGTGTTGACGGTGAAGGCGCCGCCCGTCCCCGTTGGCGGAGGCGGCGTTGGGGTGGGGGTCGCGACGAGGGCAGGAGCTGTGGGGGTGGGGGCGGGAGTGGTCGCCGGCTTGGGAGTAGCGGCGGCCGGTGAGGGCTGGTTGGCCGGGCCTCCCTGAATTCGCGGCTGATAGCTGGCCTGGGTGGCTCGGAACTCAGCAACCAACTCTTCGGCCCGGAGGCGCGTTTCGGTGGCGACTTCCTGCTGTTGCTCCTGCTCCAGGGCGGCCTCGCTGGCCTGCTCCTGACGGACATCCTGAGCCAAACTCTCCAGCAACTGCCGTTGCGCCTGGGTCAACTGGTCCAATTCGATCTGGGTGTTTATCGCGGAGTTGAAGTCGGGGCTGGCCAGGATCGACAGCAGACCATTCGGAGCCCCCGTGTATTCCGCCGACACCAGATTCGCGAGCTGTCGGCGCTCGAGGCTGATCTGGGTCTTGTCATGGGCGATCGTCGCGAGCGCCGTCTGCACCTGGGCGCCGAGGCTGATCACCTCCGCCTTGGCCTTGGCCACCATGGCGGAAAGAGTGGTAACAGAATTGGAGGGGGAGTTGGAGCTGGCGTGGACGGCAGGTGCGGCGGTACCCGCGATCAACGCCAGCGCACCCGCGCCGGCGATGAGCGTGGCAGCCGCAGTTTGCCCCCACTTCCTGACCCCGTCCACGAGAATTCATTCTTGGATCGGCGGTGACGATCCGATCCCGGTGTCGCAGCCCCGCTTCCGGACCGTAACTTGAACTGAATGCTAGGTTTCGAGCGCGCCCTAGACTCGACTTGATGGAACCTGGTGCCCCGGCAACTCTAGTGCTCGCCGAAGACGAACCGATGATCGGCCGAATCCTCGAATTCAAACTCAAGATGGAGGGCCACAACCTCCTCTGGGTGCGGAGCGCCGGGGAGGCGGAGGCCCTAATTCACGGTGGCGGAGTCGATCTCCTCCTCTGTGACATCACTCTCGAGGAGGACGGGCGCGAACTCTGTCGCCGGCTGATCCGAGATGGCTTAGAGCCACCGTCGGGCATCGTGCTGATGCCGGAGCAGCGTGATCCGGAAGGGCGCGACCGAGCGCTGGCCGCCGGGGCCCGCGAGACGATCACCAAGCCGTTCAAGCCGACCGCGGTAGCGGCCACCATCCGGCAACTACTGGGCGGGGTGGGGTAGCTCCCAGCGAGGACACACTCGGCGGGTGCCCGGTGGCGGGGATAGGATGGGCAGAATGACCAGTCGCGTCACCGAGATCATCATCGACAGCGAGGATCCCCTGATCCTTGCGAAGTGGTGGGCCGAGGTGCTGGACTACCACGTCGCCCCTCCCGCAGAGGAGGGCTGGGTCGGGATATCTGCCGCCGCAAATCGGGATGAGGGCCCCCGGGAAGGGGCCTACCGCGCCGCTGCCCAGGTGCCGACGATCGTCTTCGTGCCCGTGTCCGAGCCGAAGACAGTCAAGAATCGGGTCCACCTCGATATCTGGTCGATCGACCGGACCCAGGACCAAGAGGTGGCGTGGCTCGAGTCCCGCGGTGCTAGGCGGGTCGACATCGGACAGCGCGACGTCTCCTGGGTGGTGATGGCCGACCCTGAGGGCAACGAGTTCTGTGTGCTCAGCTAGTCCCACCATCCAGCCGAGCGCCGGTCGGGCGGAGTCGCCGCCCGCCGTGCTCCCGGTTGGTCTGATGCCCAAAGGTATCCAGGCGTCGCTTTAGCGCGCCCTTCCAGGTCGCGGGAACGGCCAGCTGCCTTACCCGGCATCCCCTAACTGGCGCAGCAGCTCAAAGCGGTAGATCCCCGTGTCGTGGCCGTCGCCCCAGATCACCTTGAGCCCGTAATTCCCGACCAGTTGGATATCCGCCAGTTCGTCCTCTCCTGGCCGGAGGTCTGGATCCACCTGGAACCGTCCCGGCCGACCCAACTCGCCGGTGCAGAGAGCGCAGGGGCAGGATCGCCTCAGGACGGCGAAGGAGATCGCCTGCCCCTGGCCATCCTGCCACTGCACCTCGAGCGATCGCGCCGCCTCGTCGTACCCGAAGCGCAGTGGGGTTGTTCGATCCAGCGACGCTGGCGGAGACGGGCTGGCATCCACGCCTGGCATTGTCGCGTCGAGTCAGAGCGGCACGGAGTCCAAGCCCGGTAGGGGTGCAGGCTTGGTCCCTCAGTAGGGAGTCCAGACCGTATGCTGCCTCTCGATGGACCGACCTTTCGAACCATCGGATCTGGAGGCAGTCGGCGCCGACCCGGGCACCCCGATCGATCGCAATCTGGCGCTCGAGCTGGTCCGGGTGACCGAGGGGGCGGCAATGTCCGCCGCCCGCTGGATGGGCCGAGACGACAAGATCGCGGCGGACCGGGCCGCGGTGGAGTCGATGCGCCGCAGCCTTTCTCACGTCGACATGGCCGGGATCGTCAAGATCGGCGAAGGGGAGAAAGACAAGGCTCCGATGCTGTACATCGGGGAGCAGATTGGCAATGGGAACCCCCCGCTGGTGGACATCGCGGTGGACCCGATCGACGGCACCCGCCTGGTGGCCCGCGGACTTCCCGGGGGCATCGCCACCGTCGCCCTGTCGGAGCGAGACACGCTCCTCCAGACCCACTGCGCCTACATGGAGAAGTTAGTGGTCGGCCCCCTGGCCCGGGGGGTGATCGATCTGCGCGTCTCGCACACTGAGAACCTGCAGCGGATCGCCGCCGCCGAGTCGCGACCGGTGCATGACCTCACGGTGGTGGTGCTGGATCGTCCTCGCCACGAGGAGCTGCTCCGGGAGATCCGCTCCACCGGAGCCCGGGTCAAGTTGATCACCGATGGGGATGTCGCCGCCGGGGTCATGGCGGCACTTCCCGAGCGCACCGGGCTGGACGTCCTGCTGGGGATCGGAGGTGCCACCGAGGCGGTCCTGACCGCCTGTGCCGTCCGCTGCATTCAAGGCGACATGCAGTGCCGTCTGTGGCCCCGCGATGAGGCGGAGCGAGAGCTCATCCATCGGGAGGGCTTCTCGGAGGAGCAGATTTTTGGGGCTGAGGACCTCTGTGGCGGCGAGAACATCTTCTTCGCCGCGACCGGGATCACCGACGGAGAGATGCTGGGAGGAGTCAGGTTCTCGGGCGACACGGTCGAGACCCATTCCGTGGTCATGCGCTCCTACAGTGGCACTGTCCGCTGGATCGATGCCTACCACAACCTGGTGCAGCTCAAGCTGCGCAACGAGATGTCCCGGCTCGCTGACTGACCTCGGGTGGTCGGCTCAGATCACATCCCCCCGGGCGCGTCCTCCAACTTGAAACCAACGCCCTCGGCACCGCAGACAATGCAGCGGTCCGGGGGCTCCAGCCCGCGCTGAGTGCCACCGCACTTGCCGCAGACCCACTGGTGGCGGGCGAAGAACGTGACCAAGTCGGTGCGAGAGATGAGGCCGACCAGCTTGCCGTGACGGACCACCGGCAGCCTCCGGATCCGCTCGGACATGAGGATCTCGGCCACCTCACTGAGCGGGACCTCCTCCTCAACGGTCCGGGGCTCGGCGGACATGATCTCGGCAACGGTTGTTCCCGGCTTGAGCACCACGTCCATCTCGCTGACCACCCCAACCACCCGGTGATGGTCGTCGAGCACCGGCATGCCGGTGATGTGATGCGTGCCGAGCATTTCCGCCACTTCGGTCACCGTGGCCCCCGGACCGATGGTGATCACGGCCCGCGTCATCACCGCCGCCACGGTGGCCTCGACGTGGGAGCGGCTCACGATGATTTCGGCCATTCGATCAGCCTCCCTGGTGCAAAGTCGGGGTGGACGGGCATCGGGCGCCCGTGGTCGCGCAGCTTAGCGCTCGCCGTCCCGCCTAGGGGGATCGCCGAGGGACGGTGACCTTCGGGTCTCCCCTTTTGCTAATGTGCCGCAGTCACCAGTCTGCGAGGAGTGAAGAGGTCTTTAATGAGCAAGGTCGCTGACCCCTATTCGCCATCCGCCCGGCACACGCGGTTCCACCCCTCCCAGGAGGAACTCCGAGAGCTGACCGCGGCGATGCCCACCGCGCTGCTTACGGCGTACGACAACTACAACGTGCAGACGAAGGTGCTGGCGCGGAGCACCAGCTCCACCTACATCATCACCGACGATCCGGGGATCACCTCGAGCCAGACGATCACCCCGGAGGAAGGACGTCGAGTGGCCCAGCTGCAGGAGGAGTACCTGTCGGGTCACGACGTCATCGTGATCGATGGCTATGTCAACAACGACCCCCAGTTCCGCTCCCCGGTCCGACTGGTAATCGAGGAGGCGGGAGCGAACATCGCCGGAATGCAGGACCACCTGTTGTTCAAGGACGACCAGATCGGCGCCGACTTCCACCCCGACTTCACCCTGATCTACACCCCCAGGCTGACCATGCCCGGCTATCCGGAGGACCGGCTGATCGCGGTTGACCTGGAGAACGGGATCACCCGAGTGTTCAACTCCGACTACTTCGGCGAGTCCAAGAAGGGGCTGCTGCGGATGTGGAACAAGCTGGTCTTTGAGCGGGGCGGGCTGGCCCTGCACGCCGGGTGCAAGGTGATTCCGACCGACCAGGGAGAGCGGACCCTCCTGATCGTCGGCCTGTCAGGTACCGGGAAGACCACCACTACCTTCACTCGCCAGAACGCGAGCAAGCCGGTGCAGGATGACTTCGTGGCGCTGATGCCGGGAGGGATCGTCTACGGCTCGGAGAACGGCTGTTTCGCCAAGACCTACGCCCTGAGCGCCGAGGACGAGCCGACAATCCACGGCGCTGTGACCTCGCGGATCGCCTACCTGGAGAACGTCTCCCAGAAGGAGGCTGGCGGCGTGGTCGACTTCTTCGATGAGAGCTACACCCAAAATGGCCGGGCCGTCTTCCCGATGGAGGCTCTGGGCTGGTCGCGGGACGCCCGGGACATCCCCGCGGTTTCGTCCCTACTGATCCTCAACCGCAATGACGGGATCATCCCGGCGGTGGCTCGGTTGTCGGTCGCGCAGGCGGCCGCCTACTTCATGCTGGGAGAGACCAAGGGCACCGCGGCCGGAGGGGCTGCCGAAGCGGGCAAGTCACTACGGGTCCCCGGCACGAACCCCTTCTTCCCGCTGCTTCACGCCCAGCAGGGGAACCGCTTCCGGGAGCTCCACGCCGATGGGAACTTCGAGGTGTTTTTGCTCAACACGGGGTGGGTTGGCGGCGGCGAAGACAATCCGCGGTCCAAGAAAATCCGTATTCCTCACTCCTCAGCCGTCGTCAAGGCAATCGCCGAAGGCACCATCAGCTGGGAGCGCGATCCCGACTTTGGCTACGATGTGGCCGTCTCGGTCCCGGGAATTGACGATCCCGAGCTGCTCCAGCCTCGGCTGCTCTACCAACGCCAGGGGCGTTCCGATGAACACCAGGCGATCGTCGAGCGGCTCCGCCGGGAACGAGCCGAATACCTCGCCAAGTACCCTGGACTCGACCCGGCGATTCTCGAGGCCGTCGCCGGTTGATGGTCGTGCCGGAGCCCTGCGCTCTGGTGGTGATCGATGTTCAGGCCGGATTCGACGACCCGATCTGGGGACCTCGCAACAATCCCAGCTGCGAGGCCAACGTCGGCGCGCTGGTCCTGGCCTGGCGCGAGCGCGGTCAGCCGGTCGTGTTCGTCCGGCACGACTCGGCCGAGGGGCCCGACTCTCCTTTGGCCCCCGGACAACCGGGAAACGCCTTCAAGCCGGCGGTGAGCGGCAAGCCTGACCTGTTGATCACCAAGCAGGTCCATTCAGCGTTCTATGGTCGGCCCAACCTCGACGAATGGCTGCAGTCTCGGAAGGTGGCGGCGCTGGTGATCTGCGGCATCGCCACCGATCACTGCTGCGAGACCACCGCCCGGATGGCCGGTGACCTCGGCTACCAGACCTACTTCGCCCTGGATGCGACCTGCGCCTTCGACCGCCCCGGACCCGACGGCCGGACGGTGACCGCGGATGAGATCTGCCGGGCCACCGCAGCCAGCCTCCACGGCGAATTCGCCACCGTAGTGACGACTGGCCAGCTGATCGAAAACTGACAACCGACTTACGGCGTAGGTCCACTGAGCTCGTTCCCGGGCCGAATTGGATTGCTGGCCCCATGCGGCCGCTGGGGTCCTCGCGATTGCCGTCCGGGACGCCTGGCCGTGGCGGCCAGCGCCCATAGTTGACCGGAGATGGCAAACTCCGAGCGTGTGCATTTCCAGAGCTGACGCCGCCCCGTGAGCCGCCAACCTGCGCTGCGCCCCTCGAAACAGGAGTATTTCCTTCTCCTGGCGCTGGCGGCGCGCACTCGGGCTGATTGCCTCGGGCGACGCGTCGGAGCGGTGGTGGTCCGGGACGACCGGGTGATCAGCACCGGCTACAACGGCACTCCGATCGGGATGCCCAACTGCTCTGAGGAGGGCTGCTACCGCTGTGCTAACCGGGACACGAGCGCCTATCCCGCCGGCCGAGGCTACGACCTCTGCATTTGTGTCCACGCCGAGCAGAACGCGGTTCTCGCGGCGGCCCGATTCGGCCAGTCGACGCTAGGAGCGACTCTGTACTCGACCATGCGACCCTGCTTCGGGTGCCTCAAGGAGTCGCTCCAGGCGGGAATCGCCGCGATCCACTACTTGGAGGACTGGCGCTTGGCTCCTGGCGACGACGACGTTGCACTGGCCGCCCAGTACGCCGCGCTGCGGTCCCGCTTCCTGGAATTCGGCCAAGCTCAGATCCCGGATCACCGCCTGGCCCGGCTCCTGGCCGAGGAGATGGTGGGGACGGAGTCGTGACTCAGGACGACCGTTGCGAGTCCCCCGAGGTCACCGGTCGCTGGCGGGTGGCTCTACTCACGGTCAGCGACGAGGGCGCCGCGGGAAGGCGACAGGACACTAGCGGGGAGTGGCTCGCAGCTCGACTACTCCAACTTCCTGGAGAGCTGATCTCCCGGGCGCTCCTCCCCGACGAGCCCCAACAGGTCGCCGACTGGCTGCGGCGGGCGGTGGCCGAGCTCCAACCCGCCCTGATCGTCTGCACCGGGGGCACCGGGCTCCATCCCCGCGACCGCACCCCCGAAGCTGTGCTGTCGGTCGGCGAATTCCAGGTTCCCGGTTTTGCGGAGGCCATGCGGGCGGCCGGTCTGACCCACACACCCCATGCGATGCTCTCGCGTCAGGTAGCGGTGGTCTCCAGCCAGACCCTAATCGTGGCCCTGCCCGGAGCTCTCAAGGCGACGAGGGAGAGTTTGGAGGCAATCTGGACCGCCCTGCCGCACGCGCTCGAGATGATCGCCGGACTTCCGCAGGCTAGCAGCGATCGCGCGCACTCCGGTTCCATTTCGCCCAGCTGAGCCGTTGGTACCGGGTCCCGCCCGGGCCGGCATGTCGGCGGCCGGCGGGACTCTTCGGCGACGGTGACGGATCGAGCGCAAGACCCGATCCTCTGCCCGGCCCGGAGGGCGGGAAATCCCTCCCCCGCGGGCTGATGCAGGCGGTCCACCGGCGAGTTCCCAGCGCCCGGACGAGTCGGCCAGACGGTCTGCTCCCCACCCTCCCGCGACGATCCACCGGAGCGCGCCGTTGCCAGCCGATGCTTTTCCGGGGCCAGTTCCCGGCTCGCCTGGCGCGGAATCGACTCAGCCGTCTCCGGCTCGCCAGCCCGGGTGCGGGCAGCGGCAATCCGGCCGGCGGCGCGAGCCCGCCGTCGATTGCATCGGGAGCGGATGGGCAGCGGGTGTCGGGCAGCGGCCACCCTCACCCGTAGACTGGCCTGGTGCTGGCGAGGGGCGTCATCTTCGACCTCTTCGGCACTCTGGTTGCGGGCTGGAGTGAGGCGACCGCCAGGCTCCGGGCTGAGGAGCTGGCGAGGGTCCTGGGGGCGGACCCGACCGATTTCCTGGCGGTGCTGGAGACCAGCTACACCGAACGGGCCGACGGATCGCTCGGACCTCCTCCGGAGATGCTTGAGAGACTTTGCGCGCGTGCCGGTGCCAAGCCGTCAGCGGCTGAGGTGCAAAGTGGTGCGCGGCTCCGAATTCAGCAATTTCGAGAGGTCCTGGCCACCCCCGTGCCCAGCATTCCGGAGCTTCTCCTCGAGTTGCGCCGGCGAGGCATCCGCCTGGGCCTGATCAGTGACTGCTCCGGCGAGACCCCGCTGATCTGGCCCGAGCTTCCCTGGGCGCGGCCGATCGAAGCGGCCCTTTTTTCCTGGTCTGAAGGGATGCGCAAGCCCGACCGTCGACTCTTTCTCCGAGCCGCCCAACTTCTGGAGTTAGCCCCGCGCGAGTGCCTCTACCTCGGTGATGGAG
Source organism: Candidatus Micrarchaeaceae archaeon (assembly GCA_035531715.1). Lineage (GTDB taxonomy): Bacteria > Chloroflexota > Dormibacteria > Aeolococcales > Bog-877 > Bog-877. Next base: position 181,108 of record DATKSI010000031.1, read on the forward strand.
GCAGCTACGAGCTCAGTGGCGCCGAGGCGGTCGGGATGCGGGCGGTGCGGGTGCGGTACGTTCCGACGGTCGGTGAGGTCCCGCTGCAGTACGACCCAGACCCGGCGTGGTCGGGACCGGAGATCAGCGACCTCAACGAGGTGTGGGGATTGCTGGAGGGCTAACCCCGCGCGGACCCGAGCCGCCAGCCCGGGGCGAACGTCGGCGAGCAGACGACCGCGCCGGTGCTGCGATCCGTGCGCTTGGCGCCACTCGAACCTGCGCCGCACGTGGTGAAGCTCGACCTTGGCGACACTCCGGGCCCCGGGGTGGCCCGGGCCACGCCGGTGATCGGCTGACCTTCAGTGAGACCAGAAGCTCCAGGGAGCTTGGGCCGGAAAAGAATACTGCCCCGGGCGGGCCGGAGCTAACTCACCGCCGCGAGGACTTCCGCAGCGTGCCCGGCCGGTTTGACCGTCTCCCAGACCCTCTCGATCTCGCCACCAGCTCCCACCAAGAAGGTGATGCGCTTGACTCTCCCTTCGGGATGCTCGGCCCCGGTCCTCCAAACGCCGAAGAGTTCGGCGACGCGATGGTCCAGATCGGCGAGAAGCGGTAGATCGGGAGCACCACAGGCCTCCGCAAACCTGGCCTTGGCCTCGACATTGCCCACCGAGCAGCCCAAGACCAGCACCCCACGTGCGTGAAACGAGGGCAAGCTGCGGCCGAATTCGCCCGTCTCGGTGGTGCACCCCGGGGTGTTGTCCTCGGGATAGAAGTAAATAACCCAGCGCCGACCGCGCAGTTCGGCGGATGCGACACTCTGTCCCGTCCCGGCCTGGAGCCGGAAGTCAGGAACCTGATTGCCGGGCTGCAACATCTCCGCTCCCCCCGAGGTTTGACTCAGGCCGCGACGGTATCAGGCTCCACCTTTCAGCCGGAAAGGAGCTGCCTGGCTTGCAGGGCCACGCTGAGCACAACCCTGGTCTCCGCGTCGTCGAGGGAAGCAGAGAGGAGATCCTCGATCCGCTGCACCCGATAGGCCAGGGTATTGATGTGGACGTGCAGCTGCCGCGCGGCGGCCCGCTGGTTCCAGCCCTGGGCCACCAGCGCCTCCAGCGTGGTCAGCAGCGGGGTGCGATGGCGCTGCGCGTAGGCTAGGAGCGGACCCAGGGTCTCGTCGACAAAACGGCGCAGCACGTCCGGGTCTCTTACCTCCAACAGCAGGCGGAGCGCTCCCAGGGAGCGATACGAAGTGATCTGGCGCGCGCCGCCCGCCCGGCGGGAGAGCCGGAGCGCCTGGCGAGCCTCCTCGTGGGCTCGAGCCAGCTCTACCGCCGAGGTCGCCAGGTTGCCCATCCCGATCGAAAAGCACAGCCTTCTGCCCAATCCTTGGGCGAGCGCCAGGATGGCCCGGGAATACTCTTCCAGTCCCGCCGGTGTCGGGTCGGCCGGGCTGTTCTTGGGAGCGGAGGCACGTACCGGGATGAGCAGCACCGAGTAGGTGGCCCGGGCGACCACCAGAGAGCCGGGGAATCGGCGCTGGGTAAGCTCATTGAGATCCCTCTGCAGCCGCTCCTGAAGGGGTTGCGCCTGAAATTTGCCGAGGGTGCGTTCGTCGTCCGGCTCCAGCACCAGCACCCAGCCCTGGTCGGGAATTCGGTAGCCGAGCCGCTCCGCGCGGACGGCGAGCCGGGCGATGTCGTCGGCGCTCTGCCCGGGTGTGAGCAGCCCTTCCAGCAAATCGCCGCGCAGGCGGCGCTCCACCTCGGCGGCGGCCCGCTCCTTGAGCAACTCCAAGGCGACCACCGTGGCCCCGTGCTCCATGGCCCGTCGCTTGCCCGCCCCTGCGGCGGCCAAGGTGCCCTCGACTGCCAGCACCGCTACCAGCTCTCCGCCGCCGCGCACGGGGGTGAGGATGAGGTCGGTGCGCGGTCGACTGTGGCTGACCCCGATCGGGCCCGAGCCCGCCGGACCGGAAAGCGCGGCGGGAATGAGGAGTCGGCGCACCGCCAGGCCGCGTCCGGCGCCATGTTCCAGGTGGAATCCCAGAGGGTCGTACAGGCCGACCTCACCCCCGGCCAGTCCAGCGATGGCATCGAGGATCTTGGGCAGCCCGGCCCCGGAGAGCGCCAGCTCGGTGAAGCGCTCGTGGACGGTCTGGGAGAGCTGGATCTCGACCAGCTGAAGCTCCAGCCGGTGCTGCAGCTGGCTGCGCTCGAGGATACCCGCCAGGGCGCCGGCGATGGCGGAGAGCACGGCCAGCTCATCGGGACGGAACCGTCGGCGCTCGACGGTCTGGACGTTGAGGACGCCCACCATTCTCGGCCCGGCGAGGATGGGGACCGAGAGCATCGAGGTGAACCGCTCTTCGTCCAGCCCCTCAATCCATTCGAAGTGAGGATCGCTCGCGACGTCGACCACGGAGAGCGGCTCGCGGGACGCCGCCACTGCGCCGGTGATCCCCTGGCCCGAGGCCAGCACCACCTTGCCCACGGCCGCCTGGTTCAGTCCGTTGGTGGCGGTCAGGACCAAGCCCTCCCGCGCCGCGTCGTACAGGTAGAGAGTGCAGACATCGGCTTCCAGGACGCCGGTGGTTTCCCGCAACACGAGCGAAAGCAGCTCGTCACGCTCCATGGTGGAGGCCGCCTCAACCGCCAGCTTCTGCAGGTAGAGGAGCTCTCTGAGCTCCCGTTCCCTCGCGGCCCCGGAGGGGGCAGCCGTGGCCACCTCAGCGGTCTCCCGTGGCCCCTGTGGCGGCTGCCGGCCGTTGACGCTCGCCGGAGCGACCCCCACGCTTGGCCAGCAGCCCGATCGGACCGATCTCGGCCCAGGGATCCAGGCTCTTGACCATGTCGATGACGGTCAATGCGGCAACGCTGACCGCCGTAAGCGCCTCCATCTCGACCCCGGTCGAGCCGTGACACCGGACGGTGGCCCGGAGCAAGATTCGATCGGGATCGGTGGCCAGTTCGGCCTCGACCGCCACGTGGGTGAGGGTGAGGGGGTGGCAGAGCGGGATCAGCTCGGGAGTGCGTTTGGCCCCCATGATCCCCGCCAGCCGGGCGACCTCAAGGACGTTGCCCTTGGTTACCGTCCCGGCCGAGGCCGCCTCCCAGGCCGCCCGGTTGAGCCGCACCGCACCTTCGGCGGTGGCCTCTCGATCAGTGCTGGGCCGGCCGCCCACATCCACCATCCTCACCTTGCCCTGCTCGTCCAGGTGACTTAGCCCGGGCGCGATTTCTTCGGTCATGAGCTCGCCGCGCAGGCGTTGATCCCCTTCGCCACGGTTCCCCCGCCGAAGCTGACGCCCAGGATCAGGTCGTTGGGCCGGGCGGCCTCGCAGGAGAAGGTCAAGGTGCGGCCGACATCAACCAGACCCAGCGCGAAGGAGGGGTGAAACCCCCGCGCCAGGGCCTGGGGGATCAGCGCTGGGAGGCCCATCTGACCGATCGAAAGTCCGGAAAACCTGAGCTGGATCTCCGTCGTCCCCAGACCCCCGAAGTCGACCGGTCCGCTGATCACCAACGGGCGGTTGAGGATGGTCGTCTGACCGCTCACCACCACCTCACCTTGGAATACGTGGACTTCGAGCTGGGAGAGGCCCTGGAAGGTGCCCATCGTGTTGGAAAGCAGCCCGGTCGCCTCAGCATCGGTCAGGTGCACCAGGGCGACCGGCTGACCGTTGGCCAGTGCCGAGGCCACCGCTTGGGCCGCACTCAGCTGGAGGGCCGCGGGAGGGGCCGGGCTAATCACTGAGTAAGCGGGAGGGGTGGTCCAGAGGTGGACCGCATAACCGACCAGCGCCACCACCACCACCACCGGGATCAGGCATCCCAAACAGTTCAGAGTGCAGCCGCGCCGGATCGCCCCGAGCACTTCAGCTGGCCTCCGCCCGCGCCGCTTGCCAGGCGGCGAACGCCCTTCGATGGGACAAGAAGACCAGCTCCGGGAGATTTTCGGGGTCGAAGCACCCCAGCTCCGGTGCCTCCGGAGTCGGAGTGGGATGTCCCGCTGTCAGTCGGCCACGGTACGCCAACACCACGAGACCACCCTCCTCGGTCACCACATGAAATACCCCAGCGAGCTCCTCCACCGCCGCGTCGCAGCCGGTCTCCTCTCGGCATTCTCGGGCAGCTCCGGAAGCTGGGTCTTCCTCGTCGTCGACATATCCGCCGGGGAAGGCCCATCCCCCGAGACCGGGCGAGATGCCGCGGCGAATGACCAGGAGTCTGCCGTCGGGATCGGTGGCGAGCATGGCCGTCGCCACCTTGGGTCCCCTCCAGGCCACGAAGTCGCAATCAGGGCAGGCGGGCCGGGGATGACCCTCGATCTGGCGTGAGCGGAGCGCGGCCCCACAGCTGGGACAAAAGTGGAATTCGGTCCTCACGGGTGGCGCCAGCTCCCGGTCATCGTTGCTACTCCTTCCGACCAGGGTCGGCCGATCGCCCTCCCTGAGTGCCCAGATCGGCGGACACCGCTTCCGAGGCCATCCGATGATACGTGGCCAAATGCCGAACTCCGAAGTGACTATTGGTCAATCAGCCGCCGCAGGTGGTCTCGGTTCCAGTCCAACGGAGCGTCCAGCGATTCTGTTCCCCGGGAGATCGCCCGGCCCCCAAAGCGGTTGCGGAGCCCGTCGAGGGCGACATCCAAGCGCTCGCCCCGGTCAGTTTCCTTCTCGAACAAGCTCATCTGTCGGGTTTCGCCCAACCCTTCCGCACCGACTCCCAGCAACCGCACCGCCCGACCGTCGCTCCAGTTCTCGAGGAAAAGCTCCAAGGCGCCCATCCGCAGCTCCCGGTCGGCAAAGGTCGGCTCGGCCAAGCGGCGCCGTCGGGTCACCGTATCGAAGTTGGAGAACCGCATTTTGATCACCACCGTGTGGGCCAGGAGAGAGGCGGCCCGCAGCCGCCTGCCCACCCCGGCGGAGAGGGCCGTGATCCGGGACTCGAGCTCTACCCGCGAGGCCAGGTCGTGGGCGTACGTCTCCTCGCGACTGACCGACTTGGGAACGCCGGGGAGCGTCACCGGGGAGGGGTCGACCCCGCGCGCCCGGAGCTGAAGTGCGGCGGCGTTCGGCCCCAGCGCCTCCTCGAGCGGCCCGATCGACGCACCCGCCAGCTGGCCCAGGGTGTCGATGCCCAGTAGCCGCAGTTTGGCGGTTGTCTTGGGGCCTGCTCCCGGGAGCCGCTCGACCCCCAGGGGCGCCAGGAACGCGGCTTCCGCACCGGGGGCGACCACCACCCTCCCTCTGGGCTTGCGGAGGTCCGACGCGACCTTGGCCACGATCTTGGCGCTGGCGACTCCGACCGAGCACGGCAGGCCCAGCTCGGCTTCCAGCCTGACCCCGATGGCTTGGGCCGCTGCCTCCCCGCCGTCCTTCAGATACTGCGTCCCGGTGAGGTCGAGATAGGCCTCGTCCAGCGACCCCGGCTCGACCAGCGGGGTGTATTCGGCGAAGATCGCGAAGACCTGCTGCGAGATCCGGGCATACTCGGCAATTTCGACCGGTAGGACGATCAGCTCGGGGCAGAGACGAAGCGCCCGAGCCAGCGGAAGAGCCGAATGGACCCCGAAGCGCCGAGCTTCATAGGAGGCCGCCGCGACTACGCCACGACCCGGCTCCCCGCGATCCCCCGGATGGGTCTCGCGGCTACCACCCACCACCACCGGCTGGCCGACCAATTCCGGTCGACGGAGCAACTCGCAAGAGACGAAGAAGGCGTCCAGGTCCACGTGCAGGATCGTTCGCGTCCTCGCCATCAGTGCCTCCCCCGGGGTCAGCCCTCTCCGCCGAAGGTCTGGGCGACCAGCGCTCTGACCGGGTCGAGCTGGGAGGAGACCCATTCGCGCTCCTCCCGGCGCAGGGCGCCCAGCTCCTCCAACACCTCAGCCAGCACCGTATCGCGCGGGATGGTTCGTGGCTCGCCGATCCGTCGCTTCAACTCAGCGCCGTGGGCCTTCAGACTCCGGGGCGAGACGGTGACCCGGAGCGGGATCCCCCGAAGATCGGCGTCGGCGAACTTGACGCCTGGGCTAGCATCGCGATCGTCGAAGAGGACTTCCACCCCGGCCTCGGTCAATTCCCGATAGGTGGACTCCGCCAGCTCGGTTACCTCGCCGTCCTGACCCACCGAAACCAGGGCCACCTCGAAGGGCGCCACCCCGATGGGCAGGGTTAGGCCTCGATCGTCGTGGTGCTCCTCAGCGACGCACGCCAGTAATCGGCCCAGGCCGATCCCGTAGGATCCCATGACCACCGGCTGCTGCTGGCCGACCTCGTCGTGGTAGAGGGCTCCGAGGGTGACGCTGTATCGGGTCCCGAGCTGGAAAATATTGCCGTACTCGATGCCCTTCCGGACGCTCAGCGGAGACCCGCAGTTTCGGCAAGGATCCCCGGTGGCGGCGGCGGCAAGCCGAGTGACTTTGTCCACCCGACAGTCACGGTTGAGGTTGAAATTGCGCAAGTGCCAGCCGGTTCGGTTGGCGCCCGCCACCAGATTGCGCCGGCGGGTGAGCAGCTCATCGGCCACCACGATCGCGGCGTCGGCCGAGAGCCCCCGCGGCGACATGTACCCAGCCACCCCACCCCCGCGACCCACCTCTTCAGGGGTAGCGGTGCGGAGATCGACGGCACCGATTGCGTTGCGCAGCTGGGCCAGGTTGACCTCGGACGGGCCCGGGACCACCGCCAGAACCAGTCTGGCCGGCTGGGCGCGCTCCAGTTCGGCCATGAAGGCCACCGACTTAGCGACCCGAGAGGGGTCGATCTGCAGGTAGGCGGAGAGCTCCGCGACCGATGAGGCTCCCGGCGTCTCCACCTCCTCAAGCTCTTGCTCCGGCTCGGACTCGGGCTCGGGCAACCCCGTCTCCGCAACCTCCTGATTGGCGGCGTAGCCACAGCTGGAGCAGAACACCAGGGTGTCCTCTCCGACCTCGGTCAGGTACATGAACTCGTGAGCCAGATTGCCGCCGTGCACCCCGACATCGCTGAGCACCGCCACCACCGGAACCCCGGCTCGGGCGGCGATCCTGAAGTAGGCCACGAAGTGGGCACGATAGGCGAGCTCCAGGCCCGCCTGATCCCGGTCCAGAGAGTAGGAGTCCTTCATGGTGAACTCCCGGGTGCGGAGCAGCCCTCCCCGAGACCTGGGCTCATCACGGAACTTGGTCTGGATGTGGTAGACGATCCTGGGCAGATCCCGATACGAGCTCACGTTGGCGGCGGTCAGATCGGCCACCACCTCCTCGTGGGACAGGGCCAGCGCCATGTCCCGGCCCCGTCGGTCTTGGAAGCGGAGCAGGACCTGGTCGATGTGATCCCAGCGACCGCTCCGCTGCCAGAGCTCCGCCGGCTGAACCACCGGCATGCAGAGCTCCTGGCCGCCTAGAGCGTTCATCTCCTCCCGGAGGATCCGACGAAGCTTCTGCTCAGTACGCCACCCCATCGGCAGGTAGCTAAAGATGCCGGTCGCCAGCTGCTGAACGAATCCCGCCCGCAGCAGGAGTTGGTGGGACTCCAACTCCTCGCCCGGCGCGCTCCGCCTGGTCGTGCCAAATAGGGCGCTGACTCGCATCGCTCAAGTGTACGAAGCACTCCGACCTCCTTCGAGATGGCGCCGAGTTGACTCCCTCTCAGCCGACCAGGGTCAAAAGGTCCTCCCAGCAGTCCAGTCGCTCCCCGCCTTCGCTAGGCGCATTGGCCCCCGGCGCCAGGATCGCCCTCATCCCGGCGGCGGTGGCGCCCTCGACGTCCGCCTCCCACTCGTCACCGAGAAACCACACCGCCCGGGCCGCGAGCCCCAGTCGCTGCAGCAACTCCGAGAAGATTCGCGGGTCTGGCTTACGCCAGCCGATCTCGCTGGAAAAGATCACCGCGTCGAAGTACTGGCGCAGCTCCAATCGTTCCAACTGCTCGTACATCAGGTGGGGGGGAAACGGCGCATTCGAGCAGAGCCCGAGCCGCATTCCTCGCTCCTTCAGCTGGATCAGCACCTTTACCGCCGGTTCGATGGGCGCCACTCCGGCGACCCAGCTCCGCTGCAGGGTCTCTCCGACGCGGAGGCTCAGCTCCTCGCTGGGCCAGGCCCCCAGCAGCTGGCGCATAGCCTCCCGGTGCAGCAGATCGAAGTCCACCTCCCGCCAGGGGTCGGCACTCTGTCTCGCCCGGATCAGTTCGTCCACCAGCTGATCGAGGGCCAGAGCAAACCCCGCTGGCGTCCCAGGCCAGCTGCTACCGGCGAGGGCTAGATCTTTCGCCAGTGAGACGCCGACGGCGGCGATGGCTGCCTCCGGCCGGGCGAAGTCGACCAGGGTGCGCCCGTAGTCGAAGCAGACGCCGTTCGGACGTCGGGGCACGGTCAGCCGACGGGGCTCGCTTCGGGGGGTCGACGGCCCCCCCGGGGTCGGCGGCGGCGGCGGCGGCGACGTTCACCGCCGGGACCTGAGTCGGACGGGACCGGACGGCCCGACGGTGCGGCTCCGGGAGGCCGACCCGGAGCCCTGGCGGGGGCGGGCTGGGCGCCCGGCGCGCCCGACGAACGGCGCCGGCGGTGCCGGCTGGGACCGGAACTCGGTCGGTGCGGACTGAACTTGGCCAGCAGCCGGTCCTGATGCTGGGGATCCCAGTTCCCGCTGCCGATGTCGCCGTAGGCGGCCACCCGGGAGTCGAACTCAGCCATGAACTCCTCGAGCGGCCGCTTTTCTTTGACAGCATTGGTGATCTGCTTCTCGGCCCATGGCTGGTAACGAGGCGATTCCGGGTTCTGAAACTCGGGGGGCGGGCCCCCCGCAAGTCCCCCTGCATCCGGGCTCGCGGGCGGCGCCTCATCAGGCTGATCCACCGAGCGAGTATAGGTCGAACTCGGGGAGCTCTAGATCTCCACCGGCTCGGCCGACATTGCTGGTTTGGGATCGTCTGACGCGGCCTTATCCCGGTTCATCCTCAAGGACAGGGTCCCGTTGGTGATGATGGCCGTGCGGGGCGCCCGCCGGGCCACCCGGGTGTCGTGGGTGACCACCACCATCGTCATCCCGCGCTCCTTCCAGAGTCGCTCCATTAGCACCACGATCTCCCCCCGGGTGACCTCGTCGAGATTGCCGGTCGGTTCGTCGGCCAGGATCACCTTGGGCGCCTTGACCAAGGCCCGCGCGATCGCGACCCGCTGCTGCTCGCCGCCGGATAGCTCCCCCGGGAAGTGGGCGGCCCGCTCGGCCAGCCCCACCTCCGCCAGAGCCGCCAGCGACCGGGCGCGCCGCTGGCCGGTGGGGATCTTGAGCGGCACCAAGGCTGCCTCTACATTCTCGGCCGCCGTGAGCGTCGGCATCAGGTTGTAGTTCTGGAAGACGAAGCCGAAGTTTTGAGCCCGCACATCCACCAGCTGTGACTCGGCCAAGGCCCCCAGGTCGCGGCCGTCAAAGTTGACCTTTCCGCTGGTTGGTCGGTCGAGGGCGCCCAGGAGCAGGAGCAAGGTGGTCTTGCCGTGGCCGGTGGGCCCCTGAACTGTCAGGAACTCACCGTCCTGGAGTACCAGACTGACCTCCTTGAGGGCGGTCACCCGCCCCCGTCCCTTCTGATAGACGCGGGAAATGTTGGTGAGCTCATACATGGGCTTGCTCCCAGCGCAGCATTGCAGCCGCCGCGGCGGACGAGGCGGAACCAAAATTCATGCCTTCACTCCGCCCGTCGCAGAGCTTCGGCGGGCTGCAGACGGGCTGCCCGCCACCCCCCCAGGATTCCGGCGATGAGCCCCCCCGCGATCGCGAGGGCAACGGCCAGTCCCAGGATCCCCAGGCTGAGCGGGGCGGTGAGGTGCAGGGGGATGGTGTGGGTCGCCGGTGCGAAGGTGTGCGCGAAGGGCCGGTGGGTTACCCCGTTTCCGCTTCTGGACCCCCCGAAAAACGGGCCGGCTGGGCCCGTCCCCAGTCCGGCCGCACCGACCGTCGCGCTCAGCGGGGGGGCGAGCTTGGTGACCAGAAATGCACCCAGCACTCCGAGCCCGATCCCCAGCGCTCCGCCGATCAAACCCTGGACCACCGACTCTCCCAGCACTTGGCCGACAATTCGGCGGCTGTGCCACCCCATCGCTTTGAGCGTGCCGAACTCTCGGACCCGTCGGTTCACCGAGGCGGTCGTGAGCAGCGCGGCTAAACCGAAGGCGGCCAGCAGGACCAGCACCTCCAGCCAAACCCCCAGGGAGGTCGCGAGGCTGGAGGCGGTGCTGAGCGAGCCGGTGACCTGATTGGCGAGATCGGCGGCGGTCGTGACCGTGGCTTTGGGGAGTAGGTGCTGGATTTCGGTCTGAACCGTGGCGATGGCCGAGGCACTTGAGGCGGTGACAAAGATCGTGTTCACCTTGCCCGGGTCGCTGGCCAGCTTCTGGGCTTCACTGAGCGGCACGTAGATGTCTTCGGCCGAGGCGGTTGCGGACGTTGACACCAGCCCCAGCACGGTGAACTTGGTGCCGGCAATGGTGACCGCGGAGCCTGCCTTGAGCGAGTTCTGCTTGGCATAGCTGCTATCGACCAGGGCCAGCAATTGATTACCGGCGGACGGGCTGCTCTCCACCCGCTTGAACCAGGCCGAGACCACTTTGGCCCCCGCGGTCACATTGGCAGAGCTCAGGGGACCGACGCCAGGGTCAGCCGGGTTGACCCCCGCGACCGTGAAGCTCGAAACGCTGAAAGGATGCGTCGAGTTGGACCCGGAAGTGGACCCAGGCGGGCCGCCTCCAAAGGTCCCGGTGACGTGGATCGAGTTCAGATCCAGGGTGCCGGTCGCCGCCGCCACCGCCTTGAGATTAGAGACGGCGGTGACCTTGGTGGCGCTGATCGTGGTCAGTCCCCCGGCGGAGCTGACGCGGTCTCGGCTGAAGCTCTGTCCCGCCTGGCTGCGAGTTGGTGGTCCTCCGCCAAAGCGAAAGCCTCCGCCGCTCCCTGGGGCGGCCGCTTCGGTGACAGTGATGTCGGTCCCGACGCCGTAGAGAGAGCGAAGTACCTGTCCCTGCGCGACCTTCACCCCGGAGGCGGCCCCGGTTACGGTGATCACCAGACCGACCGCGACGGCCAGCCCGATCGCCACCAAACTGGCCGAGCGCGCCCGGCGGCGCAGTTCACGTCCCAAGTAGCGGAAGTACAAGAAGGCTCCTTCAACAAGTGCTCGGCGCCGGGCGCCAGATCCCCAGTAGAGCCGACCCCACTGGGAGTAGTCTCGGAAAGGACTGAGAGTTGACTGAGCCGGTCGGGTAATGTCCGGCGTGGAGGGAGGGGGCGAGGAGAGGCTCGCAGGCATTCATGGGAGTTGGGCCGGTGGATACGCTCGTGACCAAAGGTCTCTGGCAGATCGACACCCTGCTGGGCGGCTGGGAGGAGGTCAATTCGGTCTTCTTGATCGAGGCGGACCGACCCTGCCTGGTGGAAACCGGCCCTCAGCGCGATGTCGGTCAGGTCATCGAGGGACTGAGCCGCCACGGACTTGGGCCCGATGACCTCGCCTGGGTTGTCCTCACCCACATTCACTTAGATCACGCGGGCGCAGTGGGCGAGATCGCCCAGCAATTCCCCCGGGCCCAGATCCTCTGCCACCCCAAGGGACTGCGCCATCTGGCCGACCCCACTCGGCTTATCGCCGCCTCCGCCCAGGTCTATGGCGCCAGACTGGACTCGCTCTACGGGCGGATGACCGCGGTCGATTCCGACCGGCTGGTCGCCGCCGAGGACGGCGACCTGGTCGACCTCGGTCGGGGCCGGCAGCTGGTCGTGGTCCACTCGCCCGGGCACGCCAAGCATCACATCGGCGTGTTGGAGGCCGATTCCGGGGTGCTGTTGGTCGGCGACGCGGTCGGGGTCAGGCTGCCGGGGGCCGGCCCGCTTCGCCCGGCCACCCCACCCGACGACTTCGACTTGGAGTTGGCAGTCGGCTCCCTGCATCGATTTCTGGAACTCCGCCCGCAGCAGGTGATCCTGACTCACTATGGGTCCGCCGGCCCCCCCGAGGAGGTCCTTCGCGAGGCCGAAGAGACGCTCAGACGCTGGGCCACGGTGGCCCAGGACGCCTACCGCGAACTGCCCCAGCTAGATCACATCGAGCAGGCGCTGAGGGCGCGGTTGGCACCCGGCGGCGATGGAGATCCTGGCCGGAGCCAGGCGGCCAGCGCCCTGAACGGGCTCAGCTCCAATGCGGCCGGACTCTTCGGCTGGCTGGAGCGGCAGGCGCGATCTCAAGCCGAAGGAAGCTGAACTGACTTCCGCCACGGGTCCTTGGGGATCCCACCTGGGCCCCGGAACCGGACCAGATATGCGTTTGAGGTTGCGGGAAGTCGAGTCGGTGAATACAATGCGGCTGATCGCCCTGCTTCCGAGTTCGGGCTCTACTTCCAGCGGAGGGGAACCAAGATGGCCGTTACCGGCTTTTGCATGAAGTGCAAGACGGCGCGGGAGATTTCGAATCCCCAGCCCACCCAACTGAAGAACGGCAAGCCGGCAACCACCGGAACCTGCCCCGTGTGCGGAACCAAGATCTTCAAGATCGGGAAGGCGGCCTGAGGGCCCTCTCACTCGGCCCGGGCCTCGCTTCGGCGATGGCCCGGGGCTGGTGAGCCCGGCGGACGATCTAGCGACGGCCATCCACGGCAGGGAGCGATCTCTGGTCGAATCCCTCACCCGTTGGGTAGCCATTCCATCGATTAGCACTGACCCCGAGCATGCTGCCGATGTCCGGCGCTCTGCGGAGTTCCTGCGTCGGGCGGCACTCGACGCGGGATTCACCGTGGCCGAGGTCTGGAACACGGCGGGAAACCCGGCCGTGTTCGCGGAGCGGATCGAGGACCCGCTCCTGCCCACCATCCTGGTCTACGGGCACCACGACGTCCAGCCAGTAGATCCGGTGCAGGAGTGGGATCGGGCGCCGTTCGAGGCGCTCGAACGAGATGGTCAGCTGCTCGGCCGAGGGACAGCTGACGACAAGGGCCATCTGGTCATGCACCTCGAGGCACTCCGGGGCTACCTGGGCGCGCGAGGAAGGTTGCCCATAAACCTCAAACTCATCGCTGAAGGCGAGGAGGAGGATGGTTCAGAGCACTTTCGGGAGCTGCTCGTCGAGCATCACGACCGCTTGCAGGCCGATGTCGCGGTCATCTCCGACACCGGTATGCCGGGTGAGGACGTTCCCGCCTTGACCGTCGGTCTGCGGGGTCTGGCCTACTGGGAGCTGCGCGTCGAGACCGCCTCGACGGACCTCCATTCCGGGGTTTACGGCGGAGCCGTGCTCAATCCGATCACGGTCCTGGCGGAGATGCTGGCGAAGCTGCACGATCGGGATGGCCGGGTGGCCGTGCCTGGCTTCTACGCCGAGGTGGTGGAGCTGGGCGCCGCGGAGCGGAGCGGAATCGCGGCAATTCCCTTCGATGAACGGGCCTTCGTGGCTGAGTCCGACCTGGTGCTCGGGGGAGAGTCCGGTTTCAGCACCGCCGAGCGCCGAACCGTCCGGCCCACCCTCGAGCTATGTGGAATTTGGGGCGGCTACCAGGGCGCGGGCGCCAAGACCGTGATCCCGGCTCGAGCCGCCGCCAAGCTGTCTTCTCGACTGGTGCCCAACCAAGACGCCGACCGGGTGACCGAGCTGGTGGAAGCCTTCCTGCGCCAGATCGCGCCGGCCGGAGTCCGGATTGAATTTGAGACCATCTCCACCGGGCGCTGGGTTCTCACCCCGTCGCACCACCCGGCGGTTAGTGCCGCCGCCACGGTTCTGGAAGAGATCTGGGGCGATACCACGCGCTACATCCGGGAGGGAGGCAGCATCCCGCCGGTGGTCGCGCTCGCCGAGGAGCTCGGGGTGCCCTGCGTCTTGCTGGGCGTGGGGCTGCCCGGAGATCGCATCCACGCCCCCAATGAACGGGTGGTGCTGAATCAGCTCTTCCGAGGCATGCAGGCGGTCGGGCTCCTGTGGGAGCGCTACGGGGAACTGGGGAAAGAGACTCTCAGCGCAAGGCCGGCGACAGCAGCTCCGGCACCTCCAGCATGAAGTCTGAGGCCGGGCGCTTGGTGAAGAGCACGATCTGATCTCCCGCCTGGAGTGGCGTCTCGGGGGGGACCTCGTGACCGTCACGCACGATCAGGAGGAGCCGCTCCGTGGTCAGATCGCTGATCTCGCTCGCCCGTCTTCCCACCGCCCCTCCCACGGGCACGGTTACTCGCACCAATGACGCCTCGCTGCCACCCATGGGGATCTGCAGCACGTCTCCATGGCTGGCTAGTCCACTTTCGATGACCCCCAGGATCAGTTCAGTTGCCGATACCGCAACATCCACCCCCAGCTGGTGGAAAAGCTGCACGTTCCGGGGGTTATTTACCCGGGCGATCGTCCGGGGCACTCGGAACTGCCGTTTGGCCAGTTGGCAGGCGATCAGATTGTCCTCATCATCCCCCGTCACTGCGGCCACCACATCGGCTCGCTCAATGCCACTGGTGGCGAGAAAGGACATCTCGTCGCCGTCACCCACAAGGCTGGCGCAACTGCCCAGCTGGGCCGCGACCAGACTTGCCCGCGCCGGGTCCTTTTCGATCAAGGCCACCTCATAGCCACCCTCGAGCAGATGGCGAGTGAGGTAGAAGCCGACCTTGCCGGCGCCGATCACGATGATGTAGGCGGGTCTCTCAGGCACCGCCCGACGCCCCCGAAGCCGCCACGGCGTGGCGCGCTCGATCGGCCTCCTCCTGGCCGCCCTCGAAGAAGGTGCGGGCGATGGCTGCACCCACCACCGTGGGACAGAAGGTGTACAGCCCCATATCCCGGTACACGCGCTCCCGGATCGGGTCGTAGATGCGGGTCATGACCCGAGGAATCTTGAATATCTCCTTGGCGACCTGGGCCGACATGATATTGCGGTTGTCCCCATTGGTCACCGAGATGAAGCAGTCAGCGTGCTCGGCGCCGGCAAGTTCCAGCACTTCCTGATCAATGCCCGTACCCAACACCACCTGACCTGAGAAGTCGTCTCCCAGTCGATCGAACGCCCGCCGGGAGACGTCGACGATGCTCACGTCGTGGCCCGCCTTGGCGAGGTCTCGGGCTAGGGTTGAACCGACGCGGCCGCACCCGACGATCACCACCTTCACTGTCCCGAGTATATCCCCGATCGGAGACTAGGTTGGCCGCCCAGCTCGGCCAACTTCTCCCTTCCCGCAAGAGCCCGCCCTTGGCCAGTTCAATAATGGGGACCGTTGCTCCAGGATCAAGGCGCGCTCCCACGGGCGCCTGGACCGGGGGCAACCGGAGTGCGCGGCCGGGCAGACTGGAGCGGCCCGGAGGGGCGACAATTACTCCCCATGGCCTCGAGGATATTCCGCGCCCGACCGATGGGTGCGCCGGCCGAGGACCACGCGGGGATCCTCTGGCCGCGGCGGATCGCCGTCCCGGTACGGGGTGAGCTCGTGGACAAAGACGCTTTGAAGGCCGCGTGTCGGTTGGCTCGTCCTGCCAAGGCAGACATCCTGGTGCTCACCGTGCTGGAAGTGGCCCGCAACCTCCCCCTGTCCGCCAGCCTGGGAGGAGAGCTCGGTCGGGCGGAGGAGGTGCTGGTGGACATGGAGGAGCTGGCCGCGAAACTTGATTCCAAGGTGCAGACCACTGTGCTCCAGGCCCGGGAGGCAGGGCCGGCGATCGTTGACGAGGCCCGCCGGTGGGATGCCGACCTGATGGTCGTGGGAGTCGGCACCAAGGCGAGATTTGGAGAGTTCAATCTCGGGAGAACCGGCACCGACCTGCTGAACCACGCCCACTGCCGTTTGATTCTGATCCGGGCAGCTCTCCCTCAAGACGTACCGGCCGGCCGGACCGATATCTCCTGATCGGGGGCCGAGGCGGTTGCGGTCTGACCCGGTAGCCGCCGACGGCGCTAGCGCCCGGCCGGAGAGCGGCGGCGCCGAAACCAGTTCCAGACCAGCCAGCCGAGAGCTCCGATGACCGCTACCACCACGGCGATCACAAAGGCCCGCCCACCCACCCGCAGAATGTCCCGGTAGTGAGAACCGACGAGTTCCCCGATCGTGAGCACGGTGACGCACCAGAGCACCGAGCCTCCCACCATGGCGGGATAGAACACTTTGGGAGGGATACCGGCGATACCTGCCGCATAGGACGCCACGTTGCGGGCGATCGGGAGTACCCGGGTTAGGAAGACTCCCACCCCTCCGCGCCGCCGCATCCAGCTCTCGGCGCTCTCCAGTCGGCCGCCCTTGATGCCGACCCGCGCCGCGACCCGGGCGACCACGGGTCGGCCCAGTCGCAGCCCGATGGTGTACGAGACGGAGGAGCCAATCACCGCCCCCGTTGCCGCGCAGGCCATCGCCGGCACCAGTTGGACGGTCCCCTCATGGGCTAGAAAGCCCACGGTGAGCAGCACCGCCTCGTCCGGAAGGGGAACCCCCACCGACTCGGCGGCCAGCCAGAACAGGAGGAATCCGTAGATGCCCACCGCCGGAAGGTGGGTCAGTTGGAAAAGTATGTGGCTCAGGGTGGCCTACCGCCTCCCGCCTGGCTCAGCCGCGGAGAACCCTAGGCCTCCTCGAGGTCGCCGGGAGGAGCCACGCCCGCGATCGATCCCACCAGGTCGCCCTCATCGAGGCGCATCAGGATCACTCCGCGGGTCTGCCGGCTGGAGATCCGCACCCCCTCCAAGGGGATGCGAATGATCTGACCCCGAGTGCTGATCAGCATCAGTTCGTCGGAGAGTTCCTCGACGATTTTCATGCCCACTATCTCCCCGACTTTGGAGATAGCGTGCTGGTCCAGGGTATAGACGCCCTGGATGGCCCGGCTCTTCACCGGGTAATCGGAGACCGGAGTCAGCTTTCCGAACCCGTTCTGGGTCACCACCAGCACATGGCCCTCAGGTCGCACGATGTCCGCCCCGGCCACCAGATCCTCGCCCCGCAAGCGGACCGCGGTAACTCCCATGGTGTCGCGACCCATGGGTCGCACCTGCTTTTCGCTGAACCGCAATGCTTTTCCCCGCCGAGTCACCAGCAGAATCTCGTCTCCACCGGTGCTGATGCGAACCCAATTCAGCTCGTCTCCCTCGCTCAGGTTCATCGCAATCAGGCCGTTGCGCCGCACCGACGCATAGGCCGCCGCCGGGGTCTTCTTGATGTGCCCATGCAGGGTCGCCATGACCATGTAGGTCTCGTCGGAGTACGCATCCACGGACAGCATCGAAGTCACCCGTTCGCCCTGATCGAGCTCCACGAGATTGATCACCGCGGTCCCCTTGGCCTGTCTCGAGACATCGGGCACCTCATGGGTGCGCAGCCGAAAAACCCTCCCGCGATTCGTGAAAAAGAGCATGTCCGAGTGGGTCGAGGCCACCTGGAGGTGCTCCACGTAATCCTCCTCGCCGACTCGCTTGGCACCCATCACTCCCTTGCCCCCGCGTTGCTGGGAGCGATAGTCGGTGGTAGGGGTGCGTTTGATGTAGCCCCGGTGGGTCAGCGTCACCACCACCTGTTCCCGGGGAATCAGGTCCTCTTCGTTCAGCTCGATATCTCCGTAGGTGATCTCCGTCCGGCGCTCATCACCAAACTTCTTGCGCAGTTGGAGGATCTCCTCCCGCACGACTCCCATCAACCGCTCGCGGGTTTCCAGGATCCCCGCCAACGCCGCAATTCGCTCCATCAACTCAGCGTGCTCTGTCTCCAGCTTGTCGCGCTCGAGCCGAGTCAGCCGACCTAGGCGCATGTCCACGATCGCCTTGCTCTGGCGATCGCTCAGACTGAAGCGCTCCTCCAGTTGCCGCTGCGCGGTCGCCTCGTCAGGAGCAGCCCGAATCAGCTTGATCACCTCGTCGAGGTTTTGCAGGCAGATGCGCAACCCTTCCACGATGTGAGCTCGCTCGCGGGCTCGCTCCAGATCGTGTCGGGTGCGACGCTCGACCACCGTCCGGCGGTATTCCAGATAGTGGTGGAGGATGTTGCGAAGAGACAGGATCTGTGGCTGCCCATCCACCAAAGCCAGCAAGATGCAGGAGAAAGTGGATTGCAGCTGGGTGTGCTTGTAGAGATTGTTCAGCACCGTGTAGGGACGCGCATCGCGCTTAAGCTCGATCACCAGCCGCGTCCCCTCGCGTCGACCGGTCTCATTGCGCAGGTCGGCAATACCGTCCAACTTGCGCTCGTTGACGAGTTCCGCGATCGTCTGAAGGACTCGGCTCGGGTTCACCTGATACGGCAGTTCCGTCACGATGATCTGCTCGCGGCCCGCCTTGGACTCTTCGAAGATGACCCTGGCCCGCTGCACGACGCGGCCGTGACCGGTCCCATAGACCTGGGCGAGATCGCGGGCGTAGATGATGCCTCCGGTGGGGAAGTCCGGCCCCGGGATCAGCTTCATCAGCTCCTCGGTGGTGGAATCCGGGTTGTCGATCAGATGCACCAGGCCATTGCACACCTCGGTGAGGTTGTGAGGCGGAATGCTGGTGGCCATTCCGACGGCGATGCCCGAAGCCCCGTTTACCAGTAGGTTGGGCATGGCCGCCGGCAGGACGGCGGGCTCCTGCTTGGTGGCGGCGTAGTTGTCGACGAAATCGACTGTGTCCTTCTCAATGTCAGCCAACATCTCCGCGGCGATCGCGGTCATGCGGGACTCGGTGTACCGATAGGCGGCTGCGGGGTCGCCCTCCGGGGAGCCGAAGTTGCCCTGTCCGTCGACCAGGGGATAGCGCATCACCCAGGGCTGGGCCAGCCGGACCAGGGTGTCGTACACCGAGATGTCGCCGTGGGGGTGGTAGTTCTTGAGGACCTCGCCCACGATGGCCGCGCATTTCTGGTGGCTCGCTCCCGGGGTCATGCCCTGGTCCTGCATGGCGTACAGGATTCGGCGCTGGACTGGCTTGAGACCGTCGCGCACGTCCGGCAGCGCCCGGGCGACGATCACGCTCATGGCGTAGACCAGGTACGACTCGCGCATCTCCTGGACGAGCTCTACCCCGCGCACCCCTCCAACCCGGCCTCCGCCCTGGTCGACGGCCACCGCTAGCGCCCCGGCACCGGCGCGGGAGCGGGCTGTTCGATCGCCGATTGCCACGCCTCCGCGAGACCCGAGCGCACGGCGGCCGCGGCCACCCGGAGTGCACTGCTGACGGCGTGAGCGTCGGAGCGACCATGACCGATGAAGACCAGTCCACCCACGCCGAGGAGGGGAGCCCCGCCAACCTGACTCCAATCCAGCCGCTGACGCAGCCGGCGCAGTCCTGGTAGCAGCAGAAACGCGCCCAGGCGCGAGCGCAGGCCCGAGCTCGCCTCCTGCCGGAGCGCGGCCATGATTGCGTCGGCAACTCCCTCTGCGGTCTTCAGGGCAACGTTGCCGACGAAACCGTCGGCGACTACTACATCGACCTTTCCGGAGACCAGGTCGGTGCCTTCGACGGGGCCCAGGTAGTTCAGGTCCAGCCCGGAGATCAACCCGTGCGCTGACTGGACCAGGGCATTGCCTTTGGAGGTCTCCTCACCGTTGCTGAGCAGCCCTACCCGGGGCGACTTGACCCCCAGCACGCGGTGCACATACTCGCTTCCCATCTGGGCGAACTGGGCCAGCCACTCCGGACGGCACTCGACCTGGGCGCCAGCGTCCACCAGCAGGGTATTCCCGGTTCGGGAGGGGAAGACGGTGCCGATCGCCGGTCGGGCCACTCCGGGGAGGCGCTGCAGCCGCAGCAAGGCGGCGGTCATGGTGGCACCGCTATGGCCCGCGCTGAAGCAGGCGTCGGCCCGCCCCGTGCCGACCAGATCGACCGCCATCACGATGCTGGAGCGAGGGTGGTTCCGCACCGACTGGGCGGGGTGGGCTTCCATGGGAATGGCGCCCTCCGACTCCTGCAGCGTGAGCCGGTCGCCGACATCGCTCCCTACCCCGAGCAAGGGGGTGAGCCGATCGGGTCTACCGACCAGGATCAGCCGCAGGTCCCGCTCCTCCCGGAGCGCGCTGATACTTCCCGCGACCAGCGCCTCCGGCGCTCGATCCCCGCCCATCGCATCAACCGCCACCGCCGGAGAGGTGGAACTCAAATATCCAGGTTCCGGACCGTTTTGGCATGGGACTGGATGAAGCGCTTGCGCGGCTCCACCGCCACCCCCATCAGTCGGTCGAATATGTCGTCAGCCCGAAGCGCGTCCTCGACTTCCACCTTGAGCAGGACCCGATGTTCGGGGTCCAGCGTCGTCTCCCAGAGCTGGTCAGCAGTCATCTCGCCCAGCCCCTTGTAGCGCTGCACCTTGCTCTTCTCACCCATCTCCTTGAGGGCCAGGCGAAACTCCTCCTCGCTGTAACACCAGACGAGCCGCTTGCGGGACCCCTCGATGCGGAAGAGTGGTGGCTGGGCGATGAACAGGTGGCCCTCGTTGATCACTGGTTGCAGGTACCGCCAGAAGAAGGTGAGCAACAACGTACGGATGTGGGAGCCGTCCTCATCGGCGTCGGCCATCAGGACCACCCGGTTGTAGCGCAACCGCTCCAGGTCGAACTTCTCGCCCACTCCAGTTCCCAGGGCGGTGATGAGATTACGGATCTCCTCATGCTGCAGAATCTTGTCCTCGCGGGCCTTCTCGACGTTGAGGATCTTGCCGCGCAGCGGCAGGATCGCCTGGTAGCGGCGATCCCTACCCCCCTTGGCGGTTCCCCCGGCGCTCTCTCCCTCGACGATGAACAGCTCGCAGAGCTCAGGATCCCGCTCCGAGCAGTCGGCCAGCTTCCCGGGTAGGGTGGCTGACTCCAAGAGCGATTTGCGCTGGACCAGTTCGCGGGCCCTGACCGCCGCCGCCCGCGCCCGCGCCGCGGTCAGCGATTTCTCGATGATCCGCTTGGCGTCTCCGGGGTTCTCCTCCAGGTACTGATTGAGCGCGTCCGACACCACCGTGGAGACCTGGCCGGCAATCTCCGAGTTGCCCAGCTTGGTTTTGGTTTGGCCCTCGAACTGAGGTTCCTGCAGCTTGACGCTGAGCACGGCGGTCAACCCCTCGCGGACATCCTCCCCGGTCAGGTTGCCGTCCCCGTCCTTGAGGATGGAGGCCTTGCGGGCGTAGCGGTTTAGGGTGGCGGTGAGCGCGGTGCGGAATCCGGTCAGGTGACTACCACCCTCGACGGTGTTGATGTTGTTGGCGTACGCCAACACATGCTCAGCGAATCCGCTGTTGTACTGGATCGAGACCTCCACCGTGCTGCCCTCAATCTCGCGTTCGATGTACATCGGCCGCGCTTGGACCGAACCCTTGCCGCGATTGAGGTGGTGGACGAAGGCCTCGATGCCGCCTTCGAAGTAGAAGTTGGACTCGGCGAACGGCATCTGGCGCTCGTCGATCAGCCGGAACAGCACCCGCTTGTTGAGGAAGGCGAGCTCCCGCAACCGGGTCAGGATCGTCTCCCGATTGAACTCCTGGGTGTCGGTGAAAATCTGGGGGTCCGGCCAAAACCGGATGGTGGTGCCGCGGCGTCCGGACTTGGTGTCGGACTCGCTGCGGAGTTGGTTCATGGGAATGCCGCGGGAGTACTCCTGCCGAAAGATCCGCTTGTCTCGATAGACGACCACCTCGATCCTTTCGGAGAGAGCGTTCACCACGGACAGGCCGACGCCGTGGAGCCCACCCGAGACCTTGTAGCCGCCCCCCCCAAACTTGCCGCCGGCGTGCAGCTTGGTCATCACGACCTCTAGCGCCGGCAGGCCGGTCGGCTGGTGGATGTCGACCGGAATGCCTCGCCCATCGTCGCTGACCAGGCATGACCCGTCCGGCGAAAGCCTGACCTCGACGTTCGTGCACTCCCCGGCCAGCGCTTCGTCGACGGAGTTGTCGATGATCTCGTAGACCAGGTGGTGGAGTCCGTGGACGTCGGTGGAGCCGATGTACATTCCGGGGCGGCGGCGAACCGGATCCAGTCCCTCGAGGACCTGGATCTGCTCAGCGGAGTAGCCGTTGCCCCCGGACTTTGGCGCCCTGCCCTTGCGGCCCGGCTTCGGTTCAGGGGTCGGTGGGTCCCCCTCCGGCTGCATGGGAAGCCACAATTCGGGGTCAGGCTCTACCAAATCGCTCCTCTTGGCGAAGTGCGCAGCGACCGGGGCGCTGGCGGGGCGCTCCACCATCACGTGGAGGGCGGTTCCGGGACCTCAGCCTTACGGAAGCCACACCCAATTTTAGCAGTCCGGCACCGGCCTCCCGAAAGTCCGCCGACCCCCAAAGTGCAGCTCGGTTGCACGGCGGGGGTCAATTCGCGTTATCTTTCGCCATGCACGACGGCCCGCTGCAGCTGCGGTAGGGCCGATCGCCAGCAGGCCTCGTGCTTGAGGCCTCGGCCTCAGGCAAGGAGACCGATACAGCTCAGCCTGTTCCAGGCTAGTTCCCAACGCAAGGTCCGACCGGAGGAAGTGGCGCCCTGACGCCCCCAACCCTGACCCTCCAGCACCTCCACCTGGTGGTGCCCGAGGCAACTGAAGCGATGTCGTTCCTCGAGGCCCTCAACGGCCACGGGAACGGTGGCGCCCGCGAGCACTTCG
>DATKSI010000032.1:0-5133 GCA_035531715.1 Candidatus Micrarchaeaceae archaeon
CGATCACGAGCGTGCCCTAGGAGAGTCCGGTTCTCTGATGACGGAGCTGTTGCAACTGCACTCGAAGCTGTCGCGACCAGGAGCCGGGTGAGGTTCCGGTCGGCTCTGGAAGCGCCGCGGACTTCATGCGCCGCTCCGCTCGGCTAGAGGAGGTTGCCGGTCCAATCGCCAACGGCTAGGGCCCAGCGCGGCTTGGGCGGCCATCTCGGGAGAAGTTCCCGGCGCGCCCGGTCCAAGGTAGTTATCCCCTGATGACAGGGGCTGATCTCCCACCGGATTCACGGGAAGGTTCTTCCGTCCCTCGCTGAGGTCAGTCCCCGCGCCGGTTGGGGAGATCGTTGAGGGCATCCTGGACGCGCAGAGCCACGAATCCCCGGGGACTTCGCCCGCTGACCGCACTTGAACTCAAGGCGAACCCGACGCGACCAAGCGGACCGCGGCAGGCCCAGCGTCCTCGTGGGAGGACGCTGGGCGCAAACCGCGCTTACTCAGATGTGGGCGCCTACGAGCGAAGTGATCAGGTGGGCTACGTCCGGTGACCCGAGTCCAGTCGGCAGGTTGTAGCCGGGCTCAGTCGCGGGATAATTACCAACCCCACTCGGGAAGGCGTTGTTCTGGCCGGGTCCGTAGATGTTGTGGAAGTCCGCTGCGTAAGTGGCGGGGTGGGAGGAGATGGCGTAGAGCGTCGGATTGAGCTGCCCCAATCCGTGGCCGGCCGCCTGATCAGCCATGGCGGTGATCGCCGCCCAGGAGGGAGAGCCCTCGCTGGTGCCACCGAAGAAGTAGAAGCCATCGTTGCCCGCGCCGAGGAAGCCCAGGTAGATCATCGTGGCCGTGTAGACCGAGGCGTTGAACGAGACGTCCGAGGTCGTGCGCGTGCCGAACCCACTGCCGTCCCCCGACTGATAGGTGGGCGTCGAGAAGAGCACGCTGGGCGCTCCACCGGTCGCACCGAATGGGCCATAAGCGCAGCCAAACGGACAGTCCGTGCTGATGCTGTCGTTCCAGGTGGTCTCCGATTGATAGGTTCCGGAGTCGGTGAGGAACAGGTTGGTTCCTCCGACTGAGGTAACCAGAGGATCGGATGCCGGGAACAGCGCGGTGGAGACCCCGGTGCCCTCGGTGGCCCCGCTGTCCCCCGACGAGGCGAATACGCTCATGCCTTGGTTGGCGGCCTGCTGATAGATCGCGTTCGCCTGCATCAGCTGGTTGTTATTGCCATGGAACAGAGCTTCGGGAGCTCCGAAGCTCATGCTCATGACATTGCCCAGATGGTTGTCCACCGCAAACGCCTCGGCGTTGTTGAGCGCGTTGCCCGTGTTGTTGGGGGCGACCACCAGGTCGATCGTGGCGAGGGGAGCCAGGCCGTGCGACTGCTCCACATCCAGGCTGGTCTCCTCGGCCCAACTGGTCTCCTGATGGTGCTGGAGCGGGTTGTAGGTGGGCTGCCCTTCCGGATAGTAGATGTTGAGATTGGCCGTGGGTAGCCCGAACTCTTGGTCGTAAATCGCCAGATCAGCGCGGATCGTCGGGCTGCCATAAGCGTCCACGATGACGATCGTCTGGCCCGCTCCGGTGGCGGTGCTGGGCACGTTGTAGCCAGTCCGGAAATCTTGCGGGCCGTAGCAGGCCAGTCCGACGGCCGCCACACATTCGCTCGGCGTAGGGAACCCCCCAGCGGTTGCCCGGGGCGTCGCCAGGGCCAGCCTCGCGATCGGGTTGACCTGGTAGTAGACGGTACTCGGCGCGGCCGCGCTGACCAGGGTGGTCGACGAGGCTAGAGCGAGCAGGAGAAGCGATCCCAGCGCGGCCAAGCTAGCTCCGACCGTCACCTTTCTGTGCTTCAGCGTTGAGATACGCATCTCTCCCTCCTTGTTTGACCGGTCCCCCTGGGCCCGCCCCACAACCCAGCTGGTCCGCACGGTAACTGATTCGGACCGGCGAGTCCAACTCAAGATCGCGTCGGACGATGCGAGCCGGTGGGCTTGACCGCGACGGACCACCTGTGATCGTCGGGATCGGGAAGAGGTCGCGGAGGCTGGCAGAGGAGCGAGGTCGCCCGACCTCGCCTTGAGTCGGACCAGGCGCATCCGAACAACGCGACCCAGATCAACCTGCTCGTCCAGTTCGGAGGTGACCGGGGCCGACTCCGACCATCGGGTCGGTTGATCAGGTTGACGGCGCCCTGCTTGGCGGCGTAGCTCCAGCTGGGCTGGGGACCCCCCTAGCCCGAACCTTGGTAGATCAGCCGACCCTGCACCACGGTCGCAGTCACCTGGCCCTGGTTCACGACCGTGAGATCGCCGCGATGACCCCTTGCCAGCTTCCCCAGCTCCCCCTCCATCCCGGCCGCGAAGGCGACCCCTTCGGTGTATGCCTTGAGGGCGCGCTCTTCGCTCAGGGCAAGCTCCGGGTACCACCCGACCTCGGAGCGCCACCTGGTCGCGGCCTCCATTCCCAGAAGGGGGTCGGCCGACTCCACCGGGGCGTCCGAGCCGAAGGCCAGCGGCACCCCGGCCTGGGCCAGGCGGCCCCAGGCGTAGGCGTGGCCTGCCTTCTCAGCCCAGATGGAATCGGCCATCTCCCGGTCGGCGGGAGCATGGATTGGCTGCATCGAGGCCACCGCGCCGCTGTTCCGGAAACGGGGGATGTCCGCCGGGTCGACGCACTGGGCATGCTCGATTCGCGGTCGCCATCCCGGAAAGGCGGAGCGATGGCGCTCCAGCGCCACCAGCGCCCGGTGCACCGCCCCATCGCCGATTGCGTGCAGGCAGAGGTTGAGCTCGTTCGCCCGGCAACGCTGGATCAGCTCCTCCAATTCGGGGTCCTGGATGCGGGCCACCCCCGACCCGTCGAGCATCTCCGCCGTCCGGCTGCCCAGGGACCCGTCCAAGAACGCCTTGACCCCCCAGACGCGGAGGTTCGAGTCGCCCCAACCGGAGCTGATCCCCAACTCCGCTGCGGCCCCGAGCTGGGCCTGGGGCAGGTTGACCACCACCCGCAGGGGCAAGCGGTTCGCCCGCCGGAGCCGCTGCAGGGCAAACAGGGTCTGCGGCGGATCCATGGCGTGGACGGTGCACAGGCCGAGCTGGGACAGGTCGCTGAGGACCTCCGCCAGCAGCTCCAGATACCGGGCCGGCTCCGGCCGGGGCAGCAAGCCTGAGAAAAGCTGCCGGGCTTCGCGAAGGATCCCGGTGGGCTCGCCGCCAGCTTCCCGCAGGATCACCCCATCCTTGGGGTCGGGGGTCGCTCGACCGATCCCGGCCAGCCGCAGCGCCAGGCTGTTAACCCAGACCGAGTGTTCGTCCTTGCTGGCCAGCAGCACCGGTCTGTCTCCAGCCCACTCGTCCAACTCGTAACGGGTCGGCAGCTCCGGGGTCGGCCAGCTGCTGTAATTCCAGCCCCCGCCCACAATCCACTGGCCCGGGGGAGTGGAACCGGCGGCTGCCCGGACCAGCTCCAGCACCTCCTTCATGGACGAGGTTTGCCGCAGGTCGAGACCCATTCGGAGCAGCACCAGCTCATCCAGATGGAGGTGGGCATCGCCCAAGCCCGGCAGGGTGCGCCCCTCCAGCTCGACCGTCAGGACGTCCGGCGGGGCCACCCGGCGCGCCTCGGACCCCAGGTTCTGGATCCAGCCCGCGCCATCGCAGAGCACGTTCGGCTCACAGCCGACGAAAAGCGTTGGCCTGGAGCCCGAAGGCAGCCTCACCGGTGCCATTCTGCCAGCGTCTGGTCGCTGTCCCACCGATCGCCTTGCCCGCAGCCACCCGAGAGCCGCCGCCAATTCTCGGTGGCCGAGCGGCGGTCCGGTCCGGCCGCAAAGCGGAGGTCGCGGTTCCCCGGTCACGCTGAGGACTGGGTGTCCTGCCGCCTTAGCTTGGTGCCGGATCACGCGTCAACCGTCGCGGCGACCTTGGGCCAAGGGCCCCCACAGGCGCCAAGCGTTGCCGAATAGTGTCTCCACCGTTCGGAGTGGCAACTCGCCTAACCTTCAGACTGACTAGGTGCGCTTCTCGGACGGAGTCGATGGGGATGACCTCTACGCAATCTTGGGCGCGCCTCTGGAAGCATCTGCCGAAGACCTGAAGCGGTGCCGTCGCATTCAAGCCCAAAAATGGCATCCGGATCGCAACATCGGCGCCGCCGCTCAGGCGCGCATGGCGGCCATCAACAATGCCTTCCGCACCCTCGGAGACCCGAGCGCGCGCAGCGAATATGACGAATCGTTGCGCTCCGCCTGGCGAGCGGGCCACGCCGCGCCATCCGCTCGATCCCGCCCCTGGTCGAGGACGCGGGAGCCGGCCGACCAGTCCCCCCGGCCGCGGCCGACCCGGCGGGTGGACGGAGTTTCGCCCGGGACTTACACCGCCGCGTCGTTCCTCCGCGACGAAGGATTCGCAGTGGTGGATAACCGGACCACGGGGGGCGTGCTCTGGGTGCTCGAAGCCCCCAGGCTGGAACCGGTTTTGGATACCTTGCGAGATCACGGGATTGAGTTTGAGTACGTCTCCAGCGGGGGCATGGCAACCGAGAATCGGCCGGCCTGGTGGACCAGGGCCCGCGACTGAATCGCTCCCGGGTTCTCCTCCCTTGGCCTTGACCCCCGAGTTCCTGGCCGATCCCAGAGAAGGGTTGTCCGGCGCTTGGGGGTCCCCGCTGCCAACCTCGCCCCGGCTGGTCCAGCCGAAAGGTGCCGGGTGACTTCGCACGGACTCCGGATGGGAGGAGAGCCCGGGGTGTCCTCCGGCGGCGCCGAGCCGGCGTGAGGGCGCGCGAGGTGGGTGCTAGCATCCAGCCAGTTGTCCAGACCATCGCGAGGTAGGCCATGAGCGTCAACCGCAACGACTTCAACACCCAGGTCATTGACGAATTTCGCGCCAACCAGGGCCGGGTCGGCGGCAACTTCCAGGGAGCTCCCGTCCTCCTGCTTCACACCACCGGGGCCAGGAGTGGCCAGGAGCGGGTCAACGCGCTCATGTACCTGGAACTCGAAGGGCGTCGGTTCGTCTTCGCCACCAAGGGAGGGGCGCCGGTGAGCCCCGGTTGGTACCACAACCTGGTCCAGCAGCCGGCGGTGACCGTGGAGCTGGGCACCGACACCTTCCCTGCGACCGCCGTACCCGTCGAAGG
>DATKSI010000033.1:0-18153 GCA_035531715.1 Candidatus Micrarchaeaceae archaeon
TCCTCGGCGGCCAAGAATCCGAATCCACGCTCGTTGATCGACTTGATTGTTCCGATCGGCATCTGCAATCTCCCGTGCCGCAGCGCGGCCCTCCTCGCGAGCCTTATCGATCGGCCGGCTCGCGAGGCTAGCGGCGGCGAACGGTCCATCACAAACGGCGAAGGACGATCCCAGGGTACCACAGGCGGCGAAGGCTCGGGCCCGGCGAGGGGTGACGGGCCCCGGACGTGGACATGGTCTCCGGCTTCCCGAGCCCGCTCCGTCGGGACCAAAATCACAGCCAGAGCATTCGCCGTATGGCAGCGGTCGGCAGCTCACCTAGGATGAGGCGATGGACACCGAAGAACCGGTCTCCAGCGCCCTGGCCGACCAGGCTGCGCCGGCTCTCCCCAAGCCCTCCAGCACATCTCCCGGCCGACGTCGTCCCGCGCCTCGGCGGGCCAGCGCGCCCGGGGTGGGATTGGCCTTTGACGTGGCCTCGGCTGCGCTCACGGCGCAGCTGGGCGATGTCGACGGGCTGAACACCCGGCTGGGCGGGGTGGTCGCCGGCGCGCTGGCCCTGGCCGGGATCACCGCGCTCGCCAAGGAGACCGTGCCCTGGCGGGCGGCCATCGCCGCGGTGGTGGTGCTGGCGGTGGCGCTTTCGGCGTGGGCATCTCGGGCCTCCAAGTGGAGCACCGCGCCCGATCCGAGTTGGCTGGCCCAGTTCGCGGGCGACGACCCGGATTTCATGAAGGAGGTCGCCCTCCCGGGCGTGCTCCGGGCGCTCGAGCGCAATCGGGTTCAGATCCAGCGCAAGGGCCAGTTGCTGAACTGGGCCGCGGTCTGTCTGGTCGCCGCGGGAGTTGTGCTGCTGTTGGGCCGGATCGTGGCTGGGTAAACTCAAGTCGTGGCAACTCAGGTCAACCTCGAGCCGGTGGCGGCCGGAGCCGCCAGGTCCCGCCTACATCGTCCGGTTGGCCGCGCCCAGGCCCGCTCGGGCCTGCTGTCGCCGAGCTACCAGCCGATGTGGTCGTTGGCGGACCAGTCGATCGAGACGGTGGATAAAGGGATTCGAATCCTGCCCTCAGGATTCACCGGCCAGCGAGCTCGGCACCGCTGATCGGGGTGAACGCCGCCTGAGACCAGATTCCGGACGAGTGGCGGCGTCCCTGGGCGCTCGGGAACCAGGTGCCACCGATGCGGCGCTCCGGACAATTTAAAGGAGTTCCGTCATGGCGGAAGCAGTGATCGTGGCGGCGGGTCGTTCTCCCATCGGCCGGGCGGGCAAGGGCTCTTTGGTCGACTTCCGGCCCGACGACCTGGGCGCCTTCATCCTGAGTCAGGTGCTGGCGCGCCTGCCCCAGCTCGAGCGCACTCAGATCGAGGACGTCATCTGTGGCTGCGGGCTGCCCGGGGGCGAGTCGGGATTCAACCTGGGTCGGGCGATCAGCATCCTAGCCGGGGTCAACGCGCCCGGGACCACCCTGACCAGGTACTGCAGCTCGTCACTTCAGACCACCCGCATGGCGGCTCACGCGATCCGGGCCGGCGAGGGGGACGTGTTCGCCTCGGTCGGAGTCGAGACGGTGAGCCGCTTCGGTAACGGCACCTCGGACCCCCCGGAGGCCCGCAACCCGCGCCTGCTGGCCGGCAACCCTGAGGGCTTTCCCGATCTCTACCTGCCGATGGGGCTCACGGCGGAGAACGTGGCCGAGCGCGAGGGCATCACCAGAGAGGAGATGGACCAGTTCGCCGCCCGCAGTCAGAATCGAGCGGTCGCCGCCCAGACGGACGGATTCTTCGCCCGGGAGATCATCCCGGTCACGACTCCGGACGGCCGGATCATCGACCGGGACGACGGGCCCCGGCCCAACACGACCGCTGAGGTCCTGTCCACCCTCAAGCCCGTGTTCAAAGAGGACGGCCGGGTCACCGCCGGCAATGCTTGCCCGCTGAACGACGGCGCCGCCGCGATCATCGTCATGTCCCTGGAGCGAGCCCGCGAACTGGGAATCACCCCCCTGGCCCGGATCGTGGGCACCGCGGTGGCGGCCCTGGAGCCGGAGTACATGGGGCTGGGCCCGATCCCGGCCACTCAGAAGCTCTTCGCCCGCACCGGGATGAGCCTGGCCGACATCGACATCGTCGAGATTAACGAGGCGTTTGCCGCCCAGGTGATCCCGTCAGCTCGAGGTATCGGCCTGGACCCGATGGAGGACCGGCTCAATCCGTTCGGCGGCTCGATCGCCCTCGGTCATCCGTTCGGCATGACCGGGGCCAGGATCACCTGCACCTTGCTCAATGGACTCCAGACCAGAGATCAGACGGTCGGCTTGGAGACCATGTGCGTCGGCGGTGGGATGGGGATGGCGATGATCCTGGAGCGGATGTCCTAGGACGGGCGCTCCCGGCGTCCGAACCCGGCGGCGAAGGCTGCCAGCAGGCACGCCACCAGGCCGAATCCCATCGCCAACACCTGCAGGGTCAGGTGGTCGGCCCCCTGGGTCCAGGAGAGTGCCAGCGCGACGAGGAATAGCCCGAGCGCGCCACCCGACAGGGCCGCCCGGCGCCCCCCGATCCGTCTCAGCACCGGGCCAGCGTAGCTGGTCCACCAGACCCGGCACCGAGCTCCCGCAGACCGGAAAGAAGCTCGCCACTGGGTGCACCCGGAGGTCGGCACCGAGCGACCAACCTGATCGGACCGATCAGGCGATATCCCGGGGCACCGTGGTCTTCCAGGCCACCAGTCCGAGTCCGGCGGCAACCCCCGCGACGAGCGCCGCGGCGGCGAGGAAGGGCAGCGAGGCGACGCCGTGGCCGAAGGCGGTAGCCCCGGTAAGCGATCGGGCCGCGGTGTAGGGGAAGTAGGGGGCGCCGGTGGGGAAGAGTGCTCCCAGGCTAGGCTCGGCTACCAATCCCCAGAGCAGCACCCCCACGATCGCAGCCAGCTGTGAACGGATCAGCGACCCCACCGCCGCCCCGGCCGCCGCCAGCAGTCCGCAAGCGAGCGTCGCCCCTGCCCCGTCCTGAATCATCGTCGCCACGGGAAGCTGAAGGGTGAAGCCTTTGGCGGCCAGAAAGAGCAGGACCGCTCCATCGGTAACCAGGCTGGCCAGTAGGCCAAAGGTCAGCCCGAACGCGGCCGCCACGATCGCCTTGGCCGCGAGTACGCGAGCGCGATCCGGAATGGCGAGCAGGGTGGACGTCGCCGTGCCATGGCGGAACTCGCCGCTGCTGATGGTCACCCCCATCACCAGAGCCAGCAACAAGGCAAATTCGGTGGAGGTGACGATCAGGGTCTGACCCGATGCTCCGCTCAGTGGGGGCACCACGATGCGGCGGCCGCCCGCACCGGAGCGAGAGTATTCGAGCAGGACCACCAGCAGGGTCACCAGGGCGGCGCTCGCCAGAAGTCCGAACGGCATCCGGATGGTGCGGATCTTGAGCAGCTCGGCCCGGAGCGCGCGTCCCATCAGGCCTCCTCCCGGCCGCCGGCCGGATTGGTCAGTCCGATAAAGACGTCCTCCAGGCTGGACGCGTCCGAGGTCAGCTCGAAAAGGGGGATCCCGAGCCCGGCCGCCGCCAGACCGACATCCTCGGCACGGACGCCGGTCACCTCGAGCCGGTCATCGCCCGCCGCACGGCAGACCGCCCCTTGGGCCGTCAACGCGTCCCTTAGCTCCTGGGATCGCGGCGTCCTGACCCGGACCACGCTGCGGGCATCTTGGGTCAGCTGGTCGAGGGTCGCCTGAGTCACCAGTCGGCCATGATCCAGGATGCAAACGCTATTCACGGTCTGGGCGATCTCGGCCAGGATATGGCTGGAGATCAAGACAGCGCGGCCCTCGGCGGCGAGGCCCACCAGGAGTTCGCGCAGCCAGCGCACGCCCTCAGGGTCCAGTCCATTGGCCGGTTCATCGAG
The DNA here is from genome assembly GCA_035531715.1 of Candidatus Micrarchaeaceae archaeon. GTDB lineage: Bacteria > Chloroflexota > Dormibacteria > Aeolococcales > Bog-877 > Bog-877. The sequence continues at coordinate 3,905 of DATKSI010000033.1, forward strand.
GATCAGAATTCCCGGATCCCCCAGCAGCGCCGCGGCCAGGCCGAGTCGCTGGCGCATGCCCAAGGAGAAGCCTCCGACCCGGCGATCTGCGGCGTCGGTAAGTCCGACGCGATCGAGCACCGCCTCGACTCGGGACCGCTCCAGCCCGCCCGCTACCGCTTGCACGCGCAGGTGGTCTCGCGCCGTTCGCGACGGGTAGAAGCCGGATGCCTCGAGGACCGCGCCCACATGGCGCAGCGGGTCGGTGAGTTGGTGGTAGCTTTGCCCATCGATCGTGGCGGTCCCGGCGCTCGGCTCCACCAGTCCCAGGAGCATCCGCATGGTGGTGGTCTTGCCGGCGCCGTTGGGGCCGAGGAAACCGAGGACGGTTCCGCCCTCGACCGCGAAGCTCAAGCCATCGACAGCGAGGACCGGGCCGAACCGCTTGGTCAGACCGCTGACTTCGATCGCGCTCATGGGCACGCCTGACGATCGAGGAACCGATCCAACTCGGACCCTACCCTATCAACTCCCGCGCTATCGGGGTCACTGTTGCTGCTGCTCCTGCTGCCAATGCATCGCCGCGGTGCGGTCGACCACCTGCACCTGCTGGTGCGACAGCCTGGTGATGTGGACACTCACCTCTGGGGGTGAGCTCTGGGCTGGACCGTAGAAGAGTCCGTGGTGAGGGGCGACGTCCCCGTAGTCCCGGCCGACGGCGAGACGGAGGTGCTCGGCTCCGACGTACTTCCCCTGGGTAGGGTCCAGCCCAACCCAACGGCCGTCGGCGCCGCACACCTCCACCCAGGCATGGGACTGACCCTCGAACACCGACTCCTCGCCGGTCGGGCCTAGATATCCACTCACGTACCGGGCCGGCCACCCGGCCCCCCGGGCCAGCGCGAGGAAGAGGTGGGTGAAATCCTGGCACACTCCGGCGCCCCCCTGGAGGAGATCTTCGATGCTCGACTCGACGGTGGTGGCGCCCCGGACATACCGGAACTCGGTGCGGATGCGCTGAGCCGTGGCGAGAACCGCGTCGAAGCTGCGGTCCTCCCCGTTCCACTCCCGCCAAATCCGACTCGTGGAGTCTTCCAGCGGAACCCGCGGGCTGGGCACGGCATACTCCAGCCGAGCGTCCCCGGCGAGCACGTCGGCCGACCATTCCGGCAGCCGTCTTTTGCGGGGCTCGACGTTCTCCACGACCAGGTCGGCGAGCAGGTCCAGCACCCGATGCGGCACGGCGATGTCCACCCGATGCACGTAGTTCCCGAAGTAGTCGACCCGACTCCGCGGAACCGCTCCCGGAGTGGTCACCAAGGAGAAGGACAGGGTGCGCTGGGCCCCCCGGTCGCGGGGGCGCAGGCGCACCTCGTTGTAGGAGAGCGCGACATTCTCCGAATACCGCAGGGTGGTGCGGTGGGTGACCGCGAAGGTCAGCGACTCAGTACCCAAGTGTCCTTGCTCCCCCCTCCTTGCGACGAATTCACCACCAGCTCGTCGGAGTTTGCCGCCACCCTGGTCAGACCGCCTGGGAAGATCCAGGGACGCTCATCGAGGAGAACGAAGGGGCGGAGATCGACTGCCCGGGCATCCAGTCGGCCATCGGAGCTCAGGCAGACCGCGCGGCTCAGTTCGACCTCCTCCTGGGCCAGCCACTGGCGGGGATCCGCCCGAATCTTCTCCACCATCACTGGCCGCTCGGCCTCACTCATCAGCCGGCCGAAATGGATGCCATAGCCACCGCTGGCGTCGACCGGCTTCAGCACCATCGCCTGAATATTGGTCACCACATGCTCCAGCTGAACCGGGTCAAAAAGATCAAAGGTAGGGACGTTGTCGAAGAGCGGCTCCTCACCCAGGTAGTAACGGATCATCGCCGGTACGTACGGGTAGATCGCCTTGTCGTCGGCAACCCCGGTCCCCGGAGCGTTGGCGATGGCCACATTCCCGCGGTGCCAGGCCTCGATGATTCCCGGGGCGCCCAGCAGGGAATCGCGTCGGAACACCAAGGGATCGAGCCATTCGCAGGTCACGCGTGAGTAGATGACGTCGACGCGATGAACCTCTCCTGCGCTGTCGAGCCGGTAGACCTCGTCCTCCGCCACGATCAATTGGTGGCCCTCGACCAGGGTTGCGCCGATCCGTTCGGCGAGCATTCGGTGCTCGTAGTAAGCGGCGTTGTACGGTCCCGGAGTCAGCACGACAATTTCCGCTTCCCAAGGGCGCGGGGCGATCCGCTGGAGAATGTCGGAGAGCCGCCTGGTGTACTCGTCGATGGGGAGCACGTTCACGCTGTCGAACCACTGGGGCGCCAGACTCTCCAGCGCTGAGCGGGCCTCAAGCGCGTACGCGACTCCGCTCGGCACCCGGACGTTGTCCTCGAGCACGCGGAACTTGCCCCCGACGCGCACCACGTCGATACCAGCGATGTGGCACCAAGTGGCGCGCGGGGGACGTACCCCCACGATGTCACGGAGGTAACCACTGCTGCTATACACCAGGCGCGCCGGCACGACCCCGTTGCGCAGGGCGCGCTGCGAGCCGTAGCAGTCGGAGACGAAATGATCCAGCGCCATCGCGCGCTGCGACATGGCGCGGTGAATGGTCCGCCACTCAGCCTGGCTGAGAACCCGAGGAATGGGATCGAAGGGGAAAATCGGGGCACTTCCCGCCGCCGGGACTCCGAAGGTGATACCGCGCTCCAGGAACCAGGCCTCGGTGGCCCGGGCGACCATCGCCAGCCCGGCCGGGTCGGCGGCGATGGCATTGAGGACGCCGCGGTAGGGCTTGCGGGCGCCCCCTTTCGCGTCAACGCACTCATCAGCGGCTGCCGGGAGGGCCGGGTGGGCCTCGATCATGACTTGGACAGTACTCGGATGCCACCAGTGGTAGTCCGTCCTCACCGCCCAAAAGCGCTATTCGCTCCTTGGGGACTTCCACCGTGGCTCGGACGACATCACGGTCGGCTGATTCCTGATCAGGGCCCCAGAACAGCTGTACCCCTTCCGCGGTCGCCTCCGGTTAGACTGCAAGTTGTGCCCGTCTCTGCCGCTGCTCGACGGCGGCTTCGCGTCGGGTGCGAATTCCTCCATGTGCTGGAATGGCCGGTGACCGCGGTGCTCCAGGTCGAGCCCTTTCCCGGGTCGTCAACGCTGCTTACCTCCCTCCTGGAGACAGATCCCGTCGTGCCGATTGACGGTTACGCCGACTTCTACGGCAACTTGTGCCGCCGCTTCCTCCTCGGTCCAGGTCGGACCCGGATCCGGTACCAGGCCGAAGTTGAAGTTGACGCTGGGGTCGACGACGCCGATCTAACAGCGCTCCAGCACTCGATGGTCGACCTCCCCAGCGATGTCCTCCATTTCACCCTACCCAGCCGTTTCTGCGAATCCGACACCCTCAGCACCACCGCATGGCGACTCTTCGGCGATATCCCAGCGGGTTGGCAACGGGTGCAGTCGGTCATGGATTGGGTCCATGACAACATCACCTTCACCGAGGGCAGCAGTGGTCCCGCGACGACCGCGACGGAGACTTATCTGCAGCGCCGCGGGGTGTGCCGCGATTTCGCCCAGCTGGGAGTCACCTTCCTGCGCGCCCTGAACATCCCCGCCCGCTACTGCTTCGGCTACCTGCCCGACATCGACGTGCTCCCCGCGGCGGGGCCGATGGACTTCGCGGGATGGCTCGAGGCATATCTCGGAGGTCGGTGGTACACCTTCGACCCCCGCAACAACGCCCGGCGCACCGGCCGGGTGATTATCGGACGCGGCCGCGACGCGCTCGATGTGGCCATGCTGACGACTTACGGGCTGGCGCCCCTTGCCGCCATGCGGGTGGCCGCCGAGCCCATCGAGTTGGCGCCTTGGTCGAGCGCCAACCCCCCAGTGCTGGGCGCGTTTCAGGAATCGGTACCATGAAGCTTCCTCTCGAATCGGAGCACGACGACTTTGAGGAACAGCTCGCCCGCACCGGAGGCATCAAAGCCGATGCAGTCGACTGGTCCACGGTACGGCGCAGCTCCTATCTGATCCAGCAGCGCATCGGCTACCGGTATGAGGGTCCGGTCCGCCAACTCCGTCAGCGGTTAGTGGTGCAGCCCCGCGAGCACCACGGCGACCAGCGGCTCCTGGAGCGCCACCTTCGTGTGCTGCACGCGGAGCCGCGGGGCGTCAGTGACACCATCGACGGATTCGGAAATCATGTGGTCGACATCACCATCCCGGTGGTTGCCGAGGAGGTCGCCTTCGTCTGCTGGAGCGTCGTTGAGCGCGACGCCTGGCACGGTCCGCACCTCGCCGCGAGATCCTGGTCGCGGGACCCCAGACTGCTCACGCCCACCCGGCTGACCGCCGTCGACAGCGGTCTCCGCGCTCTCGCCGATGAACTGGGCGCGACCGGCCTCGAAAACGCGGAGCTCGCCGAGGCGGTCTGTGATCGCGTCCACCAGGTGATGCGCTATCAGTACGACCTCACCGGGATCGGAACCACCGCGGTTGAGGCATTTGCCCAGCGCGCCGGCGTCTGCCAAGACTTTGCCCATGTCATGCTCGCGATCACCCGCGCGCTGGGGTTGCCCTCCCGCTACGTCTCCGGGCAGCTCCTGGGGATTGGCGGATCTCACGCCTGGGTCGAAGTTCTCGTTCCCCATGACGCTGGCTCCGCCGAGGTCATCTCCCTTGATCCCACCCATAACCGCCGTACCGACATGACCTACTTGACCGTCGCGGTCGGTCGCGACTATTTCGACGTGGCCCCTTTTTCCGGCAGCTACCATGCACCCTATTTGGGCCGTCTCTCAACGCTCAAGCGGGTCTCAGTGATCAGCGTCGACGGAGAACCACAGATCGCAACTTCCGCCTGACGGCCATCGCCACGCTCGGAGAAAAACCAGCTTCGAGCGAGCCCGGCCGTGGCTCCCGCGTTGGGCGAGATACGATCAGGGATCGGCGCGGCGTAATCACGCGGTCTCCGCTCAGGAATATTGCTTCGAGCGTGGTGCGCACCCAGTGGTCCCCCGCGTTGCCACCTCCGACGTCAGGCTCCGCTGCGGCTGGTCGGGTCGACAGCGAAGAGGCGCCGGCCCGCCCACAGCGAGACGTAGACCAGACTGACCAGGACAGGGACTTCAATGAGCGGGCCAACCACGCCAGCCAGGGCCTCGCCCGAGGTCGCTCCGAAGGTGCCGATGGCAACCGCGATGGCCAGTTCGAAGTTGTTGCCGGCAGCGGTAAATGCCAGCGTCGCCGTGCGCGCATAGGGAAGCCCGAGCGCCTTGCCGAGCGCGAAGGACCCGGTCCACATGATGGCGAAATAGCAGAACAGCGGCGCCGCGATCCGAACGACATCAAGGGGCCGGCTGGTGATCTCACGACCTTGTAGGGCAAAGAGCACGACGATGGTGAAGAGAAGTCCATATAGCGCGATGGGGCTGATTTTCGGAAGGAATTTAGCTTCGTACCAGACCCTGCCCCGCGCGCGTTCCCCAAACGTCCTGGTCAAAAACCCAGCCACCAGCGGGATGCCGAGAAAGATGGCGACCGAAATTGCGATCAGTCCTATCGAGACGTGTAGGCCGGATGTTCCAAGTCCGAGCCAGCCGGGTAGGGCGACCAGGTAGAACCAGCCAAGCCCGGCGAAAGCGAGAATTTGGAAGACCGAGTTGAGCGCCACCAGCACGGCGGCCGCTTCCCGGTCCCCGCCCGAAAGATCGTTCCAGATGAGGACCATCGCGATGCAGCGTGCCAACCCGACGATGATCAGTCCCGTCCGATAGGCTGGTTGGTCGGGTAGCAGCGCCCAAGCCAGCCCGAACATCACGGCAGGTCCGACGATCCAATTCAAGACGAGCGACGTGAGGAGTAGTCGTCGGTCGCTGGTCACCTCGCCGAGATGGCCGTAGCGAACTTTGGCCAGAACCGGATACATCATGGCGAGCAGCCCCACAAATATTGGAGCCGGGACGCCCGATATGATCTGTGCCGAATCGAGGGCAGCGCCGACGCCATGGATACCCCGTCCCAGACTCAGCCCGACGCCCATGGCGAGGAGAATCCAGAGGGGGAGGAAGCGATCCAGGACGGAGAGCCGCTTGAGCACGGTCGGCGCCGGGGCTGACTCTCCCCGAGGCGCGTGCTCGTCGACGGCTGCTGAGTCTACCGACACGATCTTGATTCTCTACAGCTCAGCAGAAGCTGATCCGTTCGCTGGAGCGGGCTGTGGGTTTTACCCACGTGGTGGTCGAGCCATCCCTCCGCTGTACTGGTGCACCAGGGCCCGATTCTTGGGCTGCTCGATGTTGCTCGGCGCGCCCCGCCCGGACCGAGAAGTGGTGGGCACCGTCTCGGCCTCCGCGTTCCACACTTCTCCTCCCGATTGCCTGTGGTCGCTCCCATTCCCCGCGCTCGTTGCCTAGATCGACGTTTATCGATGGGTATTTTGCACTATCCATGGACGGATGTCAATGGTTGGCGTAGACTGGATCGGGTGGCTCAGGTTGCGGTGCAGATTCCGGTTCGGACGCGTGGATGCTCGAGCCCGGTGGCCCCTCCGCTGGACCCAGGGCGAGCCGAATCCCTTGCCGACGTCTATAAGGCACTCGCCGACCCCACCCGGGTGCAGATGGTCCACATGCTCAAGGCGGCCGCGGAGCCGGTGTGCGTTTGCGACTTCACCGCTGCCTTCGAGCTGAGCCAGCCCACGGTGAGCCACCACCTCAGCAAGTTACGGCGAGCGGGTCTGATCAGCAGCATCAGGCAAGGTATTTGGACCTTCCACAGCCTGGCTGATCCGCTCCCCGAGCCTGCTCGGGGGGCGATCGAACTCATTCCCTAGTCAGCGACCATCGGCGGAGAGCAGGCGATAACCTGCCCCCCGAACCGCGTACAGCAGCGGGGTGAGCCCTGGTCGGTTGAGCTTGCGCCGAAGATAGCTGACGTAGACATCGACCACGTTGCTGCCCGGGTCGAAGTCGTACTCCCACACCCGATTGAGGATCTGGGTGCGCGACAGGACCTGATTGGGGTTGCGCATGAAGAGCTCGAGGAGCGCCCACTCGCGGTGCGACAGCTCCGCCCGCTGCTCAGCCCGCCAGGCGACCTTGGAAAGCAGGTCGAGCCGGAGGTCGCCCACCACCAGCTCGGTGGAGAGCGCCTGCTCCGCGGTGCGCAGGGCGGCTCGAATTCGGGCCAGGAGTTCATCGAAGGCGAAGGGCTTGGTCACGTAGTCCGTGGCTCCGGCGTTGAGACCGGCGACCTTGCTGGCAAGGTCGTCGCGCGCGGTCAGGACGATCACCGGAATCTGGAGCCGATTTTCTCGCCAGTTCCGGAGCACGCTGAGACCGTCGCGATCGGGCAGGCCGAGGTCGAGCAGGGCCAGGTCCAGGTCGGGCCCGCGTGTGGCGACGATCTCCAGCGCCGACTCGGCGTCGACAGCCACTATCACCGAATAGCCCTCGGCTTTGAGTCCCTTGGCGATGAACGAGACGATTCGGGCATCGTCCTCGACCAGGAGGATCACGGGAGAGCTGACCCGCGGTCGGTGGGGGCCTGAAGGCACGCGGCGGGGAGCACCACGGTGACCGTGGTCCCATGCCCCAGCGAGCTGTCCAGATCGACGTGGCCGCCGTGGCCCTCGACCACGGCTTTGACGAGAGCGAGGCCCAGCCCCGAACCGCGCTGGTCTCGCGGCCCCACCCGGCGGAAGCGATCGAAGACTGCCGCCTGCAGCTCTGGAGCGATGCCCCTGCCGGCGTCGCTGACGCTGAGGAGCAACTTGCTGCCACAGGTCGCCGACAGCGTGATGGTGTCCCCCGCCCCGGTCGCCTTGACTGAGTTGTCGATGAGGTTGAGCAGGGCTCCGCGCAGCTTGGCCTGGTCGACCACGACCACGGCGTCAGGCACCGGCGAGAGCACCCAGTTGCGCTCCGCCAGCACGGTGACCGCGGCCCCGAGGTCGGCCATGAACGATCTCAGGTCGACCTGCTCAGGCTGGATGAAGTCCGGCTCCAGGGAGTGGCCCAGGAGCAACAACTGGTCGACCAGGGAGCTCATCTGGCTGAGCTCTTCCACCACCAGAGCGGTGGTTTCGCTCACCTCATGCGGGTCGTCGGTACCGCTGCGATGCAGCACCTCGAGGTGACCCTTGGCAACGGTCAGCGGGGTGCGTAGTTGGTGGGCCACGTCCGCCAGCAGCTGGCGTTGCGCACCCACAGTCGCGGAGATCCGCGAGAGCATGCTGTCAAAGGTCGCGGCCATGCGGCCGACCTCGTCGTCCACCCCCTGGTAGCCAATTCGACGGGTCAGGTCACCCTGACTGGCCTCCATGGCCGTGTCGGTCAAGGTTCCCACCGCGCGGAGCACCCGGCGCAATATGAGATAGGCGCTGGCGAGGGCAACTAGCAGAGCCACCGCCGCCTCCAACGCCGCCAGCAGCGCCACCTGATCGGCCTCTGCCTGGAGCCGGGCCAGGCTGGCCGCGGCCACAAACACCCCGTGGGTGGAGCCACGCAGCGTGATCGGGCTGGCGAGGGTGAGGTAAGTGACCGACCCAGAAACTACCTGCACCGTCTCCGGCCGGGCCGGCGGCGACCTCAGCCAACCTCGCACCAGGGGGATCCGGGCGAACCCGAGCGAATTGCCGCTGCCTAGGCTGGGCTGGTGCAGCAGTCCGATCAGCACAACCTCCCCCGGGGGCACCGGGTGAGTCAGCAGATAGGTGTTGCTGAATGCCTCCAGGTTCTGGCCCGGCGGCCGCCTGGCGAAGGCGGCGGAGTACCCGGTCATCGCCGCCGTGAGCTGAGCCTGAACGGCGCTCTGGTAGTGCGCCGTGAAGTCGCGGATCACCTGGACCAGGACCACCCCCAGCACCAGGGCGACGACCGTCCCGTGCAGGATCAGCAGGCGACCCACCGTCCCCAGTGCCGGCCGCCGCGTCAGCCGGCGCACATCCTCCAAGGCGGCGGGTCCGCCCGACTGGCTGTCCTCGGACAAGCTTCTCGCGTCGGTCCGGTCGACGTCGCCGTCACCCCCCCCCGGAGTTGCAGGCACCGCTGCCCCCATCGCCACTCGAGCCGTCGCCGGAGCAGCCGGGGCTAGGGCTGGATGTGGGCTTGAGACCATCGCCGCCCGACTTGGAGCCGTCCGGAAGCCGGACCACCGTCCCCGGCGCAGTCACCGTCTCCACCGGTTCGCCGGACTGGGACTCGGAGGAAGGGCTGGGAGCCGAACTCGGAGTTGGCTGGGCACCGGGCGCGTCGGCGCTAAGCCGGACCGGGGTAGGAGCCTGACCGGAAGTCATCACCAAGTTGGTGCCCAGGGTGAGCCCCAAAGCAACCGCGGCAGCCACGACCAGAGCCAGCGCCGTACCTGGCCGGATCGGGATGGCGAGCCGCGTCCACCGTGCTTGCCGGGACATTACTTGGGGTGACCTCTAGTTTGAGCGGGCGATCCGTTCGCCGGGGCCAGCGCTGAGAGCAGCTCCCGATTCTTACCACGTGGAGGCTGGCAGAGCCCGGTCACCTGACCTGAGGGCTCCCGCGCCAGAGCCACCCTGAGGACGCTCTGACCGGCGATGAGCTGCTCGTGCAGCGGCCGCCCAGAGCCGATCACCGGTGAGGCTGCAGCTCGGGCACCGACTCAAGCTGCAACGCGGACGCGGGACAGGCGGCCACCGCGCGCCGGGCCGAGCGCGCCTCGGCTCCGGCCATCAGCGGCTCCGCCCGGAGGACCGGGAAACCCCATTGGTCGAGGTCAATGGAAGCCGGAGCCAGGAGGGCACAGATGCCATGGCCAGAGCACCTTTCCAGGTCGATCTTGAGCCGGAACGTCATCGCCAACTCGACTCGGCGTCCGGCGTCGGGATGGGGAACACCGGAGTGCGCTGGGCGCGGTCACACCGCCCCCGACGGAGGTGATGGGAGACGTCGTCCGAGAACACGGTCAGGGCGTGCTCCAAGAGGGCTACCGCTCCGTCGGGGTGGTGGCAGCCACCCCGCCCGGTCAGTTCAGTGGACATCCGGGCCAGACGGCGCAGGTCACCGGCAGAAGCGCTGCCGCGAGCCAGGCCGGTCATAGCCCTGGCCAGTCCGGGAAGTCCGAACATGCAGGGACCGCACTGGCCCGAGCTCTCACCCGCCAGGTACTCCAGGATGCGGGCGGTCTCGGCGAGGCCGCAGGCGTCCCAGGGCAACACCCCCACCATGCCACAGCCGAAGGTGAGGCCAGCACCGGCCAGGGCGTCGCGGCTGATGTCGAGGTCCCACGCCTGCCGGCCATCGGCCCAACTTCCGGCGTACCCGCCGAACAGCACCGCCTGGGGGGCTCGAGTGATGCCAGCCCACTGGCTCAGCAGTTGGGAGAGCGGTACCGGTCGGGCCACCTCCACCACCCGCCCGGGCCAACCGACCGCTCCCACCAGGGTCACCAGGCTCGGTCCGGGAGAGGTGAGGGTGCCTAACTGGCGAAACCAGTCAGGACCGTGACGCCCGATCAGGCCCAGGAGAGCCACGGATTCCACGTTTTGCACCAACACCGGCTGACCCCGCCCAGCGGCATGCCCGCCTCCGGGCGACGGCTTGGCGGCGGAACCGGCCAGAAAGGCCCTGACCGCACTGGATTCGCCGGCTACGTACCGGTTGGGTCCGAAGCGGATCTGGAAGGCCGGATCCGCCAGACCGGCGACGCGCCGCTGCTCAAGCGCCCGTCGCAGCGCGGCGGCCGGGCCTACGCTGCCGCGATGGAGCTGCAACACCGCGGTGTCGGCGCCGACGGCGGCCGCCCCCAGGGCGGCACCGTCCAGGACGAGGTGGGGACGGAGACAGAGCAGGGTCCAGTCCTTGCGGCTGGCGGGCTCGCTCTCCGAGCCATTCACGACCAGTAGGGGTTGGCGCCCGATCGCGGCGATCGCCGCCATCTTGGCAGCGACTGGGAATCCCGCCCCACCGCGGCCTTGGAGCCCACTGTCCACCACCGCCTGCAAGAAGGCGTCCAGATTTCCGAGGGCGGGGGCCAGCGTCCCCAGCCGCTGCATGTGGGAGTCGAGGTCCTCCGCGCCTTCGGCCGGGGGTGGGCCGGCCAGCAGGATGGCCGCGCCCCCGACAACGCCCGCGAAGGCATCCTCCTGAGGTGACTCAGTCCGGGTCCAAGCCAGCGGGCGGCGGGCGGCGACCGCTGTCATGCGACGCCCCCGATCTCATCCGCGCCTCGACGGCCCTCATCGGGCGCGGCCGCGGTCGCCAACACCCGCGAGGCGGCCAGCAGGGCCACCGCCGCCCCGGTGACGGCAAACATCGGCCGCAGCGCACCGACATCACTGCCGGTGAGGACGCTGTGGGCCCAGCCCAGGGCAAAGGCAGCCAGGGCTAGACGATGGACGGGAAGCCAGAGGCGGCCGGTCAAGCGGCCCGCGAGTCGAGCACTGAGGCCGATGACCGCGCCCAAATACAGCGACAGGGTACCCAGAGCCACGGCGAAGGTGCGGTAGCCAGAGTCGCCAGGCAGAAGCGCCCCTACCCACCCCACCCGGGCGTAGCTGTCGGCGATCATCGCCAGCACGTGCCCCAGCACCAGCGCTCCACAGGCGACCGCGAGCAGGGCGTGGGCGCGGATCTGCACCGCCGGGTGCAGCACCGGCCGGCGCAGGCGCCAGGGGTGGCGGAACCAGAGGCCGAGCAGGACCAACAGGGTCAGGTCGAGGTAAGCACCGAGGCCTAAGCCGCGGCCCAGAATCCAGGGGAGCATGCGATTGTGTAGAGCCGGACCGGCTCCGATCGCCAGCGCCCAGCCAGCCAGCAGCCCCCCCAGCGCCAGAAGCGCCGGGAGGCCAACGCCGAGTCCGAGCCGGTGGCTGAGAGACTTCACGTGGCGCACTCGGCGCCGACCGCGCGCGGCCGGTTCACGGTGCGTCGTAGCGCCAGGCCAGGTAGCGTCCCATCATCGGGCTGAGGCCCAAGCTGCCGTCGGTGTGAATCCAGAGGGCCGCCAGCCCCTTTCCGGTGGCGAGCCGCGGGGCATCCCGGCGCCCGGCCAGGAAGATCACCTTGCTCCACACCTCGGCGACTGCGGGGTCAGCGCCGACCACGGTCACGGCCAAAAGCCCCGACCCGCCGGGACGGCCGTCGCGGGGGTCGACCAGATGGTGCACCGATTGACCACCCACCCGCCAGCGGCGGAGGCGCAGCGACGACGTGGTGCAGGCGCGGTCGGTCAGCGCGAGTACCGCGACCGGCGCATCTCCCCCCCTCGGGTCCTCGACGGCGACCATCCACCGCCCCCCGCCGGGAGCTCGACCTGAGCAGTAGCAGTCTCCCCCGGCTTCGATTAGGTGGTCTCGGGCGAGTGGCCTCAGGGCCTGGCTTGCCCAGCGCACCGCCAGCCCCTTGCCAATCCCACCGAGGTCGACCGGGTGCGGACCCAGAAGCACTTCACCAGAGCCGCCGCGAAATCGCGGCCGCCAGGGCCCCAGCGGGCGCCGGCCCCGAGGTCGGTCCCCCGCCAGTGCTGGCGCGCTCGCAGCAAACGGCAGCGAGCGGTCGTAACCGAGGCGGACCAGGTCGGTGAGCACCCGAGGATCAAATCGCCCCGCGGTACTTTGGTAGGCGCGGTCAGCCTCGACAAGGGCATCAAAGCAACGCTGAGGCACTCGATGCCACTCACCAGGACTGGCGTTGGCTCGCATCAATGGGCTGCTCGCCACGAAACGGGTGCACTCGGCTTCAACCTCAGAGAACACCTGCAGTGCTGGCCTTAGTTTCTCTGAGGGGTTGTCACCCACGACCAAGGCTCGCACCGTGATGTCGGTCGCCATGGCCCGGATCCGGCCAGAGGTCTCGCCGGGCCCCGGCTCAAGGAACACCCGACGCTCCCGTGGTGGCGTGGGCTGGCGGCGGCAGGACCGGTATCGCTGCCTGGGCTCCGCCCAGGGCTGCAAGACGCCGCTGCTCCGCCTGGGTCTGGCTGGCCAGCTGGTTGATGAGTCGCCGGTCCGCGCGCAGTGCTCTGTCCTGGCTAGGGGCGCTCACTGTTGTGGTCCCGCCCGCGGTCGGGGCGCGGCCGACCCAAGCCACCGCTGTGGCGGCACTGACGAGCGCCGCGACCCCGACTGCCCATGGAGTGATGGCCCGACGGGCGCGGCGCCTCAGGTCGGCGGAGCGCTGGGCTGCGGCCTGCCACTCAGCCGTCGCCACCCGAGCCTCCTCCGTCACCACCGCCGGAGGCTCCGCTGGCCCCGGTGATGGCATGCGTTGCCGGGGTGGCCTTTGCTTCCGCCTGAGCGAGCTTGCTGGCTTCGGCGGCGAGCGCACGCTGCCGGGCGGCCACCTGCTTCGTCTGGGCTGCCAGCGCCTGCTGCTGCTGGCGGAGGCGCTGCGCGGTCTGCGCCAACGCCGACGGTGCGGCGCGGCTGGTGCTGGTAGCAGGCATCCCGGGGGCCTGCTGAAGTGCCAAGCCCCCACCCACCAAAACGCCACCGAGCGAAGCCGCAACTACGATCACTCGGCGCTTTGAGGCGGGCATCAGAAATGCAGCCTAGCCCGCGCTCCTGACCACTTGATTAAGATCTGATTAGAAGCTTCTCATCGGGACGTAGGCCGCCGCACCCTCTCCACGGGAGCGCAGATGACCGGGGAGGCCACCAGGTCATGACAGCTGACCCGATCGAAGGTCCTTGGTCGACAGCCCGAGTCTGCCTGGGTCCGGCCCGTGTGCTCCCCGGCAATCCTGGAGATGACTGAGACACCAGGAGCGGCAGATCACTGTGGCCGGGACCCCCTGGAGTGACGCCGATACCGACAGCCAGGACTCTCCCTCATCGTTCCTATCAAGATGCACTTCAGGCCCGCGAAGGGCGAGGATCTGTCCCCGGCGAAGCTCCGGGCGGGTGTCGAGTCCCACCGCAGAACCGTTCGGAGTTGGTCCCACGGCGGCCACCACGCGGCTCAGATCCGCAACTGGCAGGACCTACCGTTGGAAGGTCACCTCCTAAGTCATAGCTGGGACCTCCACAGTAGCGATCGGGTTGGGTCGGAACAGGTCCCGGCGGACTGCTTCCTCCCGTGCCTTTCCCAAGGTCCAAAGCAATTGGCCGATGGTCTGGCGCTTCCATCCTTGACCGAACTGGCTCACCTGGAGCGGTCACGTCCCTAGGATTGGTGTACGTAGCGGGCCGCGAAGGTGGCCGCCGCGGTGGGCATGAAAAAGCCACCGTGCCTTCTGGAAGCATCACCCACCTGGAGAACACGATGGCCCCTAACAGCATGCCACTCGACGCCC
>DATKSI010000034.1:0-217457 GCA_035531715.1 Candidatus Micrarchaeaceae archaeon
AGTCTCCTCAGTCGCAGCAACGCTCCGCCGGAGACGCGACCACCCTCGCAGACGCGGCGGCCAGCCACCCGTGTCCGGCTGGCCGTCGGGACCGTCGGCCAGCTCCTCGGCCCTATCCATCGCCTCCAGAAGGGAAGGGAGAGCGGGCAGCTGGACTGGACGTGCGCCTTCGCGACCGAGCAGCATCGCCTTCCCCTCCGGGAGGGCGACGAGGGTGGAGGCCTTGAAGTTTGGGGTCTCCACCAGAGTGTGGTTCTCGCTCTTGCCCTTTCGCGAAACGCTAGTACCGGAGCCGCCAGACTGGGAACCAACGCTCGGCCGCCAGACTTGCTTTTCCCCCAGGCTTTTGCTCACGTCGGTGAGAAAATCCATGTCCTGCAGGCCCGCACCGACCAGGCGGTACGCGGCGGTGTCCCAGATCGCGGACGCTCCAGCCTGGCCCCATCTCTCGGTTAGCTGGCCCCATGCTTGCGCCGAGACCGCTACAGCGTATCCGTGGCCGCGCGCTTGACTGAAGACCTGCACAAGGTTCGGCAGGGGGGATATGTTGGACACCTCGTCGATCACCAGAAGGAGCGGCTTGGGAGCGCGGCCCGGCAGGCGACCCGGGCCAGCACTGGTCGCGAGCGCGATTGCCTCCTCCTTTTCCAGGATCGCATTCAGCAGGGCCACGGTCAGCGGCGCGAGTGGAGAGACCGTGCTTTTTCCGCCTTTGTCACAAATGAAGAGCGTGTTGGTGGAATCCAGGAACTCGTCGATGTCGAAGCCGGGGCTGAGCAGATCCGGGGTGCAGCCGTCAAGGATTGCAGGATCGGCCAGGGCCGACAGCACCGCGCGAGTCGAATGGAGGATGGACTGCGTCGTGTCCTCTGCCGCCGACCCCGCAAGAGCTGCCAGATTCTCGCCGAATCCCGCGTTTGAGCTGTGGTGCTTGAGGATTTTTTGCGGTTCCGCAAGCTCATTCTTGCGTTGCCACGCCACCACGCGCTCGATGCCTGACCCCTCCACTGCCGCGGCATGCGCCCAAGCTGTGAGGGCCCCTATGGCTCCGTCGGACCAGATGGTTTCGCTCGGCGGACGGCCCAGCTCGACCGCCTCGTACATTGTTTTCATGCGATCTAGAACCACCGCCGGTACTTCGCAATGGTCCAGGGGACTCCACTTCACGCGCTGGTACGGCAACGTCGCCGCCTGAGTGCCGCGCCAATCGAGCACCTGCACCTTGCCCAGGCGCTCGCGACGCGGCCCAGCGAATCTCGCTAGGTCCGTTCGAGTCGAAAGCGCGACGACCGGCCCCGGCCAGTCCTGGAGCCCCACAAGTCCCAGCAGCCACCCCAAGGTCTTGAACCCACCGGGACCGGCGAGCATAAGGGCCGTCGCCTCGGTCACATCGATGCCGTTCACCACTCGCTGGCCTCCGAGAACAGCGTCGAGCCACCAGTCTCCCCGACGGACGGGCATGCCATCGGTCAAGAACCGACCTGACGCATCCATCCCTAGATAGATCCCGCTCTTGAACCACTCGGGTGGCGGCAGTGCGACCGTGTCGGAAGGCAGAGATCGGCTCGACCGGAGACCCATCACTCTTCCTCCCCCGCCGCCACCGCGGCGAGCCACTCATCGAGGGATCTGTCCACGGTCGGTCCCGCCTGATCCTGCCGCTTCCCGGTCGTACTGCTACCGCTCCGAGGCCGGGTGATACCCAGTCGCCGACCGCTGTGCTCCAGGAGGCGCCCCGCGTTACGTACCGCTATCGCGCTCACCAGTACAAGACCGATGACCACGAGGACGACAGCCACAAGCGAGATTGGCCGGGCGGGATCCCAGAGGACGTGAACCCAGCTACCCGAGAAGCGGTGACTCGATGTCGCCAGGCGGATGGTCCCAGTCACGCGCCCGAATGCGGAGGGAAGCTGGCCAACCGGATCGGCGCCGGCCAGCGAAAGCACCAGCCAGCCGACCTCCCATACGGCCGCCAAGACGGCCAAGAGTACGGCTATGTACCACTCGTCAGAGTGATGGCGCCCGCTCAGGCTCCGCGGCGGCTTGGGCCTCATCGTGCCGCCCCTAGCAGGCGTCCGAGCAGTCCGCGACTACCGCCGTCAGCCCGATATTCCGACGGTACGTCGATTCCGAAGTCTCGTTGAAGCACCGAGAGGTCGAGGCGGTATCTGACGCTGCCGCGCTCTTCGCACAGGGCAAGCTCGCGTTGGGCGTACTCCGCAGCCTGACGGATCGTCCAGCCGTTGACCTCGGCCAGCTTTTCCAGCGCCTCCTTAGCTACCCGGTTCGAGCCGGAGAAGCTGCGCGTGCGGCTGAGGTGCGTGGCCGAGTGGCACACATCGCACAGGCAGGCGATGTGCAGGAGCACCTGTCTGTCGCCGGCATACGAGAAATACTCGTGAGCCTGAAGCGGTCTGCCGCCAGAGGTGCCTCCACATGCTTCACAGCGGTGACCCGCGCGACGGTACGCCTCGTGGCGAATCTCATCCCAGCGATCGGGCAACGCGGTGCGCACATTGACTGACCACATCGCGTGGGAAATCAACGTCAGCGGCAGGCGCGGGGGCGAGTCCATAGTCACACTATCTCCCACTGGGAACGACAAATCCGCGACATCTTGGCGCGGACCTACTCGCCGTCCGGGGAAGTCCGCGGTGGCGGCTCGTCTCCACGGGGCAAGTCGCCCAGGGCTTTGTAGTTGCGGCGCAACGTCTCAACGCGCTGATCCAGCTCCAGCCGCTGCGGATGGATGAGGGGACCGGTCGCGCCCATCCTTCCAGGGTGGAGGCGACTCTGATCGTTTGAGTGGCGACATCACCTCGCGCTCCGCTCGTGACGACGGGCGAGCTTGTCGGTCGCCCACCAGATGGGCGAGATCGCGCCGTCCCAGAGGGTGACTGCCATCCCCACCAGGCTCGAGCCGAGCCACAGCCGCCGCAGCCTGAACTGCCAGTGTCGCTCCAGTTCCTGCCCCTCCCGCAGTTCGCGCTCGCGCAGTTCCTGCCGTGCTCGGTCGATCTGGAATGCCATGTTTCGCTCCTTTTGCGCCTCAGGCGCAACTTGTGGTCGTAGAGCAGTAGGGGACGCCCTCCTCCTGGAGGACCGAAAGCCAATGGGGTTGAACTGGGATCGACAGCGCGAACGAGCCCAGCGCGACCTGGTGCCGCCCGGAGGCGTCCACCAACACCGCCCACGCCGAAATCATGTTCGCGGCGTCGAATCGGACGCCCACAGTCGCCCCGAACGTCTCGCTCAGTTCAATGTGGTACCCATGGCTGAACGGCGGCCACCGCTCCCATTCCTCTATATGTGCCAGCGCCTCCAGCGCCGCCCGGAAGACTCGGTCGGCGGCAAATAGGACGTAGTGGCGCAGGTTATCTGCGGGCTCGTCGAGGCGCTCCGTCAGCTCGGTGGCCCCCATCAGCGGCCCCGCCGGCCGCGCGGCGCTGGCCCAGCGGGGACCTCGGGTGGCCGCGCGGCTCGCTCGAGGTAGGCCTCCAGGTCGGCAGCGCGCACCACCGTGCATCTCGCGGAGATCCTTGCGACGGGCAGGCGGCCCGCGCGGATCTCAGCCCAGAGTGTCGTCTCCCCAAGCCCAGTGAGTTGGGCGACTTCGGCTACCCGCCAGGCGAGGCGGTCGGCGCTCGGCGTGGCGATGTCGTTATCGTTGCTCACGAATCCACAATGGCACGAATTCCACGACACATCCGCGACAAAACGGGCGGTCAGCGAACTGGCCACTTCCAATGACCCGTCGCCGGGGTCAGGGCGAAGGCACCATCCGGCACCGTGCCGATGGCCGTTGGGAGGGGCGGATCGACCTCGGCTGGGAGGGAGCAAAGCACCAGTCCAGATCGCTGTACGGCCGGACCCGGCAGGACGTGGTGCTCAAGCTCCGGCAACTTCACCAGCAGCTCAAAGAGGGGCAGCCCGGCTTCGATCAGCGGACCACCGTGGGCCAGCATCTCGAATCCTGGTTCCAGGCGGCCGCATCCCGGCTGCGGCCGTCCACTATCGTGCGATACCGCAACCTGATTCGGCATCAGATTCTGCCGGCGCTTGGGCAGTTCCGCCTTGCGCAACTCCAGCCGGCCGATGTGGTCGGAGCGATGGCGCGATGGCGGGCGGAGGGGCTTTCCCCACGCTCAGTGGCCCAGGCGCGCGCGGTCCTTCGGGCGGCCCTGGGGGACGCGGTTCGGTGGGGACTGGTGCCAAGGAACGTCGCCCAACTGGCGAGCCCTCCCCGGATACCTCGGCCCGAGCCTCGCCTTATCGCCCCGGCCGAGGCCGAGAGGGTGGTGGCGGCTATGAGCGGGGCCCCACAGCTTCAGCGACTCGTAGTGCTCAGCCTGCATGCCGGACTCCGACGGGGCGAGCTTCTAGGGCTGACATGGAGTGCCGTCGATAAGGAGAACCGCGAACTCCACGTAACGCGTGAGTTACTGAGGGTCGCCGGAGATTACCAGCTGCCAGAGCCGAAGTCGCGCACGAGCCAGCGCACCTTGCCCCTGACCCCCCAGGCCTTGCTTGTGCTGGAGGAGGAGCGCCAGGCTCAGGCGGAAGCCCGGCGCTCGGCGGGGAGCCGCTGGCACGAACCGATCTCAGGACTATGCTTCACCACCGCGACCGGCTGGCCCCGCAATCCCGACACGGTGACCCACCAGTTCCGGGCCGCGATCATCCGGGCAGGGCTGCCCGACATGCACCTTCACATCCTGCGGAAGGGCTTCGGAGGCTTGATGCTCGCCTCGGGTGTTGACCTGGCCACCGTGAGCGCCTTGCTCGGGCACTCCAGCGTCGCCCTCACCGCGTCCACCTACGCCGGGGTGATGCCGAGCCTGAAGCGGGACGCTGCAGACCGGCTGGGGAGGCTCCTCGGACTGGGGCCTGAAGCTCCGGTTTGACCACTTAGTTGACCACTTACGGGGCGATCTTTGGCGGTCTCTAGCGACCTCTGGCGACCTAACTTTGATCTCAAATTGTGGTGCCCGCAGCAGGACTCGAACCTGCAACCTTGGGATTAAGAGTCCCCTGCTCTAACCAGTTGAGCCATGCGGGCTGACCCACCTGGTGAGTTTACCCGGTGGCCGAGATCAGAGAACCGGCGGCGCCCAGGAACACGCCTGATCCAAAAGGAGCCTGGCCTCGGGTGGGACTTTCAGGTCACATCGAGTCATGGCCAAGGGAATCGCTCAACCGTTTCGGCCGTGAAGGATTCGGTCGTCGAGTGGACGCGGCCCCCCGGTTGCACGAGGAAGCTCAGCTTGAAAGTGCTTCCCACACCGGGCAGGCTCTCCAGAGTAAGCCGACCCCCATGTGCCTCCACTACTCGCCGCGCAACCGCAAGCCCCAATCCGGTTCCGGGAGTGCTAGTCGCGCGCGCTTCGGGTAGGCGGTGGAATTCGGAGAATACGGCGGACTGATCGCCGGGGGCTATACCCGGCCCTTGGTCCGACACCTCAACCACAGCTAAGGCTCCAGCTTGTCGCACAGAGAGGCGAATCGGGCCAGGTGGGGTCCCGTACTTGAGCGCGTTGTCGACAAGATTCGAGATCGCTCTACCCAGCAATTCGGGGTGCCCGTCGATCGACGGGATGTCTCGCTCCGCCGCGACTTCGATTTCGAGACCTCGAGCGGAAGCGAGGTCCTGGTAGATCTCCACTACATCGTCGACCAGCCGGTCCAATTTCACCGAGGACCAGGAGGGGCGCGTGAGATCTAGGCGCCGTGCGCGGCTCAAATCGCTGAGACCCTGAACCAACCCGGTGAGCCGAGCTAGCGAGCGGCCCTGGCGAGAGATCGCGATTCGGAGTTCCGTCGGACTTCTGGCGGCAAGCTGCGTCATGGACTCCAACGACTCCTGGGCCAAGAGGAGGGGTCCTCGAAGCTCGTGAACCAGCACGGGGAGGGTGAGAGAGTCGGGGGCTGAGTCGCCCATGGGAGCCATGGCTCGAATCACCAGGGCCGTCCAACCGAGCGCCGCCTTCAGCGGCACGACCTCGACCTCCAGCAGGTGATCCGATCCGGTCGTGTCTCCGTGGGATGTGCGCCGCACCCCGCGGTGCACCGCGTCTCGGCGAGCCTCCTCCAAACTCGAGTTCCAGATGTAGCCCCGATCATCTACCAGCGAGGAAAGCTGGGCCGAGTCTCGAAACGTAGGATTCGAGTAGGCTAGTCGGCCGGAGTAGTCGAACACGGCCACCCCGGCGAGCGAGCCCCAAATGATTTCGCTCGCGACATCGGATGCGGCTACCGCGGGCGCTGTCGCCCCGGCCCGCCAAGTCCTCGTCAAGGTGAGACTTCGAATTTGTAGCCGACCCCTCGCACGGTATGGACGAAGCGGGGTCGGGCGCTGCTGTCGCCGAGCAGTCGCCGCAGCTCGATCACGGCGTTATCCACAGCTCGGTTGTAAATGTCGGAGTTGATTCCCCACACTTGGTACACGAGCTGCTCCTTCCGAAGCACCCTGCCTGGCTGGCTGGCCAAGGCGTGCAGGAGCGTGAATTGACGGCGAGGTAGCTGAATTAGCTTTCCATCCACGGTGCATGTCCAGGTGGCGACATCGATCGTCAATCCACCAGCGTCGATCCGGGTGGCAACTGTTCCCCGCCGCTGCATCAAGCGACGCACCGCGGCTCGCAGCACGCCGGGGTCCTCTTCCTTGCCCACGTAGACGTCGGCCCCGACGGAGTACCCCGACACCTTGTCCAACGAGTCGCTCTTCGCGCTTAGCAGCACCACCGGCACCTCGTTTCCAGACTCGCGCAGGGCGCGCAGCACCTCAAACCCGGACACCTCGGGCATGGCGTAGTCGAGGACCACGCAGTCCGGACTCCGGCTGCCAATGAGGCGGAGCGCTTCGCGCCCTCCTCCCGCGCAGGCTACTTCGTACCCGTCGGCGGCCAAAAGGTCGGACAGCGCCCGGCGGCTGTCGGAATCGTCGTCGACCACGAGTAACTCGACGCGCCCGCCAAGTCCCACTTCCCACCCTCCAGACGTCCCCTCACAGAATAGTTGATGGCGCTCCGGATAGGTCAATCAGTGCGAGTTCCGTGTGCAATCGGTGCAGACCGCGTGCTCCGACCGGGCGATGCCCAGGCGGCCCACAGTCGAGACTCGGTTCCTGTGGGTCCGGGGGCGGGCCCGGGAGGAGGGCGATTTCGTGGAGGAGTCTGAGTTTGCGCGCTGGGTGAGCCCGCTCCGGCAAGGTGAGCCGGCGGCAGTCTCGTGGATGTTCGACAAATTCAAGGCCGACGTCGAACGGTGTTTCGGACACCGTCCGCCGGAGGATCGAGCGGATCTGGTCCAGGACGTATTCGCCGTAGCCATCACCAGGCTGCACACATTTCAGGGGGAGCAGGAGGCAAGTCTGCGCGCGTGGCTGCGCAGCATCGCGTTTCATCGCTGGCACCACCGCTGGGAGGCCGACCAGGTTCGAGCCCGATATGCGGGGCCGTCGGTCGAGGTGTTGTTGGAGATGCATCCGAGTCACGACGCCTTCCGAGATCGTGGGCCCGACCCCGCCAGTGCTGTGTGTCGGGCAGAGGCGGTGGGGTGGATCTTGTCCAGGCTGACTCCGGGTCAGGCGCGTGTAGTCCACGCGCACCTCATCGAAGGCCGTACCACCCAGGAGATCGCCGCTACCTGGGGAGTCCCGCGGGAGCGGGTGCGCGGACTGTACAAGCGGGCCATCTCCAAGCTGCGCACCATCGACTGCGCGGAGTGGCTTCGCGAGGCCGCCTGAAGCCAAATGCCCAAGAGTAGAACCCACAGTCTGTTGAGATCGCCGGACTTCATAAGTTACGACAGAGTCACTAAACCAAGTTGCCCATTGCGGGGATCAATCGGAGCAGAATCGACGCCATCGGCGTGGGGACGCCGATGTCGCCCCGCTGGGGACGGGGGCGCCAGGGAGGGGGATAGCCGGTGAGACGGCGAGCAGCGGTGACTCTAGGGTTCGTAACCTTCTGCGCAGCCTTGGCTGGCTTTCTCTTCCTAGGCTTGGAGGCCCAGGCCGGCGAGGTGAGAGTGCTTGCTGCAAGTCGAAGCATTCCTGCGGGCCAGGTATTGCGCGCCACCACCGCCGACCTGAGTTCCGGAGGCTCGCTGGTTCATCTGACCTTGACCGCGCAAAGCGACGTGATACCGGAGCGGGATTTCCGTGAGGTTCAGGGCGCCGTAGCCCTTGTGACCATCCCGGCCGGTGCACTGATCCTCCGCCACGACCTTGCCTTCGGCTCGGGGGCCTCGCTGCGGCAGCTGAGCCTTAGCCTTGCCTACCTTCCTCAGGGCTTGAGCGCTGGTGACCGAGTGGACCTCTTTGCCGTCTCGGGTTCGCAGGCGGGCAGCGTGGCACCGTCGGCGGACCTTTGCGGCGATTCGGTGGCGGCTGGTTGCGTTGTGCCGCTGGCGCAGGCGGTAGCAGTGATAGCCGCCGATCCGGCCGCACGGTCGGTCACCATCTCGGTGACGCCAGCGCAAGTCGCGCCGTGGCTCCTTCTAGATGCGACCGAACCGATCTGGGCAGTGCCTGCGGGCGCGGTCAGCTGCGAAGGCACGGAACAATCCATTTCCAACCCGTATCAAGCACTGCTCGCCATCCGTCGTGGAACGGCCGCGAAAACTTGCTCTCGGGTAGTTTCGACCACTGGATTCGGGTAGGACGATGCTGCCCCGCCGGATACGCCCGAGAACGAAGCCCACACACCTTATCGACGGCGACCCCGACAGCCGGTCGCTGGAGCGTGTCCGTGGCAGTGTGCTGGGGGTAACGGGAGCGACCGGAGCTCCCGGGCGGACCTTCCTCGCCATAAATCTAGCTCTGTCGTTGCGTGTTGCAGGGATGAGCGTGGCCCTGGTAGACGCCGACCCACACCTCGGGGCGGTGGCAGTCCAACTCGACCTAGCTGAGGATCGCTCCTTGGTCTACCTCGCGCACGAATCCGCGCTTCATACTGTCGATGACGAGTTGGTTTCCCGGCACCTCCAGACCTCCTTTGGCCTGGACGTACTGACCGGACGCACGGTCGCCGGCTTGGACGAGCTTGTCCCGGGTTCTCTCCTGAGCGATGTGGTCAGGCTCCTTCGCCTCCACTACGACGCGGTGGTGCTTGACGTAGGAGCACTCGATTGTTTGGCCGCGCAATCCACAGCCCTCATGTGTCAGATGTTGGTTTGGGTCGTAGTGCCCACCAAGCTGGGGACCGACCTGTTGGATCGGACACTTTCCGGACCATTTACGAGCCCGGTGCGGCCGCGCCCAAGCTTGGCAGTGGTAAACCGGCTCGGGAACGCTGCCCTTCGGGAAGTCGACAGCTCGCTGCGCCGTCGATATGGAATGGCTGTTGCTGCTGCCATCCCAGACAACTCACGGGCTTGCACGGACGCTGAAAATCAGGCGAGACCCGCTGCCCTCGGAGGGCCGCTATCGCGTCCCCTCCTACGCTGCGCGCACGTCGTCGGACTCGCGCTCGCGCGGTTAGCCGAGGACCCGGCGCACGCCGTCGGCGAAGTCCGGTCGCAATTCGACGCGCAACTACACAGCGAGGGTGCACTATGAGCCCTTTGCAGCGAGCCGTTATCGCCGGCGAGAGCTCGGACCAAGAGATTGCAGAAGCACGCGTGCTGACGCGAGTGCAGATGGGGATCACCGAGCAGCTCTCGATGCGCGCGGACTCTCGGATTCGGTACGAAGACCGGTCATGGATCGAGCCATTGGTGATGCAGGAGGTCGAGCGGTACCACGCGCAGGCCCCCCACGATGGAGAGCCGGTACTCGACCGCGACAGCTACGCAGCCCTGCGGCGCAGCGTGCTCTTCCGGGTGACGCCATTGGGGCCGCTGACCGAGTTGTTGGCGGACCCGCTCGTGGAGGAGGTGATTGTCAATGGGCCCCACGAGGTATTGGTTCTTCGCGATGGCGTCCAAGAGACTGCCGGTGTGGAGTTCGGCTCCGAAGAGGAACTCCTGCAAACCGTGAGGCAGATGCTCGGAAACGGCTCGTCGCGGTTGGATCGGGGAAGTCCCATGGTGACTGCCACCCTCGAGGACGGGTCTCGACTCAACGCCGTTCTGCCGCCAGTCGCGATGCCGATGGCAGTGACGATTCGGCGCCATCAACTCACACGGTTCGGACAACTCGCCGACCTTGCTCTCGCCAACACCATGCCCTGGGAGCTTGTGCCGCTGTTTCAAGCCGCCGTCCTAGCGCGGCTTAACTTTGTCGTGTCGGGGGGGACAGGAACTGGAAAGACAACCATGCTGCGATTACTAATCCGCGAAGTCCCGAGCACCGAACGCATCATCACGATCGAAGATCAGCGAGAGCTTCACGTCAGGGTGGCAGCCGGTGGTCGGCCGAACACGATTTCACTTGAGGCGCGCGAGGCAAATACCGAGGGAAGCGGGGAGATCACAATCCAGCAGCTTGTGCGGAACTCACTGCGGCAGCGCCCGGACCGTATTTTTGTCGGCGAGTCACGAGGGCCGGAGGCACTCGATGTGATAGACGCGATGGGCACCGGTCACGATGGCAGCGGGACGACTCTGCACGCCAACAGCGTAAGGGACGCGTTGACCCGGTTGGCGGCGCTTGTGCGGCGGCATCAGGCGCAGATACGTGCCGATCCGGCGGTGGTTTCTCGCGAAATAGCCGCGAAGGTTGACATGGTGGTGCACTTGGCTCGGTTCCGCGGAGCGGAGGGTAGAGATCGGCGGGTAGTCGCCGCCCTTGGGATGGTAACTGGACAAGTGGAGGGAGAGATCCCCGTGGTCGAGGAGCTTTGTCGCTACGACCGTGCTCGCGGCGATTGGCGGTGGTCGATCAGTCGTTTGGACGACCTGCCGGTCAAGATCGCCGATAAATTTGAGGTTGCCGGCGTAGATCTGGGTAAGGTCGTACCCTCCGTGGGGGGCGCATCGGTCCGGCGGCGCTAGACAGTGTCCGAAGACTTCGTCGCGATTGCATTTTTTGGAGCAATCGCGGCTGGCTGGAGCGTTCATCTCATGGTCGCGCCGGGGTCGTGGCACGAGAGACTGCGCGGAGACCAGTCGCGGCGCGGATGGCGGCGTGTCCGGAGAGGACTGGATGCGCGCCTCCCGTGCCTCGCCAGTGCCCTTGTTTCGGGTGTACTGGCTTACGGGGCTCTGGGGCTGATCGCCCCCGCCCTAGTCATCGCCGCGCTGGGATGGAGCGCAACCGCGGCCTTGCGGAGGTGGCGTGACGGTCGCCGGGCCGCACGGCTGGGCGCGGCCCTACTCGGCGCGGTCGACCTCATGGCCCAATTGCTTCCCGCCGGGCATAGCACGAGACAGTCACTGGTCGTTTTGGCCGACAGTGGTCCGGCTGAACTTCGGGGGGAAATCGCACAGATCGTTTCGCGGGTCAATGACATTCCGCTCGACGAGGCTTTGATCGAAGCTCAAGAGCGGATGCAGCAGCCGCTTTTCACCCTGATCGCGGCGGCGCTAATCGTAGGTAATCGTTCAGGAGGTCGTCTGGCGCCCCTACTCCAGGAGTTGAGCAGGGCCGCCCACCAGCTTGACGCGGTACAGGGACAGCTTCGCGCAGAGCAATCCCAGGGCCGGCTGGGCGCCCTAGTTATTGCGGTAATGCCGATTGGGCTGCTGGCCCTCGTGCACTTGGTAAACCCGGAGTACCTCGCGCCGTATAAGACAGTCGGCGGTGAGCTCCTGTTGGGAAGTCTCGTAGCCGTGATCGCTCTCGGATACCTTTGGATGGTACGGATTCTGCGTCTTGCCCAACCAGACGTGTTGACGGTCGCACCCGACGGTCGGCGCGATGGATTTGAGCTTAGATCTCGGCCATACAGTGCTCCACGTCGCTCCCCAGTTCCTACGGAAGTCGCGACGGGGGGTGGACGCCACGATGGTGAGGATCTGGAGTCGTGACGTGATGCCACCATCAGCTTGGCCTCTTCAAATCGTACTCAGCGCGGTTGCCTTGGCGACCTCCGCTGCTGTTCTCGTGGCCATCTGGCCCCGCCCCCCGACCGTCGACGAGTGGCTTGGGCGCAGGGCGCTGCGTCGTGACACCGCTCAGCGGAGTCGACGTGTTGGTGGCGTGGGGTGGCTATTCGCTGGTGCCCGTGGGCTAGCGGTTAGGTTGTACGGACGTCTACCGTCGGCTTATCGCGCAGCACTGTCGGGCCTACTCCAGAGAGAAGGTCTGGGGACGGAACCGGAAACGCTCTTCTCGGCAACACTGCTTCTGACGGTCATCGCGGCGGTAGTTCTGCTGGCAATGGTGGGTGATGGTCTCGTACCTCTCGGGATTGCCCTGTTGGCGGTGGTCGCGGCACCCCTGGCGGTGGTGGCCCGGGTGGTGCACCGGGCTAACTGTCGCCGAAGAGCGATTATGGACCAACTTCCGCTCTTGGTCGACTTGATGGCGCTCGAGCAAGGCGGCGGAGGCGTCGGAGCTCGAACCGCAATTGAATTAGTGGTGAACCGCCTGAACGGCGAGGCGGCGATGCTGCTCCGCACTTGCCTCACGTCCTCAGCGATGGCTGGTACCCCGCAGTTGGACCGCCAGCTGGAGCGGGCGGCCCAGCAGCTAGCCATTCCAGCGCTTTCGGCGCTGGCCGCCGTGGTGCGCATTCAGCGCGAGGAAGGCGTGTCGTCCGCCTCACCGCTTGGCCAGCTCGCTAGGGTCCTACGAGACCGACAAAGGGACGACTTGCTGAGCCGTGGTCGAAAAGCGCTTGTAACGATGCTGCTTCCCGTTGCGGTCTGCATTCTGCTGCCCTTCGTGATCATCATCCTTTACCCTGCGCTCGCGCGCCTTTCCGCGGCGTTTTCATGAGGGGGCGTCGACAAGAGGGCCAAGCGATGGTTGAGATAGCCCTCGGCGTGACGATCTTCTTGGGAGCTAGCCTCGGGGCAGTCCAATTGGCCATCTCGGCGCTCTCCGCAGAAGGAGCACAGAGTGCTGCACTGGTAGGAGCCCGCGCAGCGTCCGGGGCACCAGTACCCGGGGATCCCATGGCGAAGCTCGCCGAGGGTCAGTCAGCCGCCGAGACCTCGCTCAAGAGCGTGATCTTGGATTTGGCGCGGATCGAGGATTGCACGAGCGATACTGCTTCCGGGGGCGCGTGTGGCTTGCCCACAACTTGCACCAGGTATGTCGAGGATCGACCGGAAGCGAACACTCTTCAGCACTGTCCAGCAGCGAGGTCATTCTTGTCCGGAAGTGCTTCGCTAGGGCCCTCGCCCGCCAATCTGGACGGGAGTCAAAATCCCGCTTGCCATACGACAGATTGCTTCGGGGTGTCGGTTTCGATGGCACCGTGCGCCCGGACGGTGCCCCCTGGGAAATTATACGTTTGCCTGGCCTACACCGACTGGCCAGCCACTGCCGTGGACGTCTGGATCAGAGGAGCTCTCCGTTCCGTAGTCCCGATCGCCAGTTCGGTGGGGATCGATGCCCTCCCGGTGAGCGTGCAGTTACGGCTCCAGGTAGAGGCGCTCACCAGTTGAGTCACCGACCACGGCGAGCCGGTCAAGCGCTGGTGGAACTCGCGGTTGTGCTCCCGATTGTGGTACTGGTGGGCTGCGGGGCAGTCGCGATCGTGGAGCTGGCACGGACCCAGATGGCGATGGACGAAGCAGGCAGCGCCGCGGCGCTCGTCGGTGCTCGGGCGGCAGACGCGAGCCAGGCGTGCTCGGCTGCCCACGAAGAGCTGGCTACCGTCCTGGCGGAGAGCGACGGTTTGCTCCCAGTCCACCTGGCCGACCAGCTGCACGGCGGCTGTGCCGGACCTCTGCCTGACAGTGGTTCCATGCCCGCAAGTCTCGGTGCTGGCTCGTACATGCTGTGGTTCGGCTTCGGGGGCACCCGCGACACCTTTTGCAGAGTTGGGTCCAGCCCCGGTGCAGGGGTACCGACGGACGGCGATGTGGTGGCCACGGTTGTTTACCGCCCTAACCTGGAGTGGATCCCTCTGATCGGATCATGGCTGTCTCCCCGGCTAACCGCCAGTGCATCGGACAAAGTGGACCCATTTCGGAGCCGTAACCCGCGGGTCGATTCCACTGGCGACAACTGCTGAATTCGCTGTGGACACGCTACGGGGCTCCAAAACGCAGAGGGGCCAAATTCTGCCGCTCTTCGGCCTCCTGCTGGCCCTTCTTCTTTTGCCGGTCGCGGGCCTTACGGTCGACGGTGGAGTGCTGATATCTCGGCACGCGACCTTGATTGGGGAGGCTCAAGCAGCCGCCGAAGCGGGAGCTCAAGCCATTGACGTGACCGCCCTCCAAGCACGTGGCACCTTTCAACTTTGCGCCGTGCCCGACGGTGGAGCGACATGCGGGAACGGAGTCGGCACGGTTGGCGAAGTGATCTCCGAAGTCCTCGCGGCAACTTCCCCGAACCTGCCTCCAATGTGCAGAGATGACGGCCTCGCGGCTCTCTCGCTGGCGCCCAACGAGGGGGCGGGATGCGTATTTGACGTGGTGTCAAATTGTGCGTCGGTCGGTTCGACTGGGTCCTCGGTAGGGTCGGCGCCGGACGGGGTCAACGTGATCGCCTGGCAGACTGTGTCGCTTCCGCTGCCAGTCTTTCCGGGGTGGACGAGCGTCCGACTCACCGCTTCCGCGACTGCTTGGATGGAGCATGGTTTCGCGGCACCGAGCTCGAGTCCTACTGTCGGAGGGGTGGCATGTTAGGGAGCGATAAGTCGGACGATCGGTCGGCTCTCTCGAGCGTAGCTGAGGACTGGGAATTTGTTGCGTTACCTCCTCCTCCCGAGATCTCTCAGAGTGGACACGATGCCTCCCTACCGTGGGCTCCTTCTGCACCTTCTGGAGTGAGATCCCAGCTGGCGCGCCATCCGCTGCTCGTCATCGCCGACTCAGCAGTACCCCTGCAAGGCCAAAGCGCTTCGCGGTCACATCGCGGTTCGATACTTACGGAATCGCTGGCCGGGCTGCGACGACACGTCCGCGCTCCGTCTTGGACCCGCAGTAGCCCTGAAACGGCTACCGTACTGCCCGGTCGGCGCGGCGACCCGCTGGTCGTGGTCGTGGCAGGAGGACGCGGAGGCGTTGGTCGTACCACTCTCGCCGCGGAACTCGCTACCGCATTGGCGGGGAACGGAGTTCACGCAACGCGTCGCGTACTCCTGGTAGATGCGGATCGATTTCGTCCAGACCTAGACGTGAAACTTGGCATCGCCGACCTAGAGGCCGATCGGTACCCTGGGGCCAGAACCGATCGCGTACTGCTGCAGTTGCCGGAGTTGGCAGATCGACGCCTCAATCTCGATTCGATTTTGTGGGTCAACCCGCTGTCGGGGGTCCGAGCATTGCTGGCACCGACGCAGTCGAAAGACTTCGGTCGGGAACACCTGGACTACTTGTACACGTATATCCTGGCTCCCGAGTTCGACGCAATCGTGGTCGACGCCGGTCCGGCGATCGACCTTTCAACCCAGGAGGTAGGGGGCCCGGGGTCGTTCTGGTTGACGTTGGCGCGCTCGGTTCTAGTGCCTCTTCGCCCAACGCTGTCTCATGCTCGCTCGGCCTGTGTGGAGTTACATCTCTTCCAACGGATGGGTGTACCCATACAGCGCTGCCGACTGGTGATGGGGGTGGCCCGCTCGGAGTCATCGAGTGCGGACAAGTGCCAACGGCTCCTCAGTGACTTCGTGGTGATCCGGTGGCCGTGGGTGCCCGACGCCGCCTATAAAGCAACAAATGACCTTCGCCCGCTCGCGGACATTGACCGCGGACTGGGGCAGAGTATCCAGTCGCTGGTTGCCGACGTGACCGACTCTCAAAGAAGGGGAGGGTGATTTGCCTCGGGTCATACGCTGGCGACCTCTTGAGAGGGGGAGGATATCCGGGCGGACTCGAGGAGTCGACGAAACAACTGAGCGCGTGCGGCAGCTTGTCGATGGCCTTGAGCGGGCGGTCATTTCTAAAAGCGACCTAGAGTTGTCGAGTTATTTGGTGACTCCCGCGCTGGGCTTCGCGCTGGCCCGCACTTCCATGATGAGATCGGCCGGCTCCGTGTGGTTGCCAGCCCGGGCCGGATTGCGGTGGACCATCAGCGATAGAGCCCCGGAGGGGCCGGGCCGCTTTTGGATCAGGTTGCGATTTGAGGATCGCACGGTGTTGCGCTCCGGTTCCGCGACCTACTCTGCAGCGGCGATCACCCACGAGGTCGAGGTCGAGCTGGATACCACTTCAGCACCTTGGCGCCTGTGCCAAGCGTATGAGCATTTCGTGGAGTGAACCCCGGCGACTGTCCCTCTCGCTCCAACCGTCGGGCGAGCGTCGGTTCCTGGAGGTCTTCCAAATGCCGAGGAGGGGATATCAGGGAAGCAGGCGCCCTCGCCATGAGGCCCGGATCGCCCAGGTGCGATCGTGAGCGCAGCGACGTAGATCGAGGTACCCTTACTTAAAGAGCATCTGCCCACGTAGCCCAAAACCGAGCAAACGATCTGGCCAACTTGATGGCCATCGGCCCCTCTTCCATGGACGGCCCGAGGGGGCAAGGCCTGCGCAGCGCTCGTGCGCATGTTGGATCAAGCCTCGTGTCTGAGCAGAGCCAGGAAGGCGGCTGGGGAGTGGATCGGCAAGGTCTGGTCGAGCCCGAGAAGATGGCGGTCGCCCGAAACAAGGACGGCGTGGGCCGCCACCGCCAGGGCGATGAGGTAGTCGTCACCCGGGTCAGGCGACCGAACCAACGGCGGCTCGGTCGGGTCATCGACCACCCACGCGTTGCGCTCCACCAATCTGGCTGCCGCGGTAGCATCGCTGGCGGGAATACGGCGACGAATCTTGGGATAGGCAAGAGCTCGCCGCAGCTCGGCCAGGAGAAGAGGAGAGGCAACCAGGTCATAGGCACCGTCCAGCCCGGCCCGTAAAACCTTCGCCGGCGACCCGTCCGATGCCAGCAGCGCCGAGATGATGACATTGGGGTCGAGGATCGCCCGCACGGATCAGCGCTTGGCGCGCCGCGTTTGGTGTTGCGACTCGACGGCCAGCTCCATCGCCTTTCCCTCCTTGAGGTTGTTGCGAGCCCACAGCCGGTCGAGGATATCCAGGCCCAGGTCGTGCCGGATCGCCGCCTCGATCACCGCGCTATCGCCCTGTCCAGTGCGGGCTGCGCGCACCCTTACCGCACGCAGCACGTCTTCGTCGATGGTGAGAGTTGTACGGGTCTTTGACATATTGGCATCATAGCATCATTATGCGCAGGTGCCCAGAATTGAACTTCACGGAGGTCGCCACTACCGGGTCAACTTCGCGGTGCCGACCACTGGCAAGTGGACCTAGGGGGGTTGTCTGACATACTCGGATGGCGGTAAGTCGACCCGTCGGTTCGAGGATCCCTCATCTCATGACCCCACCCAAGCTCTTCCGGGGCGAGCTGATTCGCTTAGCTGCGCCGCGCGCCGAAGACGCGGACCTCTTTTCGAGATGGAGCGAAGATGCTGAGTACCGGCGTCTGGCCGACACCGATGCGCCGCGACCACTTCCGGCGGACTACTTCAGCGAGCGCGACCAGGTCGCTGAGCCATCACCGGGCACCTATGAGTTCCGCCTCAGAACGATCGAGGCGGATCGGTTGGTGGGGTTCGTCGCGCTCTTCAATATTGACTGGCCCAACAGCCACGGTTGGGTCGCGGTAGGGATCGGGGATCCTGCGGATCGGGGCAAAGGATTCGGCAGGGAGGCGGTGAGCCTGGTGCTTCGCTTCGCATATCACGAGCTGGGTCTGCGCCGGGTGAGTCTCGACGTTATCGCGGACAATCTGCCCGCTATCGCTCTCTATCGCAGCCTTGGATTCCGGGAGGAGGGCCGGCTGCGCGAGCGCGTATACCGGGACGGAGTCACCTCCGACCTGATCTACATGGGTTTACTGCGGCGCGAATGGGAGGAGCTTCGAGGAGGCGCCCGGATGGCGACCGGTCAGGGGTAGCCGGCAAATGCAACAGTCCCCTCCGCCTTCCCCTCCGGACCCCAGCAGTTGGCTGCCCTGGACCCGGCGCAGTCAGATGCGGGCGTCGGACGCAGATCGGGAGCAGGCGGTCGCCGAGCTCAAAGAACACCACGTCCAGGGCCGGCTCACCTCGGACGAACTTAGCGACCGGTCGCAGCTGGCGTTCGCGGCCAAGACGACGGGTGATCTGAACGAACTGCTGTCGGATCTTCCGGGCCAGCCCCGAGGGATGATGGTGCCCTGGAACGGTGCCAGAAGTCTCACGAGTCGGAGTCCCTTTCCGGGACTCGGCTACCTTGGGTTCTGGCCCCGCGCGGGAGCTCTCTTTGCGGACACCATGCTGTTGAGCGCGGCGATCGAACTCACCCGACCGCTGCTTTACTTCCCCGGTCGGGCCGAGGTGCTGGGCATCTCGCCCCTAGCCTACTTCGTGGTGGCCTGGGCCACCACCGGAAGAACGGTCGGGCTGTGGCTGGTGGGGGGCCGGGTGGTTCGCCAAGAAGATGGCGGGCGGTTGGGATTTGGCCGGAGTCTGATCCGATTGGTTGGCTACCTAGTGGACACCGCGACCGCGTTCGTGGGCTTCGCCTGGACCGCGGTCGATCGTCGCAAACAGGGGTGGCACGACAAGATGGCCGGGAGCTACGTGGTCCGAAGGCTGAGTTGATCCCAGCCCCGGAGGATCGGCCCCGGCGTGGGGTTGCTCGTCGGGCAGCCACACGAGGCCAAATCGTCGCGAGATCCGGTGGAGCGCGGCCAGAAACGGCAGGCCGAACACCAGAACCATGAGTGCGTTGCCGCCGGCTCTGAACCCGTCGTACCCGGCCGAGGTCACCAGGTAGTACTTGGCGAAGTGCAGCATGGCGACTCCGGGACTGAGCGAGGGACTCCATCCGATCTGGGGTGAGGATTGGAAGAAAGTCCAGTTCCAGATGTCCATCACGGCGCCGAATCCGAAGCCGCTCAAAATGCCCACCCCGACCAGCAACAGGACGTCGCGCCGCCGCGGTTTTCGATTCGCGAATGGCAGCCCTACCAGCCCGGCAAATGCTCCGACCCAGCCGACCGCGAAAATCTGATAGGGCACCCACGGTCCGATCCCTCCGGTCACCAAGGCGGACACCAGCAGGGAGCACGCTCCCAGCAAAAACCCGAACTCGGGCCCCAGGGCGTAGCCACCACAGAGCACCAAAAGGAAGATCGGACTAAAGCCGCCGATTCCCGTCACCAAGGCGGCCCGGAGTCCGGCGTCCACGGCGCTTAGGGCAGCGAGCAGCGCCAACTGGCGGGAGTCCATCCTCCTGGTCCCGACCTCGAGCCCAAGAAGTCCCAAAGTAGCGCCGAGCCCGATCGCCAGCGCCGGGGTTGCGGCCGGTAGACCGAGCCCGCTGAACGGCCACAGGAAGAGGCCGACCCCCAGGGCGGAGATGAGCAGTAGGATCATGCCGCCCGCTCGCCCGGCTCCCGGAGGTGGCCCGAGTCCAGTTCGAGCACCCGGTCCCCGAGCTGGCGGGCGAACTGGCTATCGCTGGTGGCGACCAATATGGCGGCGCCCTCGGTCGCGAGCCGCTCCAAGATCCGTAGAAGCAGTACCCGAGAGGTTTGGTCGGCGCCTCTGGTCGGCTCGTCGAGGAAGACCATTTCCGGCGAGCCGACCAGGACGGCGGCCAATGCCGCCCGCTGTCTCTGCCCGGTGCTGAGATCCCGAGGATCGAAGCTGGCCACGTCGGTGAGCTGGAGCTCCTCCAGAACCGGTCCCGGGCGGCACTCCAGCCTGAGCCATCGAATCGTCTGGCTCACCTCCTCCACCAAGCTGGCCTGATGGAGGACGCTCCCAGCCTCCTGGGGAAGATAGGCGCGACGGCCCGGGCGGCGATTCACTGACCCGGAGAGGGGCGGGAGCAATCCGGCGACGGTGCGAAGCAGGGTGGTCTTGCCGCTCCCGTTGATCCCCGTCAAACAGAGTACCTCCCCCTGCCGACACTCGAGATCGATCCCGGTGGCCACTGCCTGCTGGTGGCCCACGCTGAGGTCCCGCAGCTGCCATGCCGGTGAGCCGACCGGTCTAGCAGTGCCCCGGGGGAGTGTGCCCGGCCCGGACTTCGCAGGTGCCTCGGCGAGCAGTGAGCCGTGGCTGAGCTCCAGTCGCTGCGATCCGGTCGAATCAACCCTCCAGGGTCGGTGTTCGGCCACGACCACGGCCAGACCACGGCCGGCCAGGGCCTGACATTCGCGTCTCAGCGAATCAGCCCCGGAGTCGTCCAGCTGGGAGGTCGGCTCATCCAGCACCAGTATTCGGGGCCGCATGGCGAGGGACGCCGCCAGCGCCACCCGCTGCCTCTGGCCGCCCGAGAGCGTGGCGATCCACCGATCGGCGAGGTTAAGGATGCCCATTGCGCGGAGGGCGTCTTCCACCCGGTCCCCGATCTCCGCCGCCGGCAGTCCCAGGTTCTCAGGGCCGAAGGCGACCTCGCGGCGGACGGTGGCCATGACGAACTGGGATTCAGGCTCCTGGAACACCATCGCTACCTCCCGGGACAGTCGTCTGGTGCTGGTCGTTCGCAGGTCGTGGCCCAGGATCCAGGCCCTCCCCCGCACCTGCCCGCCATGGAAGTGGGGGACCAGCCCGTTGAGGCTGCGGAGCAAGGTGGTTTTGCCGCTGCCGGAGGGACCTCCAAGGATCGTCAATCCCCGCTCGAGCGGAAAACTGATCTGGTCCAGCGCCGGTACCTTGGTCTCGGGGTACCGGTAGCAGAAATCTTGGAAGAGGGCTAATTCGCTCAAGGCACCAGGGCTGGCGCGAAGAGCGCCAGGCAGCAGAGCATCGGCCACCAGGTCAACTGGGGCAGGATGAGACTTGGGTAGGGCTGCCAGCTCGGCACCTGGGCAAGGACGAGGGCAAGGAGAAATCCGGCCATTGCCGCCAGTGAGGTAGCGGTGATGACTACGTCGCGGATTCTGAACTTCGATGGGCGCAGCGAGGTACGGGGACCAGAGCCGAAGGCCCGCGCCTCCATCGCTTCCGCGAGCAGGACCGAACCCTCGATGGTAGTGAGCACCGACGGCACGACCACGGCCGTCCAGGAACGCATGCCCCGCGGGCGCCAACCTCGCATTTGCTGGGTCTCTCGAACCGCGACGAAGCTGCGACCGAGGCGCGGGACCAGCGTGATGGCCGCGCCCAGCGCCGCCCCCGTCCGAGAGAGTCCAGCCGGGAGCGAGTCCACCAGCCGATGCGGCTCGACCACCAGGGAGAGGCTGATTCCGGCGAGGATGCAGGCGGCCAGGCCCAGGGCTAGGTCCAACCCGTAGGCGGCGCCCTCCAACGTCAATGGACCCCCGAAAGCGGGCACCCAGCCCGGCAAGTTCAGCAACACGGTCCGCCCGGTATGGCTGAGCAGGAAGTTGAACACCACCGTCAGCAAGGCAGCGATCGCGACCGCCCACAGCGCGGGGCGCACTCTGGTCCCCACCCTCCGATGCACCAGCAGCACCGCCAGCGCTGCTCCCAGAGTGAGGACCCGGAGGATCGGGTCCTCACTCCCCAGGCTGAGCAGCAGCACGGCGGCGACCCAGACCGCCAGGGGGCGCGGATTCATCAGGTCAGAACTTCGGAGGCCGAGGCGGCGGCGGCGGGGTTCCCGCGCTGGGGACAAACCGCCATCCCAATGCCTGATGTGAGTTCAGAGTAATGTCACTGATTCCGGTTGAGGCCAGTTTCCACTTGCCCGCTCCGGACCACACGAAGAGTGCCCAGTAGGGTTTGCCCGTACCGAAGCAGTCCGTGTAGGACTTGGGGTCGCTGTCGATTTGGCAGACGGCGTCGCCAAAGCTGAAGTGCTGAGTGGCGAATTCGATCTTGCTCCGACGCAAGGCGGTCTCTCCTTTGATGCTGGGGCCGGTGAAGCCGACGCAGCGGTCCACCACGTGGTGGCTCCCCGTCTCCACCACCACCTCCACGGATTTGCCCGAGCCCGTGCACGTCGCAGTCGGCGTGGAGCTGCTTCCGCCGCCCTCACCGCAGGCCGAGATCAGTAGACCAAGGGCGACCGTGGCCAGTGCTGCGCTGGCCCACTGAGACGATCTCATCGTCTCTACCTCCTGGCGGCAGTTCTGTCCCGTGACGCCAGAGGTGGACCTGCCGCCGAAGGCCGACCTTCCCGTTGCGCGCGGGGGTGCTTCGATCCCTCGGGGCCGGTCTCCTGGCTCGCGGATCAGCGCCTCTCGCCGCCTTCCCGGGACTCTCCCAGTGGCTCGCTGGCTCGGGCTCCCCGCTCACAGTTGCGCGACAGCTCCGGAATTGGGGCGACCCCGCACCGGATTCCCATTCGCCCATCGGGCTATTCGATTGTCAACTGAATAGTAGGGGCAGGTCGCCCGGATGGGAAGTGCCCAGGTGGGCGCCGGCCGGACCCCGAGATCGCCGGTGCGATCAGTCTCCGCATCTCTCGGCCGGATCGTGACGCTCTGAGTGGCCCGGGTGGGCCGGATCCACCCCCCTCAAGGCGAGCTGACCCTGGGGCACCGTGCGGTCGGTGGCCGAGCAGGTCGCCCCAAGACTCTGCCGGCCCTAGCCTCGCAACGGGCCCCGATTGACCGCGACCGGCAGCTGCCGACCCAACCGCCTGGCGAACCCGACCAACCCGGCGCAGACCGCAGCCCAGAGCAGCCAAAGTCCCGGTCGGAGGAGAGAGCCCACCACCAATCCTCCGATGGATGGGCCGACCAGGAGTCCAACTCCCCAGGAGAGGTTGAAGGCGGCCATGTACCGGCCGCGCATGGCGGCCGGGGCCAGGTCGGCGACTAACGGACCGATGGTGGCACTGAGCAGGCATTCCCCCAGTCCAAAGCAGACCGCGAACGCCCCCAGCAGCAGGCTGGCCGTCAGCCCGTGGGTGAGACTGGCAACCTCACCGATCAACCAACTGACCATCCAGGCGGCCGCGCTGAGCGCGAGTGTCTGGGAGCGGTCCAGTTCCCTCACCGCCCGGCTGATCGGCAGCTGGGCGACCACAATGAAGGCGGTGTTGGCGGCCAGAACCACCCCCAAGGCAAGAGTGGGCACCCCGAGGAACACTCGGGCGTAAAGGGGGACGGAGCTCTCGAGCTGGGCATACGTCGACAGGACCACCACCGCGTTGAAGGCGATCAGCGCCATGAATGTTCGATCCCGCAGGACCAGCCGGTAGCTTGACTTCTCTGCGCTACCACCGAGATGCCTCCCGGTTGGGACCAGGCCGACGACCAACGCACCGAACACCAGGAAGCTGACGGCATCAATCAGATAAATGGTGGTGAAACTGGACGGGCGCGAGGTCGAGACGACCAGCCCCCCGATAACCGCCCCAATCCCAATACCCAAGTTGGTGGCTGCGTATTGCAGGGAGGCAGCCGACGAACGCTGGGAGCGAGTGGTCACGGCCGCTATCAGGGATGCCATCGCCGGATAGAAGCAGCCGAGCCCGGCGCCGATCAGCAGCATTGCCACACCGGCTTCGGGCGCCGTCGAGGCGAACCCGAACCAGAAATAACCGAGGGCCTGCAAGGTCAGGCCGCCGACCATCATCGTGCGCGGTCCCAGCCCATCGATCAGAGTGCCGCCGACGGTGCCCGCCAGGAGGGAGGCCAGCGCCGAGGCCGAGATGATCACTCCCACTTCGGGGATGGGCAGTCCCCGCACCAGGTGCAGGTAGATCGAGCCAAACGGTAGAACGAAGCCGTTGCCCACCGCGGAAATCGCGACCCCGAGGATCACCATCCACACGCCGGTGGGCAATTCAGGTTTGAGGCTGTGCAGGTAGCCGGTGGGGGCACGGGGGCCGGTCACGGTCGGCTCGACCCCCGGAGGGGAAGGGGACTTGCCTCCCTCTGGCCGGGACTTGGACCAGGGGTCAGGGACACTGACTGAGTGACCTCATGAGCAGAAAATCCACTAGGGGCCCGCGCTGCCAGCGGATCAAGTGGCTGATGACTCCGCCGCGACCTTGGCTATCCTGAACTACTCATGCCCCTTCGCGAAGACCTGCGCAACGTCGCGATCGTCGCCCACGTCGACCATGGCAAGACCACGCTGGTCAACGCCATGCTCCTGCAGACGGGGTCCTTCCGGGCAAATCAGGAGATCACCGACCGGGTTCTGGACTCTGGTGACCTGGAGCGCGAGAAGGGAATTACCATCCTGGCCAAACACACTGCGGTGCAGTACGGCCCGACCAAGATCACCATCGTCGACACCCCAGGGCACGCGGACTTCGGTGGCGAGGTGGAACGGGGTCTGGCCATGGTGGACGGAGTCCTGCTGCTGGTGGACGCATCCGAGGGCCCGTTGCCGCAGACCAGGTTTGTGCTGCGCAAGACGCTGGAGGCCCGGCTGGCGGTGGTGGTGGTGGTCAACAAGGTTGACCGCCCCGATGCCCGCATCGACGAGGTCGTCCGGGAGATCGAGGACCTGTTCCTCGATCTCGGCGCGGATGAGGAGCAGATCGTCTTTCCCGTCCTCTACGCCAATGCCAGAGCCGGGTGGGCGAGTACCGATCGAGCGGTCCCCGGCACCGATTTGGTTCCGCTGTTCGACGCCATCGTCCACAGCATCCCGGCCCCGTCGTACGAAACCGGGCACAAGCTGCAGGCGTTGGTCACCAACCTCGACGCCTCCGCCTACGTGGGCCGATTAGCCATCTGCCGGGTCCACAACGGGACTTTGCGCCGGGGGGAGAGCGTGGCCTGGTGTCGGGTCGACGGCTCGGTGGAACGCGCCAAGATCACCGAACTCTATGCGTCCCGAGCACTGGACCGGGTTGAAGTTGAATCCGCCGGTCCCGGGGAGATCGTCGCGGTGGCCGGTTTCTCCGACATCTCGATCGGGGACACCCTGGCGGACGCCGAGGACCCTCATCCCCTCCCCGCGATCCTGGTCGACGAGCCGAGTCTCGCCACCACCATCGGCATCAACACCTCTCCCCTATCCGGGGACGACGGCAGCAAGCTGACCGCTCGGATGATCAAGAATCGGCTGGACGCGGAGCTGGTCGGGAATGTCTCCCTGCGGGTGCTGCCGACGCCGAGACCTGACACCTGGGAAGTGCAAGGTCGCGGTGAGCTGCAACTGGCGGTGCTGGTCGAGACCATGCGGAGAGAGGGATTCGAGCTCACCGTTGGCAAGCCGCAGGTGGTAACCAGAGAGATCGACGGCAAGCTCCACGAGCCGATGGAGAGGGTCGCGATCGACGTTCCCGAGGACTATGTCGGAGTGGTCACCCAGCTGCTGGCGCTGCGCCAGGGTCGGCTGGAGGAGATCGTCAACCACGGTACCGGCTGGGTGCGAATGGACTACCGAGTACCTTCTCGAGGATTGGTGGGATTTCGCACGGAATTTCTTGTGGAGACGCGCGGGACCGGGGTGCTCCACAACGTATTCGACGGTTGGGAACCGTGGCATGGCGCGCTCAAAACCCGCCGCAATGGTTCGATGGTGGCGGACCGACGGGGGATGTCGACCACCGAGGCGTTGATGTCGCTGCAGGAGCGCGGCACGATGTTGATCGGACCGGGCACGCAGGTGTATGAGGGCATGGTGGTCGGAGAGAACGCGCGCCTTGACGAGATGGATGTCAACCCCACCAAGGAGAAACAGAAGACCAACATCCGTTCCTCGACCCAGGAAGAATTGGAGCGACTCACGCCGTTTCTCCAGTTTTCGTTGGAGCAAGCGTTGGAATTCATCGGCGAAGACGAGTGTGTCGAGGTGACGCCCAAGGTCGTGCGGTTGCGCAAGATGATCCTGGATCAGAGCCTTCGCGCACGCCAGCACCGGGTATCACGCCGCGACGCTCGCGGCTAGGATTCGGGCCGACGGTATCTAAAGTGGGCCTGGAGACCGGGCGAGGTCGGGGTCGGCGCGGCCGGCTATCGGCGACTTGATACGCCTCGACCAAAGGGGGCGGAGCGGCCGAAGTGCCCGGGGGCGCCGTGGAGTCGATGAGGTATTGGCCGCACGCCCATCCCTTCCGCTAGCCTGAGGCGGTGAGCCACTCCGCCCGCGAGAGTGAGTTGCACACCCCGCGGCTTTGGCTGCGGAACTGGCACCCTGAAGACCGCGCGCCATTCGCCGCGCTAAACGCCGATCCCGCGGTGATGGAGCACTTCCCGGCACCGCTTTCACCGCCCGAGAGCGACATCCTGGTCGACGGGATCACGGCGCATTGGGAGGCTCAGGGGTTTGGGCTGTGGGTGGTGGAGATCAGCGTAACCGGCGAATTTGCTGGGTTTGTGGGGCTTAGCCAGGTCAACTTCCGCGCCCACTTCACGCCCGCCGTCGAGGTGGGATGGCGCTTGGCCAGGCGGTTCTGGCACCAAGGCTTCGCCACCGAAGCTGCCCAGGTCGCACTAACCCGCGGCTTCCACGACCTCGAACTGGCCGAGATAGTTTCGTTCACCACCGAGTCGAATGTGCGCTCGCGGCGGGTCATGGAGCGTCTGGGGATGCACCAGAACGCGGCGGACGACTTTCGTCATCCGAACCTGCCTGCCGACCATCCCTTGAGTCCGCACGTCCTGTACCGACTGACCCGGAGCGAGTGGTCGGCTGCCGGAGCCTCCGATCCGCCATCCCTCCCGGCGGGGTCAGTCCGCACGGTCCGCCCCAGCCTCAGCTCCGAGCCAGGTCACGTCCAATCCTTGACCGCCGGCTGACGAGCCTGCCCGCCTGCACCGGGATGGCGTGTGGGTGGCGCCCCGTCGGCAGGTGCAGAGCCTCCACCATGACCCTAATCGGGGCGGAGAGCGGTACTGTCTGGGGCGAGAATGCGACTGAGCCGGTTTTCGCGGGCGCCCCGGGAGGGGGACCAATGACGCAATTCGCCTTCGATGACCAGGTGGCGGGCCAAGCCATGGCGGTGGCCGAAGCCTTGAGCTCGGGCGAGGTGCCCGCGCTCGACCGGGACCGCCCGCTGCTTTTGGCCGGGATCGGCACCTCCTTGCATGCCTGCCGCGTGGCCGCCTACTGGGTTGCTGAACTCTCGGGGGGACGGCTTCGGCCGACAGCACTCGAGGCGCATGAGTTCGCGCTCCATGGTCAGCTCCGCCCGGATGATCAACTGGTGGTAGTGAGCCACCGGGGCACGAAGCGCTTTCCCAATGAGCTGCTATCTCAGGCAACGGCGGTGGGGGCAACCACGGTGCTGGTCACCGGGTGGGGCAATCCGAGCCCCAGCGGCGAATTCGTGCTGCGCACCTGTCCGGACGAGCGCGCCGGCACCCATTCGGTCTCATACCTCACCGCCCTCGCCGTTCTCGGTCGGTTGGTAGCGCGCCTGCTTGGCTCCGAGGCGGACCCGTTTGCGCTGGCCCTGGCCAGCGTCCCGTCCGTGATCGCGGAGACGCTCGAGTATCCGGTCCCGACCGAGGCGGCCGAGCGGCTGGCCCACCGGGAGCCGATTGTGGTGACCGGCTTCGGGATAGATGCGATCACCGCCGAGGAGGCCGCGCTCAAGCTCAAGGAGGGTACGTACATCTTCGCTGAGGGGATGTCCGAGGAATTCGCCCTGCACGGGACTCCCGCGGTCTTTGACCGCCGGATGGCTGCCGTGCTGATCACCCCTGGCCGGGACGATGGCGGGCGCCTCCAGGAGTTGCGCGGCCTGCTTCAAGAGCTTGGACTCGATGTCCTGACCCTTGGTGACGAGGGAGCGGACCTGCGCTTCGCCAAGGTGAATTACCTGCTCCGCCCGCTGGTCGCGATCGTGCCGCTGCAGCGGCTGGTAGGCGAGCTTGCCCGGCTCAAAGGCTCCAACCCTGACTCGATCCGCGCTGATCAGCCGCCTTGGTCGATGGCAGTCCCCAAGATTCACCTCTGAGTCGAGGACGAGTCCCCAGCTGGTGAGTCTTCGAGAAAATGGCTCGGGCAGGGCCGGGGTAGTCGAGGCGCCCATCCCCTACTCGGCAGGCGACCCGTCCCTTTGCCGCGACAGTTTCCTAGGGGCCAGTTCCGGTGACTCTCCCGTCCCGCAGGCGACTGATACGATCCCCAATTAGCTGAGCAGAGAGGCGGTGAGCTCTCCCCGGGTGGTACCTGGTGCGGATCGGGGATGGCGCCGGAGCAGTTCTTCTGGGTGCGTCTGCGCGGGGG
The DNA here is from genome assembly GCA_035531715.1 of Candidatus Micrarchaeaceae archaeon. Lineage (GTDB taxonomy): Bacteria > Chloroflexota > Dormibacteria > Aeolococcales > Bog-877 > Bog-877. The sequence goes on from DATKSI010000034.1 coordinate 28,098, forward strand.
TGAACCATGCGGCTGGGCAAGATCTTTCAGCCCTTCCGGGCGGCGCTGTCCCATCGGGACCTCCGGCTACTTCTCTCGGGGGAGGCCATCTCGGCGACTGGGTCTTGGGCCTACAACGTCGCCCTCGCAGTCTATGTGTTCGAGCGCACCCATTCGGCGATCGCCGTGTCGGCGGTTTTCCTGGTGCGCTTCGTGCCGGCCATGTTCCTCTCGCCGTATGGGGGAATCGTCGCCGAGCGATTGGAGCGGGTGCGGCTGCTGATCACCTGCGACCTGGTGCTCATGGCGGTGCAGGTTCTGCTCTGCGTAGTGGTTCTGGTTCACACCCCGATCGCCGTGATCCTGGTCCTGGCCGGGATCGCCGCCATCTGTGCTCAGCCCTACGCCCCGGCGGTGGCCGCCATGATCCCCCAGTTGGCGGGAGAGGACGACCTGGCGGCCGCCAACGCTGTCAATGGCACGATCGACAACCTGGTGATCATCTTGGGGCCGGCAGTCGGCGCCCTGCTGCTCCTGGCGGGCTCGGCGGCGGCGGTCTTCGCCATCAACGCCGCCAGTTTTCTGGTGGCGGGGCTGCTGGTCAGCCGGCTTCGCGCCCGCTCTCATCCCAGCGACGTCAGCGAGGGTGGCTCCGCCGGAGTACTGCGTCAAGTGTGGATGGGATTCACTGCGATCCGCGAGTCCTCGGTGGTGTTCACCCTGGTCAGCTTCAGTGTTCTGGCCAGCTTCGTCTACGGCACCGATACCGTGCTGTTCGTCTACATCAGCAAGCTGCAGCTGGGCACCGGGGCCACCGGCTTCGGCTATCTGATGGCGGCCATGGGGGTCGGAGGAATCCTGGCGGCGCTGGTGGTCAACCAGCTGGCCGCTCGGCCGCGCCTGGGTCTGATCATTACCATGGGGATGGTGGTGTACTGCGTGCCCACCGCTCTCATCCTCCTGGTTCATGCCCCGACGGTGGGCTTCCTGTTGGAGGTCGTGCGAGGAGCCGGCACCTTGGTGGTGGATGTGCTGGCGGTGACCGCCATGCAGCGCTCGGTTGCCCCCACCATGGTGGCCCGCGTGTTCGGGGTCTTTTTCGCGCTGGCCCTAGGCGCGATCTCCCTCGGCTCGGTCCTGGGGGCGGCCGCGATCAGCACTCTCGGGTTGCGCGGGAGCCTGCTGCTGGCGGGACTGGGGATCCCCGGCCTGGCCTGCTGCGCCTATCCCTGGCTCCATCGCATGGACCGTACGGCACTGCGGCGGGTGGCCGAGCTGGCGCCGCGGATCAAGATTCTCGAGCAGTTGGGGATCTTCGCCGCCGGCTCGCGGGCCGCCCTGGAACGACTGGCTGCTGCTTGCGTCGAGACGACTGTTCCGGCGGGCGAGGTGATCATCCGGGAAGGGGACCCGGCGGACGCCTTCTACGTCCTGCTCAACGGCGAGGTAGCGGTCTCGGCCCAAGGTGAAGCCCAACGCTCCCGGCGACTGCGGGAGATGGGCCCCGGCACCTACTTCGGAGAGATCGGGCTGCTGGCGAAAGTTCCCCGGACCGCCACCGTCGAGGCGCTGGAACCGTGCACCCTTTATCGCATCGCCGGCCAGGACTTCATCGACGCCCTCACCACCAGTTCTCCCAGCGGGGGGTTGCTGGAGGGTGCCAAGACCCGTTTGGCCCAATCCCACCCCTCATACGCCCCCACCTTCCTGGGCGACACCCAAGCTGCTGCCGAGAGCTAGCCGAGCCGAAGCGCCGGAGGCGCGGCGGGCTGGGCCCCCACGGGGAATGCTCGACGCAACTCCCCGCGGTCTCGGCTACCGGCCCACCGCGCAGCTCCGCTCAGTGACCTGTCGGCAATCCTCTGGGCTTGCCGGTCGGGTGGTTGGTCGGGAGGCCACTGGGCTTGCCGGTCGGGTGGTTGGTCGGAAGTCCGCTCGGCTTGCCCGTCGGGTGCGAAGTTGGCAGGCCGCTTGGACCACCCTTCGCGTGCAGGACGCGCTCTTGCTGGCCATGCTGCTTGGCGAAGGCACTGACGCACTGCCCCACGTTCTGCTTCGCGGTGGCGGAGCTGCTCGGGGTAGCGCTGGGCCCGTACTCAGCCTTGCAGGTAGTCACGGCCTGAACCACAGCCTGACCCCAGTTCACGGGATTGGCGCTGCCGGTGGCGATCGCGGCCGCGGTACCACCGCCCACCGAGACGGCGGCGACGGTGAGTCCGATGGCGGCTTTGGCCGACAGGCCGGCCGCGAATTGGGGCAAGAACGACATCTGAGCACCTCCGGAGAGGAAAGCAGCGTGGTAGCGGGCGGCCTCGGGCAGCGGACTAACACCCTGATGGGCAGCCGCCTTCTGCTTGAGCTCCCGCTCGAGCAGGTGGTCGAGGCCGGATTCGGTACTGCTTTCCATTGGACTAACTGCCAGAAGAGACGCGCTTCCCCGCTGGACTAACCATTTCGCCTTGCGACCGTCTCCCCTCCAGCCTTCCTCGGAGCCGGGCCTTTCCGGCCGCGAGCCGAGAGGCGACCGTCGCCTCGGGCACGCCCATGGCGGCCGCTATCTCCCGATTGCTGTAGCCGTGGAGATGGCGGAGTACCAGCACCGCAGCCTGCTTGGTCGGCAGCGCCCGCAGTTCCTTGAGCAGATCGATCGCGTCAGAGGTCGGCTCTCCACCCTGGGAGTGGGGCCGGCCTAGCCGGCGGATCAGCTCCCCCGCCTCACGGAGTCGCTCGCGCCGACGCCACGAGAAGGCCGTATTGAGGGCAATCCGATACAACCACGCTTCTGCCGGTGCCGCCTGGTTCCAACGCCCCCAGCCTCGAAAGGCCCGCATGAAGGCGTCCTGGGCGCAGTCTTCGGCGGCCGCGGGATCCCTCAGCAGAACCACCAAGGTCGCGTATATCCGCGGGTAGTTGGCTTGGTAGAGCCGGTCGAAATCGTCCTTCGATCCGGGTCGGTAGGCCTGCTGTTGCACGGTGGTCAGTATTGACCAGGTGGAGTCAGAGTCATCCCTTGTGAGCGGATCCGTGTCACCCACGTGCCGGTGGGTGAGGCTGGGCGCGAGGGTCGGCTCTCCCGGCGCCTTTGTCGCGGCCGCGGGAGGGTTGCCGATTGGGCCGGCAAAAATACCGACAGGCCGAGCCGCACCCGACCGGCTGGCAGATCACTGGCTGGGCTCCACCGCAGCCGGGAGGGTCACGGTGTGATCAGGCGGTTTAGGGTCGGTCGTGCCTCAGCGCCTGGCCCGGTCAGGAGCTCTTTTGGGTCGCGGACCTACCAACCGGCAGCGTTGGGGAGAGTGACTCGACCGGGTCCCGGCGGCTGTCTGTGCCTCAGGGGTAGTTGACGGGGCTGCCGAGGCCGGTGACCAGATCGTAGCCAGCACCGGCGGTGCAGTCGGTCCCGCAGCTGCCATTGCTCCCGCTGGCGATGTCGCGGAGATTGGTTCGGTACCCGCCGCCGTAGATTGCGGCAGCGCCCTCGAGGGCTATCGCCCCGGCCGCTCTCCCCGCAGCTAGGATGCCTGCCCAGTTGGGCGCGCCGACGCTGGTGCCTCCCAGGGTGAACCACCCATGCTGGCCCTGGTACTTAGTGCTGTCGTATACCGAAACCCCAGTGTTCGGGTTGGCGTCGAAGGAGACATCCGGCACGCCCCTTCGGCCGCCGGTGAGACCACCGATGGTGCTGGCCCCGAACACCGGTCCGGAATAGGAAGATTGGTCTCCGGGGAGGGCTTCCGTGCTGGAGATTCCGCCGCCAGACCCCGACCAGGCGCTTTCGCCAGTGAACCCCGCGCAGGAGGTGCCGGCGCAGCCGTTGAGGGTTGTCCCGCCGACCGCGATCACCTTGGGTGATGCAGATGGGTACTCGGTCCCGTGCCCGCTGTCGCCTGACGACACAGTGTAGAAGGTGCCTACCTGGGCCATCACCGAGTCATAGGCGGTCTCCCCGCTGAACTCCCCCGCGCCCCAGCTCATGGAGACCTCGGTGGCGCCGATGCCGTTGGCATAGCTGACCGCGCTGAAGAGGTTGCTGATCGAGGCAGACGCAGCCTCCACCAGCACGATCTTGGCGCCCGGCGCCTCTGCGTGCGCCCACTCGACGTCGAGCGACTCCTCGAGCACCCAACCACTATTGACGCTCGGGGTGCCCTGGGGATCGGCCTGGAAAAGGCAGGGGCCATTCGAATTCACGGAGCTGCACGCCGAGACCTGAGGGTACCCATATTCGGCGTTCCAGGCATTGAGGTCGGTGAGCACGTGGGGGTCGTGGTAGGCGTCCACGATGGCAATCACCTGCCCCGTGCCCGCTTTAGAAGAGGCGGCGAGCCCGGATAGCTTGTAGACGCTTTGAACCTGGCTCGGGGGGAGACCGCTCGGTCTACTGGCTGCCAGCTTCGGACTCCCGTCCGGGAGTTGGCCGATCTGCTTGACTCGGAAAGGCGGGGCAGCGTTATGGCCCTGCGGGTAAGGAGATTGGGCAAGAGCAGGCGCCGCCCCGGACACACCCAGGAGAAACGCGCCTGCCGCGAGACTCGAGACCACCGCACGAAGACGCGTCACCCCTGCCTCCTGAAAGCGACCCGCACCGGGGAGCACCCATTGAACCCCCGCCAAAGCCCGGTGTCAACCGGTTTTGGCCCCAGGACTCGCCCAACGGAGCTGAGGAAGGGATGGTCCCCGATCCGCCCGACCCGAGCTCGGAGGCGGTTCCTCCCCGCCTTCCGAGCGCGGAGCGTGGCGGGCCTTTCCTCGAGTACCAGTGGGTCGCCCTTCAATTGCCCTCGGGGCATCTGCGCCAGAGTCTTCACTCCGGCGGAAGTGGATCACGGTGAAGGTAGGATTCGGGACTCCGAGTGCCTGGCCAAGAGTCGGGTTCCGCACCCCAACCCTCCTGTTTCAGGTCAGTCGCTGCGGCTGAGCCAGGGGATCGGCTACTCCCTGGCGGACGACCCGGACTCCTGGAATCCGGGTGCATTGCGCCCTAAAGGTGTGGAGTGGCTGCCGCCGCCGGCAGTTCTGACGGGTGCGCGGCACGCATGTGCGCACCCACGATGTCCCGCATCGACACGATGCCGACCAACTGTCCCTGCTCGTCGACAGCGAGCAGGTGGCGGAAGTGGCCCTTGATCATCTCCTGGGCGGCGGTGTCGAGGTCCCAGTTCGTGGCCGCTGTCCGCGCCTCGAAGGTCATGCACGCCTCCACCTGGGTTGCCTCGGGGTCGCGCCCCTCGGCGACCGCTCGCATCACGTCGCGCTCGGTGATGATGCCCGGCCCAGGGATGCGTTCGTCGACCACCACCGCGGCGCCCACGCGGCGCTGCAACATCAGGCGAGCGGTCTCAGCGACCGTGACGGCGGTCCCGACCAAAAGCAGGTCTGTGGACATCGCATCTTTGACGAGCACGGATCCCTCCCCTTAGAGCATACCACCGCCGAAGGCCATCGGATCACGGCGACGGGCACGGTCGATAGTCTTTTCCGTGACCGCAGTTCGATGACCACTTTGTCGGAAATTGTCGCCTTCCGGTCCCAGCAGGGCCGCAGCGGAGGGGGTGGCTGGGGTGAAGGCGTTGATCCACCTGAACCAGAAGCCTCGAGGCCGGGGAAGGCCAATGGGCGGCTTCAAGGACGGTTTCTGCCATCATCCGGCGGGCGCTCGTCGCTGAGGGCATGGCTCTATCGGATCGCCACTAACCGGTGCCTCAACTCCATCCGTGATACCAAACGCCGCGCCCCACCCGCCCCAGTTCCGCCGTTCGAGCCGCCCGAACCCTCCCGGCGAGGAGAGGTCACCTGGCTGCAGCCCTACCCTGACGCCTGGCTCGACTGGGTACCCGACCCGGCACCAGGACCCTCGGCCCGTTACCAGGCCCGTGAGGCCGTCCGGCTGGCGTTCGTCGCCGCCTTGCAGCGGCTCCCGCCACGCCAGACGGCGGTGGTGGTTCTCTGCGATGTGCTCGACTTCTCCCTCGCCGAGGTAGCAACCATGCTGGAGGCGACACCGGCGGCGGTCAAGGGCTTGCTACAACGAGCCCGAGCGTCCCTCGAGCGCCAGCATCTCACCGGAGCGGACCCCGCCCCCGTGCCCGGCTCAACCTCCGAGGTCGACTTGGCGCAACGCTTTGCCGATGCCTTCAGCTCCGATGACGTCGACACCTTGGTGGCACTGCTCACCGACGACGCGTGGCTCGCCATGCCGCCTGCCCCTCATGAGTACCACGGCGCCGAGGCGATTACCAGGTTCCTGCGGGCGAGCACGGCGGGGCGAGCGGGGGCGCGCCTCGGGCTCGCCTCCACCCGGGCCAACGCCCAGCCCGCCTTCGTCTGCTATCTCGGACAACCAGACGACCCTGCCGCCCAGCGGTCCGGCCTGGTCGTCCTCACCCTCTCGGGAGACCGGATCGCCGCCATCACTCGGTTTCTCGATCCCGAGCTGCCTTCGATCTTCGGCTTCGGGAACGCCCTGGCTGGGACCGGGGGCGGGTAACACGTCACGACCAGCCACCTGCTCCTATCAGCTCACCTGCCGCCGGGACCCCGGCGGCCTGGGCACGCATCCAAGGGGCGGTCACCGGGATAGCACCGGGGGAAGGCGTTCTTCCAATTCAGTTGCCGATGGAAGACGCGCTCCGCCACTGGTGCATCGGCTCTCATCGGCGAGACCGTCCCTGTCCCTTCACGGGCAGTGAGCGCGCGCAGTCGACCCCTCGCTGAACCCATGCGGCGAGCTGCCGCTTGTTCCGAAGGTACTCAGGGGCAACTCGCACCCACCCTCGCATCCTCCGGCCGCTCATGACCGCCGCATCGGCCTTGGTAAAGGCAAGGAGCCCGTCAGTGTCGGCCGGGTCCACGCGGACCAGAACCCCTCCCTGGCCGCTAGCGGCGACGGCCATGCTCCCGCCGACCATAAACGCCAGCCCCCCGAACATCGGCTGCTCACTCACGCCCGACTCGCCGCCGAGCAGTTCCCGGATGCGATGGGCCAGATCGTCGTCGTATGCCATCAGCGAGGATCGTAAGCCCTGCATGCCGCAGGCGGCCCCAACAGCCAAGTAGCCGACCGGGCGGGAGTGTCGGGAACTGTCATCGTCGGCGCCTGCCCACGAGAGCCAGGTCCCGTCTTGCCAGCCCGCGTTTTTCACATGACCAACCCGCTCCGGTAACGCCGCAGGTCACAGCGCCCGTCCGCGGCCGAGTGTCCCGCATACGCCGCCCGGTGAAAATTCCCGCACAGGACTGTCAGATGAGGAGTTTAAGGTACGGCTCCGGCTGATCTTGCCGCCGAGGCGATGGCCAGCCTCCACGTTGTTCCCTGGCGGGTCGGGCCCGACAAACCGCCGCTTGTGGGACTTCCGACCCTCGGTACTGCAGAGGGCAGGGGACCGCGTTCCTCATGTGGTTTTGCAGTGTAAATACCAGCACTGAGCAGGACCGCGTCCACGGGCGTGAGGATGGCCGCCAGTGACGTTTAGGACGCCCCGTCGAGGTCAGCTCAGTAGGGGGCAGTCAGGTGTAGTGTGTCCCGGCCGGCGTCTCCCTAGCAGCATTCCGGCCAACACAGGTCCCCCGATCAAAGGACCCTCTGGACCCATGCCGACGGCCCGCCTTCTCGCATTCGTTCTAACGGCCTCAGGCGGGGCGCTCCTGTCGGCTCGCGAATAGCACGGGCCAGCGTTTCTTCGACGCCCATCTGAACATCATTGACCCCGATTTCCGCTCATCGCCAACGACGGCTACCTTCCGCCGTCCTTCACCGTCGCTGACTGCCAGCGCTGTACTGTGCCCTTCGGCGTCGCCGGCGGTACGGTGGTGTCGGGATCGTTCCAGGGTTTCGCCCTGGCCGCCCCACAGGTGGAGTCGATCACCTCCACACTGCCCTGACCACGCCCACCCCACTCGTTGACCAGAGGAGATCACATGTCGCAGCAGGACTACGCCATCCACTACCAGCCGCTGTTCACAGCCCTGCAGACAATGGACGTCCAGGCCCTGATCGACCAGGTCGAGGACCCCTGGTACAACCAGACGCTGATCCAGGTCGGCGAGGTCCTGGTGCGCCTCGGGGTGATGCAGGGCGAGTTCCACTGGCACACCCACGACGAGCAAGACGAGTTCTTCTTCGTCCTCGACGGGCTGTTCCGCATCGAGCTTGAGGGCGCCGAGACAGTCGAGCTCGGGCCCCGGAAGGCGTTCACCGTGCCCGCCGGGATGGCGCACCGGCCGGTCGTGCCGGTCCGCAGCGCCGTCTTGATGATCGAAAAGGCAGGCGTCATCGCCACTGGCGACAACGGCCCCCGGGAGAGAGGATCAGAGCGACCTTGAAGGACACACTGCGACCCGGACTAACCGGGAGGCTGGAGTGCGTGGTGCCGGCGGAACGCACCGTGCCACGCCTGCCGCCCGAGACCGATGAGTTCAGCGCACTGCCCGAGGTGCTCGCGACCGGCTATCTGGAGGGGATCGTCGAGTGGACGTGCATGCGCGCCCTAGCCGGGCACCTCGATGACGGCGAGGCCACCCTTGGCGTGCACATCGACATCAGCCATCATGCCCCGACTCCTCCCGGGGCGCCGGTCACGGTCGATGAGTAGTTGACCCGTATCGAGGGGCGGCAGCTAACGTTCTCAGTGCCGTCCCGGGACGACGTCGCCATGATCAGCCGCGGCAACCACAGGCGTGCCGTCATTGACACCGGCCGGTTCCAGATGCGGCTGCAGGACCGGACCGCCCGCACCGGCCCGTCCTCGTGCCCCGCTTGCGGCTGCCATTCTTCGACGCGCACCTGCCCGTCATCGACCCGCGCTTCCCGCTGGTGGCCAACGACGGCTACCTCCCGCCGGCTCAGAACCTCGCGGACCTGCTTGCGGAGGTGGGGCAGTTGAGCCCGGGCCTGCTGCGTCTCGGACTCCTTCTCCCACCAGGAGAGGCGCTGGTTGACGCTCTTTAAGGTAGGACTTCACCGATGCCTTGCTCAGGGGCCGCTCGCGGTCGTGCGGCTCGCTGGCGAGCCGGTCCAGCGCTCGACGGTCGAGCTGGTCGAGGGCCGTGATCCCCTCCCGCTCGCAGAAGGGGATCAGCACCGACTGGAGGGGGTAACCGTAGGCGTCGCGGTAGGTCCTGGGTGAGCGCCCCGCCGCCTTGCAATGGGCGAGTGAGTCCTGGACCTGAACCGCGATCCACAGGGATGCGGAGCCAGGCCGCTCTGCCGCGTACATTGGCTTTCCCGCCAAACCCTGTCCAGTATGTGGATGACTCTGCGCAGCGACACCCGCACGTAGCCCCTGAATCCGGGGTCCAGGGGTGTAAATCGAGTTCAAGAGCGCGGTTGGCTGGGGCGGGAGGATTCGAACCTCCGATTACCTGATCCAGAGTCAGGCGCCTTACCACTTGGCAACGCCCCAATGTCGGTCCGGCCGGTCGAGAGGCCTAGGTGTGCGGCCAGCCAGCGCACGATAGTATCCGACCGTCGCCGTTAGCTCACCGCCGGGTAGGAGGCGCGGGTCGGCAAATCAGGCGGGGCGGGCGAGGAGCTGGATGGCCCGCTCGATCCGCATCAGGGCCATCCCCTGGCCGATCAGCGCGATTGAGTCGGGGAGCGGCGGTGTGACCTCGGCCCCGGTGATGGCGACTCGGAGCACTCGCATCGCTGACCGGACTACCTTCTTCTCCGTCGCGGCATCGCCCCTAGCTAGCTCCAGGGCCAGCCCACGGAGCCGATCCATCAATTGCGTGAGGTCGCCATCGAAGAGGCTGGGGACGCCCGCCAGAAAAGAGTGGGCCTGTTCCCGAGTCAGCGCGCCTCGCAGAAAGTCGACATCGGGTTCCGGCTCGGTGAAGGCGAACGCCACCAACCCAGGGATTTGGTCCAGGCGACGAATTCGCTCTTGCACCATCGCGGCGATCGGCACCAGCTGATCCGGCTGGGCCTGTGGAAGAAACGGCTGGATTCGCTGGGCCAACTGCTCTACCGGCAGTCGGCGGATCCAGACCCCATTGAGATGGTCGAGCCGCTGCTGATCGAGGATGGCCGGACTGGACTGCAGCCGGTCGAAGGTCATCCGCTGGCGCAGCTCAGCTAGGGTGAAGATCTCCTCCTCGGTGCCCGGCGACCAGCCGAGGAAGGCGAGGAAGTTCACCAGCGCCTCGGGGAGATACCCCAGCTCCCGGAACTCCCTGACGGTCTGGGCGCCGTGACGCTTGGAGAGCTTGCTATGGTCTGAGCCGAGCACCAGCGCAACGTGGGCGAACCTCGGCGGCCGCCATCCCAGCGCGGCATAGGTGATCAGGTGCTTGGGGGTCGAAGGCAGCCACTCCACCGCCCGGACCACCTCGGTGATCCCCATCAAGTGGTCATCGACCACTTGAGCCAGGTGGTAGGTGGGAAACCCATCGGACTTGAGCAGCACTTGGTCGTCGACCGACTCGTTGTCGAAGAGTTGGGGGCCCAGAACCAAGTCGTCCCACCGGGTCTCGCCCGGAGGGACCAGCAGCCGGACCACGGAAGGATCGTCCCGCCCTCGACGCGCCGCGACCTCCTTCTGACTCAGGGTCCGGCAGTGACCGTCGTAGCGGGTAGGCAGGCCAGCCACCCGCTGGGCGGCACGGAGCTCATCTAGCCGGTCCTTGGTACAGAAGCAAAAGTAAGCCGCGCCCAAATCCACGAGCCGCTCGGCGGCCGCCCGAAAGTAGGGCAATCGCTCCGACTCGGTGTAGGGAGCGCAGGGCCCACCAATATCGGGGCCCTCATCCCACTGCAGCCCCAGCCAGGCCAAGGTGTCCAGGTAACCGGGGACCGCCTCTGGCTGGTAGCGCTCTTGATCGGTGTCTTCGATTCGGACCAGGAAGCGGCCGTCCGATCCCGCCAGGCAATAGCTCAACAGCGCGGTCCTCACGTTGCCGATGTGAAGCTCGCCGGTGGGGCTGGGAGCGAATCGCAGCCGGCGCCGACCAGGAAGTTCAACCAGGTCGGGAAGGAAGGCTGGGGAGTCGGAACTCAACGGTGCAGGACGATCAGGTAGATTCCCATCGAGATGCATCCCGCTACGAGCAGGGCGGTCGCCACGATCCACCCCTCGCTGCGCGATGGGTGGATCGTCACGTCGGCCGAGGCCGAACTGCTCACCGAAACGCCCCGGGTGCCCAGGTGGGGGTAGCGTTCGGCCTCGGTCGGCTCAGGTATGGCCCCGCTCCGCGTTCCTTCCGAATCGGTGCTCAACTGTCGGCAGGTTCCTACTGAAGTTGGACCCCTTCCACTTCCTGCGAGTATAGGGGCGCCTATTACTCAGCCCGCATCGTCTAGCGGTTAGGACATCACTCTTTCAAGGTGGTAACCGGGGTTCGACTCCCCGTGCGGGTAGTGGGGAACTGAATCCGAGGCGCCGGCACGTCGTCCGCGATCAACTGGCCGGCCTGAGAGTCGCCCCGACTCCCGTACGTACACGCCGGGACTCCGCAGCGCTGAAGTCCCGAAGGGCAGAAGTGCCGGCCGTCCCTTCCTCGGTCTCAACACCCATATTTAGTGGCCTACGTCTGTCCGTCCACAACATGGGGTATGATTCCACCACTACTAGGGTCGGCTCGCCTAAGTTAGAAGCCGCGCCCGAATTGGATCGGAAGGGGAGGGGTTTTTCTGATGAGCAGGCAGGTCACCGTACCTGGCGGCTCCCGATATGTCGGCGACCTGCGCATCACCACCGAAGAGTGGATCTCCGGTACGGTCGAGGGCGAGGTTGTGGTGGAGGCCGGCGGTTGGTTGGCGGTCACCGGGGTGGTCACCCAGGGGATCGTGGTCGGGCTCGGCGGAGCGGCCTACGTGACCGGGGTGGTGGGCGGACTTCAGGTGCAGCGGGCTGGCGATGCAGTCTTGGACGGGACGTCCGTGGGAGATCTTCAGAACTGGGGCCGGGTGATCATCGCCGGCGTGGTCGAGGGGCAAGTGGTAACCCATCCCGGAGCTGCGACCGAAATCGTTCCCGGCGCAGTGGTGCACAGCGGCTGACCCGACGGCGCCGCTAGGGGGTCCGGCGAGCACCCCCGGCTCTCTTGGCCGCTCGGCGCCGAAGGGCATCAGATGAACGCCAGCCGCTCAGGGCGTCGGGGCGCAGCGATGAACGGGCCGAACTCGCCTCGGCGAACCGCTCGGGGTCGAGTCGAACCGCCGCGGGGCAGCTCCCCATCGATTTGCACCTACTGCATGAATGCACTTCGTGCACGTTTGTGGTAGGATGCCGCTGTGGAATCCAAACCAGGGCTGCGCGACCGGAAGAAGCAAGCCGTGCGCCAGCACCTGAGTGCCGCGGCAGTGCGCCTGGTCGCGGAGCGCGGTCTCCGGCACGTCACCGTGGAGGAGATCGCTCAGGAGGCCGAGGTATCGGTTCGAACCTTTTTCAATTACTTCTCTTCGAAGGAGGAGGCGATCGTCGGGCGCGACTGGGAACGGTCGACCGAGCTCCGGCTGAAGTTGCTGGCTCGCCCCGCGGCGGAGTCGCCCTTCGAGGCGCTCAAGCAGGTTCTGATCGAACGGGCCAAGTCGCTGGGCGACCGACCAGAGGAGTGGCTCCTGCACATGCAAGTGGTCCGCCAGGAACCCAGTCTGCTCCCGGCCCTGGTGGCCTCGTTCATGTCCCACGAGCGCATCTTGGTGGAGGCGGTCGCCGAGCGCGCCGGGGTCAACCCGGACCGCGACCTCTACCCGTCCGTGGTGGCCTCGGTCGCCCTGGGTGCCTTTCGAGTCGCCATGACCCATTGGCGCAGCCGCCAGGGGCAGCACTCACTGGTCCATCTGGTGGAGACCTCGCTCAGCCTGGTGCAGGGAGGACTCCCTGCCCCCGATCGGCGCCCTTTGCCGGCCCGGCAGAAGGCCCTCCCGCGGGGGCGGGTCACGCTCCCGGGGTCGGAGCCAGCCGGCCAGGTTCGACCAGCCATCCCGATCCAAAGCGTCGCATGAGTGATCTGATCACACGGGGGGAAGTGCCACTGCTCAGTCACCGGCGGGTGCTTTTGGTCATCGGGGCGTTGATGCTGGGGATGCTGCTGGCCGCCTTGGACCAGACCATCGTGGCGACTGCCCTGCCCACCATCGCCGGCGATCTGCACGGTCTCTCCCACCTTTCCTGGGTGGTCACCGGGTACCTGCTCGCGGCCACGGTGTCGACTCCGCTTTGGGGCAAGCTGGGCGATATGTACGGCCGGAAGGTCTTCTTCCAGGCGTCGATCGTGATCTTTCTGGTCGGCTCGGCTCTCTCCGGCCTGAGCTCCTCGATGATCGAGCTAATCGCCTTCCGGGCGCTTCAGGGGCTCGGCGCCGGGGGCCTGATGGTGGGCGCGCAGGCGATCATCGGCGACGTAGTCCCGCCGCGAGATCGTGGTAAATACCAGGGCGTCTTCGGGGCCGTCTTCGGCCTCTCCAGCGTGGCCGGCCCTCTCCTCGGTGGCTTCTTCGTGCAGAACCTGTCCTGGCACTGGATCTTCTACATAAACCTGCCCCTGGGAGCGGTGGCCCTGGTGGTCACCACGGGCGCCCTGCCCAACGCCCTGCGCCGGGTGCAACATGTCATCGACTACTTGGGCGCTGTGCTTCTGGCGGCGGGCGTCACCTGCTTGGTGCTGCTGACCACCCTCGGTGGCACCACCTATCCGTGGGGCTCGACTCCGATCTTGATCATGGCCGTCCTGGGGGTGGTGCTGCTTGCCGCGTTCGTTCTGGTGGAGCGGCGGGCGGCGGAACCGATCCTTCCCCTGCACCTGTTCAAGAACCGAGTTTTTTCGGCTGCCAGCGCGATTGGATTCATCGTCGGCTTCTCCATGTTCGGGGCGATCACCTACCTGCCGACCTATCTGCAGGTGGTTCGGGGGGCAAGCCCGACCGGTTCCGGTCTTGAGTTGCTCCCGCTCATGGCAGGCCTCTTGGTGACATCGATCGGCTCCGGGATCCTGATCAGCCGCTGGGGGCGCTACAAGATCTTCCCCATCCTGGGCACGGCGGTGATGTCGGTCGGACTGCTGCTCTTTTCGATGCTCGGGCTCCACACCCACGAGTTGGTCATCTCCTTGTTCATGGTCGTGCTCGGACTGGGGCTCGGCGGAGTGATGCAGGTGCTGGTGATCGCCACCCAGAATGCGGTTCCCCAGAGCGAGCTCGGGGTAGCGACCTCCGGGGCCACTTTCTTCCGCTCGATTGGGGGCTCATTCGGGACCGCCGTCTTCGGGGCGATCTTCGCCAATGTGCTCACCGGCAACCTGACCCACTACCTGGCCAGCACTAGGCTTCCGCGCGGATTCAGTGGCGCTGCCGGCGCCAGCCCGGCCGCTTTGGCCAAGCTTCCGCCCGCGGTGCACGCCGCCTACGTCCAGGCGGTCAACGCCTCCTTGCACCCGGTCTTTCTCTGGGCAGTGCCGTTCGGCATCCTCGCCTTCGCCATTACATGGCTTATGAAGGAGGTGCCCTTGCACCGGACGGTTCGCTCCGCCCACACCCCGATTCCTCAGCCGACCGAGGCGTAACGATGGGTGGCGGGGTATAGGCCCCGGCCCGCCTGGAGAGTTCTCCTGATCCGAGAGGGTGGGGGGCCAGATCGTCAAACCAGAGCTACGGTCGGCGGCGGGCACTATATTTGGAATTAGCGCCTCGCCGGGCCAGAGCTTTGCCCGCTCAAATAAGGAACTGGCCCCTCGCCGTCGCGCGACCTGAATTTGCCGACGCCGCCTGGGCGGTCGCCAGACCTGAGGATCTGGACCGCTGTCCGGCAGCTGTCGCACGGGAGGTGGTTGAGTGCAGATGCCCGGCGCGCGAAAAGGGTGGCTGCCCCAGCGACAGCCGGGCACGCGGGCAAATCCTCCCGGTGCCCACTACAAATGGGTCGCCCTGTCCAACACGACGCTCGGGGTGATGCTGGTGACGATCGACGCCACCATCATGATCATCGCCATGCCGGACATCTTTCGGGGTATCGGGCTGGATCCGCTACTCCCCGGCAACAGCTTCTACCTGCTCTGGATGATCCTCTCCTACCTGATCGTCTCCAGCGTGCTGGTGGTCAGCTTCGGCCGGCTTGGGGACATCTTCGGCCGCGTGCGGATCTACAACCTCGGCTTCGTCATCTACACCATCGGATCAATCCTGTTGTCGATCACCTGGATGACCGGTCAGTCGGGGGCCCTCTGGTTGGTTCTGATGCGGGTGGTGCAGGGGGTGGGTGGCGCCTTCCTGATCGCCAACTCAGCCGCGATCCTCACCGACGCCTTCCCCGAGCATCAGCGCGGACTGGCGCTGGGGATCAACAACGTGGCCGGCATCAGCGGGTCCTTCGTCGGGCTGGTGCTCGGGGGGATCCTGGGCGCCATCGACTGGCGGCTGGTCTTTCTCGTCTCAGTTCCGGTGGGGGTGGCCGGGACCATTTGGTCCTACCTCAAGCTCCGGGATCTGGGGCTGCGCCACCGCACCTCGATCGACTGGTGGGGCAACCTGACCTTTGCCGCTGGACTGATCCTGATGATGATCGGGGTGACCTACGGGATCGAGCCGTACCACCACCAAGCCATGGCTTGGACCAGCCCGACCGTTCTCGTCGAGCTGGGATTGGGGGCGATCTTGTTGGCGGTCTTCTGCCTGATCGAGTTGAGGGTCAAGGCGCCGATGTTCCGGCTCACCCTTTTTCGCATCCGCGCCTACACTTTCGGGACCATCTCCAGCTTCCTCGCGGCCCTGGGGCGAGGCGGCCTGATGTTCATGATGGTCATCTGGCTGCAGGGGATTTGGCTGCCGCTGCACGGGTACAGCTTCGCCGCCACCCCCCTCTGGGCGGGGATCTACATGATGCCGCTGACCGCGGGCTTTCTCCTCGCCGGGCCGGTGTCGGGCGCCCTCTCCGACCGCTTCGGGGCTCGGCCCTTCGCCACCGGGGGGATGCTCGCCGCCGCGGCCAGCTTCCTGCTGCTGGAGTTCCTGCCGATCAATTTCCCCTACGGTCTCTTCGCCCCCCTGCTGCTGCTGAATGGACTGGGGATGGGCGCCTTCGCGTCGCCGAATCGGGCGGCGGTGATGAACAGCCTGCCTCCGGAACATCGGGGCGCTGGCGGCGGGATGAATGCCACCTTCCAGAGCTCGGCCCAGGTGCTCTCGATCGGCATCTTTTTCACCCTGGTGATCGTGGGGTTGGCCGGGACGCTCTCCACCAGCCTGGAACAGGGGCTGGTCTTGCACGGCGTGCCGCGGGCGGCGGCCGTCAGGGCTGCCTCCCTGCCGCCCGTCTCGACCCTGTTTGCCGCCTTCTTGGGCTACAACCCGATGCTCCATCTGCTGGGGGCACACGCTCTGGCGACCCTCCCTCGGGCGACGACAGCCTTGCTCACGGGGCGCAGCTTCTTCCCCCACCTGATCTCCAAGCCATTCGGGGCCGGACTGCATGCCGCGTTCGATTTCTCGATCGGCTGCTGTCTCATCGCAGCCGCAGCTTCATGGTCCCGGGGCAAGCGCTACGTCTTTCGCGCCTCTGCGTCGCCGGCCTCCGGTCTGGGGGAGATGATCTCCCCCGGTGACACTCCCTAGCGGCGCCGCGGGGCCCCGGTGGCGCTGCCGCCCTCGGGGCGGTTGGCCCTGGCCAACTCCCAAGTCCGAAGATCAACCACCATTTCATCTCCGGTGGCGCTGGAGGATCCTCCCGGGTCAAACCCTGAGCAGAGCGGCAGCCTCCCTCCATCTCCCGAGATGGGCCGCTCTTGCGCTGATGGCGACCGCTCCCGAAGACGGTTGATGCTAGCGGCGACCGTCGACGGTTAACCGCGACTGCGGCTTGGGCTGCTCTGCGGGGGCCAGGCCGTCCAGGAGCCGAGACCCGCGCAACGCTAGCTCGAGCCGAAGCCGATCCTCTGTTTCGCCCCAACTTCCGACCAGCTCTTCAATTCGCTCCAGTCGATAAAGGAGGGTGTGGCGGTGGACCCCCAGCGACCGGGCGGCGGCGCTCAGTCCCTCATGGCTCAGCACCGCCTCCAGAGTCTGGCGCAGCGGCAGGCTCCTTGTCCGCTCTCTTTCCAAAAGAGGCCCGAGCGCGTCCTCCACGAACTCCCGCAGACCCGGAAGGTCGTGGACCCAGGCCAAGTAGGGATGGAGCTTGGCCGAGTCATATACCTGCTGGTCGGGCATCAGGATCTGTCCGACGCTGAGGGCGTCACGGGCTGAGCGAACTGCCGCTGGCACCTCGCCAAGCGTGGCCACGGTGGGTCCCTGCGCCATCTGCCAGGGAGCTCGACCCAAGCCCCCCGCCACCTGGAGGAGCCGCTCCAGGGTCCCCATCCGCACCTGGCTCGGCACCAGCGCCACCACGGTGGACTGGTACAGGGCGACGTGGGCGCCGACCACCATCCAGGCGGTGGCGACCGTCGCCTCGGCGGAGGCGTCATCGGCTCCCACGGCAACGATCCGGTAGGGGAACTCCAGCACCGTCCCGCCCTCGGCAGCTTTGGCCACCATGTCCTGGTCTGCCGTGCCGCCCAGGACGTCGCTGAAGAATTGGTCGTACTGGCGGTCCTGTTCGCGCCGGACCCTCTCCCGGGTTTCGAGGTAGCTGGTGCTGACCGCCACGCTGATGGCGTCGAGGTAATCGAAGAGAGGCCCGACGGCGGTCAGCACCGACTGGGCTTCGATCTCCGGGTGGATTCGCACGGCGTCAATCACGTGCTGCCAGATGACCAGGGCGGCGACCCGGTAGGCTCGGAGGATCGCGTCGAGGGGGACGCCGGTGCTGGCCAGCCGTCCGCCCATGCGGGAGAGCTGCTGCAGCTCGGCCTGGGAAGGGGGACGGGACTCGTCCCAGAGGGAGAGCATGGTCCCAACTCCCTCTCGGCAGGCGGCGAGCACCTCGCTCCCGAAGGCGGAGCCGCCGCCGACGCCCTCGGCCAGGGGGATCGCCCGAGCCATCTCGATCGCCATGCGCCGGGCGACCCGGTCGACCCGGCGACGCAACGACTGGATGATGATCGGGCTGACCGATGGGGTCGCCGAGTAGCCGCGGCGGTCGCGCTTACCCGCGCGTCTACTCTCGGCCTGGGAGGACATCGCTCTCCCAGAATAGATCAGCTCAACTGGGACGGCGGCAAGCAGGATCCCGCCTTCCACCTCGGCTCGGGGGACCTGACCCGGTGACTCATCTGCCCACGCTCCCTCCCCGGCGGCTACTTGGAACTCTGCGACGGCGAGCAGGAGTTGCCCGGTTGGCGATGACCGTGGCGCTGGCTTTCACGATCCAGGGATGCGGTGCGGCCCCAGCGGCCCAGACGGACTCCGCTCCTCAGGCGAGTGCGGGCACCAGCTGTCGGCTGACGGTCAGCATCACCACCACCTCGGGCACCACCTGGGGCGCGGTCACCGCCGCCTCGGGGAGCGCCACCTTCTCCTTCGGGGGGGCCCGCCGGACGGTGGGCATCCCGTGTGGTGCTAAGGTCCAGCTCCGCGAGAGTCCCACCGACTCCAACAGTGCGCCTTTTCAGCTGTGGCGCGTGGGCTCGAGGACGGTGATGGGAACCCGGACCTCGACGGTGGTGACCGGCCCGGTCGAGGTCCAGGCCGTCTATCGCGTGGTCGGTTTGAGCTCTCCAACTCCGACGCCCTCGCCTTCCGGGAACTAAAGTCGGAACCAACTCCCCGCTGAGAGGTGAGAGTCAGGAGGACAGTCCCAGTGCTAGCCGCCTTTGCGACCGCCGTCGGCGGGGCCCAGCCGCTCGACAACCTGGTGGTGGGAGAGCGGGAGATTCCGACCCCTCAGCGGGGCGCGGTCAGGCTCCGCACTCGAGCTGCCTCGCTCAATCGCCATGACCTCTGGACCCTGGCCGGGATCGGTGGACCGGCGACCTTCCCTTGGACTTTGGGCTGCGATGTCGCAGGCACGGTGGACGCGTACGGCCCAGACACGCCGGAGAGGATCCCGGTCGGAACCCCGGTGGTGGCCCACGCCGTGATCACCTGCGGAGTGTGCGATGCCTGCCTCGGGCCGGACGAGACCAGTTGTCGGAAGTTCTCGATGCTCAGCGAGAACAGCTGGGAGGGCACCTTCGGCGAGTTCTGCCTGGTGCCCGCCCAAAACCTGTTTCCCCTTCCTCCGGATCTAAGTTTCGAACAGGCGGCATGCCTTCCGACCGCTTATCTGACCGCCTATCGGATGCTCTTCACCAAGGCTGCCCTGCGCCCCGGGGAGACGGTCCTGATCCAGGGCGCGGGCGGTGGCCTATCGACCGCTGCGGAAGCCCTGGCTCTGGCGGGCGGACTGAGGGTCATCGTCTCCAGCCGCGACCCGGTCAAGCGATCTGCTGCCCTCGCACGGGGGGTCCACTTTGCCATTGCCACCGGAAAGGAGGCGGTAGGAGAGGTACTCGGCCTGACTTCAGGTGAGGGGGTCCACGCGGTCATCGAGTCCGTGGGGGAGGCCACCTGGGCCACCACGCTCAGGGCACTCAGGCGAGGCGGCGCGGTGGTCGTCGCAGGAGCCACCACCGGCGCCGACCCGCCAGCCGACCTCCGCCGCGTCTTCTGGCGCCAGCTCCGGATTCTGGGCTCGACGATGGGCACCCGGGCGGAATTCTCCGCGCTCCTGGACACCGTCCGAGCCACGGGGGTCCGACCGCTGATCGACCAGAGCTACCCCCTGGCCGAGGCACGGGAGGCGTTGCGGCAACTCGAGTCCGGCGCGGTGACCGGCAAGCTGGTTCTGATCGCCAGCTGATCGGCTGACTACCCGATCGGGCGAGGCACCAGCGTTCTCGGGCCGACGAGATGGCCTCTGACCCTGCGAATCGAATCCTGCACCGCCATTCACGGGCTGAGGAGCCATTAGCTAGCATCCAGTGCGGATGATCCGCACCGTGACCGGACTGGCTGCCAGTGCCTTGGCGGCGGTCGTCTGCAGCGGACTGGCTGGTTGCGCCACCAAGCTCATCACCCACCCCCACCCCAGTCCCTCTCCGACTCACTACCAACTCGCGAGTCCCGCCGCCTCCCCGAGCACTCCCGCCACGATCACCCTGGTCCTTGCGGTGAGCACTTTGCCGACGACCTTCGGGGTTCCCGGCGACAACCCTGGCTACCCAACCACCCTCACCGTTGCCGTACCGCCCTCGTTCTCCGGTCAGGTCGCGGCCTACGGAGTCGCCGGTACTGTGATCGTGGGGCCGTCCGGCTGGACAGGAAGTGGTCAGGTGGGCGCCGACGGGAGTCGTGGATTCACCCTCTCACCCAGTGGGGAATCGGCCGGGGCAGGTTCCGAGATGGTCTTCCGGTTCGACGGGGCCTGCGCGGGGTGTGCCTGGAGCGATGCCACCACGTACTTTCCGGAAGTAGCCGCCGCGGCTCCTTCGGCTGGACTGGGATCGGAGCCGACGCCCCTGCCTGGACTCCAGACCGAGCCCCTGGCTGCGGGTTTGATCGGGTACAGCCTGCCAGCTTCGCTACCCGGTGATCAGGTCGACGGCGTCGCCTACACCAACCTCCCGGCGGCGACCACCGACCCAATCTTCGACAGCCTCGAGCTGACTCTGCCGGCCGCAGAACATCCCTTGGCGACGGTGCTCCTCAATGCCTTGGTCGCCAACCAGGACCGGTACGTCTGCCCGAGCGGTTCGGCCTCCCCGAGCATCCCGCTTTCGCTCAGCGCGGGCACCTGCTAGGGAGCCTGCTCGCTTGCAGGAAAGGTACCGGGAGGACCCGAACTGCCCCTCTAAAGACCGCCGCAGCTGCGACCGGGCGGGTCAGGTCGACTGGGCCGTTGCGGATTGCTTTTGCGGCCGCCTCCGGCGGCATGACTGGTCCGGTCCGGTTCCACCGGAAAGGGTCACGCCGGTCTGGCGAGGGAGCGCAATGCGGCGATTCGGCGCCCGAGTCGAGACCGAGGTCGAGCACCGCACTAGGGGAGCGAGTCTAGCTCTGATACGAGGCGCCGAACTCGTTCGGTGATCTGATCGCGGAGGGCGCGGACCTCGGCCAGAGGTCGCCCTTTCGGATCAGGTAGATCCCAGTCGATGTAGCGCTTCCCGGCAATGTAGGGGCAGGCATCCCCGCACCCCATGGTGACCACCACGTCAGCCCACTCAGCTAGCTCCGACGTGAGCGGTTGAGGCGTGCGGTCAGCGAGCTCGAAGTGGAGCTCGTGCATCACCGCCGCCACCTCCGGATGCACTCTCTCAGCGGGCGCGGTTCCGGCGGAGAGGGCCCGATGGCGACCTTGACTGGCCTGCGAAAACAACGCCTCGCTCATCTGGGAACGACCGGCGTTGTGGAGACAAACAAATAGCACGTTGCTCACTCGACCAGCTCCAGATCGACCGGGTGCGGAGGCCACCCCGAGCCCGCCGTCACCTCCGTCGACGGGCGGAGGCGAAGGGGAGCCAGCGGTTGCCCGATGTTGGCCGCCACCTCGTTCATCCCGAGATCGTATCCAAGGTTCGAATGGATGCGCCGTTGGCGCGGCGGAAACGCTCTAGTTCCCCGGCGATCCCGTCCCGGGAGTTCCCGGGCCCCAGAGCTGCCGGGCAAGCCCCGACCCGATGACCGCGACCAAGAGCACGGCGGTGCCCAAGAACCATCTCGGCCATCCGCGGCCATCCTTTTGGCGAGCCATTGTCGGCCGGTCGGTGCGGCACCTGCAGCAGGATCAGCTGTCGCCCGGCGAGGGTTTCTGGGCACGAATGTAGGCGCTCCCGATCCGCCCTTCCAGCCCCGGTCGGCAGAGCGTGTCCTGAACCTCGATCTGGACATCCTCGAACCCGGCCTCCAGGAGCATAGAACGGTATTGACCGATCGGGATGGTGCCGGCCACACAGCCCGCCCAGTCGTCCAAGTTGAGCTTTGCCGCCGGGTCCAGGGGCTCCACCTCGACCATATCGGCCACCGCCAGCCGACCACCCGGCTTCAGTACTCGAAAGGCCTCGCGTACCACCGGCGCTTTCTCCTCGGCCAGATTGATCACGCAGTTGGAGATGACTACGTCGACGGTGCGGTCGAGAAGAGGGATGCTTTCGATCGTCCCTTTGAGGAAGGTGGCGTTCTCGATACCCGCTTGCTCCCGATTCCGGTTGGCCAGCGCCAGCATCTCGTCGGTCATGTCGAGGCCGTACACATGGCCCCCGGGAGCGACGCGCCGGGCCGAGAGCAGCACGTCCAGCCCACCACCGCTGCCCAGGTCAAGGACGATCTCGCCGGGAGCCAGCTTGGCCAGCATCGTGGGATTGCCACACCCGAGACTCTGGGTCTCCGCCAGCCCTAGGGCCGAAAGCTCCCGGCCGGAATAGCCGGGCGAGCAACTACTGCCGGTCGAGCCGCAGCAGCCCCCCGGATCGGTGATCTCCTGCGCCAGCTTCGCATATCGGAGTCGGACCTGCTCTTGAGTCGAGCTCACTTCGATCCCCTGTTCCATCGATGATTGTCGATAGGCTCAGAGGGTACAGCCACAGATCGACAGATGTCAATGGGTCGGGCAGAAGTGAGGCGAGACAGTCCGGCAGTGAGGCAGCGGCTGCGGACTAGCCCCGGCCCTGGCCCAGGAGCCCCTCGGCGTGAGCCGCCGAGCCATGCCAGGTTCTGGGCGATTCCACCCGCTTCACCACGCTGGCGCCAATCTGCGAGTCGTCAGCTCCCTGATTCGGATCTGCGGCTTCGCCGCCGTCGCTCATCGCCATGGCGATCGCCGTCTTTGATCCCCCAACTGCGCCCTATCGGTACTCGGAACCCCCGCCGCAGCAGCTGACCGAGCTGACTCCCCGAGCTGGGTCGGTTACCGGCTTCGCCCTGCACTAGACGCCTGAATGAACCACCGGCTTCAGAGCACACGATCAAGCCGTCGGGTGACATCCTTATCGCTGAGCAAGCAAGGGCTGCGCCGGGGGATCTCGATGGCAACTCATCCGCTTTCCATCCACGCCACCGAATACGACACGGTCGTCATCGGCGGGGGCCACAATGGCCTGATCTGCGCTGCCTACCTGGCACGGGCAGGACAGCGGGTCGCCGTGCTCGAGTCGCGAGATCGGGTGGGGGGAGCGGCGGTGACCGAGGAGGTCTGGCCCGGCTACCGAGTCTCGGTCCTCTCCTACGTGGTTAGCTTGCTCCGACCGGCGGTGGTTCGTGAGCTTGGCCTGGAACGCTTCGGCTACGAGGTCTATCCGCTCGATCCGGCCTATTTCATGCCCTTCCCCGACGGACGCTGCTTCTTCTACTGGGAGGATGTGGATCGGGCCGCGGAAGAGGTGGCCAAGTTCTCGACCCACGATGCCCGTGCCCTGCTCGAGTACGACCGGGTGATCGGGAGGTTGGTCAAGGTGGTGCGACCCCTGCTCGACCAGGCGCCGCCTCGCCTGGATCGCCTTCGTCCTGGAGAGCTCGGGCCGTTGCTTAAACTGGGCCGCCACCTCCTGGGCAACCGCGATGAACTGCGAGAGCTCGCCGACATCATGACCATGTCGGTCTCCGACTACCTCGACCAGTGGTTCGACGACCCGGCGATCAAGGGGGCGCTCTCTCCCGGAGGCGTCATCGGCGCCTGGGCCGGCCCGCACTCCCCGGGGACGGCCTATGTGCTGCTCCACCACCGTCTGGGTGAAGCCGGCGGACAGCGCGGGGGATGGGGCTTCGTCAAGGGGGGCATGGGGGCACTCTCGGAGATTCTCGCCCGTGCGGGTCGGGCCTACGGCGCGGAGATTCATACCGGCGCACCGGTGCAGCGGATCCTGGTCAAAGGTGGCCGGGCTCAGGGCGTCGTGCTTCAGGATGGCACCGAGTTGGCGAGCCAGCGAGTGATCTCTGCCATTCACCCCCAGACCACCCTGCTGGAGCTGGTTGGGCGCGAGCACCTGCCAGCTGACCTGGTCTTGGAGATGGAGCGATACCGCAGCCGGAGCGGCTCGGCCAAGGTGAACCTCGCCCTGGCCGAGCTACCCAACTTCCGAGCCCGGCCGGGCGGACAACCGGGACCCCAGCATCCAGAGTTCATCATCAGCCCTTCGATCGACTACCTTGACCGGGCCTGGAACGACGCTCTGGGTGGCGGGTGGAGCCCAGAGCCCATGATGGACTGCGTCATTCCGACCACCAAGGACGCCACCCTGGCCCCGCCCAGCCGGCACATCCTGACCTGCTTTGTCCAATATGCCCCCTATCAGCTTTCGGGCGACAGTTGGGAGTCCGCGCGGGAGCGGTTCGCCGACCGAGTCGTGGAGCTGCTCGGCGAATACGCTCCCAACCTTCCGGGCGCGGTGCTGCACCGCCAGGTGGTCACCCCGCTGGATATGGAGACCGTCTACGGACTGGTGGGTGGAAACATCTTTCACGGGGAGATGTCCTTGGACCAGCTCTTTTCCCTGCGCCCGGCCTTCGCGGCCGGGTCCTATCGCACGCCGGTGGCGGGACTCTACCTGGGCGGATCCGGCACCCACCCCGGGGGAGGCGTGATGGGGGCGCCGGGAAGGAACGCGGCCCGGGCGGCACTGGGCGACCAGCGCCTGGGCCGATGGGCGTCACGGGCGCGAGGCTGGCGGTTAGCCCCCCGTCCAAGCTGAACTCAATGCGAGCCCCGCGTCCCGGGCGCTACCCGGGCCGGCTGCGACGAGCTCCACGCAGCGAGAAGTTCCCGACCTGTTTCGGCACCAACAGTCAGGTCCGGCCATCGATTAGTTCAAGGGCGGCATCAAGATATCCAGCTTGAACGCCAGTCTCGCTGATCAGATTCAGCATGGTCTCCCGGAGATGGGCGTATCGCCAGGTGGGCCTGCAGCGTTCCACCGGCCACCGAGCCCCCGCTGTGTCGGGTGGAGTGGCTTCATTTACGGCGGTCGTGAGCTCCGCTTCGGGCCGGCATAAGTCGAACAGTGTCTCGACGGGTACGCCGACCCCCCCAGGCGGCCGCCCGAGACCGCCGTGGCCTGGTCTGGCGGCCAAGTCAGGCTGCCTTCCGGAGACGCTCGGTCAAACTGACCGAGCCCCCAGCGAGGCTTGACCTGGGCAACACCGGCGGCTAAGATACATAACGTCACCTTTATGAAAGAGTTCTTTATTTGAATCCCAGCATCCCCGACGGCAATCCTCCCCAACGGAGGGTCCTTCCCCTAGCCCTGGCCGGGTTCCCGGAAGGCGACCTGGCAGCCTATTTCGAGGGGCTCGCCAATCCCACCCGACTTCGGATCGTGCAGCGACTCGCGGAGGTCAAGGAGGCCCGCGTCTCGGACGTGGCCCTGCTCTTAGGGATCAGCCAACCGCGCATGTCGTGGCACCTCCGGCTCCTCCGCCGGGCGCGCATCGTCACCACCAGGCGGGATGGCCGCGAGGTTTTCTGCCGTCTCGACCGGGACTCAATCCAAGCCAGTTTTCAACGCTTCTCCCGCCTGGTGGAGGAGAGACCCGCTCCGCGTTCGACGGCTTCGGCAGGGGCCGAGTCTGCATCAACTGAAATCGCCAGCCAGCCGCGCGCCCACTCCGTAGCGGAGCGCTCGCTTCCAGAGGTAGTTCGATGACCAAGAAGGTACGAGTCGCCATTATCGGTGTGGGGAACTGTGCGTCTTCCCTGATCCAGGGCGTGGAGTTTTATCGCGACGCCAGTCGCGACGATTTCGTCCCCGGCCTGATGCATGTGGAACTCGGCGGGTACCACATCAGCGACATCGAGTTCTCGGCCGCCTTTGACATCGATCGGGAGAAGGTCGGCTACGACCTGGGCGAGGCCATCTTCCGCGGCCAGAACAACACCGTCACCTTCGCCAAGGTGGGCAAGTTGGGGGTGCCGGTGCATCGTGGCATGACGCACGACGGTCTGGGCAAGTACCTCTCTGAGGTGATTGTGAAAGCGCCGGGACCGACGGCGGACATTGTCAGAATCCTCAAAGAAACCAGAACGGACGTAGTGGTCAACTACCTACCCGTAGGCTCTGAAGCAGCCACCAAGTGGTACGCCGAACAAATTCTGGAAGCGGGCTGCGCCATGGTCAACTGCATGCCGGTTTTCATCGCGCGCGAGGAATACTGGCGCAAGCGGTTCGAAGAACACAAGCTGCCGATAATCGGCGACGACATCAAGTCGCAGGTGGGCTCGACCATCATCCACCGAGTGCTGACACGGCTCTTCCAGGAGCGGGGAGTGCAGCTCGACCATACCTATCAGCTGAACTTCGGCGGCAATACCGACTTTCTTAACATGCTCGAGCGGGAGCGCCTGGAGAGCAAAAAGATCAGCAAGACCAACTCCGTGCTCTCGCAGCTGCAGCGGCCCATGGCCAAGGACGACGTGCACATCGGTCCCAGCGACTACGTGCCCTGGCTCAAGGACCGCAAGTGGGCGCACATCCGGATGGAGGGAAGAGCATTCGGCGATGTCCCGCTAACCGTCGACCTCAAGCTGGAGGTGCACGACTCGCCCAATTCGGCGGGAATCGTGATTGACGCTGTGCGTTGCTGCAAAGTGGGGCTGGATCGCGGTCTTAGTGGGGCCCTGGAAGGACCTTCGTCCTATTTCATGAAGTCGCCGCCGTTCCAGGTCTCGGACGAGCGGGCTCACGAGCTGACCGAGGCCTTCATCGCTGGCCGGGTGGGAGCGACCTGCATCAGCGATCCGGCGGAGTCGGCGGCTCCGCGTCAGCCCACCTCGGCTGGGAATGGGGTCGCCAGTCACTCCTCCGAATTGGGCGCTGCCCCGGTAGGGAGCGAATCCTAGGGTTGCCCCTAGCCTCGGCTCGGCCGGGGAGGGCTCCTGAAGGACAGGGGTGAGTTGGCGATGAGCGTGGTCCGCGGAGCTGATCCGGATCCCCTGGTCGGGGAGTCTGCTCCGATCGGGGCCAACCCGGCGTCGCCTCTGCCAGCATTCCAACCCAGCTCGGGCTGGCTGGCGCGGGGCGGGCCGCAGGCGCTGGGCTTGCGGGTCGCCACCGTATTGGTCGCTCCCATGCCGAGGCGGCTGCGCTACCGTCTGGCCGACATCGGCGGGTCTGCCGCATTTGGGCTGCTGGCATCGAGAGCGCGCCGGGCCCGGCTCACCTACGCAGCATTTGCCCCGGGCGACCGTGCTGCCAGCTCGAGGCTGGCTCGGGGAGCCTTCCGCAACTATGCCCGCACGGTCATCGACTTCCTCGTCCTGGAGAAACTCTTGGAGGAGTTGAAGCAGACCCCCGGAGCCATCTCTCTAGCCCCGCTGGAGCGGGCGCTCGGCCAGGGTAACGGCGCCATCGTGGTTACCCCCCATCTGGGCAACTGGGACCTGGGCGCGGCCGCGATCGCCACCTGCGGGAGTCCGGTCCATGCGGTTACTGATCCCTTCGGACCGCCGGAGGTCGACGGCCTGGTCCGAGCCACTCGAGAGCGGCTGGGGGTGGGAGTTATCCCGGTCGGGCCCGCGAGTGCCCGGGAGGCGCTCCGGGCGCTCCGGCGAAACGAGGTGCTGCTCCTGGCCTGCGACATCGACCATGGCGGTGCGGGAGTCACCGTTTCCTTCCTCGGACGGCAGGTGGTCCTACCGTCCGGCCCCGCCACGCTCGCACTTCGGACCGGGGCGCCGGTGATTCCGGGCTACATGAAGCGGGGGGCAGATGGTCGTCACGAGTCGCGACTGCTGGCACCGCTGCCCGTTCCCACTCGCGGGGACGCCACCAGCCAGACCGCGGAGTTGACCCAGGCCATCGCCAGCGCCTTCGAAACCATGATCCGAGCGGATCCTGCGCAATGGTTCGCCTTCCACTCGTTGACCGATCACGGAACTGGAGTCTCCCGCTCATGAAGCCGCCCTCGCTCCGCACCCTGGTCCCCAGGGTCGGCCTGAGCGCCGCCAAGGGGGCCGAGCTCGCCCCGGTCAGTCTGGCGCAGCCGGAGCCACTCCTACCCTACCTTGGTCTGAGGACGGCGGAGCTGGCCCTGCGGACGATCGATCGCAAAAAGGCCTATCGGCTGGCAGGGCCGCTGGCCACCCTTCTCACGACCTGCTGGCCGTCGCACTGGCGCGGGCTGCGGGCCAACCTGGAGGTGATCCGACCGGGGCTCAGCCGGCGGCAGATGCGTCAGCTTTTACGCCGAAACGTACGCAATTTCTTCAAGGCCTGGATCGATCTGCTGCAGATGTCGCATCGGCCGCTGGAGGAATGGCGGTCCCTGATCCGGCTCCAGGATGCCCACTTCCTCGACGAAGCCCGTGCGGGCGGACACGGGGTGATCATCGTCAGCTTGCATCTAGGTTCGTGGGAGGCGGCGATCGCCGCCCTGCGGGACCACTTCACCTTCACCGAGGGTGGGCTCGCGCTGCTAGCCGAGCAGGTGCGCCCGATCCGGTGTTTCAACTGGCTGGTCCGAGCTCGGACCAAGGTGGGATGTCAGGTGATCCCGCTCAACGTCGATGCCGTTCGGCAGGGCGACCAGGAGGCGGTCAGTCGCTCCGGTGCGGCCGCGGTCCGCCAGATCTATAAGGTGCTCTCCCGGAACGGGGTGGTTGTGATCGCCATCGACCGCGACCTGCTCGGGACTGGGGAACCGCTTCCCTTTTGTGGCCGCCGAGCCTCGATTCCCCTGGGAGCGGTGGAGATCGCGGCCCGAACCGGTGCGGCGATCCTGCCCGTTTGCCTGCTCCGGGATTCCGACGACCACTACCTGGGCCGAGGGTACGCCCCGATCTGGCTGACTCCGGGCGCCGATCCCCAGGAGACCTTCCGCCAGGCGACGCGCGAGTTGCTTCGAATCCTCGAGCCACAACTGCGCGCCCATCCGGACCAGTGGCACGTCATGACGCCCTTGTTTGGGGAGCCGATGGCGGAGCTCGAGTCGCTGGCCGAGGCCCGCGCCGTGGCCGCGGTGGGAGCACCGACGCCATGAAGGTCGGACTTGTCTCGCCCTATGACTACGGCAGGCCGGGTGGCGTTGGGGAGCACGTGCGCCATCTGGCGACCGAGCTCCGGCGCCAGGGCACCGAGGTCAAGATCATGGCTCCCTCGGCCGGGGGACGCCGACCAGCTATCGAGGGGCTGTACCCGCTGGGCAGGCCGATTCCCATCCCGGCCAATGGGTCGGTCGCCAGAATCTCCTTGTCCTTCCACCTTTCCCGCAAGATCCGGGAAATCCTTGATCGGGAACGCTTCGACGTGATCCACCTCCACGAACCGTTGATGCCGGCGCTGCCGGTGACCGTCCTGCGGATCAACACGGAGGGGGTGAACGTGGGCACCTTCCACGCGTACGCGCGTCAGAATCTCGGTTACTACTACGGTCGGCCCTTGCTGCGCCGACAGTTTCGCAAGCTCGATTCCTGCATCGCGGTTTCCGAGCCAGCGAAGGCCTTTGTCTCGCGCTACTTCCCGTCCGATTACACCGTGATCCCGAACGGGATCGACCCCATGATCTTCAACCCCGCGGTCCCGCCCGCCTCGGGAATCCGCCATGACCACCGCCAAACCATCCTCTTCCTCGGACGGCTCGAAGAGCGCAAGGGGCTGGGGACTCTGCTGGACGCCTACTCGCTCTTGCGCCAGGTACGCGACGATTGCCAGCTGGTGGTCGTTGGCGACGGCCCACTCAGGCTCGGATTTGAGCGACGGGTGGAGGAGGAAGGGATCCCCGACGTCCGCTTTTGTGGCTTCGTCCCCGAAGCCGAGAAACCGGGCTACTTCACGGCTGCCGACATCTATTGTGCCCCCAACACCGGCAAGGAGTCGTTCGGCGTGATCCTGCTGGAGGCGATGGCCAGCGGCTTACCGGTGGTGGCGACCACCATCGACGGATTCCGCCAGGTGATCACCGATGGGGAGGAGGGGATACTCACGCCGCCTCGCGACGAGGCCCAGATGGCAGTTGCGCTGGCTCGGCTGCTCGACAGCCCCCAGCTCCGCCGCCGCCTCGCCGAGCGGGGCTGCCGGGCCGCGGAGGGTTATGCCTGGTCCCTGGTCGCCGACCGTGTGCTCGCTGTTTACGAATCCGCGCTCCGAGCCCGGAGTCAACCTGAGGTGCATTCCTGTGTTCAGCAGTCTGCTGCAAGCGTCCGTTAGAGCTGGCGCGCAGCGGCTGGCCGCAGCCGCTCGTCTGGTCAAGGTCAGCCCCAACGTGATCACCATGGTTGGGCTGGCGCTGACATTGGTGTCAGCTGTGCTGATCGGTCTCAACCTGCTCCTGGCCGCCGGCCTGGTTCTGCTCCTGGCGGGATCCATGGACATCCTCGATGGGGCAGTGGCCCGGGTTTCCGGA
Organism: Candidatus Micrarchaeaceae archaeon; assembly: GCA_035531715.1. Taxonomy (GTDB): domain Bacteria; phylum Chloroflexota; class Dormibacteria; order Aeolococcales; family Bog-877; genus Bog-877. The sequence goes on from DATKSI010000034.1 coordinate 58,255, forward strand.
CGGGTCCACCGATACGGAGCATTCCTCGACAGTACCGCCGACCGCTATGGCGAGGGCGCGATCTACCTGGGCATGCTCTACCTGTTCTTAGTCCGCCTTCACGAGGATCCCCAGGTCTTTCTGATCGCGGCGGCGCTGCTAGGCTCGCTGCTGGTCAGCTACGTCAGGGCCCGGGCCCAGTCGCTCGGCTTCACTTGTGACGGGGGTTGGTTTGCCAGGCCCGAGCGGGTGGTGGTCACTGCGCTGGGGTTGATGCTGGGGCAGCTGACCATCGTGCTCTGGATCCTCGCCATCGCCACCAACTTGACCGCCATCCAGCGGATCTATCTGGTCTGGGGCCAGTACCGCGTGCAGCTCCGCCAGGAGTCGGACCCCGCCGAGGCCGCCGAGCCGTCCCCGCAGCTGCCTCCGGCGAAGCCTCGCCGCGGCGCGGCGCCCAGCTAACCTTCGGCTGTGGACCCTCGCTGGAGCAGGCGTTGAGGCAGAGTCAGGTCCCGGCCCTGGTCGCCGTGGTGATGGGTTCGAGTTCCGACTGGGAGACCCTCTCCCACGCGGCGCAGACCCTGACTGAACTGGCGATAGCCCACGAGACGAAGGTGGTCTCGGCCCACCGAACTCCCGATCTGCTCTTCGAATACGCCGCCTCCGCGGAGGGAAGGGGGCTCCGGGTGATCATCGCCGGCGCCGGGGGCGCCGCCCACCTCCCCGGGATGCTTGCTTCCAAGACCCACCTGCCGGTGCTGGGCGTCCCGGTGGAGAGCAAGGCGTTGCACGGAGTGGACTCGCTGCTCTCGATCGCCCAGATGCCGGCGGGGGTGCCGGTGGGGACGCTGGCGATTGGTCGAGCTGGAGCCATCAACGCGGCCCTGCTGGCCGCTTCGATACTGGCTCTCAGCGACCCCCTCGTCCGGACGGCGCTACTGACCTTCAGAGCGAGACAGACCGAGGCAGTCTTGAGTCGTCCGGACCCCCGTCCCGATCTCTCCCAGTCGTAGGTGGGCTTGCGGATCGGCTGCTTGGGCGGCGGCCAGCTTGGGCGGATGCTCGCCCTGGCAGGTCTGCCGCTGGGGCTGCGATTCACCTTCCTGGAGCCGCTCGAGGGGGCGGCGGCGGCGGCGGTCGGCCGCCAACTGGTGGGCCCCTACGACGACCGGGACCTGCTGCTGCAATTGGGGTCGGAATCCGACCTGGTCACCTTCGAATTCGAGTCGGTGCCCGAGAGTTCAGCGCACCTCCTTGCCCAGTCCAGCCCGGTCTTCCCGCCGCCGCGCGCACTGGCTGTCTCTCAGGACCGACTGTTGGAGAAGCGGCTGTTCCGGAAGCTGGGGATCGAGACCGCCAGCTACGCCGAGGTGGGTTCCCGGGCGGAGTTACCCAAAGCAGCCGAGGTCGGGTTTCCGGCCCTGCTGAAGACTCGGCGATTGGGCTACGACGGCCGCGGCCAGCGCCTGGTGACGGAGGCTTCCCAGCTGGAGCTGGCCTGGGGCGAGCTTGGTCAGGTTCCCTCGATCCTGGAGCGGCTGGTGCCGTTTCAGCGGGAGCTCTCAGTTGTCTGTGTCCGAGCGAGCGGCGGAGAGTCCGCGGCCTACCCACTCGTGCAGAACTACCACCGAGAGGGGATTCTCCGGCTCACCTTGGCACCCGCTCCGGAGCTCAATCCTGACCTGCAGCGGGAGGCGGTCACCATCGCGGCCTCCATCCTGGAAGAGCTCGAATACGTCGGGGTCCTGGCGGTGGAGCTCTTCCAGGTTGACGGCCGCCTCGTGGCCAATGAGATCGCCCCCAGGGTGCACAACTCGGGGCACTGGACGATGGATGGCGCCGCCTGCAGCCAATTCGAGAACCACCTCCGCGCGGGACTCGGCTGGCCCCTGGGCGACACCGCCAGCACTGGCTACACCGCGATGGTCAACCTCCTCGGGGAGGAGCCGGACGTTGGCGAGCTGCTGTCTCTACCGGGCGCCCACCTCCACCTCTACGGCAAGGCGCCACGCCCCTTACGAAAGATCGGGCACCTCAACATCGTGGGCCAGGATCCTCACCAGGTGACGTTGCAACTACGGGCGCTGGCCGACGTGTTGCGTGCCGACCTTCCCCTGCCCAACGACACCCACTCCTTCTGGCCCGGGGGACCGGCCTCGGATCATGCCGGAGCCCTGGCCGACACGGGTGAGGACCCGGGCTCGAACGGACCTTGAACTCACGGGGCGGTGGTCGCCAGGCGATCGCCTCTCGACCGGCAAGCCGTGGCTGAGCCAATCTCCGGGAAGTTCAATGCCAACCAAGCCGCTCACCGCCCGGACCGGGATCGCGAGGTAAGCGAGGGGAACCCTTCCGTCTCAACGAGAGGCCACAGCCGGACGCGGCTCCCGATTGGAGGTCCGCGCGCTTCGACCTTCCTGGCCGTGAACTCCTCGCCCCAGCTGTCGTGGAGGTCGCCCCGGGGCTCCGGTTACGCGCGATCGGGATCACCTAACTGTCCCGGTGAATCGCGCCCAGGACGCGCCGTGCGGCTGCACCTCATCTCCCGACGAGCGCCTTCGTGGCACTTGCTAAGGTTTGCCCCGTAGGTGGCCAGCCGACGAAAGGCGCAAGGCGGCGATGGAGAGCGGCGGGCAGCGAGGATCCCGCCTCGCTGGAGTCTGGAGGCGATCATCGGCCACCGCCCCGTGGTGGCGTCGCTGCGGCACCAGCTCTCTACCAGCACTCTCTCGCACGCCTACTGGGTCTCCGGCCCTCCCCAGATCGGGAAGACCACCCTCGCCCTGTCGGTAGCGGCTGAGCTGCTTTCCGGAGGAGAGTGGCCGGGCGGCCTTCTCGCCCATCCCGACCTGTGGTTCGAGGATGCCAGCGAGTCAATCAAAATCGACCGCATTCGTGCCCGTGGCTCCGAACTCGACGCCGAGGAGGGTCCGTCCCTCCAGCACTTTCTCAGCCTGTCGGCGTTCGCCGGAGCGGGCAAGGTGGCTGTCATCGGCAACGCCGAATGGCTCACCATCGAAGCCGCCAACAGCTTGCTTCGCCTTCTGGAGGAGCCCCCGGCCAACACCACCATCTGGCTCTGCACCTCCCGGCCGGACTCGGAGCATCTCCCCAGCACCATCCGCAGCCGGTGCCAGCAGCTGCTCTTGGGTCCGGTCGAGCCCAATGCAATCGCCGAGTGGCTGGTGGGGGTCCACCAATTCGACAGCGAAGCAGCCAGGGTGGCGGCGGCCGTCTGCCTGGGTCGTCCCGGTCTGGGACTGGCGATGGCGCGGGACCGCGATCTCGGACGCCGCGCGACCGAGCAGCTGGAAAGGTTTGCCGGCTGCGCTGCCCAGGGACCACGTCAGTGGCTGGAATTGAGCCGCGAGCTGGCCGAGCGTGGTACTGACCGGGAGGTAGCTCGTGGAGCACTCCGAGTGTGGGCCAGTTTTCTGCGAGATTGTTGCTGCCAGGCCAACGGTGTCCCGGAACTCACCCGCTGGCCGGACGAAGCCGAGCTGGCCTCCGAGTGGGCCCAGTGGCTCGGGCCGGAGGGATGCTCCAGGCGTTACGATCTGGCGCTGGACGCGCTCGCGCGGCTCGACGAGAAGGCAACGCCGCGGCTCGTCCTCGACCGGTTCCTGCTCCTGACCTTCGGGGACGTCCCCCAGGGCCACTCAGGAGGCGATCGTCGACCGGTCCTTACTGCAATCGACCAGAGGTGAGCCAATGCCCTTAGCGGTGGGGGTTAAATTCCGCCGTCACGGACCTTTGAACTACTACGCCCCTTTGGACGAGGAGTTGGTGCTGGGCACCCAGGTCGTGGCGGAGACGGCTAGAGGCGTGGAGATTGGCGAGGTGGTCATGGATTCCACGGAGATGGACCAGCGGATGGTTCCCGATCCGCTCCCCCCGGTGCTCCGCCGGGCCAGTCCGGCGGACCTGGCACACCGGGCGGAGATTGACAGCCGGATTCCCGACGTTGTCCGGCAGGCGCGGGACCTGGTCCAGGAGCGCGACCTGCCGATCAAGGTAGCCCGAGCGGAGATCAGCTTCGACGAGTCCCGGATTCTTTTCGACTTCACCGCCGAGCGTCAGACCGACTATCAGGACATGGCCAAGGAGCTCGCCTCCCGGCTACGCTGCCGGGTCGAGCTGCGCCAGGTAGGTGCTCGCGACGAGGCCAAGGAAAAGGACGGGTATGGGCCCTGCGGACGCCGGCTCTGCTGCTCCTCCTGGTTAAAGGAGTTCGTGCCGGTCACGATCAAGATGGCCAAGGAGCAGGGGTTGCCCCTCAACCCGACCCGGCTCAACGGAATGTGCGGCAAGTTGAAGTGCTGCTTGCAGTACGAGAACGAGCAGTACGTTGATCTCAAGAGTCGGCTTCCGCTGCCCGGCACCTCGCTGGAGGTGGAGGGCCAGCGGGCCACGGTAGCCGAGATCAGTTTGGTCCGCGAGCAGGTGCTGGTGAGCATGACCGAGTCTGGCACGGTGGTGGCGCTCCCCGTGGCCGGTCTGTTGCAGGCACCGCGGCCCCGGGGAGAAGGCGGCGGGGGCGGTAAGCGGCGCCGCACCCGGCCCCCGGGGACATCGAGCAGCTAGCCACCTCCCCGGCAGCTCGGTCGCGCCGCCTTGTCCGCCGGAACCGCCGGGTGCGTCAAGTGTTCTCTCGATCTCAAATGGGTGTCCGGACGGTCCAGGTTCGGGCGTAGACTCCACCGGGTCCGAAGGCCTCGCACGCTGAGCCCGTGGGGTCCTCATGGGGTGCGGTGAGTCAGGTTGCCGTCATGAGCCTTTCCGCGGCGGTCCGCCCGTCATTTTCGCTGCGCTTCTCCCCATCGCGGATGGCGGCCCTCTCCGTTTACTGGCTCGCGATCAACTACCTGTGGCAGGGAATGGGGGCGCTGATCCTCCCCCGGCTGCTCCTGGGGCTGGTTTCCGAGGCACATCGCGGAACGGCGCTGGCGGCCCTCTCTGCCCTCGGCGCGGTGGTGGCGATTCTGGTCCAGCCCGCCGCCGGTGGGCTGTCGGACCGCTGCCGGGTGGGCTGGGGCCGGCGCAAGCCCTTCATCCTGGCCGGCACTCTGGGCGACCTGGTCTGCCTTTTGGGTCTGGCCTTGGCCGGGAGCTACGGAGCCCTGATCATCCCCTACTGCGCTCTGCAGATCTGCTCCAACACCGCCGAGGGCGCCTACCAGGGTCTGCTCCCTGACCAGGTACCGAGCGCTGAGCGGGGCCGGGCATCAGGCTATTACGGGCTGGCGGTGTTTATCGGGACCGCGATCGGATTTCTCCTGACCGGCATGCTCATATCGATCGGTCACATCCGATTGGCCTTGCTCAGTGTCGGGGTGGTGCTGATCCTGGCCATGCTGGTAACCCAGCTCTTCGTGCCCGACTCCCCCGCCCGAGCGCCGCTCCCCAGTCGCCGATCGGCAATTCTGGGGGTGTTCAGCTTCCGGCCACGGGAGAATCCCGACTTCACCAGGCTCCTGGTCTCGCGACTGCTCTCCCTGATGGGGATCACCGGGCTGACCGACTTCGCGCTGCTCTTCATCAAGGCGACCTTTTATCCGGGATCGGGGAGTTCGGTTGCCAATCGGGCCTCGGGAGCCACCTCGATCCTGCTGGCGGTCGTGGTTCTGCTGGCGATCGTGGTTACCCTGCCTGCCGCCCGGATCTCTCAGCGGGTGGGGCGCAAGACCGTCATCCGGGCAGCTTCCTGGCTGGGGGCGTTCGGGACCCTGCTGCTCGTCTTCGCCAGCTCCTTCAGCCTCCTCTACGTCTACGCAGTGGGGGTCCTGATCGGTTGTGCATTCGGGATGCTGCTCTCGGTGGACTGGGCCTTTGTCGTCGACCTGGTGCCGCCGGAGTCAGCCGGGCGCTTCATGGGGATCTCAAATCTCGCGACCGCCGGGGCAGGCATTCTGGCCACCGTGATTGCCGGGCCCTTGCTTGATTTCGGCAACGGCCTCCGTCACAACGCGGGATACCCCATGATCTTCGCCTTCTTTGCCCTGGCCCTATTCCTGGGCGGATGGCTGGTCTGGCGGGTGAGAACCCCTGACCAGGTCCGAATCGGCCCCGCTGGCTGAGGCCGTCGAGGGTGCCCGGGACAGCTCTCGCTGCTCAGGCGCGAAGACGCAGGACCAGGCGGTGCTGGGGCGCCTGGTCCTTGATCCGCACCATGAGGAGGTGGTCGCCCGGGTTGAGCTGGGCCGACACGTCCTGGACCGGGTCGGACGAGGTCAGAGTGAAGCTGCGGTAGAAGGAGGGCACCTCGAGCAGAAGTGGATGGAGAGCCGCATCCCCGGTGAACTCCAGCACCAGCCGGCCATCCTGGTAGTCGTAACTCAGGCTGTCGAGAGTGCCCGGGGTGGCGCGCGGATAGGCCCGGGCGACGACCCGCAGCCGGGACTTGATCCGACTGAAGGCCCAGCTGCCACCCTCGTTCCAATCCCAATAGGCCCAGCCAAGTCGGTACCGGTCGAGCTCGTTCATCTCCCGCGCCACCCAGGCCTGATTGGACTGGCCTAGGCCCGCCCCGATCTCCCCTACCCAGGGGGCGGCGCCCGCCTCGCGGGCCTGATCTTCGAGCAGGGTCAGGGGGATCGCGTACTGAGGGGATGGCTGCTGCCAGGGCGGTTCCAGCAGAGTGGCAAAGACGTGGCTGGAGTACACCTGGTTCGGGTAAGGCAGGGCGCCGACATAGGTGGGCAGGCCGAAATCGAGGGTCTGCTCGGTGATCCACATCTGGTGGGGCGCGATCGCCGCCAGGTGCGTGATCAGCTCCGCCTCGAATGGAAGTAGGTATTTCTTCTCAAAGATGCCCGGAGCGGCGGGGAACGGGTGGGGCTCGTTCCAGAGGTCGAAGCCGGCCAGCGCCGAGTCGTTCCGGAAGGCCCGCGCCAGGTAGCTCCAGACCCGGGTCACGTCCTGTTGCCAGCCGCCCAGGTCCGCCCAGAAGATCCCGTAGCTGGCCAGCACGCCGGGCGCCAGGTGTCGGTTCCAGGGCGAGCCCAACGGAAAGCTCCGGGGAAGGCCTCCCGCGACCGCCCAGCTGGGCGCCCCGTCGCCGCCGTAGTAAATGCTCCAGTCGATGTTGTGCAGATCCAGGATGGTGTAGATCCCGTGGGCAGCTGCGTCGTCGACTACCGCGCGCACCAGCTGCAGGTAGGAACCGGCCATCTGCCCTGGCCGCGGTTCGAGCCGAGACCAGTTCACCGGTAGCCTGATCACATCGAAGCCGTCCGCCGCCATCTCGGCGAGGTCATGGTCGGTCGGTATCGTTCCCGGCCTCATGTCCTGGGCCTGTTCCAGCCCGGTCACGTTCATTCCGCGAAGCAAAATCTGCCGCCCCTGGCTGTCCAGGATGACCCGGCCGTTGCTGTGGAGCCAGGGTAGACCGTGCCCCGCTCGAGTTCCTGCCTCGGTCGTCCGAGTCCGAGCAGAGCCCGGATAGGCTGGGTAAAAGTTGGGGGTGATGGCGTAGGCGCTCAGGGCCAGGCTGACGCCGAGCAGGGTGACCAGGCAACCTGAGCAGCAGCTGCAGCATCGCCGAATCCGTCCGGGCCAAGAACGTGGCCAACGCCACAGCCGTGGGCGGTACCTTTTCCGAGCCTTGTTGGGGGGCTCGACCACCCCCAGAGTCTAGGTCGGCCAGCCGAGGACTCTCCCAGTCGACCGGCTTCGAGGTTAGTCAGCTGGCGACAGGTGTAATGGCCCGTCCGACCCGCTCCCCGCCGGAAGCGGGTCGGACTCGAGCCGAGTCAGCTGTTTCGGCGCGAACGCCAGAAGACCAGCGCCGCCACGCCCAGCGCGAGGGCGCCGACCAGCGCCGCCCCGCCGGGTACGACCCACCGCCGCGCCTGGGCGCTGGGCGGCATCACCTCGACCCGGGCAACTGCTCGAGGGGGCGGCTTGACCGAGTCTGGCCCGGGTCGCTCTGGCCCGGTTTTGGTTGCCGGGCGGGTCGCTGGTGGGGCTGAAGCGGCGATCTGGGCGGCGCCCGCCAACTCCTTGGCCACGGCGCGCTGGAAGCGGGCGATGACCGACATCACCGCGCGGTCCAGGTCTCCCTTGGCAATTTCCCCCAGCCGTCCCCGACCATCGACCAGCACCGTCAGCCGCAGATCGCAGCCGCCACCGGGATCGTCACGGAATCGAGCTCTCACTTCGGCGTGAGCCCGACCCGTGCCCCGCACCTCCTTGCCGCTGAGGGTCCAGGTGAGGTGCCGTCCCTCCTCCTCAGTGTGTTGCCGCGCGTAGCCGCGATAGGTGACGGAGTGCCCCCCGACGAGCACCCGCAGTGTGCCTCGCCCGTCCGTACCCAAGGTCAGTCCGGGGGCCAGCCGCAGCGCTCCCTGGCGGGTGGCCAGCAGATCCCAAGCTTGAGCCGCGGACCCGGGAAGCTTGACGGTTCTAATCAGGGTCAACCGGGAGCCTCCTCGCGACCTACCTCAGGCGCGGGTGGTGATTGGTCAGGTACGGGGCCCCAACCCGGCAGATGGCCGCTGCGGGTTACCGAGGGGTCCGGAGGGCTGGCTGGGGGTACGGCAGGAGGACCTAGGCCGGTGAGCTCCAATAAGGACCGGCCCTGATCGGCTTTGCGCACCACCATCGTCCGGCCAATCAGATCCTCCGGGCCGCGGTGGTCGGGACGCAGCAGGATGACCAGGGTACCGCCCACATACTGCAGCAACCAGATCCAGACTCCGATGATCGGAATAAACGGGTTCCCCACCCAGAACACCACCGAGCGCAACAGCGCGTCGCGAACGGTCATCGGCCGGCCGTCGATGCGGGTGATGCGCAGGCCCAGGGCCAACTTGCCGAGAGTGGCGCCGGCAACTAAGTACATCCCGATCAAGTACACCGCGGTGAGCGCGGCGGCGACCAGGCCAAAGTGCACCAACTGGACCAGGAACTGGTGATCCAGAGCGATGAAATGCGAATTCTTCGCGAGGTTGGCGGCGTTCCGGCCGCGGGCATAGGCGATCAAGCGGGAGTATTGGTGGCCAGCGATCGGGACGGCGGCGATCACCTCGACAACGAAGAGCACCAGGAAGTCGATCACCGCCGCTCCCAGCCGCTCCCACGACGGGAGGGCGGCGCTGCCCGTCGGCGACGGGTTCGGACCGCCGATCATGGCCGACTCATCGTGGGATCTCCTTCGGTTGACGCCGCGGGCGGGGCAGCTCGGCTCCCCGCCCGAATTCTAGGCGGCGGCGCGCTCTCCGAGCCGAGCTGTGCTGTTGAACCAGTAACAGTTCTGGGACGAGGAACCAAACCCCGGCGACGGCCCACTAAGGTGGGCCCTATGCAGAAGCCCAACCTGGGGCTCAATCGGCGCTTGAAGAGCACCCGCCGGCGCGTGGCTGGTTCCGCTCTCCTTCGTCGCCTCCGGAGCGGCACCCTCGGGCAGGGGATGGTCGAATACTCGTTGATTCTGATGTTGGTCGCGCTCGTGGTTCTCGTCATCTTCATCTTGGTCGGTCACAGAGTGTCGGATCTCTACTCCAACATCGACAACGGTTTCGCCTCCACCGGCTGACCGGACTCGGGGGACCCTCCGGGCCTCTGCTATCCTGAACTCAGGCCCCCTTCTGCGGGCCCGTCCCGAGAGGCTGGGAGAGCGGCGCTAGGAGTTCAGAGCGCGATGACCTACGTGATCGGTGAGACCTGCGTCGACGTCAAGGACAAATCCTGCGTCGAGGTGTGCCCGGTGGACTGCATCATCGGAGCCGACGAGGACCGAATGCTCTTCATCGACCCCCAGGAGTGCATCGACTGCGGGGCTTGCGTGGATCCCTGCCCGGTGGACGCGATCTACGCCGAGGAGGACCTTCCCACCGAGTGGGTTGAGTGGACCGCCATCAACAAGCTCTACTTCGCCAGCGCCGACGAGGCTCGGGCCCAGGTCAACGCCAAGACCCCGGACGCCGCCAAACCGGGCTGAAGCTCGTGTTCGGTTTAGGGTTCTAACCACAGTTTCCCGACCGCTTCCTTCGTCTCAGGGACACGATGGTCGGACCGGCCCCGGCTGGTACGCTGGCCTCAAGGATCAGCGGAGAGTCCGCCAGGGCAGCGGAGGATGTAAATGGTCATGGCCGTCGAGGGAAAGCTGGAACCGACCGTCAAGGAAGATCCCGCTGCGGTGATCGCCTTCGCCAGGGATCAGGGGATCAAGTTCGTCGACTTTCGCTTCAGCGACCTCTTGGGCCAGTGGCAGCACTTCAGCGTGCCGACCTCCGAACTCACCGAGCGACTTTTCGCCGAGGGAGTCGGTTTTGATGGGAGCAGCATCAGGGGCTTCCAGCAAATTCACGAGAGCGACATGCTGCTCTTCCCCGACCCCCGGACCGCCTTCGTCGATCCCGTGCTCGAGGTCCCGACCCTCTCCTTGATCTGCGACATCGGCGACCCCGTGACCAAGGGCCGCTACAGCCGGGACCCCAGGTATATCGCTCGGAAGGCGGAGGCTCACCTCCGAGAGAGCGGGATCGCCGACACCAGCTACTGGGGACCGGAGATGGAGTTCTACATCTTCAACTCCCTCCGCTTCGGCCAGACGGTGAATGAGGGTTTCTACCACATCGACTCCTCGGAGGGGATCTGGAACAGCGGCCAGAACGGCACTCCGAACCTGGGCTTCCGGCCCCGGCTCAAGGAGGGATACTTTCCCACCCCGCCGGTGGACCAGTTGCAGGACGTGCGCAGTCGGATCGCGCTGGCGCTTCAGGAGTCCGGGATCGAGGTGGAAGTCCACCACCACGAGGTCGGCACCGCCGGCCAGGCCGAGGTCGATATGCGCTACGACTCGATGGTCTCGATGGCGGACAAGGTTCTGGTCTTCAAGTACATCGTCAAGAATGTCTGCCGCCGGGAGGGGTTGGTGGCCAACTTCATGCCCAAGCCGCTCTTCGGTGACAACGGCAGCGGGATGCACACCCACCAGTCGCTGTGGAAAGAGGGGGTGCCCCTCTTCTACGACAAGGACGGCTATGCCCTGCTGAGCGACTTGGCGAGGTGGTACATCGGCGGCCTCCTGGCCCACGCCCCGGCGGTGTTGGCCTTCGCCGCTCCCACCACCAACAGTTACCGTCGGTTGGTTCCCGGCTACGAGGCCCCGATCAAGCTCGCCTACAGTGCCCGCAACCGGAGCGCTTGCGTCCGCATCCCGACCTACAGTGACCGCCCGCAGCTGCGTCGACTGGAGTTCCGTTCCCCGGATGCGACCGCCAATCCGTACCTGGCCTTTTCAGCCATGCTGATGGCTGGCCTGGACGGGATCCGCCACCAGATTGAGCCGCCAACCCCGGTCGAGGCCGACCTCTACGAGCTCGAGGGGGCGCGGGCCGACGCGGTCAAGAACCTGCCGGGCAGCCTGGAGGAGGTGCTGGCCGCGCTGGAGCAGGACCAGAAGTTCCTCTTCGAGGGGGGGGTTTTCACCGAGGATCTGGTCGACACCTGGATCGCCCTGAAGCGGGAGCGGGAGGTGGACCCGGTCCGGCTCCGGCCCCACCCCTACGAGTTCATGCTGTACTCGGACTGCTGAACCATTTGGGTCGCCGCCCCGGGATGGCCCGGGGCGGCGGATCCGTCGGATCGGAGGGATGCCGTCGGATGAGGAGAGCAGGTTCCGCCTCCGCGCGGGGTAGGTGAAGGGTTTGCCCCGCCGGGAACCTTGCGGCGAATTTAGTTCCTAGCACGGCGTTTGGCACCCGCGTAACCACTCCGCGACACCGGTGGACGGACCCCCTACTGGACGCACTTGGCCACCGCCTCGGGCGGACCCGTAGCTGGACGCAGCGACTGGCGCAGCGGCGGAGGCAAGTCCGGCTTGGAGCCGGCAGCCCGCTGCCCGAACGTCTCCCTCGTTGTCGATCTGGGCGAACGGCGGGGGACCCACGCCTAGGCGGCGCCGGCGGTGGCAGGCGGTGCGTGGGGCGCGGGCTCGCGTCGGATCACGACGGTGGTTACGCCCAGCAGGATGAGCGCTCCACCGACCAAGGTCGGCAGGGATGGGTGATCGCCCCTAACCCAGACCGCCAAGGCAGTTCCCAGGAGGGGCTGAATGAAGAGAAGCGGAGCGATCGCCCCGGGCATCACGCGCTGAAGTCCCCAGAGCCAGCCCCAGTAGCAGAGGGCGGTAGTTATCGATCCCAGGTAGACAATCCCGATCCAGCCGGCGATTGACAGGGAGGGCCAGCCTCTCACCCAGAGGGCCGCCAGCCCGGCCGGCCACCAGGCGATCAGGCTGCCGGTCACCGCAGCGGCGGTGATCAGCAAAGGGGGGTAGCGCGCCACCACAGTCCGGCCGATGACAGTGAAGCCCGCCTCGAGGATCAGCGAGGCCACTACCAGCAGATTCCCCACGCTCTGGTGCCCGGTCAGCAGGCTGGGGGCGTTGAGGCCCCCCTCTACCACCAAGTACACGCCAAGCCCACCCAGGGCGAGACCACCAGCCTCCAGCCGGCTGATTCGCTCTGTGAGGAAGGCGACGCTCAGCAAGACGGTGGCCAGAGCCTCGGCGGCGATGAGCAGAGCCGTGTCGCTGGCGGTGGTCAGGCTCAGTCCCCAGTATTCGAGCGCCTTGTTCCCCACGAAGCCCAGGAAAACCATGGCGACCAGCCGCCAGCGGTCCCCCTGGCGCTTGGGCAAACGGTGCCGCCCCCGCCAGAGGATGGGAAGCAGGATGGCCGCGGCAATGGTGAAGCGGAGCATGTTGACGCTGGCGAACGGCCAGTTCGCGAGCGCCGCCTTGCCGGCGATGTAGGAGCCGGCCCAGAGACAGTTGGTGGCGGCAAGGACGAGCAGCGCCCGCTGCCGTCCCGACATCAGCTCACTGAGAGCCGAGCCACCGCCCCAACGCCGCCAGCGGGGGACAGCCGGCGGAGAGCAGCTGGCTGTGGAAGGAGCGCAGGTCGCCCCGATTGGAACGCAGCCACTCCTCCCGCCAGCCGAGGATCTCCAGCTTGCCTAAGGTGTAGACGAGATAAAGCGGGTCGATGGTCGCCCTCATCGCCTCCCGCCGCGCCGGGAGCTCGTCCAGACCGATTCGGTCGATGAAGAGCTGGGTCCCTTCCTCGACCGGCCATCCCTCGGCGTGGATCCCGACGGTGGTCCGATAGCGGCAGGCGCGCAGCAAGGCGTCTTCGATCTGCGCCAAATGCAGGAGCCGGTCCCGCTCGGCTAGTCCACGTTCGATCATCAGCAGCTCCGCATAGTGAGCCCAGCCCTCTCCCGAGCCCGAGGTCCAGAAGAAGCGGCGGATCTCCGAGCTGACCCCTAAGGAATAGAGGTATTGGACGTGGTGTCCCGGGTAGACCTCATGCACGCTGGTGTTTTTCAGAGTTCCCCGATTGAGGTATCGGAGCCACTCGTCGGTCTCCCGCTCACTCCAGCTGGGCTGGGGGGTGGTGACGTAGTAGATGGACGGGAGTGGTCGCTGCTCGAGCGGGCCAACCCCGTCGTACGCGGCACTCACCCAGGCGGTCAGGAAGCCCGGACTGGGCCTCACCTCACAGCGGGGCCCGTCCGGGATCGACACTTCGGCCTCCTCCTCCACGAAGTGGCGGAGCTCCGCCAACAGGCCGTCTGCCCCCGAGATGAGCGTCTCCGCGGTGAAGTGATCCCGTTCCAGCTCCCGCCGAACCTCCTCGATCGGGCGTCCCTGAAAGCTGGTTCTGAGCAGCTGGTCCCGTGCCTCTCTGAGCCGGTCGAGCTCGTCATCGGCTACTTGGCGAAGCTCCAAGATGGAGCGGTCCAAGCCCTCCTGGGCCAGCAGCATCGCGCGCAGCCCATCGGCGCCGAGGGCCACCTCCGCAAAGTCCGTCCGGCCCCGGTTCTCCAACTCGGCGGTGATGCGGGCCAGTGCCGCCTGGCCCGAGCGGACCGCGGCTTCCAGCCGGTGGCGCAGGCCGAGGTCTGACAGCTGATCTCCCAGAGGTGCCACGTCACGCTCCAGGAAGTCCCGGTGGCCCTCCGCTCCCTGGAGGGCTAGCTCGATCAGTGGGGCCGCCAACTGGGGGTCAAGCACCCGGAGCGCCTCCTCGGTCCACTCCCGGGCCTGCTCCAGTTGGCTGCAGAGCGCCGCCAACCGGTCCGGCCGCGGGGCATAGTCACGGAGCAGGTAGCCACCGACGTCGAGCGGGGAGTCGAAGTCGAGCAGATTGGTGGGGTCCTTGAAGGTGCGGCGGCGCACCTGAAGACTGAACAGCTCCGAGTCGACTACGCTCCGGGCGGTGTCGAGATCCAGGCACTGATCGGCATCCTCGCCGGCGCCGAGCTGCGCCGCCCGGCGCTGCAAGTGCTGCAGCCGGGAGACACGTTCCCCGTGCGCCGCAGCCCCGACCGGTGCGACCAAGCCATCCGCGGAGTGGTCCCCGGTGGCCCGGGCAACCGCGGGGTGGGCCTGAAACTGGTCCTCGACCACCGCGGCCAGGAAGGCACTGAGCCCGTCCTGGGGATCGATCTCCTCAGGGACCGCCTCAGCCAACAGCCCGGGCCTGATCAGGGGGAGCTTCGCCGGAGCTTGCCAGCGCTAGGACCGCCGCCTCGGCCACCCCCTCCGCCGTTAGCCCGTATTCCGCGAGCAGCTCGCCCTGAGCACCGTGGGGAAGGAACTGATCGGGGAGTGCCACCTGTCGCACGGGCCGCAGCACCCCCTGCTCCGCCAGGAACTCGAGCACCGAAGCCCCGAGGCCCCCGCGACGGGTGTTGTCCTCGACGGTCACCACCGCCCGGTGGGCTCGAGCCCAGTTGCCCAGGCGCCGGTCCGTCGGCTTGATGAATCGTGCGTTCACGACGGAGGCGGTGATGCCGTTGGCGGCCAGCAGGTTCGCGGCATTTTCCGCGACCGCGACCATCTTTCCCGCGGCACAGATGAGAATGTCTCGGCCGCCCTCCTGGGTCACCTCCCAGGTCAGGCTCGGCAGAGGCCGGATATCGATGACCTTGGCGGCGACAGGTCCCCTCGGATACCGGATCGCGAAGGGACCCTCGTGCGCCGCGGCGGTAGCCACCAGCCGACCCAGCTCCTCAGCATCCTTGGGCGTCGCCACCACCATGTTCGGCACCATGCGCAGATAGCTGAGGTCAAACATGCCGTGGTGAGAGCTTCCGTCCGGGCCGGTGACCCCCGCCCGGTCGAGGATGAAGGTGACCGGCAGGTTGTGCAGCCCGACGTCGCAAATCACCTGGTCGAAGGCACGCTGGAGGAAGGTGGAGTAAATGCAGACCACCGGGTGCATTCCGCCCATCGCCAGCCCGGCGGCGAAGGTCACCGCGTGCTGCTCGGCGATCCCCACGTCGTAGAAGCGGTCGGGATACCGCTCGGAGAACCTGAGCAGTCCGGTCGAGGAAGCCATCGCGGCGGTGATCGCCACCAGCTTGGGGTCAGCCTCGGCCAGCTGCAGGAGCACCTCCTCAAAGACGTCGGTGTAGCTGACCCGACTCTGCCCGGTTGGTTTGCCGGTGCTGATGTCGAACGGCGGCGGGCCATGGAACTTGTCGACCTCGTCGGCCTCAGCGATCTCGAAGCCGTGTCCCTTGTCGGTCACCACGTGGACCACCACCGGGCCCGGGAGCCGGTTGGCCAGGTTCAAGGCTGCCTCGATCGAGCGCAGGTCATGGCCGTCGATGGGGCCGGAGTACTTGATCCCCAGGTCTTCGAAGAAGACGTGGGGCGAGACCAGCTGTTTCATCCCGGTCTTGAGCCGCCGGGCCATCTCGTGGGCCGGCTCGCCGACCGCGGGGATGGCGCTCAGGAAACCGCCGATTCCACTCTTGGCAGCCTCATAGCGGGGGTCCAAACGGAGCCGCGCGAAATGGTCCGCCAGCCCTCCCACGGTCGGAGCGTAAGAGCGGCCGTTGTCGTTGAGGACGATGGTCAGGTCGGGCCGGAGCGCCCCGATGTTGTTGAGCGCCTCGTAGGCCATCCCTCCGGTCAGCGAGCCGTCGCCCACCACCACCACCACCTTCCCCGGCTCGGCCCGGCGGCGCTTGGCCTGAGCGAGTCCCAGGGCGTAGCTGAGCCCGGTCGACGCATGGCTGTTCTCCACCATGTCGTGAGGCGACTCGGCCCGACTGGGGTAGCCGGAGAGGCCGCCAGCCTGGCGGAGAGTGGCGAATTGGTCGCCTCTGCCGGTCAGGATCTTGTGGACGTAGGCCTGATGGCCGGTGTCGAAGACGATCTGGTCGGTAGGGCTGTCGTAAGTTCGGTGGAGGGCCAGGGTGAGCTCCACCACCCCTAAATTGGGTCCCAGGTGGCCGCCGGTGACGGAGACCTTCTCGACGAGGAACTCTCGGATCTCCGACGCCAGCTGACGGCACTCCTCGTGCGACAGCTCACGGCAGTCGGCGGCGCACCGGATTCTCGAGAGCACCGAGTTCGGCACCCGCCCGGAATCCCCACTCGGGGCTGGCATGGCGAGAATTATAGGCAAGCCGCGACTTCGAACCCGCCCTCCAGTACGGCCTTCGCACCGGATCCGGAGCTCGATCAGCCACGGCCCTCAGCGAATGTCGACCCTCGGCCGCGCACCACCATTTAGGCTGCGCGCGGGCGGAGGAGCGCCCTGGCTCGGTCCCTCAGGCATGATGTGCTGGTGCCCTCTCCTAGGCAACCGGCCGCCGGCGCCTGCGACGGCGAAGGGATTCTACGGTGGTGAATTGATGGTGAACCCAACCCGACGTCGCCGCAGCACCTCTCCCACCGCCGCCGCGCCGGGTCTTCCCTCTCAGTCGCCCTCCCCGGAATGGCGGCTGCGCTTGGCCATCGCCCTGCTGGTCGTCTCGGCCTGCTCAAGCCTGCTCAACGTGATTGCCGTGCTGGCTCTGGGAGGAGCGATCGTCAACCTGGGTGCTCCCCAGGGCCCGCTTGAGTTCGCCGTGGTGTTCATCGGAGCCGTGGTTGGGCTGGGGGGAGACGCGCTCATTCTCTTGGGGGCTTTGGCGGTGGTCCGTCCCCGCTCCCGGTTCGCCGGTCACCCCGAGAGAGTCAGCTGGGGGTTGGGCCTCCAGTTGGTCGCCTCGGCGTTGGTGGGGGTCTTGGCGAGCTCTTGGACGTTCGCCGTGGTGTACGTCCTGATGCTGGCCGCACTTGCTTATCTCTGGATCCGCACCTCTCCCGCCCCATCTTCGCGGCCAACTGCCCGCCATGCCGTCGCTGAGCCGGCGGCGATGGTGGATCCCGGGCCGGAGCCGGTCAGCGACCGGTTTCCGATTCCCTGGGTAGGCAGTGCCCCGCCGCCCCCTTCCTCAACCGAGATGGTCAGGAAGCAGGGTCCCGACTCCCACCTCGGCCCGAACTCGAGCAGCAGCGCTGGCCGGGGTCCGGAGTTCTGATCTCAGCACCTCCCCCGGCCCCCCGGGTCGCCAACGCCCCTTTGCCCGGGGTCTCGTGGGGCCCTCGTCAAGTGACCCTGGCGGTCATAATCGCGCTTCCCGGCGTGATTGCGGCGTACTTAGTGCCCACCCTGGTGGTGCTGGCACTGCACCAGGCGGGAGTAGTCCGCGCCTTGAGTGGCCGAGGCTGGACCGCCATCTCCCCTTACTACAGCTTCGCCACCACGATCTGCTTCTACGGCGTGCTCCTGGCGATTGTCCTGGTCTTCGCCAGCCGACACGGTGGGGGAGCCTGGGCTCAGCTCGGACTCCGCCGCTTCGCACTCTGGGTGGCGATCCTGATGCCGCCGTTCGCGTTGATCCTCCAGCTGCTGACCGGACTCCTTTCCGCCCTCCTCTCGCCCCTGCTGGGCGGCCTCAAGAATCCCCAGGGGTGCGACATCTCACGGGCCTTTGGGGCGGACCCCTACCTCGCGGTGATCTCGATCGCAGTGATTGCCCCGGTGGTGGAGGAGATCGTTTTCCGGGGCTTCATCTACGGCGGACTGCGCCAGCGATGGGGAGTGACGGTCTCGATTCTGGTCAGCAGCCTCGGCTTCGCCCTGGCCCACAGTCTCTCGGTGGGCGGCTCGATCTTGCTACTCGGCCCATCCCTCTTTCTCGCTGGAGTGGCGTTGGCATTCGTCTACGAACGCTCCCGGTCACTGCTACCCGGGATCGTGCTCCACGCATCCTTCAATCTGATCGCCGTGATCGCCATCTTCGTGGCGGGAACTCAGGCATCCTGCCACTGAATCCGCTCCGCCCGCTGGACCAGCAGCCACCTGCCGTGTTCCGTCAGCCGCGCTCTCGGTCTAGCCTTCCGCCTGAGGGCCCTTCCACGTTCTGGATAGCGGTACCCACAACCGTGGTCAGCGGGCCCTCGCTTGGTCAGCAAGGTCTAGGGGAACGACATCTAGGCGGCCCGGGCCAGAATCGCTCGACCCAGTGCTGCCGCCGCCGCGACCGACAGGGTCATGAAGCTGACTGCCGCAATCAGGAAGTGGAGGGGATCGCCGTATGGTGGATTGCCGCCCAGCAGCAGCTGGAAGCCCTCGTCCAGGTAGCTGAAGGGCAGTGCTTGAGCGACCCAGTAGCGCAGGCCGCCGGCCGGTACCCCGGTAAATAGGCCCGAGAGGTAGAGCAAGGGGGCGAGAAGCACTCCCAGATAAAGCATCGCCTCCCCGGCGTGGTCGGTGAGGGCGGCGATCGCAAGCCCGATCGCCCCAGAGAAGGCGAGCGCGGCCAGCGCCACCATCCAGGTGGTCACCAGAGTTGCCAGGTCGCCGCGCCCGACGATCACGATTACCGCCAACACCAGGGTCGCCTGGAGCGAGTCCACCAGCCACCCGGCGAAGAACAGCTCCAAGCCCACCCGCCAGGCCGGAATCGGCAGGACGGCCAGCCGGTCCAGCCATCCAGAGCCCCTGGACCGGGTGACGGCCACCCCGGTCCCGACGGTGCCAACCATGGCAATCAGGACGGTGAGCAGCATCCCGGCGAAGAAGGGGGGTGCCCCGGTGGCCACCAGGGGGATGACCAACACCAAGGGGAAGAGCAGTTTGATGGTCAGCGCGCGTCGCCGGGCCAGCGTGCCCAGCAGCTCCAGCTGCCAGAGCTGAGTCGAGCGCGGACGGCGCAGCCGGACCACTGTTGGAGGCAAGCGGTTCAGTGCCGCCTCACTCGGCCTAGACGTGGAGCGCCCGGCCTGTCAACTGCAGAAAACAGTCCGCCAGCCCGGGATCGCGCACCGTCAGGTCGATCAGGTGAGCGTCCAAATCTCCGAGGGCCGCCAGGATGTCGGGGATGAGGCCGTCCCTCGGCCCCGCCAGCACCAGCAGCCCGCCCTCCGCCTCCACCGTCCGCTCCACTCCCGGGACCAACAACATCCGAGCGGCCGGGGATGCTCCCCGGTAGCTCAGCCTGATTTCGCGCATCCCGCCGAGGTCGGCCAGCAGCTCCGCCGGCGGTGCATCGCGAACCGCGGCACCATCGACCAGGAAGCAGACCCGGCTCGCCACCTGCTCCACGAAGTCGGTGTCGTTGGTGGCGATGCAGGTCGCCAGCCCCAGCCGAGCCCGGGCGCGCAGCACCTCCACCAGCCATTGGCAGCCGCTGACGTCAAGGCCCAGCGTCGGCTCGTCCAGAAGCAGCAGCGGCGGAGCGCCAAGGACGGCTTCAGCCAATAGCACCCGCCGGCGCATCCCATAGGAGAGCCGGGAGAGAGGGTCGTCTCCAAGCTCCGCCACCGAAGCTTCTTCGAGGGCGGGCTCCCAGAGGTCACCTGGGACCTGGCGCATGGTTCCGAAGAAGGCCAGGTTCTGGCGGGCGCTCAATTCTTCCGCGTGCGCGGTTGAGTCGAAAACCACGGCCAATCTCCTCCTGGCCAACTGGCGATTACTATCCCCGAACCACGAAAGTGACCCTGCTTGGGGGCGGGACCTGGTCGCCAGGCAACGCAGCAGCGTGGTCTTTCCGCACCCATTGGGACCGACCAGCGCTTGGACTTCACCGGAGCCGACGCTGAGATTGATCGGTCCCACCCCGCGGCCGTTGCGAAAGCGCCGGCTGACGCCGGCTGCCGACAGCCAGGGCTCGGTCAGGGACGGCTCATTCAATGAACTCGATGATCGTGGTGTCGGTGACCTCGACCAGCCCCGCCGGAACGGTGAACGCAACCTGGAAGGCCACAATCCGCTGGCCAACCTCCACCTGGTGCCCGATCAGGCGTGATCGGACCAGATGGCGGATGAATCCAGGAGCTCGACGGTTGACCTTCCGGAGCACGACCCGTTGGGCCTGGCCTACGGGCCCGGGCGGCAAAATCGGTGGCACAAGCGCGAGTTTACGTGCACTACGCACCCCCCCGGCGTCCCCCGGAGGCGGCCAAGTGTTACATATCTATCCGGTGAGACTCCTCCATTGCGCAGACATACATCTCGACGCTGCCTTTCAGGGACTCGGTGAGACGATGGGGAAGCGGCGTCGGGCAGCTCTCAGGCAGACCTTTCAGAACGTCGTGAAGTTGGCTCTGGAGCTCAAGGTGGACGCACTCACCATCGGCGGTGACCTGTACGAGGACCTGCGGTCGCGCCAGGATGCCGCCCGTTTCCTGGCCGAGCAGCTGGGCCAGCTCCCGTTCCCGGTGTTGATCGCACCAGGCAACCACGACTACTGGCACGCGGGCTCCCTCTATGCCACCAATGATTGGCCGTCCAACGTTCGAATCTTCTCTGCCAACGAGTTCTCGGCGGTGGAGGTCGGAGACCATCGGATCTTTGGGATCGGCCACCTCAAGCCAAAGGGAACCGGCAATCTGCTGGGCTCGTTCAAGGTCCCCGACGGCGCGCCGGCGATCGCTCTGTTCCACGGCTCGGAGCGGGGCCAGCTGTCGGCCGAGGGGGTGGGCAAAGAAGACCACGCGCCCTTCAGCGAAGCGGAGGTCGCCAAGGCGGGATTTCGCTTTGGCCTGCTCGGCCACTTCCACAAACCTAGAACCACGGACCATCTGGTCTACCCGGGGAATCCGGAGCCGCTTACCTTCGGAGAAGCCGGTGACCGGGGTGCGGCCGAGGTCGACTTCGGACCCGATACCCCGACCGTCAAGATCCACAAGGTCAACACTTTCACCCTCAGCGACCTCGAAGTGGACGTCACTGATTGCCAGCATTCGGATGCCCTCCTGGGGCGGGTCAGGGAGGCGCTGCCTGCGGGTGCCGACCACGGAGCCCGAGTTCGGCTGGTCGGCGAGCTGGCCTTGGGAATGCAGCTGGGACCGTCGGAGTTGGTTCGGCGTCTGAGGGAGGGAGACCGGTGCGTGGATGTGGTCTTCGCCGCTCGCCCGGCCCTGGACCTGGAGCAACTCAGCAAAGCCCCCGACATCCGGGGTCAGTTCGTCAGAGGACTACGGGAACGCGACGACTTCGAATCCGAAGTTGTGCAGGCTGCCTTGCGCGCAGGGGTGGAAGCACTCCAGGGCGAGGAGCCCTCGATTCTGTGAGCACCGCCTGCCCACGCCCAGGGTGGTCCATGTGAAGGTTTTGTCGGTCACGCTGCAGGGGTTCGGGGCGCTCAGCGGACGGTTCAAGCTCGATGAGCAGCTCACCGTAGTCGGTGGGCCCAACGAGTCCGGGAAGAGCACTCTGCACACCGCCATTCGGGTGGCGCTCTGCGGAGTTGACCTGCCCGCCCGCGGCCGGATGCTGAAGGTAACCGAGGTGGTACTCCGCCGCTTCCGTCCTTGGCGAGGCGGTCCCTTCGCCGTGGAGGCAGAGATCGAGCTCGGCGGGGGAAGGTACCGGTTCGTTCGCGACCTCGAGCATCCCGATACCGCGCAAGTGTTCGACCTGATCAAGGGCGGCGAGGTCACGGACAGGTTCCGGCGTGGCCGAACGGTGGACGTCTCGGTCGGGCTCGGGATGAGCCGGGAAGCCTTCCTGGCCGTCTCGACCGTGGCGCAGGACCAGATCTTGAGCCTGACTGGGGAGTCCCTTCAGGAGGACCTGCAGCGGGCCAGCGCAACTTCCGGGGGGGACAGCACCGCCCGAGCTGCCATCAGTCTCCTGGAGGGCTGGCGCCAGGACCATATCCGGGGTGACCGCACCACCACCAAGCCGCTCGACAAAAACAAGCGGCCCCGCGATCTCGAGGAGGCCCAGGTCAAGCTCGCCCGGGCCCTGGAGCGTCGCCGCCAGCTGACCGAAGACCTGGCCGACCAGGAGAGGCTACGTGCCGAGCTCGGCCTGGCGGAGGTCAGCACTCGAACCAATGAAGTGGCCTGGAAGACGGCTGAGCTGGCCGAGCTCCAGCAGGACCTCGAAATAGTGACCGCGATCGATCGCCAGTTACAGGCCACCCCCGAACTTCGCCTGCCGAAGGATCCGCCCACTCTCCGAGACGCTGCCACCGGGGCTCGGGCGCTGGCTCAGCAGTGGCAGGAGGCGCAGGCCAAGCTGGAGAGTCTGGCTCCGATCGGACCGGAATTGGAACGAATTTCGCGGCAGTCCGCTCCCAGTGAGTTGGCATTCTTGGTGGGCGCGCTGGAGCAGCCACTTCCCGCGCTGCCGCCCGCCTCCGACCTCCCCGGTCGCCTCGCCCTCCTGGACCACCGCCGAATCTCCTTCCAGCGCTGGTCTTCCGACATCCTGGCCCTGGCGGGAGGGGCGGCAGGGGTGTTTCTGGTGCTCTTCGGCCTCCTGCACGGGGGCTCGGTCGGGATCCCGATCGCCGCCGGTGGATTGGTCGTCTTGGTTGTGACCGTGACCGTATTTTTTGGCTTGCAGCGGCGCCTGCGGCTCCTGCTGGCGGTCGGCGGATTTACCTCCATGGCGCAGCTGCGCAAGGCGTCTCGGGCCCAGGACCCGGAGATGGCCAAGGTGGTGGCCGCTCGGGAAACGGTCCAGGCGGGTCGTTCTCAGGCCCAGAAGCGGCTCACCGAACTCGGAATCGTCAAGGTTGAGGTCGGCCATATCAAGGAGATCGCGGAGCAGCTCCCGGCCGCCCAGGAGTCACTCCAGCAACGCAACTCCTGGACCGCCACCGCCCAACGCTTCCGGGACGAGCTGGTCGCGCGCGCCAAGCGGGTGGGAATCAGCGGCAACGACCCGGTCCAACTGGCCAATGAGCTGAGCATGCGGCTGCGCCAATTGGATGAGGCTGAGGACTCGACCCGTCTGCGCCGGGAACTCCAGGGCCGCCGGGCGGAGCGACTCGCAGGGCGGGACTTCAAAGCTCTCGCCAAGCGTGCGGAGCAGCTCGGCCGGGAGCTCGCAGGGCTGGAGCCGATCCCCGAGCCTCACCCGCTCGGGGTTCCCTCCGAGGAGCTGCGTCGCCAGTACGACGAGGCGGTCCAGCGCCGGGACCAGATCCGCGGTCAGCTGCTGCCCTTGCAGGGGCGGCTCCAGGAGCAGCTCAAGGACGCCGGTGATGTGCCCGCGCTCGAGGAAAGTGTCGCCGAGCTGAGCGACGAGGTGGCGCGGCTGACTCGGGCCGAGGAGGCGGTGAAGCTGGCGATCAGCGAACTGAGGCAGGCGGAGGGACAGGTTCACAGCGATCTTGCGCCGATCCTGGCCGAGGGGCTCCAGGGCTGGCTGCCGGAGATCACCGGGCAGCGCTATCACCACGCCTGGGTCGACCCCTCGGATCTCACCATGCACGTCGCGGCCGAGGACTCAGGATCCCAGATCAGGGTTGACGATCTCTCACAGGGGACCCGGGAGCAGATCTATGTAGCCATCCGCACGGTTTTGGCCAAGGCGCTCTCGCCGAAGGGGGAGCCGATCCCCCTGTTCTTCGACGATCCCTCCGTCAGTGCCGACGACAGCCGCTGCATCGCGCTGCTGGACACCCTTCGGGCGCTTTCCCGAACCGTCCAGGTCGTGGTCTTCTCCCACGAGTCGCGAGTGGGCGCCTGGGCGACCCGCAGCGAGGTCCCCATCCTCTCGATGACCGTGGTGCCCGCCTCGACGGGACCGGACGGAACCGCGCCTGCTGAAGGGGCTCGCGGGGATGGTTAGCGCTCGGTGAGGATCGTCTCCCTGCTGCCAAGCTCCACCGAGATCTGCTTTGCCCTCGGACTGGGCCAGAGCCTGGTGGGCGTCACCCACGAGTGCGACTTTCCACCGCAGGCCACTTACAAAACCGTGATGACCCGCAACCTGCTCCAGCTGGCGGGTGCCCCGCCCGCGGAGATCGACCGCCACGTCCGGCAGGCCCTGCATGAGGGAAGCAGTCTCTATGCCCTGGACCAGGCGGCACTCAGGCGGGCCCGGCCTGACGTGATCATCACCCAGGAACTCTGCGAGGTCTGCGCCGTCGGCTACCAGCAGGTGCTCGACGCTGCCCGGGTACTGCCGGGCCGGCCCACCGTGCTCTCACTGGAGCCGCATACCCTCCCCGATGTCCTCCGCTCCTTCGCCGATGTCGGCCAGGTCACCGGGGCCAGGGAAAGGGCTGCGGAGCTGGTTCGCGGCCTCTGGGCCAGGTTGGATGCGATTCGGGGGGCGACCGCCGGCAAGCCACGACCCCGCGTCGTGTGCCTGGAGTGGCTCGACCCGCTGATGGTGGCCGGCCACTGGGTTCCCGAACAGGTCGACGGAGCTGGCGGAATCGATGTGCTGGGGGAGCCCGGGGCCCGATCTAGGACGGTCACTCCGGACGAGATCCTGGCGGCCCAACCGGAGGTGATCCTCAGTATGCCCTGCGGCTTCCGCCTGGACGAGAGTGCGGCTCAGCTCAACGCGCTCGCCGAATTCCCCGGCTGGCGGCAGCTGCCGGCAGTTAAGACCGGCCGGGTCTACGCGCTGGACGGCTCTTGGTACTTCAATCGGCCCGGCCCCCGGGTGGTGGATGGCATCGAGATGTTGGCTCGGATCCTCCATGCCGATGCCTGGCGGGGACCGGTACCCCAGGGCTTTGAGCGGGTCGGAGCGGTCGGGGCTGCCGGTAGTTAGCCAGCAGGGCGTTCGGACCGGCGGGTGAGGCCGACGGTCACCATCGCGCAGTTTGGCGTCCTGGTTCGCCGCCGCGCTACCCGCGGCGGCGAACCAACCTTCACCGGCGGCTGCCGCCAGCCGTAAGTTCGCTAAGCGTCAACTGGCCGTACCGCTAACCACACCCGACCCGGTCGGCGGTCCCGGGCGGGCCTCACCCGGAAGATCCAGTCGGGTCGTCGAATCGTCAAGGAAGAGTTGCTGGGGTTGGTGCACCAGTCCTGCTCCGATATCGACCGAAGCCGTGGTCCGCCGGAACCGGGCGAGATCTTGCGGTAGGCTCAGCCCTCCAACTCCAACTTCGCAGAGAGCTCGGCCGCTGAGATCCTGCCGGCCATCCGGCTCATTCCGTACCGGCGGTCGTCGCAGACGAGCTCAGGTCGATCGGTCACGTTCGGATCCGCCGCATCCGCCGGCAGCCCTCCCCGGTTGAGGTGCCGCTGTGCGCCGGCCTCCTCCGGTGGGCGTCGCGCCGTGAGCGTCCTCAGTTGGCGTTCCGCCAGTCCCAGAAGCTACCTTGCCCGGGCTGGGCTCAGCACCCCTGCCACCAACTGTTCAGCAGCAGCACCCGCCTTGGCTCGGCTGACTCAGCGATCTTGCCCTTCATGGGCGGACAGACGCGGTGACCTGTTAGGACCGGTCAGATTCGCTGAACTACAACACGGTTCCGAGGCGGCCCTTGACAAAGTATGGGGTATTCGGTATACCACGCACCGTGCTTAAAACCGGGGCGGCCTGCGCGACTGCCCGCGAAGGGGGCGGACCGGCCAATGGAGTCGTCCCGTCGCCACGAGAGACCGCCGCTGGAGCTGGCAAGGTGAGGGCTTTGAATCTGCTCTGGTCAGACTCAGTTCCTGCTTCGACTGCCGCGCACGGGTCGCCGTCCCGGCAGCCAAGTCTGGCTAATCGATCCGTCGGGGAGCCACGGGTCTCTCGGTCGGGCGCCGGAGCGGTGGCGGACGAGCTTGGAAACCTCTCTCCGACCGGTGCCAGCCATCCAGCGGGGAAGAGCGGCGTCAACCATCCTCTGGGTCCGCAACTGACCTCCAGGGGACCGAATCCACCGGAATGAGCCCCACTGCCGGGGTCTCACAAATCAGCGGCGCTGACATTGCGGGAGGGCTTTCTATGCAACTGAAATCGGTTTCGAGACTCCGGAGGACCGCGTTGGTCGCCGGCGTCGCGATCGCAGTCGCCGGGTGCGGTGCCGCTGCGACACCCAAGCACCACGCCGAGACTCCGGTCACGCTCGGATTTCTGGGGGCGCTTACCGGCGCCCGAGCCAGCCTCGGCACAGGGATGGAGCTGGGGGCCAACCTGGCCGTGCAAAACATCAACAAGCACGGGGGCGTGCTCGGTCACCCCATCCTGATGGTTGCCCAGGACACAGCCTCAGACCCGGCTGATGCAGTTCCAGCCGCGGACTTTGAGATCAACACCGATCATGTTGCCGCCATCATTGGCCCGACCGCCAATACCACGGCGGTCGTCCTGCCACTCGCCGACCGGGCCAACATCCCCGAGCTGATGTTCGGAGGCGGTGCGGCCTTCGACCAGAACACCGACCCCCACTTCTTCCGGCTCTCGCCTTCCGACACCGAGCAAGCCCAGGCCATGGTCTATTACGCGCACTCCAAGGGCTGGAACAAGGTTGCTCTGGCCTTCGGCGAGGCGGCCGCCTCGCAGTCGCTGGTGGCCCCGGTGGAGGCATCGCTGCACCACCTGCACATGACCGTCGTCGCCAACGTCAGCTTCACCGCAGGGCAATCGTCGTACCGCAGTGAGGTCCAGCAGCTCTTCGCCAACCACCCTCAGGTCGTGCTCGGACAGTTCAACAACACCACCGCGGGGATCGTCTTCGGAGAGATCGCCCAGGGTGGCTTCTCCTCGACCCCGTGGATCGGCACCAACCTCTGGTACTCAAGTGCCTGGGTCGCGTCGGTGGGGGCAGCGGCCACCTCCGGCAACGTCTTCATCTCCAACTCTTCGTCCACGGGAATGGTGGGGGCAACCCAGTTCATCCAACTGCTCAAAGCCAAGACTGGCACAGTCGTGCCTCCCAACGGGGCGGGCTTCATGTACGACGCAGTCATGACTTGGGCGTTGGGCGCCGATGAGGCGGGCACCTGGGCGTGGCCGAAGATCCGCGCCGGGATCCTCAAGGCGGCCAATCCGCCCGGCACCGTCTGCGGAACCTACCAGAGCTGCTACGCCCTGATCAAGCAGGGCAAGGACATCAACTGGGACGGTTCCGAGAGCACCGTCGACTTCAACAAATACGACAACGTCTTCGGTCCCTTTGCCATCCTGAACTACAACTCCTCGGGGGCCGCGGCCACCGTCACCACTCTCACCCCGCAGGTGCTCGAGGCAGCTTTCGCCGGATGACAACCACAGTTCGACCCGCGACCAAGGAATTGCGGACCCGATGAACCTCCTCGCCGAGGCGGTCGGGTTTGGCCTGGTCACCGCCGCCGTAATCGCCTTGGCCGCGGTCGGGCTGTCTTTGCAGGTGAGCGTCACCAACTTCGTCAACTTTGCCTACGGCGACTTCATGACCTTCGGGGCCTACATCACGTACTCGGCCAACGTGGCTGGGTTGAACTTCTTCCCCGCGGTGCTCGTGGGCGCCGCGGGGACCGGCCTACTGGGGGTGGTGTCCAACTGGGTGATATTCCGACCCCTGGTGAAGCGCAAGAGCCGCACTCTGGTGCTGCTGATCTGCACCGTGGGCCTGTCGTTCATTGTGCAAAACGCCATGGTCCTGATCTGGGGAACCAACTCCGATCGCTATACCGTCTCGATTGGCAACGCCCTCCACATCGGACCGTTCCTCTTTACACCCGGCGACTTGATCTTGATCGCCGTGGCCTTTGGCCTGCTCGCGTTATTGCACATCTTTCTCCAGTACACCCGCTTCGGTACCGCGCTGCGGGCCACCTCCAACAACAGCGATCTAGCTCAGGCCTGCGGAATTGACACCGGCCGGGTGATCACCTGGACCTGGGCCATTTCTGGACTCTTCTGCGCAGTAGCCGGGGTCGGCTTGGCGCTGGAGACCAACACCCTGCGACCAGCGCTGGGTTTCAACGAGCTTTTCGTAATATTTGGGGCGATTATCCTGGGCGGAATTGGGCGCGTCTACGGCGCCATGCTGGGCGCGCTCATCATCGGGATCCTGACCGAGGTGTCGGGAATGTTCGCTGACCCCGCATACAAAGGCGCGATCGCCTTCGCCGTGGTGGTGTTGGTGCTGCTGATTCGGCCCCAAGGGCTGCTGCCGTCGCGCGGACGGTCGGCTTAGAGAAAGCCCATGCTCTTTTTCGTTCTCGACCTGCTGACGCTGGGCGCCATCAACGCGATCATGGCGGTGGGTCTCAACCTGCAGTACGGGCAGGCGGGGATCCTGAACTTCACCTATTACACCTTCATTGCCATCGGGGCCTATATCGCCGCGGTGACCACCCTCGGCAAGCCCACCCTGACCGGTGGTGTCGAGCAATACGTGTTGCAGTGGCGCTTGCCTTGGCCCTTGGCGCTGCTGCTGGCCGGCGCGGTAGCCGGGGTGCTCGGCCTGGTGGTGGTCCTGATCGTGATTCGGCGCCTGCGCAGCGACTACTTGGCCATCGTGACCGTGTCGATCGGTTTCATCATCTGGAATGTGATCACCAATTACATCCCCTTGTTCAACGGCTCGAACGGGCTGTTCGCGGTTCCGTACATCCTCAACGGAGCCACCGTCACTCCCATCGAGTACACCCTGGAAGTGTTGGTGGTCAGCGTGGTCGTGCTCGCGGCCTGCCTTTGGGTGGCGCGGTCGATCTTCCGCTCCCCCTACGGCCGCGTGCTGCGGGCGATCCGGGAGGACGACGTGGTGGCGGCCAGTTTCGGCAAGTCGACCACCGGCAGCCGGGTGTGGGTCTTCGTCATCGGCTGCATCATGGCCGGACTGGCAGGCGCCATGCTGGTGTTCTACATCAGCGCCTGGAATCCGGCGGGATTCCTCCCCCAAGAGTCGTTCATCCTGATGGCCGCGATCGTCATCGGCGGACCGGGGAACTACTGGGGCGCCGTGCTCGGCACCTTCATCTTCATCGAGTTGCTGAGCGAGATCGAGCGCTTCTTGCCCAACGTCGGCAACGGCGCCGCAGTGGGTGCCGGTCGGGCCATCCTGATCGGCATCCTGCTGATCGCGGTGGTGCGCTTCCGCCCCGACGGCCTAATTCCGGAGCGTTGGTTGCGCTGGTACAAGACGAAGGGTCCCCTGCCGAGCGGGCCGGCCAGCGGAGACCCGCCCCATCTCGTGACCGGGCGGCGAGGACCACATCGGCTCTGGGGGTGGGCCCTTTCCAGGGGCAAAAGCTGATGTTGGAGATTGAAGACGTCGAGTTCGCCTATGGCGGCAGCGTGGCGGTGGCCGGCTGCACCTTCTCCGTAGAGCAGGGCCAGGTGACTGGACTGATCGGTCCCAACGGTGCGGGCAAGTCCACCCTCCTGGAGATCATCGCCGGCGGCCTCATCCCTTCCCGGGGAAAGCTCGTCTTCGACGGAGTGGAGATCCAGGGGGTGGGACGGGCCAAGGTCGCCCAGTTGGGGATCATTCGCACCTTTCAGACCACCCGAGAGCTGAGCCGGCTGCCGGTCTTGGAGAACGTGGTTTTCGCGGCCCCCAACCAGACTGGTGAGAACGTCCTTGCCAGTCTCTTCCGGCGCCGCAGCTGGGCTGCCCAAGAAGCTCAGCTGCGGGTCCGGGCTGAGGAACTGCTGGAGTGGGTTGGGCTGACTCGGCTGAGGGAAGAACCGGCGGGCAGTCTGTCCGGTGGTCAGCGGCGACTCCTCGAGATTGCCCGGGCGCTGATGGCCGAACCCAAGCTCCTGCTTCTGGACGAGCCCAGTGCCGGGGTCTTCCCGGCGGTTCGGCAGCTGATCGCCCGGCGCATCCGCGAGATCGTGGCCCAGGGCATCACCGTGTTGGTGGTGGCCCACAACATGGCCTTCTTGGCAGAGGTGGCCGACGACGTGGTGGTCATGGCCGAGGGCCGGGTGCTGCGCCGCGGTCCCTTGGAGGAGGTCAGAGCGGACCAGGCGGTGGTGGCTGCCTACCTGGGCGGCGGCCACGTGGGAGGGACTTCGTGAGCGAGCCGGAAGAGGTTTCACCCGTCCCCGACCTGGAGGCTCGCGGCATCACCGCCGGATACGGCGGACCCCCGATTCTCGATGGCGCGGGGGTGACCGTGCTGCCCGGCAAGATCTCCGTCGTGCTGGGCCCCAACGGGGCGGGCAAGTCCACCCTGGCCAAGGCAATCATGGGCCTCATCTCAGTGTCCAAGGGAGAGGTGATCCTGCGCGGGGAGACGGTCACCGGAGTGGCACCGCACCGGCTGGTGCGCAAGGGCCTGGGCTATCTCCCTCAGCTGCTCAACGTATTCGACGAACTCAGCGTGTTGGAGAACCTCCAGATGGGAGCCTTCAGCTTCAAAGGCGATGTCGCCGCACGCCAGGAGCGGGTATTCGAGCTCTTCCCGGATCTGGCCAACGATCGCCACAAAAAGGCGGGACAGCTGTCCGGCGGACAGCAGCGCATGGTGGCGCTGGCCCGGCTGCTCATGACCGACCCGGCCGTGGCGATCCTCGACGAGCCCACCGCCGGGCTCTCCCCCATTTATGGCGACCGGGTCTGGGCTCAGATCGTCCAGGTTGCTCGGACCGGGGTCGGGATGCTGATTGTGGAGCAGAACGCCAGCGTGGCCATGGAGTACGCCGACCACGCCTACTTCCTGGCCGAAGGTCGCAATGTGCTCTCCGGGCCGGCCAAGGAGTTGGCCGGGCGAGATGAAGTCGCCGCGATCCTGGTCGGGTGAGGCCGTCCGGTCGATGCCCGCACGTTCGACGATCCACGCCTTTTAAAGGAGCGACTTCATGGGAGTGACTCGGACGATCGCCAAGTTTGCCAGTGAGGTGGCGTGGACCACCATCCCCGAAGCGGTCATCGACATCGCTGTCGACCACCTGGTGGACTCCTGGGGGGTAATGCTGGCAGGGAGTCAGGACAAGGGGGCCCAGATACTTCGGGAAGTCTTGGGCGCCGGACCTGGCAGCTCTCCGGTCCTGGGCACCTCCGAGTTCGGCGGTGCGCTCTCCGCCGCCTGTAACAACGGTCTCGCGGGTCACGCCTTGGACTTCGACGATACCCAGCTCTCCACCTCGGAAGACTCGGTGTACGGCCTGCTTACCCACCCCTCGGTACCGGTCACCGCCGCTGTTGGCGCGCTGGCGGTGGAAACGGGTGCCGGCGGCCGCGACCTGTTGACGGCCTACGTCGCCGGAGTCGAGGTGGCCTGTCGGGTGGCCGACGCCATCAACCGCCGCCACTATCAAGATGGCTTTCACAGCACGGGCACCATCGGCACCATCGGCGCGGCGGTGGGCTGTGCTCGACTGCTCGGACTCGGGCCGGATGAGATGGCGGTCGCGATCGGGATAGCCGCCAGTCTGGGAGCCGGGCTTCGCGAGAACTTCGGGACCATGACCAAGCCGCTGCACGCCGGCCGGTCAGCTCAGAATGGCGTCCTCGCCGCCCGATTGGCGGAGCACGGCTTCACCGCCAGCCAGGACATCCTGGAGGCGCCTCGGGGGTTTTTCCAGGCGGCGGGCGGGGGCTTTGATCCGGCGACGCTGATCGAGCACCTGGGGCGGCCCTTCTTCCTCGAGGACCCTGGGGTCTCGATCAAGCCCTATCCGTCAGGGTCACTCTCACACCCCGCCCAGGATCTCATTCTGGAGATCGTGGAGCGTGAGGGGCTGGATCCCGCCGACATCGACGAGGTCGAAGTTGGCACCAACTCCAATGTGCTCAACGCCCTGATCCATCACCGGCCCCAAACCGGTCTGCAGGGCAAGTTCAGCCTGGAGTACTGCATGGCCACGGGGGTAGTCAGAAGGCGGGCTGCGATCAGCGACTTCACCGACGAGGCGGTACTTGAGCCGGCGATCCAGGAGTTCATCCCCCGGGTCCGGGTCGTGACGGATCCCGAGCTCGAGTCGCTGGGGTTCAAGCACGTGCGGTCCCGGGTGACAGTTGTGCTCCGGAACGGCCGGCGCGTGCAGGGGCAGGCTGACTGGGCTCGAGGATACCCCCAGAAGAAGCTGACTGAAGCTGAGATCAATGCGAAGTTCCTGGACTGCGCAGAGCAGGCGCTCAGCCCGGAGGCTGCCCGGGAAGCTCTGGACAGTGTGCGCGGAGTTCGAGAAGCCCCACGTGTGGCCGACCTGCTGGGACACCTGCAACCATGACCGCTTCGCAGACGGCTGGATCTCCCACCTTGACCGAGGAGCACGTCGACCGCACCGTCGAAGCGATCGTTCGGCTGGCTCGGTCGGTGGCTTATCCCGAGCTTACCGAGCAGGAGCGCCACGGGGCCAGTCGGGTGCTGCTGGACTCTTTGGGGTGCGCCTTGGGAGCCTACGACGACCCCGCCCCGGTGGTGGCGCGCCAGATGGCGGCGACGGCGAGCGGCGACCGCCCCTGCACCTTGATCGGTGAGGCGAGGCCTACCCATGGTGACTTCGCCGCCTTTGCCAACGGGGTCATGGTCCGCTACCTCGACTTCAACGACACCTACGCCAGCCCCCATGGGGTGGGCCACCCGAGCGACTACATCCCCGCGGTTCTGGCGGCCGCCGAGGAGGTGGGCGCGGGCGGTCCGGCGATCGTGGAAGGGATCGCGGTCGCGTACGAGATATTCGCCGCGCTGACCGATGCCACTCGGCTAGGGGTGGAGGGATTCGACCACGTGCTTCCCGGCGACGTGGCCAGCGCAGTGGCGGCGGGCGTGGTCTGGAAACTCACTGACCACCAGCTCCGGCAGGCGGTGAGCTTGTCCCTGGTACCCAACTTCGGCCTGCAGGCGACCCGCCTTGGCGAACTCTCGATGTGGAAGGGTTGCGCCTCAGCCAATGCCTGCCGGAACGGTCTCTTCGCCGCCCGGCTCGCCCGGGCGGGTCTGACCGGGCCGCCTGAGCCGTTCAGTGGGAGGGCAGGCTTCGAGGCCGTGCTCCAGCGAAAGGTCGACCTGTCGGCGCTGGAGATTCCCGCTGGAACGCGGGTCGTGGGTCGGAGCAACCTGAAACGCTATCCGGCGGGCTACTTCTCTCAGGGAGCGATCGATGCCGCGTTGGAGCTTCGCCAGCAGGTGGCAGGGGAAGGCTCAATCACCCAGGTTGAGATTGGGACCTTCGCCTATGGTGCCCGGGTCATGGCGGGGGATCCAGAGAAATGGCGCCCCGCCACCAGGGAGTCGGCCGACCACAGCATCCCCTACGTGGTGGCGACGGCACTGGTCCACGGCGACCTGGGCTTGGAGCGATTCTCTCCCGAAGCCCTCGCCGACCCCGAGGTCGCCCGAGTTCTGAGTGGGCTTACCGTGCATGAGGACCCGGAATGCGTCAGCGCGTGGCCGGAGGCGGTGATGACGACCATGCGGGTCGCGACCAGCTCCGGACGCGAGGCCGAGACCCGGGTCCGGCACTACCGTGGCCACGCCCTAAATCCGATGAGCGATGGTGAGATTGAGGAGAAGGCGCGGGTGCTTTCAGCGGGTCGGCTCCCGGAAAATCAGTTCCAAGAGCTGGTGGCGGCAGTCTGGTCGCTCGAGCGCATCGACGGGGTAGGAGAGCTGTTGCGACTCACCCATCCCCGCTAAGCGACTGCGGGACGGCCTCGTCGGCAGCGGCTCGGCGTCGGTGATTGGTGGGGGCCTTGCCCCGCCCCACCTGGAACATCTGCTCGGCAACCACGGCTAGGGCGCCGGCAACATGTTGTTTGATCACCAGCGAGGCGGTCTCCGCATCGTGCGACTCGATGGCCACGATCAGCCGGCGGTGCTCAGCCGTCGAGAGCTGACGCCGCTCCAGCTTTCCGAGGGTTAGTTCGCGGTACCGCCGAGCGTGGGCCCAAACCTGCTCGAGAACCAGGGTCAGGATGGTGCTGTGAGCGCTCTCGTAGAGTGCGTCGTGGAAGGCCATCGACGCCCGGAGCACCTTGCCGATCGCGCCCGAGGCTGCGGCCTTTTCCTGGGCGGACACGGTGGCTTTCAGCTTGGCGAGATCTTCCGCTGTGGCCCGGTCCACCGCCAGCTCGACCGCCACCGTCTCGAGGAGTTCCCGAAGGCGGTAGACGTCACGAGCATGGGCCAGGGAGATGGGAGCCACCACCAGCCCCCGCCCGGAGCCGCCCTCCACGAGGCCCTCAAGTTGGAGACGTCGCAGCGCGTCGCGGACTGGCATCCGGCTGACCCCCAACTCCTGGGCGAGACCCGCCTCGGATAGCCGGTGCCCGGGACCGTAGGTGTGGGCCTCGATCCGCTTGCGCGTCAACTGGTAGACCTGGTCCTGGAGATAGCTCCGACTGATCTCAGGCAACCCGACCTCCTTCTGTGCCCCGCGGATATACCGCATGCCGCATCCGGTTCCAAGATTAGCGGCCTCGAGCCTCCTCGACGGCATTTCTGGACGCCCTGGGCGCCTCCTGCGGCAACCCGCACCGTCGCCCCGACTGCTCAGTCGCCTTCTCCCGTAGGCGGCCAATCTTGTTCCAACTCGGCCAGAATGGCCTCGGTGTGCTCCCCCAAGGCGGGGACGCGGTCCATTCGGGGGCGCGTTCCCTCGATGCCAATGGGGGAAAGCAGTGAGCGGAGCGCTCCGACGGGTGACTGCACCTCGGTCCACCGCTCCCGAGCCCGAAGCTGGGGATGGTCGAGCACCTCGGCCACCGTGCGCTGTCGGGCGGTAGCTATGTTGGCAGCCACCAGTCGCGCCTCCACGGCGCCCCCGTCCAGCCCGGCAAATCCGGACTCGATCACCTCCTGAAGCTCCTCCCAATTCGCCGCCCGATCAGAATTGGAGGCGAATCGAGGGTCACGGGCCAGCCCGGGTAGTTCGAGTACGGTGTTGCAGAAGCGCTGCCACTCGCGGTGGTTCTGCACCGCCAGAAAGACGATCGAGCCGTCGCCCACTCGGAAGGGCCCGTAGGGAGCGATCGTCGCATGCCGGCTTCCACTCCGCGGCGGTGGAGCGCCTGAATACTCCGTGTAATACAAGGGGAACCCCATCCACTCGACCGAGGAGTCGAGCATGGAGATCTCGACGTGGGTGCCCGTGCCGCTACGCTCCCGCCCGTAGAGGGCCGCCAGGATGCCGGCGAAGGCGTGGCTGGCGGCCGCAATGTCGGACACTGATATGCCCACCTTGGCCGGATTTGCCTCCGTGCCGGTCACCGCCAGCAGCCCGGCCTCGCACTGCACGAGCAGGTCGTAGGCGCGGCGGTCGCGGTACGGACCGGCGCCGCCGAACCCCGAGATCGTGCAGGTGATCAGCCTGGGGTACTTGCGCCGCAATTCCGCAAAATCCAGTCCCAGGCGGTCCACCGCTCCCGGCCGCAGGTTGGAGACCAAAACATCTGCCCGGGCAGCGAGCTGTCGGAGGGCAGTGCCACCCGCGGCTGTCTTCAGGTCGAGAACCAGGGATTCCTTGGACCGGTTGGCCCAAACGAAGTGACTGGACAGCCCGCGCACGGTCCGGTCGTAGTCACGGCCAAAGTCCCCTCCCTCGGGGCGCTCGACCTTGATCACCCTCGCCCCCAGGTCGGCGAGCTGCCGCGTCGCGTATGGAGCAGCGATCGCCTGCTCCAGACTCACCACCAGAGTCCCGCTCAGAGGGAGCGGGCGATCCATTCCGTGCGGGCTTGGATGACTCGCCTTGCTCGCCACTCAGCGCTCCGGGGTTGGGCGGGCCGGGCCGCCACGGGAGGGTGCGCCATCACCTTCCTCAGGGGGGTAGGCGTCGATGGCATGGGCGATCCAACCGGCACTTCGGGCCAATCCGAAGATGGCCTCACTGGCACCCCGAACCATCTGGGCCACGGAGACGAGGGCGGCCAGGGCGAAATCGATGTTCGGTGGTGGCAGCCCACTTCTAGCGGCCACCGCGATCACTGCCTGGACAATCTCCCAGCTCTCCCCTTGGTTAGCGCAGTCGGCGAGAAGGGCGAGCAGGATGCTGGCCCGCGGATCTCCGCCGGGGTGGAGGCGGTGGCCGAAACCGGGCAATCGGTCGCCCCGCCGCAACCGGTCGCCGACCACAGTCGCCGCCTGGTTCGGCTCGGAGATCTCTCTGAGCAGATCTTCCGCAGCGAGCGAGGCGACCGAATGGAAGGGCGCTCCGAGGGCGCTGAGCCCGACGGAGACGACCGCGTAGGGATCTGCTCCGATCGTCGCGGCCATCCGAGCGGCTAGGGCGGAGAGGCTGAGGTCGTGGTCGAGTAGCAGCACCAGTGAGGCGTTGGCGGCGCGCTCCGCCGCGGGGGTGAGTGGAAGGTCGGTGAGACGGACCCACAGCCTCTGGGTCAGGGTTTGTGGAGTTGCCGTTCCGGATTCCCCCGCTGCTGGCGCCAGCCGCGGCAGCGATTCCACCAGACCGGCGATCAGCTTCCGGCCGCTGAGAATCGCCGCTCGCTGTCTCACCTGATATCTCAACGGGTCGGTCAAGGCAATGGCCGCTGCGCCGATGTGGAGCCGGTCCAGGGGGAGGGTGTCCGGGGGAAGCTGGTCCTGCACCCGGGACCCCAACGCCACTGCCTCCGGATCAGACTCCCAGGAGATTCCCGATCCCTCAACCCCGGTCCAGAGCCATTCGGCTGCGTCTTCGAAGTGGACAGTTCGCGCCAGTTCCAGCGCGTCTCGACCCCGGAAGTGCAGTGATCCATCCCGAACCGAGGTGAGGGCTGATCGTGTGATGTCGGCGGAGAGCCAGCGCTGGTCGGGACCCAGCCCCTCGCGGAAGCGCTCCAGATCGGCGACGGCGAAGCGGCTGCGCCGGTCGTCAGCCCGCAAGCGGGGAAGCAGGCCCCGACTGACGTACGCATAGATGGTGGCCGGCTTCACCCCGAGCCACGCGGCGGCCTCCAAGGTCCCAACCGAATTCGCGGGGAAAATTTCGTCTGGCACGTTGATCAATATTGACGACAGCTACCCGCGCAGTCAAGATAGGGCGTGCGGACCGGTCCCACTTTGAGCCACGGCTGGCCGACGGGAGATTGGCAGATGGATAATGCAGGCGCCAGGACGAGTGCGGACCTCGAAATCCAGGACCGCCGCAGCGGGCGCTCTTACCCCATCGAGCTCATCGATGGCGCGCTGCCCGCGGCGGAGCTCAGAGTCATCAAGCAGAACCCCGATGACTTCGGACTCCTCTCTTATGATCCGAGCTTCGGGAGCACGGTCGCTTGCCGGTCCAAGATCACCTTCGTGGACGGGGAGCGGGGAGTCCTCGAGTACCGCGGCTACCCGATTCAGCAGCTAGCTGAGAATTGCTCCTTCCTCGAGGTCGCCTACCTGCTGGCGGAGGGGACGGCACCCACGGCAGCACAGCTCCGCGACTGGCAGGCAGAGTTGGCGCAAGCGGCACCACCCCGGCCCGAGCTGCTCAATTTGATCGCCGCGCTTCCGACCAGCGCTCACCCGATGAGCACCCTGACTGCGGCGGTGGCGGCGATGGGGGCGGTCTACTCGGATGCGCGCCAGATCTCCACTCCTGCTGAGCGCCGGGTCCACGCAATTCGGCTGATCGCCCAGGTTCCGGGTCTGGCGGCGGCCGCGTTCCGCCGCCACCAGGGCCTCCCGGTACTCGATGCCGGCGGCAACCTTGATTACACCGCGCGCTTCCTGGAGCTCCTGTTCGAGCCGGGCCGCGTACAACAGAGCGAGATCGTCCGGCGAGCGCTCGACGTGCTCTTCATCCTCCACGCGGATCACGAACAGAACTGCAGCACGAGCGTGGTCCGCGCGGTGTCGTCGGCAGGCTCCGATCCCTACGCCGTGGTCTCCGCCGGCGTGGCCGCCCTCTCGGGGCCGCTGCACGGCGGAGCCAACGAACAGGTGCTCGAGATGCTGCGGGAGATCCAGGCCGGCCAAGATCTGGAGGCATTCCTAGCCCAGGTTCGGTCGGGCAGGCGCCGTTTGATGGGCTTCGGCCACCGGGTCTACAAGACCTATGACCCTCGGGCTCGGATCATCCAGCAGGTCGCCGGGCAGGTGTTCGAAGTGCTCGGCAAGAATCCCTTGATCGACCTGGCGACTCAACTGGAGCAGGCCGCTCTAGCCGATGACTACTTTGTGCAGCGCCGCCTCTACCCCAATGTGGACTTCTACTCGGGACTGATCTACGAGGCCATGGGCTTGCCGGCGGAGATGTTCCCGGTACTCTTTGCGGTCGCTCGAACGACGGGGTGGGTGGCCCATTGGATGGAGGCGGAGGCCGACCCCGAGCGCCGGATCGCCCGGCCGCGCCAGATCTACACCGGTCCTCACGAACTGCAATACCAGTCCCCGTCCTGACTTTCCCCTTCGCCCGCACGCGCAGTCTTGACTGTTCTACCAGCCCCCCAAGACGGAGAGAAACGCCAGCATGAAGGTGGCCGTGATACCCGGCGATGGCGTCGGCAAGGAGGTGATCGCGGCCGGGCTCGAGGTGCTCTCTGCGGTGACCGCTTTGGAGTTCCAGGAATTCCCCTGGGGCTCGGAGTACTACCAGCGCACGGGGACGATGATGCCCGCCGATGGACTGCAGCAGCTGCAGCCATACGACGCCATCTACCTGGGCGCCGTGGGCTGGCCCTCGGTGCCAGATCATCTGACCCTCTGGGGACTGCTACTGCCCATCCGCCAAGCGTTCGATCTCTATGTCAACCTGCGCCCGGTGACCCTGCTGCCCGGGATCGCCTCGCCTCTCGCCGGAAGGGGACCGGCGGACATCGACATGCTCTTCATCCGGGAGAACAGCGAGGGTGAGTACAGTGGAACCGGAGGGCGAGTCCACTCCGGTACTC
Organism: Candidatus Micrarchaeaceae archaeon; assembly: GCA_035531715.1. Taxonomy (GTDB): domain Bacteria; phylum Chloroflexota; class Dormibacteria; order Aeolococcales; family Bog-877; genus Bog-877. The sequence continues at coordinate 96,979 of DATKSI010000034.1, forward strand.
CCCAGGAGGTCGCCGTCGAAGTTCCGGTCTTCACCCGGATGGGGGTAGAGCGAGCCGCCCGCTACGCGCTGGAGCGGGCGATGGAGAGGAAACGGAAACTGATCAGCGTGACCAAGTCCAACGCCAGCCGCTACGCCTACGTCATGTGGGACGAGATCGTCGAAGGGCTGGTTGCGAGGGAGTTCCCCGAGGTCAGCCTGGAGCGCATGCACGTCGACGCCATGGCGGCCCGCATGGTGCTCCGCCCCGAGACCGTGGACGTGGTCTTGGCGTCGAACCTTTTCGGAGACATCCTGACGGATCTGGGAGCCGCTCTTCAGGGGGGGCTGGGGCTGGCCGCCAGTGCTAATCTGGACCCCACTCGGCGGCACCCGTCCATGTTCGAGCCGGTGCACGGCTCGGCACCGGACATCGCCGGGCAGGGGCTGGCCAATCCATTGGGGGCGATCCTCACCGCTGCGCTGATGCTGTTCCACCTCGGCCTTGACGAGCCGGCGCGCCGGATCGAGCATGCGGTCAGCCGGGTCACCGCGAAAGGGGAAGTTCGAACCCGCGATCTTGGCGGAAGCTCGGGTACCGCCGACATGCTGAGGGCAATTCTGGCGGAGCTCGACCAACCCGAATCGCTGCCCGCCGCGTGACCTGGCCGCCCGCGGGCTAGCCGAGTGCTCGACCCCGACGTCGCTCCGCCGGTCGCCGAGGATCAGCGACTGGACTCGGAGGGGGGCTTCCGCGATTTGGCCCCCGTGGTCTCGGCGATTACCGCGGTATCGCTGCCCAGCTTCCTGGTGGCAACCCTGGCCGTCCAGATGCGGGGCGATCTCAACTTCGGGCCGGCGTTGCTGGGAGTTGTGGTGGGTGCCGCCTCCGCGTCGAGCGCCGTCTTCGCCTTTCCTTCCGGAGCGCTGGCCGAACGGGTCGGCGGAGTCCGGACCCTGCGCGGCGCGGCGGTGGTCGCCGCTGCGGCCCTTCTGGCGGTGGCGCTGTGGGCGCGATCCTGGCCGGTGCTGGCGGCGATCCTCGTGGTTGCCGGAGCGGCCAGTTCGGCTGCCCAGACGTCATCCAACCTGATTCTCTCTCGACGCGTTCCGGCGGGGAGACAGGGACTGGCGTTCGGAATCAAGCAGTCCGCGGTCCCCTTGGCGTTCCTGCTCGGCGGGGCGGCGGTGCCGACCCTGGGGCTGACTGTGGGCTGGCGCTGGGCGTTTGTCGCGGCCGCCGCGTTGGCCCTGGGATCGGCGGTGGTTATCCCGCCCTCGCGCACCACGTTCCGACGGCACTTGAGGCAGAGCAGCCACCGGCGTCGGTCCGAACCGGCCCGCCCGCTGGTGACTTTGGCGATTGGGTTCGCGCTGGCGCTGATGGCCTGCAGTTCGCTCAGCGCTTTCCTGGTGAGCTCAGCGGTGGCCGCCGGGGTCGGCCGCGGGCCCGCCGGCCTGGTGGCGGTTCTGGCCAGCATCAGCGGTATATCGGTGCGGGTGGCCACGGGGGTCCGCGCCGATCGTCGGGCCGGCGGCCATTTCCCCACGGTCACCGCCATGATCGCGGTGGGGGCGGTCGGGTTCCTGATGCTGGCGCTGGCCAGCGGCCTCCGCAGCCCGGTAATCCTCATCCCCGGGGCGATGGTGGCGTTTGGCATCGGATGGGGCTGGAACGGGCTATTTAACTTCGCCGTGGTGCGCACGCATCCTCTGGCACCCGCCCGAGCCAGCGGCATCACCCAGACCGGGGGACGCGCGGGCAGCGTTCTCGGACCGCTGCTGTTCGGCCTGTTGGTGAGCCATCTGGGCTACGCGCCCGCTTGGGGGGTGGCCGCGGCCGAGGCGCTGGCTGGGGCGGGGGTGCTGCTGGTGGGCCGGCGCCAACTCCAGGCTCGGATGGGCTCAGAGCTGGAGTGATCAGCGCGGAGCGCTTTTGCTCGAATCTGGGCCTCCCGCGCCGCCGCCAGCCCAACTCCACTGGCGGGCATCATCTCCGAGGGCCGCGACCGGACCGGGAACAGGGCCGGTCAGGCGGGGATCGATCCGAGCCTCAGCCGACCAGTGCGCCGGCAGTCCCAGCCAGCAGCTTTAGGTCCTCGAGAGTGTGATGTTCGATCGGCCGCTTGGTGTGGCGCTCGATATCGCGGATCTTGAGGATCTCGATCGGGGTGATTAGGGTGAGCGCCACCCCATCGCGGCCGGCTCTGGCGGTCCGCCCCACCCGGTGGACGTAGTCCTCCGCGGTCGCGGGAATGTCGTAGTTGATCACATGGCTGATGTCGTCGATGTCGATGCCCCGGGCGGCCACGTCGGTGGCGATCAAAAAGCGCACCTTGCTGCCTCGGAAGCGCTCGAGAGCCTGGTCCCGTTCCCGTTGGGAGAGATCACCATGGATGACCGTCACGTCGTAGCCCCGCCCCAACAGCGCGGTATGGAGGTGGTCGGCGTTGCGCTTGGTATTGCTGAAGATCAGGCCCAGGGTCACCAAAGGGCTGTCCATCAGCATCCCCAGGGCTTCCTCCTTCTCCGACCATGAACACTCAATGCACCATTGGCGGATCGTTGGCACCAGCTCGGTCCGGCCGCTGACCGAGACCGTCTCGGCATCGCGCATGTGGCGCGAGGCCAGTCGGTGGACCCACTCGGGCACGGTGGCCGAGAAGAGCATCGTCTGGCGCTCCTTGGGGGTCTGGAGCAGGATCCGTTCCACATCCGGTGCGAAACCCATGTCCAGCATCCGGTCGGCCTCGTCGAGGACCACGAAGCGGATGGCTCGCAGGGACAGGGTGTGCCGCTGCAAGTGGTCCAGTACCCGTCCCGGGGTGCCGACCACCACCTGGGGGTGGGCGATCAGGCCGTCAAGTTGGCGCCGGATGGGATCGCCGCCAACCACGGCGAGGATCTGCACATTGCGTCCCTGGGCCAGCTTTTCGAACTCCAACGTCACCTGGGCGGCCAATTCGCGGGTGGGACAAAGCACCAATGCCTGGACTGTCTCGGCCTGGGGATCAAGCCGTTCCAGAATGGGAACGGCGAAGGCAGCTGTCTTGCCGGATCCCGTCCTCGCCTGACCGACGAAGTCTCGACCGGAGAGGGCCACCGGCAGCGTCATCGCCTGGATGGGAGTGGGGTCGCGGTACCCGACCTCATCGAGGGTGCTCAGCATCGAGGCCGAGAGCCCAAGCTCGGAGAAGCTGACGGAGGGGGCAGGATCCGGCTGGGGGACCTCATCGGGAGCTCGATAAACGGTGCGATGGGAGGGCCGGAAGGGACGTCTAGAGCGAATTGGCAACCAACCGAATATACCCCATCCGGGCCTAAGCCACGCGGCCGGGCCTCGGCCGGCATCGGCGACAATGACTCGAGAGTGCCGAAAGTCGTGATGACGCTGCCCGTCCCGGGACCTGCCGAGGGCCTCCTCCGGGAGCGCTGCGAGCTGGAGTTGCTGGGCGAGATTCTGACCGCGGAGCGGTACCGGATAGCCATCCAGGGCGCGGATGCTCTTCTGCCCCAGCTCCGCGACCGGATAGACGAGGAGGCGCTGGAGGCCGCCGGCCCCAACCTCAAGGTGGTCTCCAACTATGCCGTCGGGCTGGACAACGTCGACATCCCCGCCTGTACCAGGCGCGGAATCTACGTTGGTCACACCCCTGATGTTTTGACCGACGCCACTGCCGACCTGGCGCTGACCCTGATTTTGGCAGCGGCCCGGAGGGTCGTCGAGGCCGATCGTGAGATGCGGGAGGGCCGCTACCACGGATGGTCGCCGGACTACCTGCTGGGCCAGGAAGTGACCGGTGCCACGCTCGGGGTGATCGGCTTTGGCAGGATCGGGCAGGCGGTCGCCCGCCGGGCCGCCAAGGGGTTTTCGATGCGAATTCTGGCCTACGACCCGGTCGGGGTGGTCCCAGCTGGCGACCTTGAGGTTGAGGGTTGCTCGCTGGAACGGCTCCTCGGGGAGTCGGACTTCGTCACCTGCCACGTTCCCCTGACGGAGGAGACCCACCACCTGATCGGAAAAAAGGAGCTGGCCAGGATGCGACGGAGCGCGGTGCTGGTGAATACCTCGAGAGGGCCGATCATCGATGAGATAGCCCTGGTCGAGGCGCTCAAGGCGGGAGTGATCGCGGCGGCCGGGCTCGACGTCTATGAGCGAGAGCCCCAGATGGCCCAGGGGCTCGGGGAGTGCGCCACGGCGGTGCTCCTGCCCCACCTGGGTAGCGCTACCTGGAAGACCCGGGCCGCCATGGGCGAGTTGGCCGCCCGGAACATCCTGGCGGTGCTCGACGGAGGAGCTCCACTTGCCTGCGCCAACCCCGAGGTCGCCCGACGCCCGTGAGGCCGAGGCTGCTCATCTCAGACCTGGACGGAACGCTCCTCGATGAGAGCCTCCGAGTGGACCAGCGCGACGTGGCCGCCGTGGCCGCGGCGCGTCAGGCTGGGCTGAGGGTCGGGGTCGCCACCGGGCGTATGTACCGCTCGGGGCTGCCCCACGCACTGGCTCTGGGGGTCGATCTCCCACTCATCTGCTACCAGGGAGCCCTGATCCAGGAGCTCGCCCTGGGCACCTCCGAGCGTGAGCTGGCGGACGCCCCGGTGCTGCTGCGAGAGGAGGTCCCGGGAGAGCTGGGGATGGAGATCCTGGAGTTCTGCCGTCGGCAGGGGTACACCCTCAACGTGTACCAAGACGACCATCTCTACGTGGACGAGGTCAACGAGGACGTCCGCTTCTACCAGGGGATCGCCCAAATCGAGGCGGAGGTGGCGCGTGATCCCTCACTGGAGGAGCGAGTCCGAAGGGGGAGTACCAAGCTGACGGTGGTGGCCGCTGACCGGGATCGCTTCCAGGTGGCCCTCGCGGAGCTCAGCTTGCTGCTGGGTAGGCGGGCGGAGGTAACCCGCTCGCTGATCGGGTTCTGCGAAATCACCGCTTCCGGAGTCAACAAGGGCCACGCCCTGAGCTGGTTGTGCCGCCGCCTGGAGGTGGATCCCCAGGCGGTGGTGGCCGTCGGGGACGCCCCCAATGACTTGCCCCTGCTGGCTGTGGCAGGCATCAAGGTGGCCGTGGAGACTGCGGCTGAGGAGGTGAAGGCCGCCGCCGACTGGCTGGTTCCGGGGCCGGGGAGGGGAGGGCTGGCGGAGGTGGTTCGCCGGGTCCTCGGGGCCTCGGCCGGCTCCAGATGAGCGAGCGGAATTGAGCCTCTCGGTGGGGATCGTGGGTTTGCCGAATGCCGGCAAGTCGACGCTCTTCAATTCCCTAACGCGGGCCCACGCGGCGGTCGGCGCTTTTCCCTTCACCACCATCGATCCCAACACCGGGGTGGTGCCGGTCCCCGACGACCGGATCCGCCAGCTGGCTGACGTTTTCCACCCTCCGAGGGTGATCCCGGCCACAGTGACCTTCACCGATATTGCGGGCCTGGTGCGTAATGCCCATCTCGGGGAGGGCCTGGGCAACCAGTTCCTGGGCCACGTTCGGAGCGCCGATGCCATCGCCTTTGTGCTGCGGGCTTTCAGCGCCTCTGACGTGAGCCACGTTGAGGGCCGCGTTGACCCCCTCCGCGATCTCGAGATCCTGGAGCTGGAGTTGGCGCTGGCAGACCTGGGAACCGTTGAGCGTCGGCTCGAGCGAGTCGGCAAGACCGCCCGAGCCGGGGCCGCCAGCCGGGAGCTCCAGGCGGAGGTCGCGGGGCTGGAGCAGGTGAGACAGGCGCTGGATCAGGGGCTTCCCGCTCGCCGGGTCCGCCTCGGGGCCGAGGAGTCAGTCGGGGTTAGAGAGGCTCAGCTGCTCACCGCCAAGCCGTTGATCTTCGTGGTCAATGTCGATGAGCAAGAGTTGATCTCTGATCCGGCGCAGGGCTGGGCCGGGCCGCTCGCCGACCGGGCGCGCGCCGAGGGAGCCGACTTCGTTCCCGTCTCCGCCAAGCTCGAGGCCGAGCTCTCCGAGCTCCAACCTCTAGAGGCGGAGGAGTTCTTGGCCGGTCTGGGCTTACAGGAGGCGGGGTTGGGACGCCTCAGCCGGGCCGGGTACCACGCCCTGCGCCTCCAGACATTCTTTACCGCTGGGGAGAAAGAAGTGCGGGCGTGGACCGTATCTCAATCGGCCAATGCCAAGGAGGCCGCCGGGGTGATCCACACCGATTTCGCTAAGGGCTTCATCCGGGCCGAAGTTTGCGGCTGGCACGAGCTGGTTCAGGCCGGCAGCTACGCCGCGGTGCGGGAGCGGGGCCAGCGCCGCCTGGAGGGTCGGGACTACCTGGTCCAGGACGGTGATGTGATGCACTTTCTCTTCCACGTCTGATCGGCGGGGCACCCAGGCGACCAGGTATCCGGAGCCCGCGGCTGGTGGTCGGCGAGCTCCCGTCAGACCCGCTGGGATTCCTCTTCTGCCAGCTCGGCTCAGAGCTTGATGGGGCCAGCAACGCGGCCCCCCCAGCGGGGGGGGCGTTGCCCCTTGCGCTCCACAACATTCTGTGGTTCAATGCACTCCGGGCACAAGATGTGGCCCCACACACATCGCCCACGCAGGCAGTGGGCGCTGGCACCGCTTCGTCCCCTCCTTCGCCAAGCTGACCCCCACCCAGCCGGTGCTCGCTGCCTGCACCGTTCCCGGAGAATCGGGAGCGCAGGTTCGCTTGGATACACTTGCCGCGCCCGATCGTGGGCTTGGTCCCGGCACTCTCTACCGCGGAGCTCCAATTGGCAAGACGCACCAAGCGCCGCCCGACATCGACCTCGCGCAAGCGGCCATCGACGCCGACAGGTGCTCGCCCGCCCTCGTCGGGAACCGCCCCTGTGGCAGCGGAGCCGATTCCGCAAGCGCTGGGCGAGACCGAGCCCGCCGGCGCCGTCGCTGGACCCACTCGGAGCTCCTTCCTGCCCCGGCGGCAGCCCACCCCAGACCAGGGACCCGGTGACCGTCACGGTCCACCACCATCGGGACCGCCTGCCGTGACCGCCGCGGCGGCGGAACCGCCTCTTGGGACCACTTCCTTTCTGCCCCGCAAGGGCAGGGTCGCGGGTCGGGCGGAGCGTCAGCGCCAGCAGATGGCGCATCTGGTCCCGCTCGACGACAGCCCGGCGGTGCCCACCGACCGCACCCCCTATCTATGGCTGGATCTACGGCGGGTGATCGGGGTCAGCGCGGTGATGATTGTGATGGTGATCCTGGGGGCGATCTTCATTCACTGAGCGGCGCCTTCTCAGGCCGTCTCTATACTCGCTGAGATGCGGGTGATCCTCTACACCGGCAAGGGCGGTGTGGGCAAGACCACAGTCGCAGCCGCCTCTGCCGTCAAGTGCGCTGCGATGGGCCTCCGAACTTTGGTCATCTCCACTGACGCCGCCCACAGCCTGGGCGACTCGTTGGACCGTGAACTGGCGCCTGAGCCGGTGGAGGTGGCGGAGAACCTCTTTGCCCAGGAGGTCAATGCGCTCCATGAAATGGAGGGTCACTGGGACAAGATCCACGGCTACCTGGCGGTGCTGTTCAACAGCCAGGGGGTCGACGAGATTATCGCCGAAGAACTGGCGACGCCCCCCGGAATGGAGGAGATCTCCAGCTTGATGTGGATCCGGCGCCACGCTCAGCGGCAAGAGTACGACGTGCTGATCGTGGACTGCGCACCGACCGGGGAGACCCTGCAGCTCTTGGCCTTCCCGGATGTCGCCCGCTGGTACCTGGACCGTATCTTTCCGCTGGAACGCAAGGTCATGAAAGTGGCTCGCCCGGTAATCCAGCCGTTCGTAAAGATTCCTCTGCCAGGCGATGAAATTTACGGATCGATCAAGGAGCTTTTGCTCGACCTGGAGTCGATGAAGGAGGTGCTCAGCGATTCCAAGACGTGCACGGTACGCTTGGTGCTAAACCTTGAAAAGATGGTGATCAAGGAGGCCCAGAGGGCGTACACCTACTTGAATCTATACGACTATCAGGTGGATGCAGTGCTGGTGAACCGAGTGCTCCCGGAGGCAGTCAGCGAAGGTTACTTCGCCGACTGGCGTAAGTCCCAGCAGCGCTACGCGGAACAGGTGGAGGCGGCCTTTTCGCCGGTGCCGATCCTCAACAGCCAGCTCTTCGATCACGAGGTCGTGGGCCTGGAAAATTTGCGGGAATTAGGCGACTCACTCTTCGGGTCGATCGACCCCAGCGCGGTCTTGTTCAACACCAAGCCGCAGGCTCTGACCAAGGACGACCACGGCTATGTGCTCACCCTCCAACTCCCGTTCGCCACCAAGGAGCAAGTCGAACTGACGCAGCGGGACGACGACCTTTACGTTAGCGTCGGTCCCTACAAGCGAGAGATAAGCCTGCCCCGGGTGCTTCACGGCAAAGTGACCACCTCCGCCAACTTGGAGAGCGGCCGGCTGGCGATTCATTTTGGGAGATCCTGATGGAGCGTGACGAGGCGGCCCGCCTTGGCAAATGGGCGGTTCGGCAGCTGGGCGGAGTGGTGATCAAAGCCGTCGACGAGTTGGGAGAGCTGGTGCCCCCCGAATCCCGGTCCCACCTGTTCAAGGCTCAGCGTGAAGTGTTCCTCGCGGCCGCCGCTGCCATCGAGCATCGGCGTCATCCCAAGGCGCCCAAGGGCCGGCGCCGCGCCCGCAAGATCGTCCTGGACTGAGAGTCGGTGCTCGGAAGCAGCGTCGAGTTCTATCTCGTCCTGTTACTCTTCGCCGTCCCCGGAATCGTCCTCGGCTTCACCATTCATGAGTACTGCCACGCCCGGGTGGCGACCTCGTATGGCGACCCCACCCCTCAGGCGCAGGGCCGCCTCTCCTTCAACCCCGCCAACCAGATCGACCCCCTCGGGCTGGCCGCGCTGGTCTTGATCGGGATGGGTTTCGCCCGTCCGGTGCAGTTCAATCCGCTCTTCGTTCGGCACGGGCGGCAGCGGGCCTGGCTCTCTGCGGCGGGCCCGCTCAGCAACCTGGTGGTCGCGGCCCTGCTCGGCGTGATCCTGCGGCTCTTGATCCTGGCCGACCCCGCCGTCCAGTCCTGCTTCCTGCCCAGTTTCGACCTCACGTTCGCCGGCTATCTCTACTGGATCCTGATCGAGGCCTTCTTCGTCAACGTCATCCTATTCGTGTTCAACCTGATCCCGATCCCACCCCTGGACGGGTACGGAGTGGCCGAAGGGTTGCTTCGCAGCCGCCTTCCCTCCCTCTTCCAGTGGATCGATCGCAATCGGACGGGAATCCTGCTGGGCGCCCTCTTCCTCTTCTTCATCCTGCCCCAGTTCTTCAATTCCGGCTTCTCCATCGGAAGTCCGATCCTGGTGGTCGCGGACGGGCTCTGGCGGGGGGTGGTGGGAGGGATCCCCCCGCCCGAGTACTTCCCCAATCTGAGTTACCTGATCTCGCCCGCTTCGCCGGGCCTGGCCACGGCGCTGGCCAACCCTTGCTTCGGGTAGCCGATCGGCCAATCGTCGGCGCCCAGGCCGTCGTGGTGGACGACCAGGGCCGGGTCTTGCTGCAGTTCCGACCTTGGCCGGCCGGATGGGAGCCTCCGGGTGGCCATGTCGGCCCCGAGGAGGACCCGGTGGAGGCGGTGGTGCGGGAGACCAGCGAGGAGACCGGCCTGGATATCGAGATCGAACGGCTGGTTGGCTTCTACCGATTCACCGGGATCAGACGCGACACCGACGTCGTCTTCCGGGCCCGCGCCCGGGGGGGTCGGCTGCAGCGCAGTCGAGAAGCCTGGCGGCTGCGCTGGACCTACCCCGACCAACTCCCCCGCTCACTCTTTCCCTGGTACCAGCAGCGGATTCAGGACGCGCTCGCGCCCATTCCCGGGACCCCCTGGGAGCGTCTCCAGCCGGTGGGGCTGGGCACCGTGGGGCACCACGGTCTGGCGTTGGCCCGAGATCTGCTGGGCACGCTCGGGCGATCGCCGGGCCGGCCAGCCGCACCCTGAGCTGATGCAGGTCGCGCTCGCCTTCGCTGCCGGACTGGTTCTGATGCTGATCGCGGCCACCCTATTCACCAACGCCGTCGAGTGGGGGGCTCGCAGCCTGGGAATGGGTCACGGCATGACCGGAAGTGTGATGGCCGCGGTGGGCACCGCGATGCCGGAAACGATCGTGCCGATCGTGGCGCTGATCGCCGGCGGACGGGAGGCCACCCAGACCGCCACCGGCGCGATCCTCGGCGCCCCGCTGATGCTGGCGACCATCGGCTTGGGACTGGTCGGGATCGTCGGGCTGATCTGCGGTCGGACCTACCTGCGGGTGGGCGCCCAAGACGCCCGAAGGGTGCTTTGGGCCTTTGCGCTGAGCTTCGGGTTGCTGATCGTGGGCGCCTTTCTCCCCACCCCGTTGCGCTGGGTCGACGCCCTTCTGCTGGCTCTCTTCTATGTCGGCTTCGTGCGGCGCACCCTCCGGGCCGATGTCGCTCCGGAGGGTGACTACGAGCCGCTCTGGTTCTCCCGGCTGGTCGGGAGCTGGACCCCAGAGGGACGGGGCCGGCTGGCCCTGCCTGCCGTCCAGTTACTGGTGGGCCTGGCAGGGCTCGCTCTGGCCAGCGAGATCTTTCTGTTCGGGCTCCATCAGGTAGCCCGCCAGGCTCACCTGGCACCGCTGGTGCTGGCGCTGCTGCTGGTCCCGATCGCGACCGAGCTGCCCGAGGTCACTGCGGGCAGCCTCTGGATCAGACGCGACCGGGACGCGCTGGCGCTCGGCAACGTCACCGGATCGATGGTCTTCCAGGCCACCTTCCCCGCGATCATCGGGCTCTGTTTCACCCCCTGGCGACTTTCCCAGGCGGGCTTTCTCGCGGCGGCGGTCACCGGGGTGGCCGTGGTCATCGCCCTCTTTGCCGCTACCAAGAAGGGGGTGAGCGCCTGGACGCTGGCCCCGATGGGGATCGGTCTTTACGCCGCCTATGGAATCACGGTCCTGGTGTGGAGGGTCTGATCGTGAGACGGCTGGTGCTCCTCCTGGGTCCATCCGCGATGCTGGCGGCGCTGGGATGCCTGCTCGCCGGCTGCGGTCAGAGTCTGCCCAGCGGGACTGCCTTGGTCGACCGGGTGGCGGCATCCATGGCCCACCTCAGCGGGTACCGGATCACCGGCACCATCCGGGCGGTCAAGACCACCACTAGCTTCCGGGTAGCGGTCCGGCGGGACGGGGATTTTCAGGGCACCCTCGATATCTCTGTGCCGGCGGCGGCGCTCTTTCAAAGCGACGTGGTGGCGATCGGCGGTCGGGTCTACGTCCGCTCGCCAACTGAGCTGCAGCAGCTGGGCATCAGCGCCTTGCCGGGGAACCTCAACCCAGCCACCACCTGGGTGGTCCAACCCAAGTTGGTGGCTCTCAGCTATCGCCAGAGCGTCCGTCCGTTTTCAGGCTCGGGACTGGCCGGCACCCTGAGGCGGGCTTTACGAGGACCGCTGACGGTGAGCCGGTCTAAGCTCGGGGGTGTGCCGGTCCTAGTGGTCGAGGAGAGAGGCGGAGGCTCATCATTACGGCTGTTCGTCGAGCCTGTCAGCGATCGCCTTCTGGAGTTGGCCATCAGCGGAGATCAGCCGGTTTCGCTTCATTACAGCGCGTTCGGCCGGAGTCCGGCGGTGATTCCCCCGCCCACCGCTGACGTCTACGTCCCACCCGCTCAAGCGGCCTCGGGGTAGTCATGGTCACGATTGGCGCCCACGTCTCCGCCGCGGGGGGGATATCGATGGCCTTCGACCGTGCCCTTCAGATCGGCGCTGAGGCGGTTCAGATTCATCCCACGCCGCCTCAGACTTGGCGACGAATTGACCCCGATCCGGAGCAGGTGGCCACCTTTAAGCGACGCATGGAGGAGACCTCCCTCAACGCCTTTTTCTTTCATGCCGTCTACCTAATCAACCTGGCGACAGCCAAGGAGGAGCTGCTAGCTCAGTCGCGCGGATCTCTGCGCCATCACCTGGAGTTAGCCAACCGGCTCGGCGTGCGAGGGGTGATCTTCCACCCCGGCTCGCACAAGGGCCTGGGATTCGAGACGGTGCTGCCTCAGATCGCCGCGGCGATGCGCGGGGCGCTCGACGAGGCCGAAGGCGAGAGCCTCTTGATCATCGAGAACAGCGCCGGGTCCGGGGACAACATCGGCAGCTCCTTCGCCCAGATAAGGCAGATGATGGAGGCGGTGGACGATTCCCGGGTGCGGCTATGCCTGGACACCGCGCACGCCTTCACGGCCGGTTACGACCTGCGGAACGAGGAGGGGCTGCGCCAGACGGTGGCGGAGCTGGGGCGGGAGATCGGTTTCGAGCGACTCGCAGCCATCCACGCCAATGACTCCAAGGCTGCCTTTGGCTCCAATGTAGATCGCCATCAGAACATCGGCGATGGCGAGATCGGATCGGAGGCTTTCCGGCGGATGTTGGCCGATCCGGAGCTCACCCGGGCGCCCTTCATCCTGGAGGTACCGGGCCTCGAGCACCAGGGCCCGGACCGGGCCAATGTGGAGCGGCTCAGGGAGCTCGCCGGTCTGCCCCAGCTGCAGCCCAGCCCGGAGAACTGACTCGGATGGTCTCCGGCCTGGCCCAAACCACCTTTGTCGCCGGCGTCGACCTCGGCGGCACCTGGATCAGGGTCGGACTGGCTGGTCCCGACGGGCGGATCCGCCACCGGGCCCAGGTCAGAACCGCTGCTTCCCAAGGTCCCGAAGGGGTGCTGGCGCAGATCGAGGAGCTGGTGCGGGAGGCGGTGTCCGCGGTGCCCGAGTCAAGTCTCTCCCAGCTGGTCCTGGCGGTCGGGGTCCCGGGCCCGGTGGACCTTGAGTCCGGGGTGGTCGAGGGCGCGCCCAACCTGCCCGGTTGGCGGCGGTTCCCGGTGCGGCAGCGGCTGGAAAAGCTGCTCGGCTGCGAATGCCTGATCGATCACGACGCCAACCTGGGCGCCCTGGCCGAGCACCGCCGGGGAACCGGTCGGGGCACTCAGGACTTCGTCTATGTGACCGTCAGCACCGGCATCGGCGCCGGCTTGATCCTGGGCGGGCAGCTGTATCGCGGCCATCAGGGAAGTGCCGGGGAGTTCGGCCACATGGTGATCCTCCCCGAAGGGCCACTCTGCAACTGTGGCAATCGGGGCTGCCTGGAGGCAGTTGCCTCGGGAACCGCGATCGCCCGCCAGGCGGGTCTTGGCAGCGCCTCCGAGGTGGGTCGGCTGGCGGCCGCTGGTGACCCCGGGGCCCAGGCGGTGCTGAGTCGGGCTGCCCGTTACGTGGGGCTGGCGTTGGGTGGCTTGATCAACCTGCTCAACCCCGAGGCGGTCGCGGTGGGAGGTGGGGTTGCCGCGGCGCCCGAGTTCTGGAGCGCGGTCCTGGCTGGGGTCGCCGACTCCTCATTCGCCTCGGTTCGAGGCAGCTGTCGGATCGAGCGAGCTGAGCTGGGAGAGGACCAGGGGCTGCTGGGGGCAATCGAGCTGGCCCTGGACTGCGCCCGGGTCGGGAGGCTTCCGGTCGCCAAGGTGGTCCTGCCGTAAAACGGGGCGGCGGACTCCTAGCCGATGAGGACGGCGGTGATCGATTTCGCCTGGTCAACCAGAAGCTGTCCCAAGGAGTCCTCCAAGACCGTGTTGAAGCGACCCTCTGGCAGCGCGAAGGCGACCGCTCCCTGCACCTGACCACCCGGGCCGGAGAAGGGTGCGGCCAGCTCGCGGGAGAAGTTTCCCGGTCGGCCGGGAAGTGAGGCGAATCCCCGGCTCCGCACCACCGCCAGCTGCCCAGCCAGTTCCGATGCCTTGACGGCGGCCCGTTCTCGACCGAACGCGGTGATCAGGGTCTCGCTGTCCAGACACGAGAGGATCGCCAGCCCGGCGGCGCAGGAGACGAGCGAGATCCACTCGTGCAGCGCGGGTCTAACCTGGAGTTGGTGCCGGGCGGGAATCTCGGCCACGTACACCAGCGCCAGCTCGGCAGCTCCATAGATCGCCAGCAGCGCCGTTTCACCGCCGGACCTAGCCGCCGCCCGGAGGTAGGGCAGAGCCAGTTCGACCACCGGGGCGCGGGCGGCCCCACGCAGGGCGAGTCGGTAAAAGCCGAGGCTCAGCCGATAGCGCCCGCTGTTCGGCAGGGACTCGATCAGCCCCTCTTGTTCGAGGGCACCGAGCGATCGGTGGACGGTGCTGGGCGCCATCCCCACCGCTGCGGCGAGCTCCCTGACCCCGTAGTCGTCAGCGGCATGGTCCGCCATCCACCCGAGCAGCCGGACGGTCCGGCCGAGCGGGTTTCGTTGATGACTCAGTAGCCGGGACACGACTGCCCACCGGGGGCTGCGCGAGACACTACGGCGCTCCTCCCGCCGCAGTATAGGCGGTCGTTCCGTCCGGATGAACAGGGAGCGAGGCCGACCGAACTATCGGCTGGCCCCGCTCAGCACCAGTTCAGCGACCGCGATGGTGGCGCCGCGCCGGTCGGTGGCGCTCGGGCCGCTCCGGTTCCACGCCCAGGATGACCTGGAGCTGCTGATCATCGGCTCCGCGTACGAGTTCCAGCTCGAGCTGGTCGCCCGGCTTGGCCGCTCCCAGCACGCGGTGCAGGTCCGATGCCCTGGAGAGCTCTGCCCCGCCAGCCTTGGTCAAGAGATCGCCCTTCCTGACACCCGCCATCGCGGCGGGTCCCTCCTCGTCCAGTTGCTGGACCAGCACCCCGGGCCGCTCCGGCAGACCGACCGCAGCCCGCAGCCGGCGAGCCACCTCGCCCGGTAGCAGTCCAACGCCCAGGTAGGGTCGGATCACCGGCTCACCCTGACCGAGCGATTCCAGCCTGGATCTGAGTGTGGAGTCAGCCGGGAGAGCCGCATACAGGCCCTCGCCCAGCCGCTTGGTGTTGATGCCGACCAGCTCGCCGGAGAGAGTCAGGACCGGTCCGCCGGAGGAGCCGTGCGGCAAGGGGGCGCTGTGCTCGAATCCGCCCGCGATCGGATGTCCCCCTGGACCCCGGAACTCTAGGTCCTGGGCGGAAACCACCCCAAAGCTCAGCCTAGGTCCGCGGCCCCCGGGATTGGCTGCGGCGAATATGGGCGCGCCCAGCTGAGGGCCCCGCTCCGCCCACCCGATCGCCGCCACTCCGTCAGTCGGGACCCTGATCACCGCCAGGTCGCCGGCCACATCCGCGGTGACGGAAACCGCCTCCCGGTGCGAGCCGTCGGCGAAGTGCACCCCGGGGCTCTCCGTATGGACGTTGTGGGCGCTGGTCACCACCAACCCTTCGCCGAAGACGATCCCGCTGCCCGATGGCCAACGGCTGCCGATCCCGACGACGGCAGGTAGAGCCCGCCTCCGAGCAGTCGCCGCCGCCTCTTCTAACTCTTCAGCAAAGCCCAACTCGATTCTCCTATGGCGAAGTCGCTAGTATCTTGCAAGTAGCAAGTATACCGCGATCCCCGCACCTCAAACCCTTTGCGTCGTGGGCAAGCGAAGATGCTGGGGTGACCGACGTCCCCTTGACCGCGCGGGCCGGGCTGGCGGCCGCCCTGGACCGGGTCGGCGACCGCTGGGCGCTGCTCTTGGTGGGGGCGCTACTGGGTGGTCCGCGTCGCTTCAGCGACCTTCAGCGGGACCTCCCGGCGATCGCCTCCAACGTCCTGACCGAGCGGCTCCGGCGGTTGGAGCTGGCCGGGGTGGTCGAGAGCCAGCGCTACCTGGCCCGACCGCCTCGGATGGAGTACGGACTGACCGTGGCCGGCCGCGGCCTGGCCACCGTGATCGAAGCCCTGGATCGGTGGGGCGGCCGGGAGGGCGCGCCCGGGCCGATCCATCACCGCTGCGGAACTGCGATGGAACCGCGCTTCTACTGCCCCACCTGCGACCAGCTGGTGATCCCGGGCGAATCCAGCTCGGAAGACGACCTTGTCTTCGCCTAGGACACCTGCGGTCCAGCTGCTCCCCGAGATCCCGTCGGCGCTCGCGCTGCGCCGCCTCTTGCCCGAGCTGGAGCAGGGGGTCGGAGCTCGGGTCTGCATCGTGGGCGGCTACGTCCGCGACCTGCTGATGGGCCGCCCGGCGGAGACCGACACGGACGTGGTGGTCGAGCAGGGGAGCGCCGAGGCGGCCGCCGAGTGGCTGCGTCAGCGTTGGGACCGCCGGGCGACCGTGGTTGCCTTTGAGCGCTTCGGGACAGCCCAGGTCGCCTTCTTGGTCCCGGAGAAGGGTCGCTTCACGGTTGAGTTCGTCAAGGCCCGGGCCGAGGCCTACTCGCCGGAGAGTCGCAAGCCGACGGTGAGGGCGGGCACCATGGAGGAAGACGCACTCCGCCGCGACTTCACCCTCAACGCCCTCATGCTGGACAGCTCCGGCGTGGTGCTCGATCCCACCGAGAGCGGTCTCGCGGATCTGCGCCGTGGGCTGCTGCGGACTCCGCTCGCAGCGGCTGAGACCTTCTCTGAAGACCCCCTGCGCATGCTCCGGGCGGCCCGCTTCGTGGCCCAGCTCGAGTTCCAGCTGGCACCGGGAGTGGAATCGGCCATGACCGAGATGGCACCTCGATTGGCCATCGTCTCCCCGGAGCGGATTCGCGACGAGCTGCTCAAGCTGCTGCTCGCCGGCCGGCCCTCACTCGGGTTGCGGATCCTCGAGCGAACCCGACTGTTGGCCGAGATCTCGCCGGAGCTGGCCGCCATGGCCGGGGTCGAGCAGGGGGGCTACCACGTCGGCGACGTTTTCGAGCACACCTGCCTGGCCCTGGATGCCGCTCCCAGGGAACGGCTGGTGCGGCTGGCGGTCCTCTTTCACGACGTCGGCAAGCCGCCTACCGCCGCGTCCTCACCCGCGGGCCCCACCTTCATTCGACACCCGCAGATCGGCGCGGAGATCGCCGGCGCCACCATGAGAAGGCTCCGCTTCAGCGGGGCCGAGACCGATGCGGTCCGTCAGCTGGTGCTGCTCCACATGCGCCCGATCCAGTACAGCTCGGAGTGGGCGGACAGCGCGGTCCGCCGACTCTGGCATGCCGCCGGGGACCGGGTGCCCGAGCTGATGGCCTTGGCCCGGGCCGATACCGAGGGCTCTTCATATCCTGGGGTGGACCAGCTGGCTGAACTCGAAACCCGGTTGGAGCAGGTGGCGGAGGCGAATCCGCAGGGGATCCGCCCACCGCTGGGGGGCGAGCAGTTGAAGCAAGCCTTCCTGCTCCCGGCTGGCCCCTGGATCGGCCGGGCCCAAGAAGTCCTGCTGGAGGCGGTGATGGAGGGAGTGCTGCCCCCACCCCATGCGCCGAGCGCCGAACAGGCGGCGGTCGCTCACCTGGAGCGGCACCGCGAGGACTGGCGACCACGCCCGGGCGAGCCGGGAGCGGACCCGAGGGAGCCGGCCTAGCTTCGCCTGGCAGCGAACAAAGAACCTTTCCCCCGTCGTTCAATCGGGGTGAAGAGGTGCACTCGCCTGGGCCCCTGAGACGACCACCGCCCCGAGCTGTCGCGGCGGCGGACGGCCCCCACTTCAACTCGGGATGAGGAAGAGGGGCCGGTCCTCCGGAGCCGTGAGCCCGGTTCGTAACCCGCCTCGATGCGTGCTTGCGGGCGAGGCTCACAGCTGTGATCCACCTCCACACCTTCCTGCCGTGGATTCGAGGTGGTCGGTGCTGTCATGATTCATCAGCGATGCTGGCGTCACCGGACGGCGCCCGAGCGTGAGCCCGGTAGAGGGGGTGTGATGCAAGATCTCGCGATCGATCTGGATAGCCACGAACGGGCGATGAGCACAGCCGCCGAAGCTCTGGCCGAGGCGGGGATCAACATCGAAGGGATGACGGGACCGATGAACGGTGACGAGCTCAGCCTCGGACACATGCTGTTCGAAAACAGCGCGGACGCGAGGCGCGTCCTCGAGGCGGCGGGGCTGAAGGTGGTAGCTGAGCGCGATGTGGTGGTCGTGCCGCTAGAAGACCGGGCTGGGGCGTTATGGGAGCTGCTGCAGAGAATTGGACCGCGTTCCTACGACCTCGTCTACCTGGCCACCGGGAGCCGCGTCGTGCTGGGTGGCCAGGCGATCGAGGAGGTGGCCCGAACATTGGCCACCGGTGCGTAGTCCGGAGTTCGCGATCAGGCCCGGCAACGGCCGCGGCGCAGCCGTCGGCATCCACCGGGCCAGGGTCGGGTGGGAGCTGTGCCGGGAGGCGGCCCCGGCCCACCCGCTGGTCGGGACTAAAGCTAGACTGGACGGGTCGGGGGACGATCTCGGGTTAGTTCAAGGTGCCTGCCATCAATCGGCTGAAGCGGCTGCGGCTGTTGATCTTGGAGTTACCGCTCCAACTTCGGCTGGCCTACTGCTTGACCCGTGATCCCCTTACGCCGGCGCCCCTGAAGGCGGCCCTGATTGGCTCGCTGGCGCTGATCCTCAACCCGGCCATCGACCTGCCGGCGTGGGTCCCCGTGGTGGGCCAGATGGACGCGATCGCCCTGACGGTGCTGGCGGTCAGGACCTTCAACTCTCAGGCACCGCGGGAACTCAGGGAGTCGATTGAGGCCGAAATTCGCGCGGGCCAGAGCCGATTCGACCTGGACCTGCGCCAGGGCATTGCCGCCGCCGGGAGGCTGACGCTGCTGTTGGAGGCGGTTCCGGGTCTTATCTCGGGGCGTCGTCCGCGGCGAAAGCCGGTGGCGCCGCCCACCGAGGTCGCTCCCTGGTACCGTTCTCCTGCGTCAGCCGGGGGGAGGACCGGGGAGGCAGGCGGCGTGCCCGGGTCCGATGGCCCCCTGCCCACAGTCAGCGAGGAGCATTCGAGTTGAAGGTCATTCTGATCCAGGACGTGGCGGGCACCGGCCACGCCGGTGATGTCCGTGAGGTGGCCGACGGCTATGCCCGCAACTTCTTGCTTCCCCGTCGCTTGGCCCAGCCTGCCCGGGCCACCGCGGAGGCCCAAATCCGGGCCCAGCGAGAGCGGCAGCGGCACCGGGTGGAGGCCGAGCTGACCGAGGCCCGGGCCATCGCCACCAAACTGGAGTCGACCGTGGTTGAGATTACCGCCCGGGCCGGCGAGACCGGCAAGCTCTATGGCGCGGTGGTCAACATCGACGTGGCGGAAGCGATCGAGTCCCAGTTGGGGGTGGTCCTTGACCGGCGTAACATCGAGTTCGAACCTGCCCATGAGGTGGGGGAACATCAGGCTGTGGCCAAACTCCACACTGAGGTCGAGGCCCGGATCAAAGTCCGGGTCATCGCGGCGTGAGCGCCCGGCCGGAGCTCCGGCCGGCCACCCCGCTTCGGCTCCCCCCGCACAACCACGACGCTGAGCGCTCTGTGCTGGGTGCATTGCTCCTGGACAAGGATCAGATCGGGGTGGTGGTGGGCAAACTGGAGGCCGACGACTTCTACCTGGCAGCCCACGCTGACGTCTTCCGGGCCATGCTCCATCTCTTCGCCCAAGGCACTCCCATCGACACCCTGACCCTGGCCGACGAGTTGGAGCGCCAGGGTTCGCTCGGTCGGGTCGGCGGGCTGGAGGTTCTGACCTCGCTGGCGGCCTCGGTCCCGACCGCGGCCAACGTGGAGTACTACGCGCGGATCGTCACCGACCATTCCCTCAAGCGTCGACTCATCTCGGCGGGCGGCCGACTCGCCGACCTGGGCTTCGATGAGAGTCTGGAGGCCCAGCCGGCGATCGAGGAGGCCGAGCGGACCGTGTTCCAGGTGGCGGACCGGGGTCGGGTGAAGAGCGACTTCGAGTCAATCGCGGAGCGGCTTCCCCAGACCTGGGAGACCCTCCAGCACGCCTACAACCAGAGGGCCAAGCGCTCGGTGACGGGCGTCGCCAGCGGCTTCGGGAAGTTGGACGCGGTCACCTCCGGCTTCCAGCGCTCCGAGCTGATCGTGGTGGCCGCCCGCCCGGGAGTGGGCAAGACCTCCTTCGCCCTCAACGTGGCCCGGCACGCGGCCGTCCAGCGTCACCACGGGGTCGCCCTCTTCAGCCTGGAGATGTCGCGGGACGCGCTGGTGCAGCGCATGCTCTGCAGCGAGGCGGGGGTTGACTCCTACCGCTTGCGCACCGGCCAGCTGGCCGACGACACCTGGCAGAAGATCGCCACCGCGATGGACACTCTGAGCCGGGCCTCGATCTACATCGACGACACCCCGGCCCTCTCGGTGATTGAGATGCGGGCCAAGGCGCGGCGGTTGAGAGCCGCGAACCAGGTGGATCTCTTCATCGTCGACTACCTTCAGCTGATGCGCGCCACCACCCGCTCCGATTCCCGAGCCCAGGAGGTCTCGGAGATCTCGGCTGGGCTGAAGAGCCTGGCCCGAGAGCTGGATGTGCCGGTGATCGCTGTGTCCCAGCTCAACCGGGAGTCGGAGAGGCGCACCGATCGTCGACCCCAGCTCAGCGACCTCCGTGACTCGGGCAGCATCGAGCAGGACTCCGACATCGTGATGTTCCTCTACCGCCCCGGGATGCACGAGGAAGGCAAGGATCCGGCGATGACCGAACTGGACATCGCCAAGAATCGCAACGGACCGGTGGACCGGATCAATCTCTACTTCAACGCGGGGCAGACGGCCTTCCATGACGTCGATCGGATTCACCAGGACCCATCAGGTGAGTGAGTCCAGGCGGTGAGCGTCGTCATCTGCCTCGGCGGCCAGTGGGGCGACGAAGGTAAGGGCAAGATCGTCGACCTGCTGGCGGAGACGTCCCAGATGGTGATCCGCAGCCAGGGGGGGAACAACGCCGGCCACACCGTGGTGGTCGACGGGCACACCTTCAAGTTCAACCTGATCCCGGCGGGGATCCTCCACCAGAAGACCGTCTGTGTAATCGGCAACGGGGTGGTGCTGGACCCGAAGGTGCTGCTCCAGGAGTTGGAGGCCTTGGAGGCCCAAGGCGCCAACCTGGACAACCTGGTGATCAGCGAGCGAGCCCACATGATCATGCCCTACCACCCGGTCCTCGACCGGATGGAGGAAGGGGCGCGGGGCGACGACCGACTGGGCACGACCTACCGAGGGGTGGGGCCGGCTTACAGCGACAAGGTGCGTCGGATCGGCTTCCGGGTGGGCGATCTCCAGAAACTCCGCTTCCTCGAGAAAAAGCTGAATTTCGTGCTCCCGCTCAAGAACGAGGTGCTGGTCCGGCTCTACGCGGCCTCTCCCTTCACGGTCCCAGCGATTCTGGCCGAGTACACCGACTATGCCCAGCGGCTGGACCGGTTCATCCGCGATCCCTATCCGCTTATCCAGGGGGCGGTGGCCAGGGACGAGCGGGTGATCTTGGAGGGGGCCCAGGGAACGATGCTTGACCTCGATCTGGGGACCTATCCCTATGTCACCAGTTCATATCCATCGGCCGGTGGCGCCCTGGCCGGAGCCGGGATTGGCCCCCGGCATGTCGGGCGCACCATCGGGGTCTTCAAGGCCTACACCACCCGGGTCGGTTACGGACCGTTCCCGACCGAGCTCGAGGATGACCTGGGGGAGTATCTGCGCGAGCGCGGGGGCGAGTACGGCACCACGACCGGGCGGGCGCGCCGCGTAGGCTGGTTCGACGCCTGCGTCGCCCGCTATGCGGTCGGGGTCAACGGCATCGATTCAATCGCCCTCACCAAGCTGGACGTCCTCGATGAGCTTGAGGTCATCCGCATCTGCACCGGATATCGCAGCAAAGGGGAGCCCCAGGACCATCCTATGGCCAACATCTCCCACCTCAAGCACCTCGAGCCGGAATACCAGGAGCTGCCGGGCTGGCAGCGAAGCACCAAAGAGGCCCGGAAGCTCGCCGATCTGCCCGACCGGGCGCGACGCTACGTCGATCGGATCGCCGAGCTGGCCGGAGCCCCAGTTGACTGGGTGTCGGTCGGCGCCGGGCGCGACCAGACCATCGAGCCCTCGGATTGGTAGCTCAACGGCAGCTCGCACTCTGGCGGCGGGGGGCGGCTCTCGGGTCGATTGTGCTGGCGTTGCTGCTGGGGGCGGCCGCGCTTCTCGTCGCGGCGGCGCCGGCGACCGCCCTCTGGACGCCGCTGCAGCCGATTCCCATCTCCCCCAGCCAGCACGCCACCATTTGGAAGATCGTGGCGAACCCGAACGCGCCCCAGGATCTGGCGGCAGCCACCAGCCGGGGCGTCTGGATCAGCTTCGACGAAGGTCAGACCTGGTCGGCGACTTCGATCGGCCAGTTCGCCTGGACGGTGGCCTACGGCAACTCCGGATCGGTGCTCTACGCCGGCACCCTCCACGGCGGGATCTTCCGCAGCACCAACAGCGGCCAGAGCTGGAAGCCGGCGAACACCGGACTGCACACTCTCGACATCAGAGCCATCGCCACGGGGCCCACCGCCATTGTTCTGGGCACCCAGAAGGGGGTTTACGTCAGTGGCCAGGGCACGGCCTGGGAACTGGCCGGGATGAACTCACTCAGCATCTCGGCGGTGGCGATCATCGCCGACTCTCCACTTGGCGTTATCGCCGGATCGGACCAGCTGGCCCAGCCGGACAACCTCTATCTGTCGCTCTCGGTGGGCAGCAATTCCGGCTGGCAAGCGCTACCCGGTGGCGATCCGGGCGGCGCACCGGTCTTCTCGGTGGCCGCCGGACCGGTGGTCAAAGGCGGTACCACGCCGCCACTTCTGGTCGGCAATTTAAAGGGGCTCTACGCGAGTTCCAACCAGGGCAGCACCTGGCAGGCCGAAACCCTGGCCGGGGGCGTCCTGTGGTCGGTCAACACCATCGCCTTCGACCCGAACAATCCGGCCGTGATCTACATCGGCGGCGATAACGGCGGCAGCACCGGCGGCGGGCTCCAGCGCAGTGTCAATGGTGGCGGCACCTGGGCCGACTTCTCGCAGGGGCTGCCCAGCCAGGATGTGACCGGGCTCTCAACCGTCTCCACCTCCCCGCTCACGGTCCTGGCCTCGACCTGGGACCCGGTGCGACTGACGGGGGGAACAGCTCGGGCCCTGGACTCTACCGCCCCTGCACCGGTGGCCCTGAGCTCCAGCTCAGGCAGTCCGATTTCGGTCGCGGTCTCGCCCACCCCGGTCCCTTCAGCCACCTCCCACCGTCACTCCAAGAAGCCTCGTCCCGGATCCCCGGTGCCGGTGGCGGTATTGGTGGCCGTGATCGTGTTATGCCTCTTGGGGGCCATCGCCATGGCGATCTACCTTCGCCGTCGGAAGCAGCGGCTCGACGCCGATGCGCCACCGTGATCGACTCGGTTCCCGGCGCCACCCCGGAGGAGCGCCTGGCCCGGCTGGGGCTGGAGCTGCCCCCAGCACCCGTCCCGCTCGCCAACTATGTACCGTTTACCTACGCTGGCGAGTTGATCGTGACCTCGGGCGTCCTGCCGATGCGCGACGGCAAGGTGATCGAGGGACGACTGGGAGCGGACCTCAGCGTGGAGAGCGGCATCGAGGCAGCTCGCAACGCCGCGCTCTCTCTCTTGGCGGTGTTGGAGGCTGCGGTCGGGAAGCTCGAGCAGATCACCGGTTTGCTGCTGCTCACCGGCTATGTCCGCTCGGCGCCCGAGTTCGCCCGCCAGTCAGATGTGATCGATGGGGCATCCCATCTGCTTCACCAAGTCCTGGGCGAGCTTGGTAAGCACGCCCGGGTGTCGGTCGGGGTGGCCGAACTGCCCCGCGGGGCATGCCTCGAGCTCCAGCTGCTGGCGAGGCGCTGACCCGAGCGTCCAACGGGCGTCCCCGCTCACTTTGGGCCACGGTAAACTTGGCTGCCCGTGCCCAGAGCTTCACCATCGATCGCCGAGCCCGCCATTGAAGTGGTCGACCTGCGGCGGACCTACCGCACCACGACCGGCACGGTGCGCCGCCGCCGCCTCGAGATCGAGGCCGTGCGGGGGATCTCCCTGCGGGTCGAACCGGGCGAGCTTTTCGGCCTGCTCGGCCCCAACGGGGCTGGCAAAACCACCACCATCCGGATCCTCTGCACGCTTCTCCTGCCGACGTCGGGCGAGGTCAGTGTGTTGGGGCTGGATGTGGTGGCCCATCCCCGGGAGGTACGCCGCCAGATCGGCTATGTCTTCGGCGGGGATCGCGGGCTCTACGATCGGCTGAGCGCGCTCGACAATCTGCGCTACTTTGCCGACCTCTACGCTCTCGAGCCGCGGCTGCAGCGGCAGCGGATCGAGGCGGTGCTGGAGCTGGTGGGGCTGGCGGGGCGGGGCAAGGAGCGGGTCGAGGGTTTCTCCAGAGGGATGCGGCAGCGGCTTCATCTCGCCCGGGGATTGCTGCACGACCCGCCCGTGCTCTTTTTCGACGAGCCCACCATTGGGGTGGATCCAGTCGGTGCTCGCGAGGTCCGCCAACTGGTCGCGGAGCTGGCCCGGTCGGGGAAGACGATCCTGCTAACCACCCATTACATGTTCGAAGCCGACAGCCTTTGCAACCGGATCGCGGTGATCTCCCAGGGGAAGATCGTCGCCGAAGGCACTCCCGACCAGCTCAAGGCAGCGGTTACCGCCCGGGCCGTCGTCGAGATTGAGGCGTACGGTGTACCCGAGCTGACGGTGCAGCGGATCCGGGAGCTTCCCGAGGTGGAGAACGTGACGACCGAAGTGCGGGAGCAGGCCCAGCTGCTCACCGTGCAGGCGCGCGAGGGCAGTCAGCTCACCGGTCGCCTCCTCCAGATTCTGGAGGGAGTCCGGGTGGAGCGGATCGCCGCTCGGGAGCCCACCCTGGAGGACGCCTACGTCGCGCTGGTGACCGTCCCATGAGCGCGGCGCGGTTGAACCGGCACCTCTACCGAGCCGGCCCGGCGGCGCTGGGCTGGCCCCGCCAGGTGGGCATGGGCTGGTGGTACCAGCTGAAGATGCAGGCGCAATCCGGATTCGTGGTAATGGTCTCGTTGGTTCAGCCGCTGATCTTCGCCAGCATCGCCATGGCCGATCAGCAGGCCGGCAATCGCACCCTGCCGTTGCTCTACTACGCCTTGGGGGCGGGGATCATGGGGATCTGGTCCACGGTGGTCTTCGGCTGTGGGGGCGCCCTCTCCTGGCAACGCCACCAGGGGATGCTCGAGCCCCTGGTGATGGCCCCCGCCCCGCTGGTCCTGGTGCTGCTGGGAATCACCCTGGGCACGGCGACCGTGGGACTCTACTCGATGGGAGCCACCTTGCTCTGGGGCTGGCTGATCTTCGGGGCCCACCTTCACCTGGTTGATCCCGTGGCCTTTGTGATCGCGGCCCTGGTGATGGTGGTGGCGCTCGGGCTGCTCGGCTT
The DNA here is from genome assembly GCA_035531715.1 of Candidatus Micrarchaeaceae archaeon. GTDB lineage: Bacteria > Chloroflexota > Dormibacteria > Aeolococcales > Bog-877 > Bog-877. The sequence continues at coordinate 122,104 of DATKSI010000034.1, forward strand.
GGTCCTGGGCGCTAGCTTCGTCCTCTACCGGAATGCCAACTCCTTGTCTAATGCCCTGGAGTACCCGGTTTGGCTGATCTGCGGGCTTGTGGTCCCCCTCTCGCTGCTTCCCGGCTGGACCCATTACCTCGCTTACGTCCTGGCCCCGACCTGGGGGATCAAGGCGATGCGGGCCGCGGCGCTCGGGGGAGACCCCTGGGTGCCCGTGCTCTGGTGCGTGGTGGCCTCGCTGATCTATCTCGGCCTGGGCGTGGTGCTGGTGAGCAATGTCGAGCGGCTGGCCCGAGTCCACGCCACTCTGACCTTCCAATGAGCGCGGCCTCCCTGTCGAGGCGCCAGGGGTCGGGCAACTTCTGGCGGGTGTTCTTCATCGGGGGCTTGATTTCCTACCGCGCCCTCTTCTACTGGATCACCCCTTGGCAGTACATCCCCACCATGCTGGCCGCGCCGCTCTTCCAAATCCTCTTCTTCGTTTACCTGGGGCGGGCCACCGGGGTCGGATCATCGACCTTCTTCGTGGTGGGAAACTCGATCCAGATCTGCAGCATGTCCGGGATCTACGGCATGACCATGGCGCTGGCCAACGAGCGCCAGTTCCAGACGCTGAGCCCAATTCTGGCCACCCCCGCCAACCGCATCGCGCTCTTCCTGGGTCGGGGGCTGCCGGTCCTGGCTGCCGGGCTGCAGACATCTGCCTTCGGATTCCTAGTCTCGGCGCTGATTCTGAACTTCCGGCCCGCTCCCAGTGCCTTGCCTGAACTAGCCCTGACCGTGCTGATCACCACCGCTTCGTGCACCGGATTCGGGATGGCGCTGGGGTCGATCGGACTGCGGGCCAGGGACATCTGGCTCACGGCCAACATCGCTTACTTCGCCATGCTCCTGCTCTGTGGGGTGGAGGTGCCCCTGCACCAGCTGCCCGGAGCGCTCCGGGTGGTGTCCAATCTCCTGCCCCTGACCCACGGCATCGCCGCGGGTCGGTTGCTGGCCAGCGGCCACCACCTGGGGGCCGCCTGGCCCTACATATTGGAGGAGTTCGTCGTGGGGGCTGCCTGGGCAACCCTCGCCTTCCTGCTCTTCAGCTACTTCGAGCGACAGGGGCGGCGGACAGGGAGCTTCGATCGGCTATGACCCCACCGAGCGAAGCATCCGCTCCGATCAGGCTCGACCTACGGGGCGTCGCCTGCCCGCTGACGTTCGTCCGCACCCGGCTGGCACTCAACCGGCTGGACCCGGGGGTGCCGCTGGAGGTGCTGCTGGATGAGGGTGAGCCCGCGGACTCAGTTCCCCGCAGCTGCGTCGAGGACGGCGAAAACGTGCTGGAACTCGCACCTTGGACAGAGCCGGGCGTGGTGCGCTTGTTGGTGGAAAAGCGCGCCGCCGACGGCTGACCCGATCAATGCCACGTCGTTCAGCCACGCGCGCCCGCTGGCGTGGACCACAGTCAAATCTTCCCTGCAACATTCCCGAGCTCGCGGCTGCGGACCTCGGCGTCCGTGCCGGTTGGCATTTCGGTACGGCACCCAGGCGAGGGTCGGCGCTGCGCCCTGGCGGCCCGCACCACCGCGGCGTCAGCTCGAAAAGGCTGGTAAAAACAAGGGGAAATCGCGCACGCCACCGATCGTCCGGACGAATCCCCGGCCGTGCCGAGGGCCCCAGCTTGACGGGTCGCGGCCGTTGAACCTCGGCTGCTGAACGTCGGGGATCCTGAGCGAGGTGGGGTCCCGTCGATACTTTTCCGGATGGCAGCGCGAAAAATGAGACCTCGGTGACCACCCAAATCGCTCTCCTCCGGGCCGTCAATGTCGGCGGCCACGCGAAAGTGACGATGGAGGAGTTGCGCCAAGTACTGGACCGCCTGGGCATGCAAAACCCGCGCACCCTGCTCCAAACCGGCAACCTGGTCTTCGAGAGTCCGTCGGCAGCTGGGCCCGAGCTGGAGCAGCTGCTCGAGTCGGAGACGGAGCGGCGACTCGGTCTGCGGACCGACATCCTGGTGCGGGCCCTCAACGAAATGGCGGCGCTGGTCGCTGGAAATCCCTTTGCCCAGGAGGCCGAGGAGGATCCGAGCCACCTGCTAGTGGTCTTTCTCAAAACTCGGCCCCCCGAGGGTGCGGCGCAAGCTCTGGACGCCCTTCCCGGTCCCGAGCGGGTGCGCCCGTGGGACCGCCACCTCTTCGCGACTTACCCCGCTGGCATCGGCCGCTCCCCGCTGACCATGTCCTACCTCGAGCGCAAGTTGGGAACCCGAGGGACCGCTCGCAACTGGAACACGGTGCTCAAGCTGGACCGCCTCGCCCAGGAATCAATTCGCAGCTGAACCTCTACGGGGCAAGTTGCGAGGGTTCCCAACCGGCGGCGGTGGTGGGCCGCAAGAGCACGGTGAACCGAGCTCCCTGGCCCGGCTCTGAATCTGCCCTGACCCGACCTCCCTGGGCCTCAACCAGGGACTGCACGATGGCCAGCCCGAGCCCGCTGCCCCCGTCCTGGCGGGACCTTGAGTCGCTGGCGCGGAAGAAGCGCTCGAAGACCCGAGACAGATCCTCGGTGCTGATCCCCGGCCCCTGGTCGGCACAGCGAAGGCCCACCAGACCATCTTCCTGGACCGTGGACCAGACGATCCCCTGGCCCAATCCGTGACGCTCCGCGTTGGCCTGGAGGTTGCCGACGATGGTCGTCAAGGCGTCGGGATCGGCCAGGGCCGTCAGCCCCGGCTGCAGTTCCAGCCGAACCTGGGCGGGAGGGTTGCGATGCTGCAGGAAGTTCTCCAAAAACGAAGTCAATTCCACCGGTCGCAACTGCACTGAACGCTGCGCGTCGGCGCGCGCCAGGGTGAGCAGATCCATGACCAGCGAGCGCATTCGCTCGGCCTCCTCGGACATCACCGGCAACGCCGCCTGGACCACCTCCGGGCTGGCTCCGGCGCCTCGCTGGAGCACATCCAGGTAACCCTTGATGGCGGTCAGGGGGGTGCGCAACTCATGGGAGGCGTCCCCGATGAACTGCCGCATGCGCCGTTCGGCCTGCTCGCGCTCCTTCACCGTCCGTTCCACGTTCTCCGCCATCTGGTCGAACACCCGTGCCAATTCGCCCACCTCGTCCTGGCGGGGCGGGAGGCCGCTCCGCCGTGCGAGGTCGCCGCGCCCGAGGGCCTGGGCGGTCGAGGTGAGACGGCCGAGGGGCCCCAGACCGCGGCTGGTCAGCCAGAGCCCGATCAGCAGAGCTACCAAGAGCACGGCGGCGCCGCCCACCCCCAGCACCGCCGCAGCGGTGCGGAGTTCACCCTGAACTGGGCCGGCGGGCTCCGCCAGCTCGATCGCGCCCAGATGATTTCCAATTCGGCCGCGGAGCGGGAGGAGCATCACCAACTGACTGGCCCGACCCTTTCCCAATAGGAGCGGACCAACCACCCTGCCGGATTGGATGGTGGCTTCGAGGTCGCTGGGCGAGGGGGTGGGGACGGCGACCCCGATCTGGACCGTGGTGGCCGTGCCCGGACCGGCCGAGACGACGATCGAGAGATTGGGAGAGTAGATCGCGGACGTGATCCCGTCCGCGGCCAGCACCCTGACCAGGTTCCGGGCTAGGGTCGCGGCCGGCAGGGCGGCGCGTCCGTTCCGCACTCGCGCCCTCTCCTCGGCGAGCAGCACCGACCGACCGGCTCTGTACGTGGAGTCCAAACTCTGGCTGCGACTGCTCAGGACCGCCCCCCGCAAGAGGCTGTACTCAAATCCGCCGGCCACCACCAGCAGCACTGCGAGCAGCCCGACGAAAGCGAGGGTCAGCCGCCAGCGTAGGCTGCGGTGCCAGGGCACCCGGACGTCAGTCGGCGGCGAGACGATAACCCACTCCCCTGACGGTCTGAATGAGCTGGCGATCAACGTCACTCAGCTTGCGCCGTAGGTAGCGCACGTAGACCTCGAGATTGTTCTCGTCCCCGTAGAAGGAGACTCCCCAGACCGCGTTCAGAATTCGGTCACGCGGGATCACCTCGCCCCGATGCTCCATCAGATAGGCGAGGAGGTCGAACTCCCTCGCCGAAAGCCCGACCTCCTCTCCATCCAGCCATACCTTCCGGGTGCTGCGGTCCAGCTCCAGCGATCCTGCCCGGAGCAAGGCCGTCTGCTCCGGCTGTCGCCGCCGCAACACGGAGCGGACCCGGGCCAGCAGTTCGCCGAACTCGAACGGCTTGCCCAGATAGTCGTCGGCTCCCAGATCAAGGCCCAGGATGCGGTCCTGGGTGTCGTCCCGGGCGCTCAAAATCACCAGTCCTCGACGAGGGTCGCCAGCGAGTTCCCGGGTGAGGGCGATCCCGTCCATGCGGGGCATCATCACGTCCAGTACCACCACGTCCGGGGTGAAGCGGTCGACCGCGGCCAGGGCCGCCCGGCCGTCCGCGGCGGTCTCGACCTCGAAGCCCTCCCGGCTCAACCCGATCCGGATGAACTCGGTGATGGCGGGCTCGTCGTCGACCACCAGCACCCGGGGCGGACCGGGCCGCCGGCCGCTCACCTCTTCCGGCATGGCAGCGGAAGTATAGATCGATCCATTTCGTGATCAGAACAGCCTCAGGCGGGGCGCGCCCTTAGCCTCGGCTTAGAGTTGCCGACGGCTTCTGAACGGGGACTCGGGGTCAGATTTTGCCGACCGCCGACCATCGACGCGGGGCACCCTTCCCCGCACTGTTGCCCCGACGATCCCGACCTGGGACCCGAGGGAGAGGGGACGGCTCGAGCCGGACGACTGGCTCAGCGCAGCCCGAGGTGGTCCGGGTCCAGCCCCTCTGCGAGCCGCCGGGTTTGCACGGCTTAGACTCGATCTCCGATGCCGACACCTACCCCTGGCTCGGTGATACTTCCCCGGCAGACTGCCTGGCTGGGGACGCAGCCCATCTCCTACTTAGAGCGAGATGGGACCGACCCACCGATCCTTCTGCTGCACGGTTGGGGTAGCAACGCGGCCGGGTTCACCGGTCTGCTTCGGCTGGCCGTGACCCCGCGCCGGCTGGTCGCACTCGACCTGCCCGGGTTCGGCGACTCTCCGCTCGGAGATGCCGGGTGGACTTCGGCCAGCTACGCGGAGCTGGTGCGCGAGCTGATCCAGAGCAGGCACTGGGACAATGTCTCGGTTCTGGGCCACTCGTATGGGGGCCGCCTGGCGCTCCGGCTCGGTGGGGAACCCCAATCCCCGGTGGACCGACTGGTGCTCTGCGCGCCCTCCGGTATCCACATGCCCAACTCGGGCGGCCCAGGCGGTCGGGTGCGATTGTTCCGCGCACTGCGCCGGAGCGCCGAAACCCTGCTGCCCACCGGGCTGGCGGAACCCGCGGTCGAATGGCTGCGCCAGCGAATGGGTTCGGCGGACTACCGGACGGCCGGCCCCCTGCGCCCGATCCTGGTTCGCGCGGTTCAGGAAGATCTCAGCGATCTTGCCCGGCGCGTCAAGCTTCAGACTCTGATCATCTGGGGCCGGCGCGACACGGAGCAGCCGCTCGACCCGTTCGGGCGGCGACTGCGGCAGTTGATCTCAACCTCGGAGTTGGTCGAGTTCCCTGATAGCGGCCATTTCCCCTTCGTCGACGAGCCGGTGCGGTTCGCCGCCGTCTTCGACTCCTTCATGGACGCCAGACTCTGATCCCGTGAGCATCCCCATCTGGCAAGCGCTCCTGCTCACGGTCGTCGCGGCCGCCTCGATCAGGCGTCGCTACGAGGGGTGGCTCTACTTGCTGCAGCTGGACGAGTACCAGCCGGCTCGGCTGGCCCGAACTGCCGTCCGCCGCTTGCGCAGCAACTGGCGCTGGCAGGTGGGACTCTCCTTGGGAGCCTTGGTCCTGGCCGCCACCGCCGCGTGGCCCGCCGACTCCTCCAAGGTGATCGCGCTGCTCCTGGCGACCTTGCTCCCCTGGGGAACCAATCGCCCCTTCGGCAAGCGGGGGGAGCTACGCTGGACCCGGCGGGCCCAGAGGTTGGCGGTGCTGGCCGGAGCGCTGACTCTGATCGCCCTCTTCATTTCGCTCTGGAGCGGCTGGCCGGGGGCCGTGGTGATCGCGGCGATCGACCCGGTTCTGGTGGCCAGTCTCGCACTGGCGGTCGGGGTATTGGCCCCGGACGAACATCGTCGGCGACTCCGTTACATGCACCAAGCGGAGCTGAGGATCGCGGCGGTCGGGGCCCTGGTGATCGGGGTGACCGGCAGCTATGGCAAGACCACCACCAAGCTCTTCCTGAAGCAGCTGCTGGACTCGCCGGAAACTCCCTGCTTCGCCACCCCCGAGAGCTTCAACACCACTCTGGGAGTTTGCCGCGCGATCAATGACGAACTGCGCTCGGAGCACCGCTTTGCCATCGTGGAGATGGGCGCGTACCGCCGGGGGGAGATCGCCGAAATCTGTGCCTTCACCCATCCTCAAGTGGGCATCGTGACTGCCGTGGGGGTGATGCACCTGGAGCGTTTTGGCACCCGCCAGAAGATCGCCGCCGCCAAGTCCGAGCTGCTCGCCGCCCTACCGGAAACCGGGCTGGCCGTGATCCCCAGTGACGTCGATCAGCGTGAGTTGCTGATCGCCCCGCTTCGGGCGCCGCTGGTCGGGGTCGGTCAAATGGGGGACCGATGGTGGGCGGAGGAGATTGCCGTGGACGCGGAGGGGACCCAGCTGAGGCTTCGCGGAAGCGCCGGCGAGGATCTCCAGCTGACCGTCCCGGTCCATGGCGAACCGATCGTGGTCGATCTCCTCTGCGCCTGGACCACCGCGATCGAGCTCGGCGTCTCTTGCCAGACGCTTGCCGAGCGGATCTCCGGGCTGGAGGGCGCTCCCCACCGGCTCCAGGTGAGCCAGGTAAACGGGATCACCATCATCGACGACGCCTACAATTCCAACCCCGACGGGGCTGCCGCGGCGCTGCGCCTCCTGGCCAGCTTGCCTGGCCAACGGCGGGTGCTGGTTACTCCCGGCTTCATCGAGCTGGGGCCATTGCAGGAGCTGAGCATGCGCGAACTGGGACGGCAGGCGGCCGCGGTCTGCAGCCACGTCATCCTGGTCGGCCCGATTCAGTCGGCGGCCATTGCCGCGGGGCTGGCAGAGGCTGGCTTCCCGGCTTCGCAGCTGACCATCGCCGCCGACCTGGAAGGGGCTCAACACCGGCTCCCCGACGTGGCCGGAGCCGGCAGCATCGTGCTCTTCGAAAACGACCTCCCCGATTCCTTCCTGGAGCCGGCGTGAGCCTCCAGGGGATGACGATCGCGGTGGTCTTCGGCTCCCGATCCGTGGAGCACGAGATCAGCATCATCACGGCCTGTCAGGTGATGCCAGTGCTGCGGGAGCTGGGCGCTGAGGTGGTGCCGCTGTACATCACCAAACGGGGCAAGTGGATCACCCGGCGGGACTTGGCCGAGCTGAACACCTTTCGCCGCGGGCTGCCGGACGAGGGCGACCCGGTGCTCCTGGATCTGGGCGGCGGCCGACTTCGGGCAGGCGGCTCCTCGATGCTGTCCCGGCCCCGCGAGCTGGCCCTGGACGTGCTGTTCCCAGCGCTTCATGGCACCTTTGGGGAGGACGGTACCCTGGCTGGATTGGCCGCCCTGGGCCGGATTCCCCAGGTCGGCAGCGGCACCCTCGCCTCGGCCCTGGCCATGGACAAGCTCCGCTCCAAGCAGCTCTTCCAGGCGCGCGGCTTCCCGGTGGTTCCGGGGCGGGGCGCGACCAGCCTGGGCCAGGCGCAAGTGGCGGCGGCTGAACTCGGCTTCCCCTTGATCGTCAAGCCCAACCGCGGCGGATCCAGTATCGGCGTGGGGCTGGTCACCGAACCCGCCGAGCTGGCCCAGGCGGTGGAAGAGTCCCTCCAGTTCGATACCCAGCTAGTCCTCGAGCCAGCCGTGCCGGAATCCACCGACCTGAACTGCGCGGTCAAGCTCACCTCGCCGCGCTTCTCAGCCGTGGAAAGACCGATCACCTCCAGCGGCTACCTGAGCTACGCCGACAAGTACGCCAGCCGGGACAAGACGGCGGGAGGGTTGGGCGGCGGCAAGTCCCAGGGGACCAAGGCCCACGACGGCGACTCGCGGCGGGAGCTGCCCGCGGATATCCCGGCGGCCACTAGGGCCGAGGTGGAGCGACTGGCGGTGGCGGCCTTCGACGCCCTGGGCTGCGCGGGTTCGGCCCGGGTCGACTTCCTCCTGTCCGGTTCGGGCGAGCTTTACCTGAACGAGGTCAACACCATCCCTGGCTCGCTGGCCTTCCACCTCTGGGAGGCCAGCGGGATATCCTTCCCGAGCCTGCTCGAGGAGCTGGTCCGGGAGGCACTGTCGCGAGAGGAGAGCCGGACCCTGACTATGGCCGACAACCTGCTGGCGCCGCAACAGCTACTGGGCAAAGCAGACCGTCCGTCCTCCGGCTGACGGGAGCTTGGCGACCCGCCGGACCTGGTCGACCTCATCAGAAGCTGGTGGCTGGCGGCTAAACCCGGGACCAGATGCGCTTCATGAGCAGGCGGGCGAGCTTGTCCGGGTCGTGGTGGGTGGTGATGCTGGTCGAGGCCAGGTCGCCCAGCACGTACTTGGTCGAGTGGCCGTTGGATGAGGCTCGGCGGCGGTCGAAGGTGACTCGGTGGACCCCGGCCTCCTGGGCCGCCGGGGAGAGCGGCAGGGTGAGGTTGCTGTTGGCGACCACGTAGTCGAAAAGGCCATTTCCCACGTACCGCTCCAGCGTCTCCACATGGTCGTGGACCGCGTATCCGCTGGTCTCGCCCGGCTGGGTCGCGACATTGCAGACGTAGACCTTGATGGCGGGGGTGGAGCGCAGAGCCTCGATCATCCCGTCCACCAGGAGATTGGGCAGAAGGCTGGTGTAGAGGCTTCCCGGACCGATCAGGACCATCTCCGCGTTCATGATCGCCAGCTGAGCTTCCGGATTGAGCCGGGGGTGTTCAGGGACAAGGAACACACGCTGGATCGGCTGCTTGCCGGTCGGGACTTTGGACTCGCCCACTAAAACCTCCTCGCCGGAGATGGCGCAGAGGGTGACCGTCTCCAAGGTCGTGGGCACGATCTGGCCCCGCACGGCCAGTACTCGGCCGGACTCCCTGAGGGCATGTTCGAAGTCGCCGGTGATGTCACTCATCGCCATGATGAAGAGGTTTCCGAAGGAGTGGCCGCTGAGAGAGCCCTCCTTGAAGCGGTACTGGAAGAGTTCGGTCATCAGCGGCTCGACGTCAGCCAGAGCGGTGAGGCACTGCCGGAAGTCGCCCGGAGGGAGCACCTTGTATTCGGAGCGCAGCCGACCCGAGCTGCCTCCGTCGTCGGCGACCGTGACCAGTGCGGTCACATTGCCGCTGTGCCGTTTGATGCCGCGCAGCAGGGTCGAAAGTCCGGTGCCGCCCCCGACGGCCACGATTCGAGGTCCTCTCTGCAGGCGCCGGAAGTCGTAGAGACGCTCGACCAGCGCCTTGTCGCCCCCGGGGACGAATGGGCTGAGTAGCGAGCGGGTCAGCTTGTACATCCCCAGAGCGAGGAGAAAGAGACCGATGCCCAGGAAGATCACCGCCCGCACCCAGCGCGGCCAGAACTGGAGGGTGAGGTTGTAGGTGTAAGCGGGTAGATGAGCGTGCTGGTAGAAGTCGCGCAGCGCGTAGCTGATCCCCAGGCCGATCCCCACCATGGCGACGATGGTGACCCCCACCCAGCGCTTGACGTGGAGTCCTGGAACCAGCCAGCGCGTCACGCCAGAACCGACCCGTGGCGTTCGCATGACTTGCCGAGATGGTACCACCGCCCTGTCCGACTTCTGGGCGACTGGGCCGAGCTGCAACATCTGCTCCGCGGAAGGGCCGACGTATACTCGCCGCGACCCCAGCAAGGCGCTCAAATCGGGCTGAAGGAGGGTGCCAATGGCCCCCGACGAAGTGCTCCGCGAGTCAGGGCAGTTGGTTCTCGACCCACATTCGCCCGCGGGGCCGGCATTGGTCGGCCGCGGATTCGACCAGGACGACGCCTGGGTCTTCTTCCAGGGTGAGCAGCGGCGCTACCGCGACTCTCGCGTCGGCCTGATGACCCACGCGCTCCACTACGGGACAGCCTGCTTTGAGGGCATCCGCGCCTATTGGAATGAGGAGCGCGAGCAGCTCTATCTCTTCCGCGTTCGGGAGCATTTCCAGCGCTTGCACGAGTCGGCCGGCATTCTCAGGATGACCATTCCCCACAGCGCCGCCGAGCTGACGGAGATCACCGTGCAACTGCTCCGCCGCAATCAGTTCCGCAGCGACACCTACATTCGTCCGCTGGTCTACAAGGCCTCGGAGGAGATCGGAGTTCGGCTGCACGCGCTGGAGGACGGTTTCCTCATTTACGCGCAACCTTTCGGCGAATACCTGGACCGGACCAAGGGGCTGCGCTGCATGGTCTCCAGCTGGCGCCGGATCGACGACAACGTCGCCCCCGCCAGAGCCAAGATCAGCGGAACCTACGTGAACGCGGCCCTGGCCAAGACCGAGGCGGTGGAGAACGGGATGGACGAGGCGATCGTCCTGGGGCAGGACGGCCATGTCTGCGAGGGTTCCGCGGAGAATCTGTTCATCATCCGCAAGGGGACCTTAATCACCCCCGCGGTGTCCGACAACATCCTGGAGGGGATCACCCGGGCCACCTTGATCCAGTACTGGAGCGAGGATCTCGGACTCCCGGTGGTGGAGCGGCCCATCGACCGCACCGAGCTCTACATCGCCGACGAGGTGATCTTGTGCGGCACTGGCGCCCAGATCTCCGCCGTGGTTGAGGTCGATCACCGACCGGTGGGCACCGGGAAGCCGGGACCTTTCGCCGAGCAGTTAGACAAGGTCTACGCCTCCCTGGTTCGGGGTGAGATCGAGAAGTACCGGGAGTGGTGCACCCCGGTCTACTGACCCCGGCCGCTCAGGCCCGGAGGCCTCCGCCCGGTTCCGGGTTCGAGGCATACAGCTCGAGGCAGGCCCGTCGGGTCGCCTCCCGCAGTCGGGAGTAGGCCGCCACCTGGTTGACCGGAGTAAGGCCGCCCTCACCCGGGGCCAGAAAGAGCCAACCCCCCAGCTCCCGAGCAGCGGCTTCTGACTCCGGCTCGGCGCTACCGGCCAGAACCAGGCAGGGCACACCCAGCTGCGCTGATCTCAGGAGCACCTCGCCGGTGACCTTGCCCCGCAGGCTGGCCAGATCGAAGCGTCCCTCCCCAGTGATGACCAGGTCCGCCTCCTCCAGCGCCCGGTCGAGACCCACCCAGGCGGCGACCACGGACACCCCGGACTCGAGGCGGGCACCGGCAAAGCTCGCCAGCCCGAAGGCTGTCCCCCCAGCCGCCCCCATACCCGGCTGTATCCCGATCGGGGCGAGCCGCAGATCACGTTCCACGATCTGAGCCAGCCGAGCGAGCCCGTGCTCCAGCCGTTGCACGGTCGGGAGATCCGCTCCCTTCTGGGGAGCGAACGCTGCTGCCGCTCCCCTGGGCCCGAGCAGCGGGTTGTCGACGTCGCAGGCGGCCACTATCCGAGCCTGACCCAGCAAGGGGCTCACGTCTCTGGCATCGATGCGGTCCAGTTCGCCCAGGCCAATTCCCCCGGCCCGGATCTGATCTCCTTTAGAGTCCAGCAAGCCGAACCCAAGAGCCTGGGCCATGCCTGCCCCGCCGTCGGTGGAGGCACTGCCCCCGAGCCCGATCCAGATCTCCTCGGCGCCTCCGGCGATCATGTCCAGGATCAGCTCCCCCAGACCCATGGTGCTGGCTCGGGCGGCGGTGTGGGGAGTGGGGTGAGGGATCAGGCTAAGACCGCTACTGGCCGCCAGTTCCAGCACTGCGGTGGCCCCCTCGTCGGCCAGCCGTCTTCCCGCCCGGGCCCAGACCGGGGCCAGCAGTGGCCCCGCCACCTGGCGCGTGACGATATCCGCCTCCCGACCAGCCATCAGCGTCTCCAGAAAGCCATCTCCGCCGTCGGCCAGCGGGGTGCTCCGACAATTGGTACCGGGCCAGGCAGAGTTCACTCCCTCCGTGATCGCCCGGGCGGCCTCCGCGGCAGTCAGGGTCCCCTTGAACGCATTGGGCGCGATCAAGATCTGGCTCGGGACCCGGCGCCCTCTGATCTGCGGCACCCACTAGGTGTAACCGATGCCTCCATCTGCCCGTCAGCCCTGGCCGAACCTCGCGACGATCACCGGATACGCGAGTACCATGGGCGACTCGACCATCTCTCGCAGTCCGGAGTAGGCCATGTCACGACCCAAAGGCCGCCCCGACCATTGGCTCGCGGGCCAGGTCCGCCGTTCGGTTGCCGGCTTCACCGGCTGGCATCGGGTCAGCATTCGCCGGCGGATTCTGGTAGCCATGCTGGCGGTTTCGGTGATCCCCCTGGCCATTTTTAGCTTGGCCGGGATGGCGGCCCTGTTCGGGCTCAACAGCGGTGCCCTCAAGACCGCCAACACTCAGCTCGAGGCCAGCCAGGACGCCCACCTGCAGGATCTGGTCCACAGCAAGGCGGTGGTGATCAACAACGAGCTGCAGTCGGTGCAGGATGAGGTCGCCCTGCTCAGCCAGTCGGCCGGCGAGCTGCTCGCCCAGCCTCCGAGTCGTCCGACGGTGGCTTCGGGAATCACCATCCACGGCCCCGGCGCCGGCGCCCTTCAGCCCAGCTCGCAGGTACTGGTGCTGCAGTCCCTCAGCAGCCAGCTGGCACTGGTCTACCGCCTGCACCCGGAGGTCGCCGACGTATGGGTCCAGCTGCCCCAGAGCGGTTTGATCGCGGTCTCCCCGGCCTCGGCGGTCCCCAGCAGCCAGGCGGCCACCCTGTCTGAACTTTCTCCCCCGGCGATCGAGTACCAGGCCGGTGTCAGCCGCCAGGCGTCCGATCTGGGCAGCCCCCATTGGAGATCACTTCTCCCGAACTCGACCCAGTCGGTGATCTGGACTCCCGTCTACAACAACCCGGCCACGGGGGGTCCCACCGTGACGGTGGCGACCGAATCCACCTCCAGCAACGGCTTTGAGTTCGTGGTCGGCGCCAACATCACCGTCCACAACTTGGTGTCCACCTTTCTCACGGGCGCCCCCGGCCACTCGGAAGGTGGGTACGGCTTTCTCGTGAGCAGCGACGGAGCGCTGCTCAGCTACTCTCCTGGTGGCGCCTCAGATCTCGGATTGAAGCCCAAGCAGAGCCGGGCGGCCGCGGTCAACCTGGTCTCCCAGAGGAGTCCCTGGTTCGCGGTGGGGAACCGGATGAGGCTGGGGCTCGCCGGGCATCAGACGATCAATCTCGACGGCGAGCCGGTGGCGGTGTTCTACAGCCCCCTGCCGGCCAGCCAATGGAGTCTGGGGGTGGGGATCCCGGTCTCCGGGATCGATGGAAGCGTGGTTGGCTTTTCCCAGACGATCACCCGCGGCCTGGTCGGGGTCACCGCCCTCCTGCTCCCATTCCTGGTGATCCTCGCCGTTCTGGTGGCCGTCCTCACGGACATCCTGAGCCGACGCCTGCTCCAACCCCTTTCCAACCTCACCTCGGCCTCACGGCGAATCGCCGGCGGGGACCTAGACACGCCGGTCGCCGGAAGTCCGGGCCTCGCCGATGAGATTGGAACGCTGGAGATGGCCCTGGAGGGAATGCGTCGGCGCCTCCTCGGCCAGCACCAGATCATCGAGGCCTCGCAACGGCATCTGGAGCAGCGCGTCGCGGAGCGCACCACCGAACTGCGCCAGCGGAACGACGAGTTGGCGATTCTAAATTCCGTCAGCGCCGACCTGAGCCGATCGCTGGTGCTCTCCGACGTCGCCACCGGGGCCGCCGACCAACTCCGCAAGCTTTGGCGGCTGAGCGAGGTGTCCGTGTATCTGCTGGATGCCACGGCTGCGCCGGGCTTTCGGATGGTCGGCCGGTCTCGAGGGGAGGAGCCGGGTGACGAGTCGGAATCCGAGTTGCGTTCGGCCCTGGCACAGGCTGACCAGTCGCCCAACGCGCCGGTGCAGGTGGACGACCTCGTGGTGGTGCCGCTGCAGGTATCGGGTACCCGGGTCGGCTATTTAGTGATTCGTCAGCAGCAGGTGGTCGGTCAGCGCCAGATCGAGATGCTGGAGGTGGTCAGCGGCCAACTCGCCCTCGCTCTGCGAAACGCCCAGCTGTTCGCCGACACCAGGGAGATGGCGACCGTCAATGAGCGGAACCGAATCGCCCGGGAGATTCACGACACCCTGGCGCAAGGTCTGACCGGAATCCTGGTTCAGCTTCAGGCCGCTGACGGCTGGTTGGACCGTGAGCCCAGTCGCGCTCGCCGGGCTGTGGACCATGCCCTCGAGCTGGCCCGATCCAGTCTCCAAGAGGCGCGCCGCTCGGTCTGGGACCTCCGTCCCAAGGCGCTGCAGCGCACCGACCTGGCGGCGGCGATCCGAGAAGAGCTCGCTCGGATCCAAGAGCGCAGCCGGGTGCGAACTTCGCTCGCGGTGGACGACCTCGGGGAGACCAGGATCTCCGCCCAGGTCGAGGTGGCGAGCTTCCGAATTGCCCAGGAGGCGATCGCCAACGCCCTCCACCACGGCCGACCCTCCCTGATCGAGGTCTCGATCGGTCGGGACGGGGACAGCCTGTGCCTGGTTATCTCCGACAACGGAGCGGGTTTTGATCCGGCGATGCCGCCTCGTAGCGGCGCATTCGGGATCACCTCGATGCAGGAGAGGGCGGCGGGCTGCGGTGGGTCACTCGACTTGGTCAGCCGGCTGGGTGGGGGTACTCAGGTCGTGCTCCGCGTTCCCTGTGAGGCGCCCGCCGCCCTAACGTCAACTGGATGATCAGAGTTCTGGTCGCCGACGACCATCCCGTCGTGCGCGAAGGAATCGTCGCCATGCTCGAGGTGGAATCCGACCTCACCGTGGTTGCTGAGGCCGGCGACGGAGAGGAGGCGGTTCAGCTGGCCCTCTCTTCCCACCCCGACGTGGTCCTGCTGGATGTGCAGATGCCTGGTTTGGACGGGATCGAAGCTCTTCGGCGACTCCGTGAGCAGCTGCCCGCCACCAAGGTGCTGATGCTCACGACCTTCGGCCATGAGAACTACCAACTCCTGAGCTCCCGGGCCGGGGCCAAGGGCTTCCTGCTGAAGGACGTCAGCCGGGCGGAACTGACCGCAGCTATTCGCCGCGTTGCCCGGGGAGAGTCGCTGATGGGCACCAGCCCCGAGTCTGAGTCGGAGGGCACCCGAATTAGTGCTCGGGAACTGCAAGTGCTCGATTGCATGGCCCGAGAGTTGTCCAATCGAGAGATCTCCACGACTCTCGGAATCAGCGAAAACACGGTCAAAACTCATGTCAGCCACCTCCTTGGGAAGTTGGGGGCCTCGGACCGGGCTGGCGCTGTGCTTCGGGGTTGGCGCCAGGGTCTGATCTCCGGAGTTGCTGCTGGCTCCTCCGACAATCACCCCAGCGGGTGATGACAGTCCTCGCGGGCACCAACTAAGATGCCCCCAACCGTGCGGACGAGCGGCAGATGCCGCATATGAGTCCGAGTTCGGATCTTGGCCATGGAGGGATAAGACACTCGTGAGAAAGATTTCTTTACTACCGCTCTGGCGAACGCTGGGGCTCGTTACTCTGGTCGCCCTGACCGCGGGCGCATGGGGCTCCGGCGCACTCACCGCGAGCGCCGCAGGCTCCTCAAGCTCCTCCAAGATCGTGACTTGGGCGGAAGGGGTCAATGCCACGCCGAACTACATCTCACCGATGACCAGCCTGGACTACTTCGCCACCACCAACCTCAGCGACTTTTCCGAGATGATCTACCGCCCGCTCTACTGGTTCGGCAACAACGGGTCACCGACCCTGAACCCGAGCCTGAGCGGTGCCCAGCTGCCGGTGTATTCCAACAACAACCACACCGTCACGATCAACCTGAAGCACTGGGTTTGGTCTGACGGCCAGCCGATCACCTCTCGGGACATCATCTTCTGGATGAATCTGCTTGAGGCGTCGGTCAGCCCGGCGGCTGCCAACATCGGCAGCCTGCAAGCCCCGGGGCCTGGTTGGGGCGACGCCTCTCCGGGCCTCTTTCCGACCAACATCACCAGCTACAAGGCCACCAGCACTTACCAGGTGGTGATGCAGATCAAGGGTAATTACGACCCGACCTGGTTCACCTACAACGAGCTGGCCCAGATCACCGCCATCCCTCAGCATGCCTGGGACCGGACATCGGCCAGTGCCCCCATCGGGAACTACGACATGACCGTTCCCGGAACCGCGACCACCGGAGCTCTGGCTGTCGCCCAGTACGTCAACTCGCAGTCGCAAACCACCAGCACCTATCAGACCAATCCAATGTGGCAGGTGGTGAGCGGACCGTTCAAGCTGAGCCAGTTCCAGAGCACAGGCTTCGTGAAGCTGGTGCCCAACCCCCGGTATTCCGGCCCCGACAAGCCCAAGATCAAGGCCTTTGAGGAAATTCCGTTCCTCAGCCCGGTGGCCGAGTTCAATGCGTTGAAGTCGGGTGGGCTCACGATCGGCTACCTGCCGACCGAGGACTACTCCCAGCTCAAGACGCTGGAGCACAACGGCTACAAGGCGAACTACTGGAACATCTACGGCATCAACTACATGTGGCTGAACTTCAAGAATCCCCAGATGGGCAAGGTCTTCAGTCAGTTGTACGTGCGCCAGGCGATGCAGTCGATGATCAACCAGCCGCAGATCATCAAGGACTTCTACGTGGGAGGAGTGGGGAACGTCGAGAACGGACCGGTGCCAGCGTATCCCTCCAGCCCGAAGCTAAACCCCTTTATCAGCAAGCTGGAGGCCGGGCCGTTGGTCTATCCCTATGACCCGGCACGCGCGGTCTCTCTGCTCAAATCTCACGGCTGGAGCGTCCACCCGAAGGGCACCACCGTTTGTGAGAAGGCCGGTACCGCCGCCAACGAGTGCGGCGCGGGCATCGCGAAGGGGACCAAGCTGGCCTTCAAGATCCTCTACGTCAGCGCCGGACCGATCTTCATCAACGAGATGAGTTCGATCGTATCCACTTGGAAGCGGTACGCCGGGATCAACATGTCCGTCAGGACCCCGGTATCCTTCGGTAACGTAATTGCCGACGAGTCTCCGTCCAACCCGGCGTGGCAGCTCGACTACTACGGCAACGGTTGGGTTTACTCGCCAGACTACCTCCCGACCGGAGAGCCCCTGTGGCTGACCGGAGCCGGATCGAACGCCGGCCAGTACAGCAATGCCGAAGCGGATAAGCTCATCAAACTGACCGACACCGCGCCGACCGCCGCCTCCGAGATCAAGGCGATCGACACCTACGAGAACTACCTGACCAGGCAGCTGCCCGTGTTGTGGATGCCGAATGCTCCACAGCAGCTGACCGTCTACAGCAGCAAGCTCTCGGGCATTGTGCCCCAAGGCGTGTTCGACGAGATCTACCCCGAGAACTACACGATCTCTTAGCGGGCGGACTGAAGACCAAGACCGATGCGGGGCCCGGCACATGCCGGGCCCCGCTTATCATTAGTGGCAGGCGCACCCGGGTCTAGGGTTGAGGTGGAATTGAGTTGATCGGGTACCTGGTCCGGAGGGTATTCCAATCCCTCGTGGTGATCATCGGGGTCACCATCATCACCTTCATCCTGCTGCACCTTCTGCCCGGCAACCCCGTGGTCGCGATCCTGGGGCCGAGGGCCACCCACGCCGACGTGGTGGCCCTCACCAATCAATTGGGCTTGAACAAGCCGTTGCCCCAGCAGTACCTGATCTGGCTTAGCAACCTGGCCCACCTCAACCTCGGCTACTCGTACAAGCAGACGGAGTCGGTCGATGCTCTCCTCGCCGCGCGCCTGCCCAACACCCTCCTGCTGGTGGGGACATCGACCGTCTTGGCTATCCTGGTGGCGGTACCGCTGGGGGTGCTCCAGTCCGTGCGACGCAACAAACCCGACGACTATGTGATGACCGGGCTCACCTTCGTGTTTTACTCGATGCCCACCTTCTGGCTCGGGATTCTGCTGATCATCGTATTCAGTGCCACGCTCCACTGGCTGCCGGCCGAAGCTCCCCAAGCGCAGAACAGCCTGCTTTCACAAGTCAATGGATTGGTTCTACCGGTGGTCACCCTCGCCTTGGTGACCCTGGCGTTGTTCAGCCGGTACATGCGCAGTTCGATGTTGGAGAACCTGGTTCAGGACTACGTCCGTACCGCACGAGCCAAGGGAGTGTCCGGCCGCGCCGTGCTGTTTCGACACGTGCTGCGCAACGCGCTGCTCCCTTTACTGACGTTGATCGGGCTCAGCATCCCGGGGATCATCAGCGGGGCGGTGGTCACCGAGACAGTCTTCAACTATCCGGGCATGGGCTACCTCTTCGTCCAGTCCGCCTTTGGCTATGACTATCCGGTGCTGCTGGGAGTGACGGTAGTAGTTGCTCTGGCCACGGTGATCGGGTCGCTGGTGGCCGACATACTTTATGCGGTCGCCGATCCCCGGATCAGGTACGTCTAGCCGTGGTGGCAGACAACTCTGACGGAGTGAGTCGGTGAGCGTGGGATTTGGCGCGGGGATGACCGCGGCGGACTCGGTGGCGGCCACCAGTGCGCCGGAAGGCGGCGAAGGCTATGAGACGGGAAGCGTTTGGCGCATGATCCT
Source organism: Candidatus Micrarchaeaceae archaeon (assembly GCA_035531715.1). GTDB lineage: Bacteria > Chloroflexota > Dormibacteria > Aeolococcales > Bog-877 > Bog-877. The sequence continues at coordinate 140,719 of DATKSI010000034.1, forward strand.
GGCGGTTTTCTTAGAGAACCGGCTGGCGGTGGTGGGCATTGGACTGATCGTCTTCTTCATCCTCTTCTCATTCGCGGGCCCGTTCATCTATCACACGCAGCAGACTTACACCAACCTCAGCATCGAGAATCAGGGTCCTAGTTTGCACCACTTACTGGGTACCGACGGCGACGGGTACGACAACATCGGGCGGTTGATGCTGGGCGGCCAGACCTCCTTGGAGGTCGGGTTGGCGGCGGCGATCCTGGCGGTTTTCGTGGGAGTCATCTGGGGCGCGGCCGCCGGACTTGCGGGCGGGATCATCGATGCGGTGATGATGAGAATTGTCGACACCATGCTGGCGATCCCGTTCCTGCTGCTCCTGATCTTGCTGGGCACGATCTTCACCGTTTCGGTACCGGAGTTAGTCATGGCCATCGCCTTTGTGGCCTGGCTCGGACCCGCTCGCCTGGTGCGCGGCGAGACCCTGTCGCTAAGGGTTCGGGAGTACGTGCAGGCGGTCAAGGTGATGGGGGGCAGTCAGCGCCGGGTGCTCTTGCGGCACATCATCCCCAACACCGTCGGCACGGTGGTGGTCAACGCCACCTTCCAGGTGGCTGACGCCATCATCGCGGTCGCCACCTTGAGCTTCCTCGGCTTCGGAATTGCTCCTCCCGCGACCAACTGGGGCCTTCAGCTGTCCAACGGCACAGACTTCGTCTATGCGGGATATTGGTGGTTGATCTACCCGGCAGGTGCCTGCATCGTACTTACCGTGATGGCCTTTAACTTCGTTGGTGATGCCATGCGGGATGCCCTCGAGGTACGGCTGCAGAAACGATAGGGCCCTAGGTTTCGGCAGACCGCGGCCTGGGGAAGCGGGGGTTAGGCGACAGCGCTAACCGCGGATCCGCTAGCTGTCGGCTCCTGGAGAGGGAAGTGGCATGCCGCGAGATGCTGGGGCCCGAACGGGCGCAGTGGCGGCTCGACTTCTCGGCACACGTCCTGGACGCGGGGACAGCGAGTGTTGAACCGACACCCCACCGGAGGGTTGAGCGCTGAAGGGAGCTCACCTCGAATGGGTGAGACGTCCTTGGCCCGCTCCCGCCGGGGGTCCGGCTCGGGGATCGCGTTAATCAGCCCGAGCGTGTACGGGTGGGCTGGCTTGGTGTAGATCGCCTGACTGGGACCAATCTCCACCAGTTTGCCCAGGTACATCACGCCGATTCGGTCTGAGAGGTACTTGACCACCGAGAGATCGTGGGAGATCACCAGGTAGGTCAGCCCGTGCACCTTTTGGAGGCTGTTCATCAGGTTGAGGATTTGCGAGCGGATGGAGACGTCCAGCGCCGACACCGGCTCGTCGGCCACGATCAACTTCGGATTGAGGCTCAGCGCCCGGGCCAGACCGATGCGCTGGCGCTGCCCGCCGGAGAACTCATGAGGGTAGAGATCCACCGACTTGGGGCTGAGCCCGACCTCCGAGAGCAACTGACGCACCCGCGCGGTGCGCTCCTCGCGGGTACCGATCTTCTGGACGTTCAGCGGTTCCCTGACAATCGATCCGACCCGCATCCGAGGATCGAGTGAGGCGTACGGGTCCTGAAAGACAAGCTGCAGATCTCGACGTTGGTGACGGCGGTCGGAGCCGCTGAGTTTCGCAATGTCCCGACCTTCAAAGAGGATCTCACCCGAGGTGGGCTTTTCCAAGCCGACCAGCAGGCGGCCGACGGTGGTCTTGCCGCAGCCGGACTCTCCCACGAGGCCGAACGTCTCTCCCTTGCCGATCGAGAAGGAGACGTCAGTCACCGCTTTGATGCTGCCGATCTTGCGCTGCAGAACCGCCCCAGCCGTCACCGGGAACTCCTTGACCAGGTGGCGTATTTCCACCAGCGGCGGCGCGGGGTCGCTGGCGGAAGTTGCGGCGACGGGGCTAGTGCTCGTCGTCATTTGAGATGAGTGCCCTGAATGTCACTCGCCGCCGTCGCGGAGTTCATGCCGCTCCGCGGTCCAGGCGCTGGTGGGTAGAGACCGGGTTGAAGCAGGCGAACTCGTGGCCGGGGGTGTCCGCTCGCAGCAAGGGCTCGGATTCATGACACACGGTGGTGGCGTAACGGCAGCGGGGCTGAAAACGACACCAGTCCGGTGGATGAGACAGATCGGGTGGTATGCCAGGGATGCTGTACAGCGGGGCGGCTTCATCCTGATCCATTCGGGGAATCGAGGACAGTAGCGCTTCGGTATAGGGATGCCGGGTGCCCTCAAAAAGATCCACGGTTTGGGCGCTCTCCACGATTTTGCCCGCATACATGACGAGCACCCGATCGGCTCGGCCGGCGATCACCCCCATATCGTGAGTGATCAGCAGGACCGCCATCTGCAGTCGCTGCTTCAGTTCGTAGAGGAGTTCGAGAATCTGAAGTTGGATGGTGACGTCCAGAGCGGTGGTGGGCTCATCGGCGATTAATAACTTGGGCTCGCACGAGAGAGCCATCGCGATCATCACCCGCTGACGCAGGCCCCCGGAGAGTTGATGTGGGTAGTCCTTGACTCGTTCCTTGGGCCGGGGCATACCGACCAGCCCCAGGACCTCTTCGGCGCGCTTCATCGCTTCGACCTTGCTGGCACCGCGGTGGATCCTCACCGATTCAGCGATCTGAACTCCGACCTGCATGGTCGGGTTGAGCGAGGTCATGGGATCTTGAAAAATGACCGCCACGTCGTTGCCGCGCACCCGACGCAGCTCCCGGTCGGGGAGGCCCACCAGCTCCTTGCCTCCCAGGCGGATACTTCCGCTGGCGATGTAGCCGCCCGGCGGCAAGAGCTGGACGATGGACATGCCGGTCATGGTTTTGCCGCATCCGGATTCGCCCACCAGCCCTAGGGTCTCGCCCGCCTCAATCGACAGCGAGACCCCGTCGACCGCCCGCACCTCGCCCTTGCGGAGACGGATGAAAGTCTTGAGGTCGGTGATCTCTAGAAGTGACGCCATCTGCTCAGGTAATCTTACGAGTACACGCGGCTGTGCCCGACCAAAGTGACCGGAGTATACCGGCCTGGTCCAGGAGTCACGGGGCAATACCCGTCCCAGGCGGATTAGTCCGGCACCTGAGCGGTGTCCTGAGGTTGAGCGGACGAAGGGTTCCAGCAACGATCCGCGCTTTCTCAGCGATTATTTCCCTAGCCCGGGGCACCGCGTCGATCGGGGCCTTTTCCATCACTTAGGTCAGGCTCTCAGCCCCTTCAGTCTCGCCCGCCGCCTGCTCCGGGGCCACCCAGGGCAGCTCTTCATCGAATCCTTGAAGCTGGTCCAAGGGAGGGCGGAGGCCACGTCCATCGTACTGGCGGATCAGCCACCGGGCATCCCGCCGCCGGGCGAACTCGGTCGGTTGCTCATTCGCGGCGAATAACCCAAGGTGAATCTCGGTGCGGCACCGGTCACCCTGGTGGTCTAGGAGCTGCCCCACCCGACCCAACGGATCTCGCTGCTGCGCTCGCCGGGGCGAGGCGGTTCCCAGACGCCCAGGCCGACCTGGCGGCGACACCCTGGGCGGCCGGCCCGGGTGCCTCTACCGCGACCGAGATGAATCCCCCGCCTGCGACCGGCTCTTGGTGCACTTGGTGGGGAAGGTGGTGCAACTGGCCATCCGGCGGCTGCCGACCCCGGGAGAGATCACGCGCCTGGCGGACAAATAGCTATAGGCTTGGCTCGATCTTCAGCGCTGGCTTGGAGGCGGCCCATGAAAGCCATCGTCACGACGCCCGGGAGGAAGGGCAGTGTCCGGCTGGGAGAGATCTCCGATCCCTCGGGGGCCGGAATGGTCCAAGGCGCGGACGGGAAGCCAGCTACGCCGGTTGAGGTAGAGGTGGTCGAGGTCGGGGTCTGCGGCACCGATCTGGAGATTGCCAGCGACGGCTACGGCGCCGCTCCGCCGGGTCGAGACAGCTTGGTGCTCGGCCACGAGAACTTGGGCCGGGTGCTCTCCGCCCCGGAAGGGGTGGAGTTGCAAAAGGGCCAGCTCGTGGTGGCCACGGTGCGGCGTCCCTGTCCGGAGCGGTGTCCACCCTGCGCCGCCGGCCAGAGTGACGACTGTCTGACCGGCAATTACACCGAGCGGGGGATCAAGGGCCGCGACGGCTACATGGCCGAGCGCTACCTGGAATCCAGCGACTTCCTGATCCCACTTCCCTCGACAGTCAGCAAAGTCGGTGTCCTGATGGAGCCGAGCAGCATCGTCGAGAAGGGGCTGATCCAGGCCTTCAGCATTCAGCGGGGCCGGATGCCCTGGGAACCCAAGCAGGCACTGGTGTGCGGCGCTGGGGCGGTCGGCCTGCTGGCCGCGATCTTCCTCCGCTTGCGCGACCTGGAGGTGAGCGTGGTCGCCAAGTCCGATCCGGACTCCCCTTCCTTCAAGGTCGCGCGGGCGATCGGGGCTCAGCTGCTGGACGCAGATCAACACCCGGTCGCCCGGATGCCAAATGAGCTGGGCCATATCGATCTGATTTTCGAAGCTACCGGGGCGTCGTCGGTAGCTATGGACGCGATCGCCGCCACCGGCCACAACGGGGTCTGCTGCCTCAGCTCGGTGACCGCCGGGATGCGCACGATCACCGTGGACTCGGACTCGCTCAATCTGGACATGGTGCTCGGCAACAAGCTGGTGTTCGGCACCGTCAACGCCAACCGTCGCCACTTTGAAGCGGCGGCGCGGATGCTGGGTGCGGCGGTGCGCAAGTGGCCCGGGGTGCTGGAGCAGATCATCACCCGACGGGTTCCAGTGGACCAGTTCGCCACCGCCTTCAGCCGCCGGCCCGACGACATCAAGACGGTGATCACCTTTTCCGGGAGTTGAAGTTGATGTTCCCCCAGTCCAGAGGCCGGTTCAGCCGCCAGGCGCACTGTGATCTTCCCGAAGGTACCTACGAGGAGGAGTTCGGCCGCCAGGGCTTCTTTGGCCCCGCCTCGCACCTGTACCACGCCCACGCCCCCACCGAGTGGTTACGGATCGAGGGTCCCCTGCGGCCGCGCGCCTACGACCTCCACCGGGTCGAAGCCCCCGATGCCGAGGACCCCCGAGCCGCTTTGACCCCGGTCCTGGGTAACGAGGACCTGCGCCTCAAGCTCTCGCGGCGGACCGAAGCCATGCCCTACGCCTATCGCAACGCCGACGCTGACCTGATCTACTTTGTGCATCGCGGCGCCGGGGAGATGACGACCGACTTCGGCGGACTTGCTTACGAGCAGGGCGATTACCTGGTGCTGCCCCGAGGGACCACTCATCGAATCTTTCCCCAGGGGGAGGAGAGCTTCCTCTTGGTTATCGCCGCTAGCGAGATGCCCGAACTGCCGGCCTCCGACCGGATGGGCCAGCATTCCCCCTTTGACCGGGCAGTTCTACGGCTCCCCGATCTTCCGCTGCGGGGAGGACCACCCAATGCTGCCGGCGAATGGGAGCTGGTGATCGAGCGCGAGGGGCAGTGGACCCGGGTGTTCTACCCCTTTGATCCGATCGACACGGTTGGCTGGAAGGGAGATCTCAGCGCCTTTGCCCTGAACGTGCGGGACATCCGACCGGTCACCTCGGGACGGTTCCACCTCCCCCCCTCTGTCCACACCACCTTTAAGACCTCGGGCTTCGTGCTCTGCACCTTCGCGCCTCGCCGGATCGAGGGCATCGACGACGAGGGGGCCGTGCGGCTCCCCTTCTACCACCGCAACATTGACTACGACGAAGTCCTCTTCTACCACGCCGGTCAGTTCATGAGCCGAGCGGGAATCGATGCCGGAATGATGACCTGGCACCCCCAGGGGATCCACCATGGTCCCCAGCCCAAGGCGGTGGAGCGGGACCGCCAGCGGACCAAGACGCACCATGACGAGGTGGCGGTCATGATCGACGCGGTCCGACCCTTGCACCCCTTAGCCGGGGCCGAGCAGGCGGAGATCGCGGAGTACGCCGAGTCTTGGATGCCACAGATAGACGACGACTGAGCAGCTGAGATGCGCCTCGCCACGGTCGGGATCCTGACTGCCCTCGGATTAACTCCGCGAGTCGTGGCCGAGGTCAAAGATCACGAGTCGGGCGCCCCTCGGCTGGTGGATCTGACCGCCGCTGGGGAGCTGTGGTGGGCGGAGCAGGGATCCGGAGACCCGATGCGCTGGGCGGCGGCGACGTTCCCTCCCTCCCTGACCACCTTGCTGGGGGGTGGCCGCCGGGGGTTGGAGATGGCGCGGGAGGCGATCGAGCTGGCCTCCGGGCAACCCTCCGGGCGGCTGGCGCCTTCTGGAAGTCGGCTGCGCTACCGGCCAGACGAGGTGGAGCGGTTGCCCCTGCTTCGACCGCCGATGATCCGTGATTTTTACGCCTTCGAAGAGCATGTGGCGGCCGGGGCCCGCCGCCGCGAGGAGGCGATCCCCGAGCCCTGGTACCGCCGTCCGGTCTACTACAAAGGCAACCCAGCGACCCTGCTGGCTCCCGGGGCGGAGGTTCCATGGCCCGCCTACACGGACTCTCTCGATTACGAACTGGAGGTGGCCTGCGTGCTCCTCTCCGGCGGCCGCGATCTGACCCTGGCGGCGGCTGCCGAAGCTATCGCCGGGTACGCCGTCTTTTGTGACTTCTCGGCCCGCGATATTCAGGCGGATGAGATGAAGGTGCGGCTGGGCCCAGCCAAGTCCAAGGACTTCGCCTCGGGGCTGGGGCCGTGGCTGGTCACCGCCGACGAGGTGGGTGATCCGGGCCAGCTCCGGGTCAGCGCGTTCCTCAACGGCGAGCAGGTCGCCCTGGCCCGGCTGGGCGAGGCCCGCTGGTCCTTCCCAGAGATGGTCTCTTACGCCTCCGGCGCAGAACCGCTGGAAGCTGGCGAGGTGCTGGCCAGCGGAACCGTGGGTGGTGGCAGTGGCCAGGAGCGAGGTCGGCTGCTCGAGCCGGGTGATCGAATCGAGTGTGAGTTGGAGGGAGTCGGCCGGCTGGTTCATGTGATCGGGCCCCGGCATGGGGGCGGGGGCCAGCTGGTGCCGAAGCCGCCCCCGAGCTGAGTGACGGCACAGGCTACAATCGGGATCCCGGGGAGCGGTAGCTCGCCCGCTCCCGATTTCGAACCGGAGGTCGCAATTTGGCAAGACGCTCGATGGGTGGCCGCGCTCGCCGCGGCCCATCGCGCCCGCGCGTCTCACGGGCAACTCCAGTCGAGGAGCAGAAGGAGGAGACCATCGAGATCGAGGGCACCGTGGTCGAGCCCTTGCCCAACGCACAGTTCCGGGTTGAGCTACAAACCGGCCAGACGGTTCTCGCCTACATCTCGGGCAAGATGCGCAAGCACTACATCAGGACTTTGATCGGAGACAAGGTCAAGGTCGAGCTAAGTCCCTACGACCTGACCCGGGGCCGGATCACCTTCCGCTACAAGTAGTCGCGACCCCGCTCGAGGAAGTAGGCGACCGTGCTCCGGAGCCCTTCGGAGAGCCCCACCCGGGCGGTCCAGTCCAGCTGCGACTTGGCCAATGAGCAGTCCAAGCAACTCCGCCGCTGCTCGCCGTCGCGGGCAGGTCCGGAGCGCGATGGGGGAGTCGGACCACCGTCAGGGCGCAGTTCTGCGACCGCTCGGGCCAACTGCCCAGCCACCTCATTCACGCTGGTCTCCCGGCCGGTGCCGATGTTGTACTGACCGAGCGGTCCTCGAATCGCCCGGATCGCCGCCTCCACTAGATCGTCGACGTAGATGTAGTCGCGGGATTGCCGGCCATCGCCGTTGATCACTGGGGGCTGTCCCGCCAGGAGTTGACGCGTGAAGATGGCGATCACCCCAGCCTCGCCGTCGGGGTCTTGGCGGGGGCCGTAGACGTTTCCCGGCCGAAGCACGGAGCTTTCGAGCCCGAAGGAGGTAGAAAAGGACCTTAGATACGCCTCGCCGGCCGCCTTGGCGGCCCCGTAAGGGGAGGCTGGTCGCCAGGGATGGGACTCCGGGGTGGGGATAATCTCGGTGTCTCCGTAGAGGGCGCCTCCCGAAGACATGAAGACGAACCGACCGACTGAGGTTCGCGAGGCAGCCTCCAGCAGCCGCACCGTTCCCAGGACATTGATCTCCGCATCGTGGAGGGGATCGCTGACCGACTGGCGGACGTCGATCTGGGCCGCCAGATGGAAGACCACCTCGGGGCGTTCCTGAGCCATCACCGGTCCGACCTCCGAGCCGGCGATGCTCAGTTGGTAGAAGCGGGCCTGCTCGGAAACCTGTTCCCGGTGGCCGCGGCTGAGGTCATCGAGCACCGCCACGTCATGCCCTTCCCCAAGCAGCCGATCGGTGAGATGGCTGCCGATGAAGCCGGCCCCGCCCGTGACCATGATTCTCATCCGGCATGCTTCTCCGGGGGGGTCTGGGCTGATCCCCCGGGCTGGCGCCGGCGCTTGGGCGGGTGTCCTTCCTCGGGCCCGACTCGGTCAAGCAGCCCATTCCGGGGGCTGCGCAGTCGGCGGCTCATCCCCTCCCGATCCCGGCGGGACTGGACATCCGCCAGGCGGAGCTGCCGGCCAGACTTTCCGGCGGCGACCGAATTGGCCCGTTCCAGGGGCGGACGGGTGTCCCAGCGGCGCACATAGAAGGCACCCTTGAGCGCGGTGTAGGGGATGGCACAGATCTTGTGCTCACGACTCTTGGCGTCGATGATGTCCCATATCGAGCCGAATCTTTGCAGGGAGGCGGGAGTCACCACGTGGGCCCGCAGCACCTGGCCATCGATGAAGTGCAGGGCCACGCGAGCGAGCCGCCTCAGGTCGACCTGATCCCCCAGCTGGACGACCTTGGTGAGGTCGATCTGGCGCAATCCACTCACCGGAAGAAGGGCCTGGCGGGCGTTGCCGTCCAGAGTGTGCAGATCCAGGTCCACGAAGGGGTCGTCCATGTGCAGCGCGGGAAGTTCGCCGTAGAGGACTTCGCCGTCCAAGAAGGACACGACCACTTCGGGCACGTGACGTCAACCTCAACACACACCGAGTCCACCAGCCGCCTGGACTGGCCCGGCCCAACTGTCATCGGAAAGTAGGTCCGGTGTCACTCCTTCGCTACCAGCTTGGACCCAAGGCCTGGATCTGGACGGCTACGGTGGGAGACATCATAGGGCTGGCGCCTGACGACGGTCCCGGAGCTGGCGACGCAGCCCTGTGGGGGGACAGCGCCACCGGGGCAGTCGGGTTGGCCACTTCATCTGACAAGGCAAGGTAGGCAGATTGGCCACACAGCCCACTACGCGCCGTCGCGTTCGCCACCGGTCCTTCGCGGCCCAGTTCGCGCTGTTGCTCGTAGCGGTCGGGCTGGCCACCGCAGTGGTGGTTGGAGCGGTGGCGGTGGGGGAAACCCAACGAGCCCGCACCGAGCAGCAATCCAAGGCGGCACTTGGGGCCGCCGCTCTCGCCGCCAGCCTGATCCGGCAGCAGACTGCCGCCGCCTCGGAGCGGTTCGTCTGCGAAGTGGCCAGCCTGTCGTCCACGGCCCAGGCATACGCCCAGGGAGGGGCCAGCCTAGAGACAGTCGCCCAAGCCGCTGTCGCTCACGCCAGCCCTGGTCAGATTCTCATCCTGCTGAGTCCCAGCGGGCAGGTGCTGGCCGGTGCTCCCAGCGTGACTGCGCTGCCACCCAGCCTAGGAAGCACGCCGACCGGAGCTGCCGGCTGCTCCGCGCCCGGCCAGGCCGGCTTCTTCACCACCACGGGAGGCAATCGGCTGTTGGGCGAAGGGGTCGCGGCGATCACTTCCGCGGGCGTCACCGTGGGCCGGGCGGTGGTACTCACCCCCGTCGGGTCCGGGGTGCTGAGTTATGCCCAGCGGTTAGCCAACACGGCAGGCTTGCACTCCGACACGGCTCTGCTGCTGGGCACCCGGCTGGCGCTGCCGACCCGAGTCGGCAGCGCCAGCTATGGAGCGGGAGGCGAGCTGCCGGCAGTGCTTCACCCAGAGCTTCGTGGGGCGAACCGTACGGTTCAGTCGTCGGTGGGCGGCATCCAATACGCCATCGCCGAACAGTCACTGCGTTCGGTCAGCGGACGTCCGATTGCCACCGTGCTCGTGTTGGAGTCGGGCGGCGGGGCCAGCGTCAGCGTCGGTGACCTGGCGCTGCCGCTGACCCTGGCGGTCGCGGGGGTCCTGTTGCTGGGCATCGTGTCGGTCTTCCTCATGGTCGAGCACTTCCTCAATCGCCCGCTGCGTCGGCTCGATATCGCCGTGCAACGGATCGGCGTGGACCCGTACGACGCTACCGTCGCAGTCGTCGGAGGCGCGGACGAAATCATTCGCCTGGCGGCCAACTTCGAACTGGTCCGAAAACAACTCCGTCGCCAGCTCCTGATCGCGACCGGACAGCGGGTGATCGCTTACACCCTTACTGGGGAGACCTCGGTGCACGACGCGCTCATCCAAGTGTTGCGCAGTTTGAAAGACCTCGTGGGCTCCGACCTGGCGATGATCCTGCTCCGACCCCAAGCGCTTATGCCCCAGGGCATCGTGTACTCCACCGGTCAGTCGGGGCCGCAGCCCAGCTGGTCTGATCTGGAGCGCAGCAGCGGGGTCCTTGGGTCGCTTATCCGCGAACCCCGCTTTTTGGTCCGCACTCACCTCAGCCCCGAAGAGCGCAGCGAAGTGGAAGAGCAGATTGGTCTGAGGGATTGCTTGGTGGAACCGATGCTCTCCAAGGACCATAACTTGGGACTCTTGGTGGTCGGCAACAAGCCCAAGCCCTACATCGACGAAGACTCCACGTTCTGCCACACGGTGGCCGACCAGATCGTGGTCGCGGTCGAGAAGAGCACCCGCTTGGAGGTCACCACGCTGGCAGCCACCACCGACGAGATGACCGGGCTCTACAACTACCGCTTCCTGGTGGGTTTTCTCGACCAGCAGGTCAACTTGGCCGAGCGCAGCGGCTCACCACTCTCGGTCCTCATGCTCGATCTGGACCATTTCAAAGGGATCAACGACTCGCACGGACATCTCGCCGGCGACCGACTCTTGCGCCAGTTCGCCGGACTCCTGGTCGAGACCATTCGCAAATCCGACTTGGCCGTGCGATACGGTGGAGAGGAGTTTGTGGTGGTGATGGCCAACACCGCGCGCGATGATGCGGAGGTGGTCGCCGATAAGATTCGCGCGGCGGTCGAGGAGATGGTCGTCCGCCTGGACGACGGAACTGAGATGCGCATCACGGTCAGCCTGGGCGGCGTTACCTTCCCCGTGGGATCCAAGGGGGCTCGCAATCTGCTGGACCTCGCAGACCGAGCGCTGTACGCCGCTAAGCGCAACGGCCGCAATCGCGTCGAGTTCCTCGATGTGACCGCTCCCGCTGGGGAACCGATCGCCAACTGAGCTCGGCTCGGTCGTCAGCCCCTACGATTGGCGACGATCGATGCCTGCCGTGATTGATCTGCGCAGCGACACCGTGACGCGGCCCTCCGCGGGTATGCGTCAGGCGATGGCCAGTGCCGAGGTGGGCGACGACGTCTTCGGCGAGGACCCTACCGTGCTGCACCTGGAAGCGAGGATCGCCCAGATGCTGGGCAAGGAGGCGGCCCTGCTTTGTCCGAGTGGAACCATGGCCAACCTCATCGGGGTCGCCAGCGCCGCACTCCCGGGCGAAGAGGTGTTAGTCGACTCCGAGTCGCACATCCTCCACTACGAGCTGGCCGGGACGGCGATGATCGCTGGCGTCCAACTGCGCAATTTCGACTCTCCGCCCGCCGGCTGCCCATCGCCTGAGCAGTTGGCGGCGTTGCGACGGCTCGGAGATCCGGATCACGAGCCCCGCACCGCACTGCTGTGCCTGGAGCAGAGCCATAACCGCAGGGGCGGCACGGTGGCCGCGGTCGACCAGCTACGTCGCGCCGCCGAAGCGGCCCACCGGATGGGCCTCCTAGTGCACCTGGACGGGGCCCGGCTCGTCAATGCCGCGGCGAGCCTCGGCGTGCCCATGACCGCGTTCTCCGACTGCGTCGACTCCCTGACCTTCTCACTTTCCAAGGGGCTCGGTTGTCCGGCGGGCACCCTCTGGGTCGGCTCAACGGCCGCCCGTGCGCGGGCCTACACCTGGCGTAAACGGCTGGGCGGCGGCATGCGCCAGGTGGGCATCCTGGCCGCGGCCGGACTCTACGCCCTCGATCACAACCTCGGTCGCCTCCCGGACGATCACCGCCACGCGAGGAGTTTGGCGGAGGCACTCCAGTCGGTGCCTGGGCTGACGGTTGATCCGACGCTGGTGCAGACCAACATCGTTCTGTTGCGGACCACCGAGGATGCCAACCTGATTGTCGAGCGCGCCCGGCGCGAGGGAGTGCTGACGGTACCGTTTACCCGCCACACCGTCCGCTGCGTCACCCACCTCGACGTGAGCAGCGAGGATATCAAAGCAGCTGGCGATCGCTTGCGCCGAGTCTTCGCCGCCTGACCGCAGCAATCTCCCGTCAAAAAAAGGGAGCGGGTCCGGGGACCCGCTCCCTTGCCATTTAAGAGTTCAGCGACAGAGCGCTCTCAGGCGGTACCCGAACCGCCCGCACTGGCAAGCGTCACCCGGCCCCGACGCTTCGCGGGACGACGGGCTGCCTTGGGAGCGGCGGCTGCTCGGGCTGACTTACGAGCGGTGGGCTTGCGCGCCGCCCGAGGCGCCTTGGCTGCCGCGGCGCGCCGCGGCGCGGACGCCGTTCGGGTGGTCCGGCGCCGAGTGGTGGTCCGAGCCGCACTCGCGGTAGTGGCGGCACGACGAGCGGTGGTGCGGCGAGCTGGCTTCCGCGCGGTCCGGGTAGTGGCTCGGGCTGGGGTGCTCCGTCGCGTGGCTGGGCGGCGGACCGGCTTGCGCGCGCTGCGGGCCACTGCCGGAGTGCGGGCGACCGCGGCATCCAGCTTCTTTTCGATATCAGCCAGGCGCTTTTCCAATGCCTTGAGTTGCGAGGTGAGGTTCTTGCTGAGCGAGGCGGCCGTCGGCGCGGTGCGGGTGGTGCGCCGTGCTGTGGTCCGACGCGCAGTAGTGCTGCGTGCGGTGGTGCGTGCAGCGACACGCTTGGTCGCCGGCCTTCGTGCGGTGCGTGTGGCAGGGCGCGCGCTTGCGCGCCTAGTGCCAGTTCTCCGGGGCGTTCGGGGCATAGTTCCGTGTCCTCCTAGATTGCTTCGGCGCCGATTGGCGGAGCGCCTTGCGGTTCAGAGTGAACCTTGATTATTGACGCCGGTCTTGATTGTGACGTGGGTGAAAGCGTGCTAAACCGGCTGTGCGTACGGTCGAGTTAATCTGATTGTGCCACACAATCGTGCATCAGTGTGACGATGTCAACCGATTAGTGCCCCCTCGGGAAAGCGTTACCGGCTCGTAGCAGACACTCGATCGCCCCAATTTTAGGGTGCAGCGCTCCTATACTGACGCGGTGATCGCGCCCGCCCCGACTCCCGGTAGCGAGGACCTGTACGCCACTGCCCAACACCGAGTGGACCAGGCGGCCGAGTTGCTGCACCTCGAGGATGACGCTCGCTGCGTGCTGCGTGAAGTCAAACGGATCTTTCAGGTGCACTTCCCCGTAGTTCTCGATGATGGCTCGGTGGAAGTCTTCGTCGGCAACCGGGTCCACCACAACATTGCCCGCGGACCCGCCAAAGGGGGAATCCGCTACGAGCCAGACGCGACCTTGGACCAGACCAAAGCGCTCGCCATGGCCATGAGCTGGAAGACCGCCTTGATGTCGCTGCCCTTTGGTGGAGCTGCCGGGGCGGTCTGCGTGGATCCCCACCGAATGAGCTCGCGCGAGCTGGAACGGCTTACCCGTCGCTTCACCACGGAGATCAGCCTGCTGCTGGGACCCGAACGTGATATCCCCGCCCCCGACATCGGCACGGATTCACAGATCATGGCCTGGATCATGGACACCATCTCCATGCATCAGGGTTTCTCGGTCACGGCCTCGGTTACCGGCAAACCGATTGAGGCCGGCGGCTCGCTGGGTCGAGTGGAGGCCGCCGGGCGCGGCATCGCGATCATTTTGGTCCATGCGCTACGCAACACCGGACTCAGCTTGGATGGTGCGACGGTGGCGGTGGAGGGCTTCGGCAAGGTGGGGCGCACCTGCGCCCGACTCCTGGCGGAGGCCGGCTGCCGCGTGGTGGCGGTCTCCGACAGCCATGAGGGCTGGCACTGCGACAGCGGGCTCGACTTGGTTCGATTAGAGGAGGTAAAACTGGGAGGCGGACAGCTGGCCGACGCTCAGGTCCCGGGTGAGTCGATATCGCGCCAAGAGATCTTGGGCCTGCCGGTCACGGTGCTGGTTCCCGCATCGGTGGAGTCCACCATCAACAGTTCCAACGCCAATCAGGTGCGCGCGCGAATCGTCGCGGAGGGGGCCAATGGACCGATCACGCCGGCCGCCGAAGCGGTGCTGGCCGAGGACGGAATCGTCGTGGTACCGGACATCCTCGCCAACGCCGGCGGAGTCACCGTGTCGTACTTCGAGTGGGTTCAGGACCTGCAGTCGTTCTTCTGGGACGAGCAGGAGATCAACACCCAACTGGAGCGCGCAATGTTGCGCGCCAGTGAGCAGGTCTGGGCGTACCACGCGCGCCACAAGGTTTCCCTTAGAGAAGCGGCCTACCTGATCGCGGTGGGCCGGGTCGCCCGAGCCGCCAAGGCCCGCGGGATTTACCCTTAGCGCGCCAGGCGCAAGTAAGGCACGCGGGGTCGGGGAGCTTCGCGGCCCGGGGGTTGGTACTCAAAGCGGTAGCCGGCCCCGATGACCGCATGCAGGTAATGGGCTCCGTCCGCACGCGGCTGAATCTTTCGGCGCAGTCGGTAGAGGTGCGCGTCCAGAGAGTGAACTCGATAGGGGTCGCGGTTACGCCAGACTTCCGCGATCAGCTGCGGACGAGGGACAACCGCGCCGGATTGACGGGCGAGAGCCACCAGGATCTTGAACTCGGTGGGCGTCAGCCCCACCACGCGTCCCTCACGGCGGACCTCATGCCGGCCTAGGTCGATGGTCAGGCCGGGGAAGCGGAGCCGCTCGGCGCCACCGGCTTCGCGGGTGAGCTGAGCGCGGCGCAACCGAGCGTTGATCCGAGCCACCAGTTCACGCACCTCGAAGGGCTTGCGCAGATAGTCGTCGGCCCCGACCTCCAAACCGACGACCACATCTTCGGGGTCATGCAGGCAGCTGATCATCAGCACGGTAACCTTGATCCCGGCCGACCGAATCCGCCGGCAGACCTCGACGCCGCTCATGTCGGGGAGGACCAGGTCGAGCAGAACTAGGTTTGGCTCGGTCTCAAGCAGCAGCCGCAGTCCGCTGGCGCCCGTGGTGGCGGTGACTACGTCGTAGCCGTTCTCCGCCGCGATCAACTCCACCAGCCGCAGCACGGCTGGGTCGTCATCAATAACCAGGATCTTGGAGGCCGTTAACCCCACCGGAGCTCCCACCGAGCTCCACTCGTTGAAGGTGTCTAGGTTCGCAAATCGGCTCACAAACCGATTGTGTTCCGGACCCCCTTGATCGACCCATCGTGGTCTGGGCACGGGTGAGTAACAAGCTGCACGGCGACTGTGACGGCAATTGGGAGTTCCGCGACTTCGGTTAGGATGACCGAGCGGGCAACAGGGAGCGTTAGTTGAAGAATCCTCCGAGGGGCCTTCCCGGTTGGGCGGGCAAGATTCGATTGAGTGTCGCCCTGGCCGCCAGTGGAGTCCTCTTGATCGTAGTCGGCTTGGCGATCTTCATCCCGCCGCTGATCGGAGTCCTGCAGCGCTCCCACGCCGACACCCAGGCGCTCCACAAGTGGGGTGACCCGGGTGCTGCGCTCAGCTCCAAGCTGCCTAAGGTCAAGACCATCCAGCAGCCCAGCGCCAGCCCCGTGGCCACTGCTCCCAGTTGCGGCAGCGGTTCCCCGGCCTCCGAATACGCCCTGATCGACTTCCCCAGCCTCTCCGGAATCGAAGGGGTTGCCGGCAACGGAAACTGGTCCCTTCTCCTGGACCGCTCGGTGGTTCATTACGCCACCACCCCGGGACCGGGGCAGCCCGGAAATGGGCTCTATGCCCTCCATCGCGAGCCAAACTTCGAGCCGCTGGGAACGCTCAAGAACGGCGACCCCATCGTGCTCACCAATCGCAGCTGCCAGCAGTTCACCTACCTGATCACCAACATCTGGACCGAGTACCCATCCCAAGTCACCCAGCTGCAGCCGATCAGCACCGGGAGCTGGATCACCGTGATCACCTGCACGCCGCTCTGGATCGACTCCCACCGGCTGGTGATTCGGGCGCGGCTCCAGACCAGCTAGGCCCATCCCGACCTCAGTGCACACTACCTGGGGGGGGTCGGGGCAGCCGTACCCACTAGATACTGGGTCAGGGCTAGGGATAGCCGGGGCGCGTCTGCTATGCTTGATCTCGGGTTGGCGCTCGGTTCGGTGGTCCTCGCGCACCTAGACCAACGGAGGAAACCTTGCTTGGATATCGAACTAGGAAGAGGTAAACGAGCAAGGCGGGCCTACGGGTTCGACGAAGTGGCGCTGGTGCCCGGCAAGGTCACCATCAATCCCGACGAGATCGACATTCGGCTGACCATCGGCGCGGTTGAGCTCAGCGTACCGATCCTCGCCGCCGCGATGGACGGGGTTGTCGACGCCCACTTCGCCATCGAGATGGGCAAACTGGGCGGCCTGGCGGTCCTCAACCTCGATGGGATCAACTGTCGCTACGACGACGTGGCCGCGGTCTACGAGCAAATTGCCGAGGCGCCCCGGGAGCGGGTGAACGTTCTGCTCCAGGAGCTCTACCGCCAGCCCGTCAAGGACGAACTGATCGCTCAGCGGATCCAAGAGATCAAGCGGGCGGGCGTGGTCTGCGGGGTCTCGACCACCCCGGCCGACGCTGAGCGCAAGCTCCCGATCGTCGCTGAGGCCGGCGCCGACATCTACTTCGTGCAGGGGACGGTCTTGACCGCCCGCCACATCTCCCGCTCCTACCGGCAGCTTGACTTCGCCCAGCTGGTGCGGAACTCATCCCTCCCGATCGTGGTGGGTAACTGCGTCGAGTACTACACCGCGCTCGAGCTGATGGGCACGGGAGTGGCCGGAATCCTGGTTGGCGTCGGACCTGGGGCCGCCTGCACCACGCGCGCGGTCCTGGGAATCGGAGTGCCCCAGGTCACCGCGACAGCGGACGTG
This sequence comes from Candidatus Micrarchaeaceae archaeon, assembly GCA_035531715.1. Classification (GTDB taxonomy): domain Bacteria; phylum Chloroflexota; class Dormibacteria; order Aeolococcales; family Bog-877; genus Bog-877. The sequence continues at coordinate 157,878 of DATKSI010000034.1, forward strand.
GCGGCGGCCCGCCACGACCACCGTCGGGCCGGTGGCCAGCCGGTCACGGTCATCACCGACGGCGGGATGCGGGTCGGTGGGGATGTCACCAAGGCGCTGGCGTCGGGTGCCGACGGGGTGATGATCGGCTCCGTCTTTGCTTCGGCAGAGGAGGCTCCGGGACACGGGAATCACTGGGGCATGGCGACCCCCGACGCCAACCTGCCCCGGGGCACTCGGATCAAGGTGGGCACCAAGGCCACCCTCCGGGAGTTGCTCCTGGGACCGGCCCGAGTCGACGACGGCACCCAGAACTTCCTGGGGGCAATCAAATCGGCGATGGGGGTCTGCGGAGCCCGGACGATCGAGGAGTTCCAGCAGACCGAGCTGGTGATCGCCCCCACCATCCTCACCGAGGGGAAGCTATTCCAACAGGCCCAGCAGGTCGGGATGGCCCGCTGAGGTGAGGTCAGGGCGGCGAAGATGACCACCACCGCCATCCCCCCCTCGAATCCGGCCGGGCCCGACCTCGGTCTGGCGGCCGGAACCGACACGGTCTTGGTTCTGGATTTCGGCTCCCAATACACCCAGCTGATCGCGCGGCGGATTCGCGAACTCAACGTCTACTGCGAGCTGATCGCGGGCACCGCCCCGGCCAGCGAGATCGCCCGTCGCCACCCTAGGGGCCTGATCCTCAGCGGCGGACCCGCCAGCGTCTACGACCAGGGCGCCCTCCACCCCGATCCGGCCATCTACCAAATGGAGATCCCCATCCTCGGCATCTGCTACGGGATGCAACTCCTGGCCAGCGACCTGGGCGGCCGGGTGAAACCGTCCTCGAGGCGGGAATACGGCCTGGCGTCAGTGGTTGTCGACAGCGAGGACGGAGTGTTCCTGGGGCTGCCCAGTGAGTTGTCGGTATGGATGAGCCACGGTGACGTAATCGAGGCGCTGCCTCAGGGGTTCCGCGCCGTGGCTCACACGGTCAACAGCCCGGTCGCGGCCATGTCCGGACCCGGTGGGCGGATCGGCATTCAGTTCCACCCGGAGGTGGCGCACACCCCCCTCGGGATGGAGATGCTGCGCAACTTCCTTTACCAAACCTGCGGCTGCAGCGGAAGCTGGGCGCCGGAGAGCTTCGTGGAGCGGGCGGTCCAGGAGATCCGGCAGAAGGTCGGATCCGACCGGGTGATCTGCGCTCTCTCCGGGGGGGTCGACTCGGCGGTCGCGGCCACGCTGGTGCATCGGGCGGTCGGCGATCAACTCACCTGCGTCTTCGTCGACAACGGACTGCTTCGTCGCGGCGAGGGGGATCGGGTCATCGAGGCGCTCGGCCGGAGCATGCGGATGAAGATCGTCCGGGTGGAGGCGGAGGACCGCTTCCTGCACGCCCTGGAAGGGATCATCGACCCCGAGGAGAAGCGCCGGATCGTAGGCAGGGAATTCATCACCGCGTTCGAGGAGGAGACCAGAAGGCTGGGAGCGGTGCCCTTCTTAGCTCAGGGCACGCTCTATCCGGACGTGATCGAGAGCACCGCCCCGGACACATTCGGTGCCCACAAGATCAAGACCCACCACAACGTGGGGGGGTTGCCCGAGGGGATGAGCTTCTCCTTGGTGGAGCCGCTCCGCTACCTCTTCAAGGATGAGGTTCGTCGCGTCGGGCGGGCGCTGGGAATGCCCGACGATGTGATCCAGCGACAGCCATTCCCGGGCCCCGGGCTCGCGATCAGGATCATCGGAGAGGTGACCAGGGAGCGGCTGGAAACGGTGCGGAGCGCCGACTGGGTGGTGATCGACGAGATCAAGCGCAGCGGCCTCTATCACCGGGTATGGCAGAGCTTCGCCATCCTGACTCCGATCAGCAGTGTCGGAGTGATGGGTGATTTCCGCACCTACGCCAACGTGGTGGCGGTGAGGATCGTCCAGTCCGATGACGGGATGACCGCTGACTGGGCTAGGGTGCCCTACGATGTTCTCTCGGACATCAGCCGCCGGATCGTCAACGAGGTCCCCGGGGTGAACCGGGTGGTCTACGACATCAGCAGCAAGCCCCCCTCGACGATTGAGTGGGAGTGACCTCGACCCCCGTTAGCCGAGCTCTGACGGTGCTGGTGGTGGGGGGAGGCGGCCGGGAGCACGCCCTGGCTTGGGCCGTTCGGCAGAGCCCGCTGGTCGACCGGGTCATCTGCGCTCCGGGGAACCCCGGCACCGGGCTGCTGGGTGAGAACCGGGAGTTCGCGGTCTCCGACTCCGCGGGGCTGACGGCCCTGGCCCAGGCGGAGCGGGTCGACCTGGTGATCTTGGGCCCCGACGCCGCCGTGGCCGCCGGAGTGGGGGACGCGCTGGTGGCGGCGGGGATTCGCTGCTTCGGTCCCGGTCGGGAGGCGGGTCAGCTGGAGTCCAGCAAGATCTATGCCAAGCAGGTGATGCAGCGGGCCGGTGTATCCACCCCGGCCTTCGAGGTATTCGATGATCACCTAGAGGCGCTGGAGCACCTGCGTCGGCGCGGCGCCCCCGTGGTAGTCAAGGCGGACGGGCTCGCTCTGGGCAAAGGTGCCTTCGTCTGTCACACCGCCGACCAGGCCCAAGAGGCGGTGGACTTTCTCCTCCGGCGGCGAGAGCTGGGGTCGGCGGGTTCGAGGGTGCTGATCGAGGACTGCCTGGTCGGTGAGGAAGCGTCCTTCTTTGCGATCTGCGACGGTGAGACCGCAGTCATGCTGCCCCCGGCACACGACTACAAACGGGCCTTCGACCAAGACCAGGGAGGTAACACCGGAGGCATGGGAAGCTATGCTCCGGCCCCGCCCCGGGGTTGGCGGGCCCTGAATCGCCGGGTTCTCCAGGAGGTGGTCGAGCCCACGCTCCAGGAGATGATCCGGCTGGGCGCGCCTTACCGAGGGTGCCTCTACGTGGGGGCGATGCTGATCGGCCAAGAGATCCAGGTGCTGGAGTTCAACGCCCGATTTGGCGATCCGGAGATCGAGGTCCAGCTGCCGCTGCTGCCTGACCCCGTGCCGCTCCTGTGGCAGAGCGCGGGGGGCCATCTGAGCGACCCCGATCCCGAGCCGCGGTCCGGAGCCTGTGTGGGGGTGGTAGCGGCGAGAGAACCGTACCCCGATGCGGTCGCCCCCGGTGGCCAGGTGCAGGGCATCGAGGAGGCCGAGCGGCTGGGGTGCCAGGTGTTCCAAATGGCGACGCGTGCCGGTCCGGGGGGAGGGATCGAGGTCGGTGGGGGGCGGGTGCTGATCTGCACCGCCCTGGGCCGAGATCAAATGGCCGCCCGGGCCAAGGCATATTCGGGCCTGGCGGCGATTAGCTTTCCGGGGATGAGGTACCGTCAGGACATCGGTGCCTGAGCGGAGTCCGCACCGTTGGTCCGGGGGTGCGCTCCGGTCTTAGCTGGCCTGCATTAGAGGGGTCTCGGTTGTCCGACGCCACCCCGTCCGCGGCGGCGGTCCGCCAAGAGCAGCGGGCTCGGCGGCTGCTGGAGGCGAAGTTGACCCAGCTCGCGGCTGAGGCCGGCTCCCTCGCGGTGGAGGCCCCGGAGCCGGGCAGCCAGGTGCAGTACGGCAAGCGCGCCGGCGATCACGTGGCCGAGGTGGCGGACCGGGCGGCCCGCTCTCGGACCGCGGGCGAGCTGGAGAAGCTGGGCGCGGAGGTGCGGGCGGCGGTGGGCAAGCTGGACGCCGGCACCTACGGCTGCTGCGATGATTGTGGCCAATCAATCCCGGCGGCTCGGCTGGAGGTGTTGCCGTGGGCCACTCGCTGCGTCGGCTGCCAGGCTCAACCGCGGCGCTAGACCGAGATGGGGAGAAGGCTGGACGGCGACCGCTCCAGCCCCAACCGTTGGAGCTCTCCGTCCGGTCGAGGTGAGCCAGCAGTGGCGGCGCTCCGGGAGCGATCGGTAGCTTCTGCCGGTCGGCCCGCGAAGCGGCCGAGCCGGCCGAGCCAGAGCAGCTTCGGGGGCATGGCGTCGGCCGCTCCCCTGGGCGAGCTGACCCGCGCTTGGTGGGTGGCCCTTCCCATCTGTCCGCCGCCGGCGATCATCCCATTGGCGCGCCGGGTAGCGGGGGTCAGCTCCGGGGTTGCTGCGCCCAGGCCCGCGTGGTCTCTCTCCCGACCGCCTCGGAAGACTGGCTGGCCGGATTGGGTACGACAGCCGGGGAAGGCGGTCAACGAAAAAAATCGGTGACGCACCGCTGGCCGACGGAGCTTTGCGACCCCGCAGTCGGAACGCAGCAGCTCGCGTCACCACCGCCCCTGCCGTTACCCTTGGCAGTTCATGGCCCCGATCGGACTGATCGAGAGCTGCCTGCGGCACGGGCAGCAGACGTTGCTCCTGAGTCGAGTGCGGACGCGCCACCTCCTCTCCCTCTTGGCAAAGCTGGAGGGGTGCGGCTACGCTGGCTTGGACGTGTTCGGCGGCGCCACCTTTGAGGTGTCGCTGGAGCATCTCGGCGAGGACCCATTCGAGCGACTCAGATCAATCCGGGCCAACACCTCGGTTCCCTTGGTGGGGCTGATTCGGGGCCAGTCGCTGGTGGGGTACCGGCCGCTTCCCGATGATGCAGTCGACAGCTTCGTCTCCCTGTCGGCGGAGTGTGGCCTGGACGTCTTTCGCTGCTTTGACCCGCTGAACGACGCCCGCAATCTGGCCCATATCGCCGAGGCGGTCCGGGCTGTCGGCAAGCATCCGGAGGGGACTCTGGTCTTCACCGAGAGCCCGGTCCACAGCGAGGAGAGTTTTATCGCCCTGGGGATGGAACTGGCCGGCCTCGGATACCAGAGCCTCTGTGTCTTCGATCCGGCGGGACTGCTGGGAGCCGGTTCGGCTCGGGCCCTGGTGGAGGGGCTCCGCGAGCGGACGCAGCTCCCGGTCAGTGTGCACTGCGCCACGATCACCGGCCAGGCATCCTTCGCCTATCTGGCGGCGGCCGAGGCCGGGGCCCGGAGCCTCGACGTTTGCCTTTCGCCGCTGGCCGGCGGCGCGTCGCTGCCCAGCACTGAGGGGGTCTACGCCGCGCTGCGGGGGACGGACCTGCAGCCCCGTCTCGACGAGCGCCGGGTTCTGGCGGCGGCGGACGCGCTGGATGAACTGATGCCTCTCTACCAGGCCATCTCCGACCCCCGTGGATGGCAGTACGACACGTCGACCCTGCGGACCCAGCTGGCGCCATCGGTCCTGGAGCACCTGCGTCGCGAGTGCGAGACCCAAGGGGCCCAGGGGAAGCTCCCCGCGGTACTGGAGGAGATTCCTCGCGTTCGGGCGGAGATGGGGTACCCGCCGCTGATCACCCCGATCGCCCAGGTAGTGGTCAGCCAGGCCGTCGCCAACGTCGCCTCGGGTCAGCGTTATCTGACGGTGGCCCAGGAGGTGAAGGACTACTTTCTGGGGCTGTTCGGGCAGCCGCCCGGCGCGGTTGATCCCGAGATCCAGAAGCTGGTCATCGGAGGAGAGGAGCCGATTACCGTACGGCCCGCCGAGGTGCTGGAGCCGGCGCTCGAGCAAACCCGTAAGACCATGGCCCGGCAAGGCTGGGCTGAGCCGTCGGACTCCCAGCTGCTCAGCTTTCTGCTCTTTCCCGTCTCGACCGCCGCACTCCTCCGCGGGGAGGCCCGCGTTGAGCGGCTCGAGGACGAGCAGGAGTTGCCCGGAGCTGTGGCCCTACCCGCGGCGGTGGTGGACGGAGGCGATCTCAGCGAACCGATCGGAGACGCCGCCGCGATTCCGGCCGAGGTAGCTCCCGCCCCACCGCCGCCTCCCGCTGAGCCGGTGCCCGCACCCACCCCGGTTGCTCCGGCGCGGGAGTTCTCCGTTGAGGTGGACGGCGAGGTGTTCTCGGTCAGGGTGACCGCCACGGACGGAGCCGGCCTGGGGGGGGGAGTTGCCGTGAGCGGCGCCGGAGGATCGGCTCCGCCGCCGCTCGCGAGCGAGGGGGTGAAGGCGCCGATGCAGGGGCTGATCGCCCGCCTCGCCGTGCAGGTCGGGGACCAGGTGACGGTGGGTCAGACCGTGGTTGTGCTGGAGGCGATGAAGATGCAGAACGAGATTCCTTCGGATCGGTCAGGCGCCGTGACGGCGGTGCTGGTGGCCGTGGGGCAGGTTGTCAGCCGAGGCGACGTCCTGGTCCAGATCGCCTAGCCCGTGGTGAGTCCCTTCGGCACCGTGCTGATCGCGAACCGCGGCGAGATTGCCGTTCGAGTGATCCGGGCTTGCCGCGACCTGGGGCTGAGGTCGGTAGCTGTCTACTCGGAGTCGGATCGGGGAGCTCTCCACGTCCGGCTTGCCGACGCGGCGGTGGAGATCGGCCCGGCGTCTCCCAGCGAGTCCTACCTCAACTTGGAAAGGATCATTGGTGCGGCCCAGGAGGCCGGCGCGGATGCCATCCATCCCGGGTACGGTTTCCTCTCCGAGAATCCGCTGCTGGCGGAAGCCTGCCTGGCCAAGGGGATCACCTTCATCGGTCCCCCCGCGGAGGCGATGCGGGCGATGGGGGACAAGGTGCGAGCCCGCCAACGGATGCAAGAGGCGGGGGTCCCCGTGGTCCCGGGCACGGACGCGATCGTCGACGAGTCGGCGGCTTTGGCGGCGGCCCGAGAGATCGGCTTTCCAGTCCTGGTGAAAGCCTCAGCCGGGGGTGGGGGCATCGGGATGCGCGCCGCCCACGACGAGGAGGAGCTCAGGGCTGCCATCACCAGCTGCCAGGAGTCGGCCCAGCGCTTCTTCGGTGACCCGCGCGTGTTCCTCGAGCGTTTGGTAACCGACCCGCGCCACATCGAGATCCAGGTGTTGGCAGACTCCCGGGGAAACACCATCCACCTGGGAGAGCGCGAGTGCTCGATCCAACGCCGCCACCAGAAGCTGGTGGAGGAATGCCCCTCAACCGCCATCCGTCCCGACACTCGCCAGGAGATGGGACAGGCCGCGATCAGGGCAGCCCAGGCGGTGGGCTACGTGAACGCCGGCACCGTCGAGTTCATCGAATCACGCGGAACCTTCTACTTCCTGGAGATGAACACTCGACTGCAGGTGGAGCATCCGGTGACCGAGTTGGTGACCGGGATCGACCTGGTTGTGGCCCAGATCAAAGTGGCGCTGGGCGAGCCCCTGCCCTGGCGCCAGGAGCAAATCAGTTGGCGGGGATGGGCCATCGAATGCCGCATCAATGCCGAGGACCCGTGGCATGATTTCCAGCCCACCCCGGGGCGGGTCACTGCCTACCATCAGCCCTCGGGCCCGGGGGTCCGAGTCGACAGTTCGCTAGCGGGCACCGGCATGGTGAGTCCCTTCTACGATTCCATGATTGCCAAGCTGATTGTGCACGGCGACAGTCGGGACCAAGCGGCCAGTCGGGGGCGGCGGGCGCTGCGGGAGTATCTGATTCGCGGAATCATCACCAACATTCCCTTCCATGCGGCGCTCCTGGAGGATCCGGACTTCCTCCAAGGCAGACTGACCACCGAGTTCATTGCCAATCATCCAGACCTGCTGGAAACGGCCGGAGAATGGCGGGATCGGCAGCCGCAGAATCTGGCGCATAATTCTGGCCAGGCTCAGCATGTTGCAGCGATCGCGGCCGCCATCGCTGCGGCCAAGTAACGGCGGGTAACACCCCCGCGCCAGGGGTCGGGGGATCAGCCCGCGCTTACTGGTTGGGGCTGCAGCACCACCTGGTAGGCGCTCTGCATAAGCGTGTTGTCGATGTCGGCAAGCGGTGGCGAGACCGTCAAGGTGACTGCGCCAGCGGGCAGCCCATTCATGGTGACCGTTTCGGTACGCGTCAGGGCGGAGTAGTTGAATTGAGCCCCGGAAACTACCTGTCCTCCCACGCTGAGACTGATGGACTGGGCACCCACGGTGAGGGGATTCAGGTCGGAATCAAAATGGATCGCGAACACCGTGGTACCGATACTGCTCGTGGTCGCCGCGACACTCACCACGAGGGGACCGGTCGGTACCGGGGTAAGCGTGCCGGGAGCGATGTTGCTGATCAAAGGCGATGTTCCCGCAGTCTGCACGGTCACCGTCTCCGGCAGGTACGCCGGGCCCGCGGAACTGGTGGCGTCACGCACCAGATTTAAGGCGACGCTGAAGGACGTGGAACCTGGCGCGGTCGGAGTCGTGGAGACGGCGTAGAAGCGGTCAAATCTTCCCGGCAGCAGCACCGAGGGAGCAAGGCTCGTCCCCGGCGCCAGGAGGGCACTGATGTCCGCCTCCGCAGCTGGCCCCGCCGTCACCTGAAACTGAGCCAGGTCGGAGGCTGTCGCGAGGGCGGCCGCGGCCGCCGGATCGCCAGCTGGGCTGGGCGGGGGACCGCCGGACAGAAGCAGACTGGAGACGTCCTGAGTGGTGGTGCCGGATACCGCGACCAGGGCGGACAGCTGATTGCCGGAAGGCGCCCAGACAGGATTGCTGACTGCGGTGAGGGTGCCCACCGGGCCGCTCGCCTTGGATTGGACATCCACGGCGTTCAGCTGGGACGGCTGACCAGGGGCCGTAGTGACATAGGTCAGATAGGTGCCGGTGGGGTCGAAGCTCAAGCCGCTGAGCCGAACTCCGGCTGGCGCGGACAGCACGGCCGTGATCCGAGTCCCGAGATCAGATGTCAAGTCGATGGCCTCGCCGCCAGCGGTGGCTGCGACGTAGGCCAGGTCGTTACCGTTCGCTGCCCAGGCGGGTCCCCCGACGAGGTTGGGCAGAGGGTTCGCCGACCCGCCGGGGAGGGAGTAGATCGTGGGCACTCCACCGGGACTGGCGAAGAGCGCCTGGGCCGATGGCGAGACCGTGAAGAATCCGCTGGGATCGACGTTCACCGTAGGGTCCACCGTGGTGATCGCCCCGTCCAGACTGACCTTGCGGAGCTGACCGGCCGCCGCAAAGATGAGGTCGCCGTTATCGAGCCAGGCCAGACCGGGGTTGGACTCCGCGGAGCTTGCCAGCGTTTCCGGCGTGCCGCTGCCGTTGGCGGCGACCACGTCCAGCTCGAGCGTGCCGGCAACCCCCGGGGTCCAGTAGGCGATCTCCTGGCTGTCCGGGGAGGCGACCGCCCCTTCGGCTTTGAAGGCGACCGTTCGCAGCGACGGGCTGAGCACGTAAAGAGTCCCGAACGAAAGTCCGGGTGCCGCGGACTGGCCAGGGGTCGCAGTCGGGGAGGGACTGGGGCTGGGTGACTGTGCACTGGCGGGCACCGCCACCGGTGTACTCGAGCTCAACACCATCAAAGCTCCATCCGGCATATAGCTGAGGGAGGTCACGCCCGAGGTGACGGCGACGTGGGTCACCGACACGACGGTGGGGATCTGGCCCTGGGGGGTGGAGGGGACCGACCCGGTGCCGAAGGGGATGACCAGACCGGTAGGTGCCAGGGCCCCGTTCTGCGCCTTGATATCGGGTTGCGGAATGGTCACCACATAACCCACATTCGGAGCCAGCCCGTGGGCCGGGGAGATAACCAGCGTCTTCGAATTGGGCCAACTGGCCTGGTAGGAGACGGCGGGGCTGATGCGCAGACCCCGGGTCACCGCGGTCTCGTCCATGGGCCGATTGAAGCTGATTCGAATTGCCTGGGTGACCGGGATGTCGTGGTGGCCGGCGACCGCCGCCTGAACGTTCACCTGGCCCCGAGCCAACGGGAACGCCACGACCGAAGCCACCACCACCGCAAGCGCGGCCACGCCGGCGATTCCCAAGGTGGTGAAGAACGGCAGCGCCAGGCGCCGCGGTGGCACCCGGGACTTGCCGGTGGCCCGAGCCTCTCGCATCAGGTTGGCCCGCAGTCGGGCGCGGAACTCCGGATCGGGTTCGGCTGGAGGCTGCGCCTGCAGCCGCGCCCGGATCTCGGCGGCGGCCCGGACCAGCTCGGGGTCAGAGCGCCCGTCGCGGGTCCGCAAGATCGCCCACATCTCGGCATCGACGCCTTCGGGCGGTGCCGGCTGGCGCTTGTGCCAGGGAAGGAACCTAGCCATGGTGCGTCTCGGCCTCGACCGGTAGCGGGCGTAGCGCCGCGCGCAGAGTCGCGGTACCGCGGAAGACCAGCAGCTTGACCGCGCCTTCGCTCTTGCCCATGATTCGGCCGATCTCGGCAAGCGGGAGGTCGGCGGAGTACTTGAGGGTCATCGCCGTGCGCTGCTGCTCAGGCAGCGACTCGATGGCCTGCCAGATCTGGTCCAGTCCCATCCGTGCGGCCACCTCGTCTTCCACCGCAACTCCTTCGGAGGCCAGCTCCGGGCCGCTCTCCAGGCTGTCCTCGGCGCGTTTTCGGGAGCGATAGTGGTCGGTGATGGTGTTGACGGCGATCTGATAGAGCCAGGCGGAAAAGGGATGGCCGCTCGGCCGATAGCGCCCGATCGCCCGGAGCGCCTTGAAAAACACCTCGCTGGTGATGTCCTCGGCCAAATCCGCACTCCGGACTCGGGAAGCAACGTACCGGTAGATCTGCGGGAAATATTGGTCATAAAGTTCGCCAAAGGCTTCCGGTTCGGCCTGGGCCCGGACGATCAGCCTCTCCTCGTGCTCCGGGGGGAGTCTCACCGCCGAATGCCTTGGACCCGAACCACCAACGCTCGGGCGGGGCAAGCGGTTACGAATACCCGAGCCGGTCCCTTGCCCACCCGACCAAGGTACCCCGGGGTGACCAACCCGCGCCGCCGGCGATCGCGAGGTCGGGGGTGCCCGTTAGCCAGACCCAATCTGGGGCTGGGGCAGCGGTCGCCATGACCGATCTAGCTCCGCTTCGGCGAGGAAGCCCGACCAGGGCAGGCGGGGAGGCTCGCGCTGGCGGCCGCCACTTATACTCACCTGAGGTGACATTGGCCGTGCCGCTGCAGCGACCCTTGCCAGGCGGTCGACCATGATCGACCGCTACGCCCCCCCGGAACTTCGGGAGCTATGGTCGGATCGGAGCCGACTGCGGCTCTGGCTTCAAGTGGAACTGGCCGTGTGTGAGGCCCGAGCGGCCCTGGGGGAGATCCCTCCCGCCCAAATCCAGGCGCTTCGCCAGGCTAAGCCGCCCTCCGTCGAGAGGGTGGCCCAGATCGAGTCGGAGCAGGGTCACGACCTGGCTGCCTTTGTCAGCGCGGTCCAGGAGGAGCTGGGCGACGAGGGCTCGCAGATCCACCTGGGCATGACTAGCCAGGATGTCGTCGATACGACCTTGGCCCTCCAGCTCAGAGAGGCCAGCCAGATCATCCTCGCCGACCTGGACCGGTTGCTGGAGAGTGCCTCCGGACTAGCCCTGCGGTATCGCCAAACCCCGATGGCCGGCCGGACCCATGGGATGCATGCCGAGCCGATCACCTTCGGCTTCGTGATGGCCAATCACCTGGACGAGCTACGCCGCTCGCGGCAACGATTTCAAGCCGCCGCGCGCGAGGTCGAGGTGGGCAAGCTGTCAGGGACCGTCGGCACCCACGCCACCCTGAGCCCGGAGGTGGAGGTGCTAGCGCTGAGGGAGCTGGGGCTGGAGCCGGCGGCGATCACCACTCAGGTCGTCGCCCGGGACCGCCACGCCGCCTACCTCTGCTCCCTGGCTCTCCTGGGCGGAGTCTGTGAACGGCTGGCCACGACCCTGCGCCACCTGCAGCGCACCGAGGTGGGGGAGGTCCGCGAGCCCTTTGGCGAGCGTCAGAAGGGTTCGTCCGCCATGCCCCACAAGCGGAACCCGGTGCGACTGGAGCAGGTATCCGGGCTCAGCCGATTGCTCCGAGGTTGGGCGGTCGCGGGGATGGAGGACGTCGCGCTCTGGCACGAGCGGGATATCTCCCACTCCTCGGTGGAGCGGGTCGCGCTCCCCGACGCCACCATGGCCAGCGTGCATATCCTCCGAACCATGGCCCAAGTGTTGGATGGGCTAGAGGTGGACCAGGGGGTCATGCGGACCAACCTGGAGCGGCGAGGCCAGATCTCGCAGAGCCAGTTGCTGCTGCTGGCCCTGATTCGGGCGGGCCAGCCCCGGGAGGGTGCCTACCGACTGGTGCAGTCACTGGCATTGGAGTCCGACCGCCCGGGTGGCGACTTTCGGTCCGCCGCCCAGGCGGACCCCGAGGTGGCCGCCCGGCTCAGCTCCGCGCAGCTGTCAGCCTGCTTCGACCTCCAGCCCTACCTGGCCCAGATCGACGAGAGCTTTTACCGACTCGGACTGCTCCAGCGGCCGGGGGAGGCGAACCGTGGGGATCCGGCCGATGGTTGAGGGATCGCCTGCCCGATCAGGCCTGCAAGGAGTTCACGGAGGAAGCGGGGTGCAAGATCACATCGGCGAGGTCGAGATTCCCGGGCTGCCGCTCTTCCGGCGGGGCAAGGTGCGGGACACCTTCGATCTGGGCGACCAACTGCTGATAGTTGCCACCGATCGCATCTCCGCCTTTGACAGCGTGCTGCCGACCCTGATCCCCGACCGGGGTCGGGTGCTGACGGCCATGTCCCGATATTGGTTTGGTAAAACCGCTGACCTGGTACCCAATCACCTCCTCGAGGATGACGCGACGGCATTCCTCGTCGGGCCCCTGGCGAAGTTGGAAGGCCGGGCGATGCGGGTGAGCAAGGCGGAGCGGATCGATGTCGAATGCGTGGTCCGCGCCCGGCTCGCGGGAAGTGGCTGGCAGGAATACCAGGCAACCGGCCAGCTGGCCTCCGAGCCAGTCCCACCGGGACTCCCATTCGGGGCCGAGCTGCCCGAGCTCCGCTTCACTCCCGCCAGCAAAAACGACCACGGCCACGACGAGAACATCACCCGGAAGCAGCTCGCCGAGCAGGTCGGGAGTGAGCTCGCGCGCCGGCTCGAGGAGTTGAGCCTCGAAATCTTCCGGCGGGCTCAAGCCCACTGCCAGGAGGTGGGTTTCACCCTGGTCGACAGCAAGTTCGAATTCGGCTTCGTCCACGGTTCCCTGACCCTGATCGATGAACTCCTCACCCCGGACTCGTCCCGGTTCTGGGATGCAGATCAAGCGGGAGGCGAGCCTCCCCACGAGTTCGACAAGCAGCCGATCCGCGACTACCTGCTCTCCACCGGGTGGGACCGCAATCCGCCCGCGCCCGCACTGCCGCTGAGGCTGGTCGAGGAAACCCGCAGCCGCTATCTGGAGGCCTCGAGACGGATCACCGGCACCGATTTGTAGCCGAGGTGGTGGTCACCCTCAAGGAGGTGGTCAACGACCCCCAGGGGCTCGTCGTCACCGATGCCCTCCATGCGCTGGGATATCCCCAAGTGCAAGGCGTCCGGGTGGGGAAGTTCATCAGCCTGGAGCTGGCGGAGGACGATCTGGAGTCGGCCGAGGCGCGGGTCGAGGAGATGTGTCGGCGGCTGCTCTGCAACGGGGTGATCGAGGATTACCGGGCCAAGTTGCGGCTGGTCCCCGACGCTTGACGGTCCGCTTCGGAATCGCCGTCTTCCCGGGCACCTGGAGTGACCGGGACTGTGCCCACGCGGTGGAGCTCACCGGGGAAGTGGCAGTGCCGCTCTGGCACGCCGACCGGGACCTCAAGGGGTGCGACGTGGTCATCTTGCCGGGAGGGTTCGCCTACGGGGATTACCTGCGTGCGGGAGCAATCGCCCGCTTCGCGCCCCTGATGGAGGCGGTCCGGGAGCACGCCCGGGGAGGTGGGCTGGTGCTGGGCATCTGCAATGGCTTCCAGATCCTCTGCGAAGCCGGTCTGCTCCCGGGTGCCCTACTGCGCAACTCGAGTCTGCAATTTCGCTGCCAGCCAACCTGGCTGCGGGTGGAGTCCACCCAGTCTCCTTTCCTAGCCGCCTGCCCGCCGGGCCAGCCGTTGCGGGTTCCGATCTCGCACGGGGAGGGTCGCTTCTACGCCGCACCGGAGGCACTGGCCCAGCTCAATGCCGAGGGGCGGGTGGCGCTCCGCTACTGCGACCAGAACGGTGAGATCTCGGACCGGGCCAACCCCAACGGGTCGCTTCAGAACATTGCCGGGATCCTGAACCAGCAGGGCAATGTCCTGGGGCTGATGCCTCACCCTGAACGGGCCTGCGAAGCGCTCCTGGGATCCGACCAGGGGCTGCAGCTTTTCAACTCGGCGATCCAGCACCTAGCCGCGCTGCCCGGATGAGGCCTGCTGCGGCCGACTCTCCTCCGACGAGTGCCGAGCTGCGGGAGCTGGCGCTCAGCGAGTCGGAATACCGTTCGGCGGCGGACCAGCTTGGCCGCGCGCCCAACCGGCTCGAACTGGGGATGATCGGAGCCCTGTGGTCCGAGCACTGTAGCTACAAGACCTCCCGGGCGCTGCTCCGACGGCTGCCTTCCGAAGGCGGGCGGGTGGTCCAGGGACCCGGGGAGAACGCCGGGGTGGTGGATCTCGGTGGCGACCTTCTCTGCTGCTTCAAGATCGAGTCGCACAACCATCCCAGCGCGATCGAGCCGGTTCAGGGTGCCGCCACCGGAGTGGGGGGAATCCTGCGAGACGTCTTCGCCATGGGGGCAAGGCCGGTGGCGCTCCTCGACGGACTTCGCTTCGGCGATCTGGCGGACCCCGGCCAGCGCCACCGTTTCGCCCGGGTGGTGGAAGGGATCGGCTGGTACGGCAATTGCATCGGGGTGCCGACGGTCGGTGGCGAGACATACTTCGATGAGGCCTACCAGCACAACTGCCTGGTCAACGCCATGTGTGTGGGCTTGGTCCAGCGCGATCAGCTCGTCAAGGCTCGAGCCAGCGGCCCCGGTAATTCCCTGCTGCTGGTGGGGGCGGACACCGGCCGGGATGGGATCCATGGGGCGACCTTCGCCTCGGTGCAGCTGGACCAGGAGGCGGAAGGGCGTCGTCCGGCGGTGCAGGTGGGCAACCCGTTCCTGGAGAAATGTCTGCTCGAGGCCTGCCTCGAATTGACCGGAGACCCGGACTTGATCGGGCTCCAGGACTGCGGGGCCGCGGGGTTGACCAGTAGCTGTGCCGAGATGGCCCAGCGCGGCGGGGTCGGGCTCGAGATCGCCGTCGAGAAGGTCAGTCGCCGGGAGCGGGGCATGACTCCCTACGAGGTCATGCTCAGCGAGTCGCAGGAACGGATGGTGCTGGTGGTCCGGCGGGGGAGCGAGGAGCGCTTCCGCACGGCCTTCCGGCGCTGGGGGCTGCACTGCGAGGTCGTGGGCCGGGTGATTGAGCAGCCGCTCTTTCGGATCACCGAGAACGGGAGTGAGGTGGCTGCCCTCCCGCTCCAGTTGCTGATCGCCGGCTTCCCCGAGCGCCATCCGGTGGCTCGGGCTCCCCAGCTATCGTCTCTGGTCGCGGCCGACCCCCTGGCGGCCACCCCGCCTTGGTCCCCGGAGGACGCCTGGCTGAGGCTCCTGGCCTCGCCGAACTGCGGCGACCGCCAGTGGATCTGGCGTCAGTACGACCACCAGGTCGGCGACGACACGGTGTTGGGTCCGGGCGGTGACGCCGCGGTCCTGCGGCTGCGCGGTCGGTCCGATGGCCTGGCCCTGACTATCGACAGCGCCCACCGATCGGTGGGCTTGGAGCCTCGGCGGGCGACCGCCATCGCCCTCGCCGAGGCGGTGCGCAACCTGGCCTGCGTCGGCGCAGCGCCGATCGGGATCACCAATTGCCTCAATTTCGGCGACCCCGACCGCCCCGAGATCATGTGGCAACTCGAGGAGGCCATCGGGGGGCTGGCCGATGCCGCTCGGGAACTGGGGATCCCGGTGGTCAGCGGCAATGTCAGCCTCTACAACCAGTTCGCTGGTCGGGGCATTCCCCCAACCCCTACGCTAGGGCTGGTCGGACTCCTGCCTGACCTGAGCCGCCGTCTGGGGGCTGGATTCCTGGCCGAAGGCGACCTGGTGGCGCTGGTGGGGGCGCCCGGAGCCGGACCGGCCCAGGTGGAGCTGGGTGGTTCCGAGTACCAGCGGATCGCGTATGGAGTTCTAGAAGGACCCGCCCCCGAGCTTGACCTATCCCGCGAGGCGCGGTCGGCCCAGGCGATCCTGGCCGCGATCGACCACGGGCTGCTCAGCTCTGCCCATGACTGCGCCCTGGGTGGGCTCGCGGTGACCCTGGCCGAATCTGCGCTCCTGGGGGGCCTGGGGGCTCGAATCAGCCCCCCCTTGGACCCTCCGCAGGAATCCTCCCCCAATTGGCGCTTCGGCCTGCTTTTCGGCGAGACGCAGGGTCGGTATCTGGTCAGCCTTCCCACTGGCCGGCTGGCCGCGGCTGCGGCACTCTTCGCCCAGTTCAACACCGAGTTCGCCGCCCTGGGCTCGGTGGGTGGAGCGACGATCGCCGTCGAGGGGGTGGCTGAGATCGGCTTAGAGCAGGCGGCGATCGCCTGGTCGGGCGCGATCTCTGCGCAGATGGACTCGTCCCCGAGCCCGCAGCGATGAGGTTGCTCGGAATCCAGACTGCGGGGAGGACTGGAATCGGAATCCAGCTATTCTTGTCCCAGTGACAGCCAAGGCAGGCTCCGCTGCCCAGCTCCAGGTCGCCGCCGCTTGGGAGGCGACCGAGCCCGACAAGCTGCACGAGGCTTGCGGCATCTTCGGCATATTCGCCCCCGGCCAGGATGTGGCCAACCTCTGTTATCTGGGTCTCTATGCGCTCCAGCATCGAGGCCAGGAATCCGCCGGGATCTGCACCTCCGACGGTGAGGAGTTCCACCTGCATCGGGAGATGGGTCTGGTAAGCCAGGTCTTCTCCGCCGACGTGCTGTCGCCGCTGCGCGGCCCGGTCGGGATCGGGCACACCCGCTACTCGACCACCGGATCCTCCCGGCTGAGCAACGCCCAGCCGTTCTTGTTCGATCACGGCCAGCTGGGGCCGGTAGCACTGGCCCACAACGGCAACCTGACCAACACCCAGGCGCTGCACGCCGGCCTGGTGGAGGAGGGACAGCACTTCGAAACCTCCAGCGACAGTGAGGTGCTGGCAACTCTCCTGGCCCGCACCCCCGGAGAGCGGCTGGAGGTGGTCCTGCAGCGAGCGCTGCCGCGCGCCCAGGGCGCCTATTCCCTGGGCTTCATCACCCGAGACAGCCTGGTTGCCGCCCGCGACGAGCTGGGGATCCGGCCGCTGTGCATCGGTCGGCTGGGAGACCTCGACGCCCCCGGAGGCAACGGATACATCGTCACCAGTGAGACCTGCGCGCTTGACGTGGTGGGTGCCAAGCTGGTGCGGGAGGTGCGTCCCGGGGAGATCGTCACCATCGACAAGGCCGGCCTGCGCAGCGCCAGCTTCGGGGTGCGCCGCCAGCCGGCCATGTGCTCCTTCGAGTTCATCTATTTCGCCAGGCCCGACTCGGTGCTTCAGGACCGCAGCCTTTACGAGGCGAGGCGGGCGATGGGGGTCCGGCTCGCTCAGGAAGCGCCGGTCTCGGCTGACCTGGTGATCCCTCTGCCGGACTCGGGGACCCCCGCCGCGATCGGATACGCGGAGGAGAGCCGCGTACCCTTCGCGGAGGGGATGATGAAGTCCCGCTACATCAACCGCACCTTCCTGCAACCGGATCAGGCGATGCGAGACGCCGGGATCAGACTCAAATTCAACCCGATGCGGCACGTGCTTGAGGGCAAGCGGGTGATCCTGGTTGACGACTCGATCGTGAGGGGATCTACCTCGCGCCAGATCGTGGAGGCGCTGCGCCGGGCGGGGGCGTTGGAGGTCCACATGCGGGTCGCCTCCCCACCCATCCGCTTCCCCTGCTTCATGGGAATCGACATCGCCAGCCGGAGTGAGCTGATCGCCGCCGGTCGAACGCTGGAAGAGGTCCGCGACCTGATCGGAGCCGACTCTCTCGCCTACCTCAGCCTGGGCGGCCTCCGACACGCGCTGCGCGCGGGCGCCACCGGGTCCGGCTTCTGCTTCGCCTGCCTCGACGGCGCCTACCCGGTCCAGGTCCCCCAGCAGCTGGAGATGGACAAGCTGGCCCTGGAGGGCTGACCGGAGATGCAGGGGCCGGGGAACTGAGCTGAGCCGCTACGCCGACGCGGGGGTGGACCGGGGCCGAGCACGCGCGGCGGTGGCGCGGGTGGCCGAGCTGGCAGCCACCACCCACAACTCCTCGGTGATGGCCGGAATCGGGCCCTTTGCCGCGATCTGGAAGCTGGGGAACAATCTGCCTCCCGACCCGGTCTTGGTCAGCTCCACCGACTCGGTGGGGACCAAGTCCAAGGTCGCGGTGGCGGTCGGCCGTCACCAGGGGATTGGCCAGGACATCGTCAACCATTGCGTCAATGACGTGCTGACCACGGGGGCCGACCCCCTCTTCTTCCTTGACTACTTCGCCAGTGGCCGGATCGAGTCCGCGGTACTGGAGCAGCTGGCCGAGGGGATGGCCCAGGCCTGCCGGGCGAACGGCTGCGCTCTGGTGGGTGGGGAAACCGCCGAGATGCCCGGGGTCTACGGGATCGGTGACTATGACCTGGCCGGCTTTCTGGTCGGGATCACCTCGGCCGAGGCGGTCCTCGGTCCGGCTCGGGTCAAGGTCGGTGATCGCCTGCTGGGCCTTCCGTCCACCGGGCTGCACACCAACGGCTACTCCCTGGTGCGCCATCTCCTGGCGCAGCGCGAACTCGAGTACGACACCCAGTTGCCGGGCACCTCGGCGCCGATCGGGGAGCTCCTGCTGGCCGTTCATGCCTCCTACCTGGAGCCGATCCGCGCCCTGAGATCGATCGGGGAGGTGCACGCGCTGGCCCACATCACCGGGGGGGGAATCATCGAGAACTTGCCTCGGGTGCTCCCGGACGGGCTGGCCGGGTATGTGGAGCGCCAGAGCTGGCAGGTGCCGTCTCTCTTCACCGCGCTCCAAGAGCTGGGCGACATCCCCGAGGACGAGTTGTGGCGCTCCTTCAACATGGGGGTGGGAATGATCGCGGTCGTCCCGCCGGCCACGGTGGGGACAGCCAGTCAGCTCTCGCAGCTCGGATTTTTTGAGCTCGGCCGGATCGAAGAGCGCCACACCGCAGATCGGGTCCTGCTGCGCTGAACCGGCCAGCGTCGGCGCGACCAAGGGTCGGATTGGGGGTGCTGGTCTCGGGGACCGGCAGCAACCTCCGAGCGATCCTGGACGCCACCGCGAGCCCCGACTTCCCGGCTGTCGTGGCGGCGGTCGCCACCAACCGGACCACTTGCCCGGGTCTGGCGGTAGCTCGGGCAGCCGATCTCCCGACCCGATCTTTTCCCGCCTCGACCTTCTCCGGAGATCTGGAGGCGAGAGACCAGGCGGTCGCGTCCTGGCTCCTGAGTGAGGGAGTCTCCCTGCTGGCCCTGGCCGGCTACGACCGCATTCTCACTAGGCCGCTGCTGCGGGCCTTCCCCGGCCGGATTCTGAACCTGCACAACAGCCTGCTCCCCGCCTTCGCTGGGACCATGCACGCGGTTCAGGAGGCACTCAATCACGGGGTTAAGCTGACCGGGTGCACCGTGCACCTGGTCGATGAGGATTACCTCGATGGTGGTCCGATCGTGATGCAGGCGGCAGTCCCAGTCGAGGACAACGACACGGTGGAGACGCTGCTGCAGAGGATCCATGAGCAGGAGTGGCAGCTCTTCCCCCGGGCGATCGCTCTCCTGGCCCGGGGCGAGCTCCGGGTGGAGGGCAGGCGGGTGTTCCGGGCGGGCCGGGGCCAGTGAGCTCGCCCCGGGCGCTGATCGGAGTGGATGACAAAACCGACCTGCCAGAGTTCGCCCACGGGCTACACCAGCTGGGATTCGAGCTGATCGCGACCGGGGGCACCGAGCGGGTCCTCCGGGAAGCAGGTCTGCCGGTCACCGGAGTGGCTGAGGTCACCGGCGTCGAGGAGATGCTCGAGGGCAGGGTGAAGACCCTGCATCCAGCGATTCATGCCGGCATCCTGGCCCGACGGGACCGACCTGGCGACATGGCGACGCTGGAGCGGCTCGGCTACCGGCCGATCGATCTGGTGGTGGTGAACCTCTACCCCTTCGCCCAGGTGGCCTCCGCGGGCCAGCCGGATCCTCAGGTGCTCGAGGCGATCGACATCGGTGGCCCCACCTTGTTGCGCGCGGCGGCCAAGAACTTCGCCAGTGTCGGGGTAGTCTCCTCCCCCGACCAATACGAGTGGGTCCTGGCTGAGCTGGGCGCAAGCGGGCTGAGCCGGGAATCGCGCCGCCAGCTGGCCGCGGCCGTCTTCCAGCTCACCGCCAGCTACGACGCCCTGGTCGCCGACTATCTGAGCCGGGATCAGCCGCTAGGGGCCGCACCCTGGCCCGACCATCTCGCCCTTGGTGGATCGCTCCGCCAGCCGCTGCGATATGGGGAGAACCCGCACCAACCGGGCGCGCTATATCAGACGGGTTTCCGGGCCACCGGTCTGGCCACGACCAACCAGCTGCAGGGAGGCGAACTCTCTTACACCAATTGGCTGGACACCGACGCCGCTTGGCGGCTGGTGCAGGGTCTGGAGGGGATCGCAGCAGTGGTGGTCAAGCACACCAACCCTTGCGGGGTAGCGGTCGCCCCAACCGTCGCGGAGGCGTTCCAGCGCGCCTACGAATGCGATCCCCGCTCTGCCTATGGGGGCATCGTCGCCCTCAATCGTCCGCTCGAAGAGGAGGCGGCGGCCGCCCTGGCCAAGCATTTCCTGGAACTGGTTATCGCGCCCGAGGTGACTCCGGCTGGCCTGGCGCTGCTCGAGAACCGGCCGCGGCTGCGGGTGCTCAGCGGGCCCGCGCAGGCAACCACCCCTCCCGAGGGGCTCGAGATTCGGAGTGTGACCGGGGGGCTGCTGGTCCAACTCCGGGATCCTGCCGCGGACGACGAGGCGCAGTTCCAGGTGGTCTCGAATCGTGCTCCCACCCACGCGGAGTGGCAACAGCTCCGGCTGGCCTGGCGCATCGTGCGGGCGGTGAAGTCCAACGCCATCGTGCTCTGCCGCGAGGACCAAGCGGTCGGTATCGGGGCGGGCCAGATGTCTCGGGTCGAGGCGGTCGAGCTGGCGGTTAGCCGGGCCGGGGATAGAGCCCGGGGCTCGGTGCTCGCCTCGGATGCGTTCTTTCCCATGCCGGATGGGATCGAGATCGCCGCTCGAGCTGGGGTTACCGCGGCGATCCACCCGGGCGGTTCGGTGCGCGATCCGCAGGTGCTGGCGGCGGCCGATGCCGCCGGCATGGCGCTGGTGGCAACCGGCCGACGGCACTTCCGCCACTGAGGGGGAACTCCCGGCGACCCGGGTTGTGTATGGTGCCCCGGGGAGCAGTAGGAGGTCGCTTAGATGAGCATCAAACGCCGGAGCACGACGTGGGCTTCCCAGGGGACTGCCCTGGCGCTTTTGGCGTTCCTGTACTTTGTCGACCTTTTCTTGCCCTGGTCTCAAGGCTGCTTCGCGCCGATCTCACCTTTCCAGCCAGCGCGCGGGCCATACTCGACGGGCGCCCTCCACTTCCTGTCACCCGTCTGCACCGCTCAGACCTATGGCTGGGGAGGGGCAGGCACCGTGGCCGGTGTGCTGGTCGCGCTGCTCGTCCTGTGGGAAGCCGCCCGCGTCGCTCGCTTGGAGGTAGGCCTCGGGGTCGGCTACCGCAGCCTGATCAGCGCAGCCCTCGCCTTCGGGGTCTTTGTCTTCACCGTCGTCAACGTGGCCGCCCGGCTGACCTGGATGCACAGCTATTCCGGCCCGCTGGTGTACGCCGGCCTCTTCCTCTGGATCTCTCTTCTCTTGGCGGTCCTGATCGCTCTGGCCGGCGCCGCCCACTGGCGCGTTTGGGAGGCCAATCCGCCTGAACCCGGCGGCTTCGGGGGATCGTCGGCCTCCCAAGAGTCAGTCTCGATCCCACCCCAGGCAGCGCCGCCACCGCCGCCCGGCGTCTGCCCCAGCTGTGGGCGCGCCAACCTTGAGGATTCGCGCTTCTGCTCTTTCTGCGGCACGAGCCTAGCTCCGCCTCCGCCGGGGCCCGGTAGCCCCCCGAGTTCATCTCCCGCCCCCTGACCGGAGACTCTCCCGCAAATCCAGCGGTGATCGCGGGCCACGGTCGTGTCGCAGTCTCATCAGAGGCTCTTGGCTGCCGCTCGACCAAATGAATGTCTGACCTGCGTGCACAGGTCAACCCGATGCGTTGATCATCTGCTGGTCGGCTCTCTTCGCTCGACCGGCTGGGGCCGCCCCCCAACAGCGGAGGCTATTTGTGGACCTGACTCACCTGTCCATCGCCCCTTGGGACATCGTGGTTCGCTGCGTGACCATCTACCTGGTGATGGTCGTCGGGCTCCGGATCTTTGGCAAGCGCGAGCTCGGACAGATGACGATCTTCGATCTGGTGCTGGTGCTGCTGGTCGCCAACGCAGTGCAGCCGGCCATGACCGGCCCCGACAGCTCTCTGTTGGGCGGTTTGCTCATCATCGGCACCTTGATGGCAGTCAACTGGACCGTCGGCAAGGCTCGTTTGCGGAGCCGGCTCATCCGCGGTCTATTGCAGCCACCCGCGACCGTGTTGGCTAGCGGCGGACGCTGGAATCCGGGCGCATTAAGCAGCCAGGGACTCGACCAGGAGGATGCCGAGGAGGCTCTCCGCGAGCACGGTGTTGACGACGTCTCGGAAACGACTCGAGTGGAGTTGGAGGCCGACGGTTCCATCAGTGTCGTCGCCCGCGAGGGACAAGGAAGCGTGCGACCGCGACGGCGCACCCGCGCGGTCAAGCGCCCCTGATTTTGGCGCCGGCACATGCATGAGTTTCCCGGACTGACATTTGGAGGCGCTGCCGACGACCAGAGGGCTCGGCTCACGCACCCTCGACTGCCCACAAAACTCGGCGATATACGTTCGCTGCGTTCGAGCTTCGCTCCGCGACTGGACATGTTTCCCACGGCCTGGGAGCTCAGACTTGGTGCACTGCGCCGAGCATTTCAGCGCTCGCGTCGCGACGGTCGGGGAAAGCCGGTGACCGGCACCCTGCAGTTGTACTGGAGCGCGGCGCCCCGAGAATACTTCGGAGTCCGCGCGGCACGGTGGCCCGGCGCAGCCGAGTCCATATTCGTCGGCTGTCGATTAATCGGAAAGGCGGGATGACGCTGACTCGTCGGTTGTCCAACCGACCGCTATCAGTGGCGGCGAGCCGGAGTTTGCTCATGGCGATGCACAGACGCGCTCGGGCTGGTTGCGGCACTTCTGCAGGGTCCCCGCAAACCCCGACAAGGTGACCGGTCAGCCCGGGCGAGGATCTCGGGGCAGGCAAGGCCGCCCGCTCCGCCGGACTCGGCGGCCGGAGCCGCCGGATTTCGCCTTCCGCCGACCCCCACAGGGGCCGCCTTTGCTCACCGGCGCTCAAGGTCACCCGCTCTCTTTCCATGGGGTGACAGATTCCCTGAGCTGTTAGCTAGTGACAGATTCCCTGAGCTTCCACAGGGCGGATCACCGGTTCTTGACAGGTTTGTACTTCCCCCCTAGGATCTTGTGATGGGCGCACGGTCGGTTTTTTCGAGCAGAGGGGAGCGACCCCGCCTGTTTCACACTGCCGGGCTGGTAGCGGAGCTTCCACAGCTCGACCCTCGGCGGTCTGACTGAAATGGATTACCCCATTTCGCGTCATTCCGAGCGCACCCTGTTAGGAGGGACCATCCCATGACAGCTACCCCGGGTCACCCGAACGGCAAGGATCCCGTCGCTGCGAAGCAGCTGCAGGCCAGCTGGGACAGCGACCGCTGGCGGGATGTCTCCAGGCCGTATTCGGCCGAGGAGGTGATCCGGCTGCGGGGCTCGATCCAAATCGAGCACACCCTGGCTCGCCGGGGTGCGGAGCGACTGCACCAGATGCTGACGGACACTGGCTACGTGCCCGCTCTGGGCGCTCTGACCGGCCAGCAGGCGGTCCAGATGGTGAAGGCCGGCCTGAAGGCAATCTACCTCTCGGGTTGGCAGGTCGCGGCGGACGCCAATCTCGCCGGGGAGACCTATCCAGACCAGAGCCTCTATCCGGCCAACAGCGCCCCCGCGCTGGCCCGCCGGCTCAACAACGCCATGCTCCGGGCCGACCAGATCGCCTGGGCCGAAGGTCACCACGATGGCGACTGGGTGGTCCCGATCGTTGCCGACGCCGAGGCTGGGTTCGGCGGTCCCCTGCACGCCTTCGAACTGATGAAGTCAATGATCGAGAGCGGGGTCTCCGGGGTTCACTTCGAAGACCAGCTGGCCTCAGAGAAGAAGTGCGGCCATCTGGGCGGCAAGGTGTTAGTGCCGACCAGTCAGTTCGAGCGGACTCTGGTCGCCGCCCGGCTGGCCAGTGATGTGCTCGACGTGCCGACCCTGCTGGTGGCGAGGACCGACGCTCTCAGCGCCACCTTGCTGACCAGCGACATCGATCCGCGAGACCAGCCCTTTCTGGCCGGCGATCGCACCTCTGAGGGGTTCTACCGGGTTCGCCCGGGGATCGAGCCGGTGATCGCCCGCGGCCTGGCCTTCGCCCCCTTTGTCGACGCGCTTTGGTTCGAGACCTCCACCCCCAACATCGAGGAGGCGGCGCAGTTCGCAGAGTCGATCCACGGCAAGTTTCCGGGAAAGATCCTGGCCTACAATTGCTCGCCGTCTTTCAACTGGAAGAAGCATCTGAGCGATGCCGAGGTGGCCAACTTCCAGTGGCGGCTGGGGGAGCTCGGCTACCGGTTCCAGTTCGTCACCCTGGCCGGGTTCCACGTCGCTAACAGCTCGATGTTCGAGCTGGCCAAGGGCTACGCAGAAGAGGGGATGAGCGCTTACGTGCGGCTGCAGCAGCGCGAGTTCGAGCTGGAGCAGAAGGGCTACACGTCGACCCGCCATCAATCTGAGGTCGGGGCTGGGTACTTCGACTCGGTGCTGGAGACGGTCACCAGGGGCGAGAGTGCCACCCTGGCGCTTCAGGGCTCGACGGAGGAAGCCCAGTTCGAGACGACGCCAGCCGCGTGACCGACTCCTCTGACTCCCTGGCCGGCGTCGAAGTTCTCCAGAACGGGGGAGCGGCGGGTGAGCGGGTGCTCACCCCCGCCGCTCTGGCCCTGGTCGCCCGTCTTCAACGGGAGCTGGGACCGATCCGCGCAGAGCTGCTGGAGGCCCGGGTAGTCCGGCAGGCCCAGCTGGACCAGGGTCAGCTTCCCGACTTCCTGCCAGAGACAAGCCCCGTACGGGAGGATCTCAAGTGGACGGTTGCCCCGCCCCCTCCCGACCTGGCCGACCGCCGGGTCGAGATCACCGGCCCGGTGGAGCGGAAGATGATGATCAACGCCCTAAATTCGGGGGCCAGCGTCTTCATGGCTGACTTCGAGGACGCCAACTCGCCCACCTGGGCGAACTGTCTAGACGGCCAGAGCAACCTGATCGACGCCGTGGAGCGGACCATCTCCATGGAGTCCGGCGGAAAAAGCTACCAGTTGAATCAGCAGACGGCGACCTTGGTGGTGCGGCCACGAGGCTGGCACCTCCCCGAGAAGCACCTCCTAGTCGACGGCGAGCCGGTTTCGGCGAGCCTCTTCGACTTCGGGCTCTTCATCTTCCACTGTGGCAATCGGCTGCTCGAACGCGGCTCCGGCCCCTACCTCTATCTACCCAAGTTGGAGAGCCATCTGGAGGCTCGGCTGTGGAATGAGGCCTGCCGACTCGCCGAGGATCACCTGGAGATGACGCGGGGCGCGATCCGGGCCACGGTGCTGATCGAGACGGTGCTCGCGGCCTTTGAGATGGACGAGATCCTCTACGAACTTCGCGAACGTTCAACCGGATTGAACGCGGGCCGTTGGGACTACATGTTCTCGATCATCAAGAAGTTTCGGGACGATCCCCGGTTCATCCTCCCCGACCGCGGCTCGGTGGTGATGACGGTGCCCTTCATGCGGGCTTACACCGAGCTCCTGGTCAAGACCTGCCATCGGCGGCAAGCCCATGCCATCGGCGGGATGGCCGCCTTCGTCCCCAGTCGCCGCGACGCGGCCCTCAACCAGCTGGCTCTGGAGCGGGTGCGCGAGGACAAGCTGCGGGAGGTCGGAGACGGCTTCGACGGCACCTGGGTCGCCCACCCCGATCTCGTCCCGGTCGCTCGGAAAGTCTTCGACGAGGTCCTGGGCGATCGGCCCCACCAGGTCGACCGCCGGCGCGACGAGGTCGAGGTGACAGCGAGCCAGCTGCTCGACGTAGCCGCCACCCCGGGGGAGATTACCGACGGCGGAGTCAGACTCAATGTCTCGGTAGGAATCCAGTACCTCGGCTCCTGGCTGCAGGGGGTAGGGGCGGCCGCCATCAACAACCTGATGGAGGATGCGGCTACCGCGGAAATCTCGCGATCCCAGATCTGGCAGTGGGTCCATCACCAGAAGATCCCCCGAGAGCAGGTGCTGGCGATCAGGGGTGAGGTAATCGCCGAACTGGGCGACAGTTACCGGGAAGCGGGCGTGCTCTTCACCGAGGTGGCGCTGGCCGTGGAGTTCGTGCCCTTCATGACCATTCCCGCCTACCGCCTGCTTCCCTGACCCAGTCCGCTGACGGAGCTGTCACAACCACTGAATCTGGTCGGGAATCCCTTGCCCAGCTCGAGTTCCTCTGCTATCTTCGGCCCAAGTTGGCACTGCGAGTGCGACGGCTGGTCGCAACACCGCCGCCAGCGGTAGCCCAGCCGCAGATCTTTCGCCCAGGGAGGCGCTGAAGTATGGCCAATCGGTCCAAGCCAGTGGTGGAAGAGGTGGCACCTGCCCGGTACGGCGAAGCCGAGGGGGGTGGGTGCGACCAGGCGGGTTGCGAAAACCAGGAGGCCTACCGCTGCCTGTACCGAGATCGCCGCGCTGTGGACTGTTCCTGGGTCGCCTGCCGCGAGCACCTGAAGGTGGTCGCCGGCCGGGCCTACTGTCTGCGCCACGCCAGCATCGTCGAGGTGCTGACGATGGCTATGAATCAGGGCACCCAGGTGCTCCCTCCCGACCTTGACAACCGCTGCGCCTCGCTGGTGATGTGGGTGTCCCGCGACCTTGACGAACCGGTGGTTGAGAGATTGGTGCGCTGGGGCGACTCCGACATGAGCATCATCAATGACCCCGCCATCCGCTACACCCGCCCGGATCGCCTGCGCCAGGAGGCGGGCCACTGGGAGCGGATCTGGGCGCTCGCCAACCGCACCGGGATTCTGCTGCGGGTCGGACTTAGGGTCGATGACAGCCGCCCCGAGACGGTCATCCTGACCGGCGGCACCACCCACCTGGTCTCGACCATCCCGCCTTGGATCCAACGTCACCTCACCGGCGAGTCCAACCGGGCCTCTCCGTCCGACCTGGTCGAGCGGCTGGCGTTCCAGCAGCAGATGCTGCTGGCGCTGGACAACTATGTGGAGAAGTACGGGGTCACCTTCCCCAATCTGCTGGTGCCGATCAGAGTCTGAGGTCTCGGTACCGGTCGAGGCTCATAATCAAACCATGGCCTACGAGGCGATCGTCCCTGTTCAGCCTGGCACCGCCACCCGGCACCAGCCGGAGTACCACGCCGATTACCTGACCTTCAGCCGGAGCTACACGGTAGACGTCACCTACCGCTGCTTTAGGCGCTGTGGCTACTGCGAGTACCGCCAGGATGAGGGAGGGCTGATCAGCTGGGCCGAAGTGGAGCACCACCTGGAAGAGGCCAGTCGGCTGCACTGTCGCGAGATCCTGATCATGGCCGGAGAGCAGCCGTGGCGGCTGCCCGACCTGGGGCTCGCCGACGAGGACGCCTTCGTCGACCTGGTCGAGGAGATCTGTCGAAGGGCGATGCAACGCGGCCTGCTCCCTCACACCAACGTGGGCCTGCTCTCGCGGCAGAGCCTGGCCCGCCTCCAGCCGTGGAACGTCTCCATGGGCCTGATGCTCGAGACTGGGACCGACCAGATCCGCGCCCATGCCATGGGCGGGGGAAAGCGCTACGAGGAGCGACTAGCCCACCTCGATGCTGCCGGTGAGTTGGGCATCCCCTTCACCACCGGCATCCTGGTGGGGATTGGGGAGACGGAGCTGGACCGGCGCCACGCCTTGGAGCTGATCCGGGAGTGCCATCTTCGGCACCACCACATCCAAGAGGTGATCGTCCAGAACTTCATCCCCAAGAAAAACACCCCGATGGCTGACCAGCCGCCCCCGGACCAGGAGACGGTGCGGGCAGCGGTGGAGCTGGCTCGGACGATCCTCCCGGGCGATATCGCGGTCCAGGTCCCGCCCAATCTCAACTTCGAGAACTGGCCGTCTCTGGTGCAGGCCGGGGCCACCGACCTGGGCGGCATCTCGCTCGACGGGGACTCGGTGAGCCCCGAATTCAACTGGCCGAGTGAGGCGGATCTGGCGGCCAAGGCCAAGACCCTCGGCTACCACCTGCAGGAGCGGCTACCGGTCTACCAGGAGACGCTGGGGGACCTCCAGCCCGCCGCCGACAAACTCCGCCAGGAGCTGGTCGGCGACACGGTCACCTACGTCATCAACCGCAACGTCAATATCAGCAACGTCTGCGTGGGGAGCTGTTCCTTCTGCGGTTTCCGACGCAGCTCGATCAACGCCAAGGGCGCCTACTTCCACGACCATGACACCGTCTTCGCCAAGATCCAAGAGGCGGTTGAGCGCGGGGCCACCGAAATCTGCATGCAGTCCGGGCTAACTCCGGAGCTCAACGTCGAGTTCTACGACACCTTATTCCGGCAGATCAAGGAGCGCTGGCCCACCCTGCATCTGCATGCGCTCTCCCCGGAGGAGATCCGCTACGTCTCCCAGGAGTCGGGGCGGACGGTGGAGGATGTGCTGCGCCAGCTGACGGACGCCGGCCTCGGGACCATGCCCGGCACCGCCGCCGAGATCCTGGTCGAGGAGGTACGTCGCATCCTCTGCCCGGAGAAGCTGACCAGCCAGGAGTGGGTGGATATCGTCAAGACGGCTCACAAGGTGGGAATCCCGACCACCTCCACCATCATGTACGGCCACATCGAGTCACCCTGGCACCGGCTGCAACACCTGGAGGTGATCCGCAACCTGCAGCGGGAGACCGGGGGAATCAGCGAGTTTGTACTGCTGCCCTTCCAGGTCCAGCACAACACCCTGGGCAAGTACTTCGGCATCCGCCAGCCGCTGACCCTGGAGGATTCTCTGCGATTCACCGCCTTCTGCCGGCTCTACTTCGGCAGCGACATCCCGAACATCCAGACCAGCTGGGTCAAGCTGGGCCCCGACGGAGTGGCGCAGTCGCTGCGCTGGGGCGCCAACGACTTCGGGGGGACCCTGATGGAGGAGTCGATCACCCGGATGAGCGGAGCTGACCACGGCCAGAATCTCGACCCGGCCGAGATCGAAGCCGCGATCCGGGGGGCTGGCCGAACCGCCCGGGAGCGGGACACCCTCTACCGGCCGATCACGGCGCGGCCACGCGACCTCGTGCCGGTCGGCGCCGCCACCTCCGCCACGGCTGGCTGACGCCAACTCCGAGGACGATCCCCGGCACCAGGCAGACCGCCTCGACGGCCCTGGTCAACAACTCGTTGGATCCCTGAGCCGGGATAAGCACCAGAGCCAGGACCACCGGGAAGAAATACCAGCGCCAGGAGTAGCGGCTCTTCCGGATCCGCGGACCATAGAAGCATCCGAAGCTGATCGCCAGGAGCGCACAGATCACGCCCAGGACTAGGTAGCCGGCGAGGTATTGCAGCACGGTTGCCTGGTTCAGCCCCACCACTAAGCGGACGAAGAGCGCGGGCAGGTAATCGGTGGCGTAGAAGGTCGCCAGGATCCAGGCCATGGCGTGCAGGCAGACAGTGGAGACCTGGACGCTGCGGTAGCGCCGCTCCGCCTTGGCTCGGGCCTCGTCATCGATCAGGGGGGCACGTGCCTGGCGAGGACTCACGCCGTAAAGTGTCCTCTCTGGGGCCGACTCGGGTGCGCGGACTAGAATCGAAGTCCGGTGATCCTTCCCTTTCTGCGACCCGTGCGCCGCCCTCTCGCCTGAGGTGAAGCGTGCCCCCAGGAAGTGGTCGCTGCCGGAGCCGGCCGGAGATGGGAGCGAGTCCGCCTTCGAGCGGGTGAACCGGACCAGAGGCAGCACCGCCGCGCTGGCCCGAGTCGCCGCGGAAGCTCCGGGGGAGGAGTACGATCCCCGGCTGCTCTCGGACATGGATCGGGCCGTCGAACTGGTCCGGCAGGCGCTGGCCGGGGATGAGTTGATCGCCATCTATGGGGACTACGACGCCGACGGGGTCACCGCCTGTGCCCTGCTGGTGCGGGCGTTGCGGGCGGCCGGGCATCAGCCCGTCGCCTACATCCCTCAGCGCGAGAGCGAGGGGTACGGCGTCAACGCTGACGCGCTAGTGGAGCTTCGGCGACAGGGGGCTTCGTTGGTCATCACCGTGGACTGTGGCACCACCGCCGTGGAGGTTGTCCGTGAGCGCCCGGAAGGGCTCCAGCTGATCATCACCGACCACCATCTGCCACACACCGACCCCGGCACCGGCGTCGTCGAACTGGCCCCCGCCGACGCGCTGGTCAATCCGCAGCGGCCTGACGACAGATACCCCTTCAAGGGGCTGGCCGGGGTTGGGGTCGCGTACAAGCTGGTCCGCGCCCTGGAGGCGGCCCAGGTCGTTCCCCAGGGCACGGCTGAGGCCCAACTTCCGCTGGTGGCGCTGGGCACCGTGGCCGACATGATGCCCCTCCAGGACGAAAACCGGTGGCTGGTTCGGCAGGGAATACGGGCCTGGCCCGAGCAGGCTCCAGCGGGGCTGGCTCACCTGGCCAAGATCGCGGGCGTCGACGGCGCCCCGACGAGCGGAGATCTGGGGTTCGGTCTGGCTCCCAGGATCAATGCCGCGGGGCGGATGGATGACGCCTGGGTGGCACTTCGGTGCTGTCTGGCCAACGACCCCGAGGAGGCCAGGGCGTCGGCCGCCAAGCTGGAAGCACTCAATCAGTCGCGGCGGTCCTCGCTGGCCCAGGCGCTCGCCGGGGCTCGAGCGGCAGTCGACGAGCTGCCCGACGAGCTCCCGGTGATCGTGCTGGGTTCGACCGAGATTGGTTCGGGAGTGGTCGGCCTTGTGGCCGGTCGGCTGGCGGAGGAGTACGGCCGCCCGGCATTCGTATACAGCCAGACCGGTGACAAATGGCGCGGATCCGCTCGGGGAGTGCCGGGACTGAATGTGGTGGAGGCACTCCGGCAGTGCTCCGGGAACCTCCTCAGCTACGGCGGCCATCTTGGCGCGGGTGGCTTCAGCCTGGCGCCCGAAACAGCCGGGGCAGCTGAGTTTGGGCTGAACTTGGCCCGGGCCGTCAGGGAGCAGCTGGGAGATCGTCACCCAGTGAGGGCCTTTCGGGTCGATGCCGAGGTGGGGTTGCGGGAGTGTGGGCTGGGATTTGCCGAGGAGCTTCTCCTGCTCCAGCCCTGCGGCACCGGCAACCCCTCGGTGCTGCTCTGTGCCCGCGACCTGACCGTGGTCCGCACCGAACCGCTGGGGAAGAGTGGCGACCATCTGAAGGTGATCCTCTCGGACACCACCGGCAGCGCGGAGGCAATCAGCTTCAGCCGGCCCCATCTCAAGTCTCACCTTCCAGTCGGGCGCCAGGTCGACGCGCTCTTTGAGCTGGAGGTGGACTCATGGCGGGGCCGCCGGAAGCCACGGCTGCTGTTGCGGGACCTGCGCCCCGCGCAAAGCTCCACTCGAGGGGCTTTGCCTGCCGCTGAGTTCTGACTATTGTTGGGTGGTGGGGCACCCGGCCCCAGGGAAGCGCGAACACGGAGGGAAGAGTGATGTCGGGTCGGATGGTCGAATTCCCCAGCAACGGCAGCATGGCGACCGGGTACCTGAGTGTCCCGGCGGGGGGTCCCGGGCCGGGACTAGTCGTCATCCAGGAGTGGTGGGGGCTCAACGACCAGATCAAGCGCACCGCGGACCGGCTGGCTGAGGCCGGATTCGCCGCCTTGGTCCCCGATCTCTATCACGGCCGAGTGCTCGGCTTCCACGAACCCGACGAGGCGGGCAAGGTGATGATGGCGCTCGACGAGGGCCGGGCTGCCCAGGAACTTCGGGGGGCTGTCGACTACCTGCTCAGCTCAGGCGAGGCCAAGGGCGAGTACGTGGGCACGGTCGGCTACTGCATGGGTGGAGCACTGGCGATCACGCTTGCAGCCAGCCATGACAAGGTCCGGGCCGTGGTCTGCTTCTACGGGGTGCCCAGCCCTGACACCGATCTCAGCAAGATCGCGGGCGCCGTCCTCGGTCACTTCGGCGACCATGACGAGTACGCCTCCGAGGAGGCGGTTCGAAAGCTGACCGAGGGGCTGGCCGCCGCCCAGGTGACGCACACCTTCCACACTTATCCGGGAGGGCATCATGCCTTCGCCAATGAGGATCGCCCCGAGGTCTACAACTCGGACGCCGACAAACTCTCCTGGCAGCGCTCGCTGGAGTTCCTGCGCCAGAACCTATAGCCGTGAACCAGGACGCTCCAGCGCTCTGGAGCGTCCTCTGAAACCATGAAGAGTCCTCGGCAGCCCAACGGCGCCCTGCTCGGGGTTTGCGCGGCCGGCCTCACTCTGGGGGCGACTCTGCTGGTCAGGGTCGCGACTGGGCTGCCGTCTCTGAGCGAGGTGATCGGCAATGGCCTCGCGCTGCTGATGCCGGGAACCGTCTTCGGCACCCTGATCGACACGCTCCAGGAGAGAGGCCGTCCCCTGCTACTGCTCGGGACCTCGGTCTTCATCTTGGTGGTGGGCGCGCTCCTGGGCCGCTGGCTGGCTGGCTGGAGCTGGATGGCGGTCGCCCCTTATCCTGGGGCGCCCGCGGCCAGGCGGGGTCGGGCTCTCATCCGCTGGGTCGTGCCGGCGATCGGGCTCTGGGTGCTAACCGTGCCGCTGGTCGCGCTGGGCGAGGGTTCGCTCGCTGTCTCGGCCACCCCGGTCGCCCTGGTGGACTGGCTTCTGCTCACCGGTCTGGTGGAGCTGCTCCTGGGGTTGCCTCAGCGCGGCGGGAGCCAGCCCGGGCGACTTGGCCGCTCTCCCGACGGCACGCTGCCCCGCCGCACCTTCTTGGCGGGCGCCGGGGGATTGCTCGCCGCCGTCAGCCTCGGCTATCTCGGGTTCAACGTGCTGACCGCGAGCTCGCCGCCGGTGCCCCGGCTTGACCTGGGCAGGGCTCGTGGTGGCCCTGGCGACGAGCTGCCGACCGGGCTCACCCCGACCTCCGACTTCTATGTTGTCTCCAAGGACCTCTTCGGACCCCCGTCAGTCGATGCCACCACCTGGCGGCTCCAGGTCGGCGGGCTCCACCCGTACTCCCTCAGCTATCAGGACCTACTAGCCGAGCCCCACCTCACCCAGACCCAGACCCTGGAGTGCATCTCCAATCCGGTCGGGGGCACCCTGATCAGCACTGGGATCTGGCGGGGCGTTCAGCTGAGCCGGCTGCTGCAGCGCGCCGGGGTACCGGTCGGAACCAAGCAGGTCCTGTTCGGCTGTGCCGACGGCTACAGCGAGAGCCTGGAACTGGACCAGGCCCTGGCCCCGACCACGTTGCTGGTGGACCGGCTCAACGGAGCCCAGCTGACCGCTCAGCACGGGTTCCCGGCCCGGGTCCTGGTGGTCGACCACTACGGCATGAAGAACCCCAAGTGGCTGACCAGCATCCGCTTCTCCTCGGAGCCCTATCTGGGCTACTGGGAGCAGCAGGGCTGGAATGCGGGAGCCTATCCCCGGACCTTCTCCCGGTTCGACTTCCCCGCGGGGAACAGCTCGCTCAGCGCCGGTCGGAGCTACCTGCTGAACGGCGTCGCCTATGCCGGGACGAGGGGCATTTCCCGGGTGGAGATCAGCCTGGACGGCAGCAAGAACTGGTCCAAGGCGGACCTAAGAGTCCCCCTGTCTCCTTACACGTGGACGCTCTGGAGCTTCGCCTGGCGCCCCGGGTCCGGGTTCTACACCCTGCAGCTGCGCGCTCGCGACGGTCGCGGCCACTACCAACAACCGGGTCAGGGCCAGACCTACCCCAACGGGGCCAATGGCCTCCAGCAGCTCACCGTGTTGGTGCGGTGACCCGGATTAGCCTGGGGGGGAGGGGCGGGACCCGAAGAGCCGGCTACCGATCCGGACCTCGGTGCTCCCCTCCGCGATCGCGGCCTGGAAGTCTCCGCTCATGCCCATGCTCAGTGTCGTCAGGTGACGGCCGCTGACCTCGCCCAGCCGGTCCAAGAGCTCGCGACAGGCGGAGAAGGCCCGCTCGGGCTGGACGGGGTTCGCCACGGTCATGAGCCCTTCCACCTCGATCCCCTCCAGCTCCAGTAGTCGAGGGAACTCCTGCTCCAGGCGACCTGCAGCGAACCCGCTTCGATTGGTAAGCCCGGTGAGCTCGACCTCGCAAAGCACCTTCAACCTTGACTGGTCCGCCCGGGTTCGGGAGAGCAACTGGGCCACCGCCAGGCTGTCCACGCTCTCCACCAGCTGGAAGAGCTGGGCAGCGCGCTTGACTTTGTTGCGTTGCAGGTGTCCCAGCAAGTGCCAGTGCACTACGGCCTCGCCAGACTCCTGAAGCAGGCGTTCCTTAGCGGCGCACTCTTGGACGTAGTTCTCCCCCAGGGTCGTCAGCCCGAGCCGGGCGGCTTCCCGGGCGACCTCGGGGAGCTGTCCCTTGGTCACTGGGAGGAGGGTGACGCTGCCCTCGGGCCGTCCTGACTGACGCACAGCCTGGCTGACATCCGCGAGCACCCCGGCCAGCCGCTCCGCCAGGGGTCTGTCGGTCAGCGCGGCTGCAGCTTCCGGGTCCGCTTGGGCGGTGCCACTTCAGGAGCGGCCGAGAGCAGATGGTCGATCTCGTTCCTCACCTCCGACACGTCCCGGAAGGAGCGGTAGACGGAGGCGAAGCGCACGTAGGCGACGTCATCGAGCTTGCGCAGGTGAACCATCACCAGCTCCCCGACCTCGACGCTAGGCAGCTCCGACTGCCCGCGCCCGCGCAGCTCCGCTTCGATCTCCTCGACCAGCTGGGAGATCACCGTCGGAGAGATGTCCCGCTTCTTGCACGCGTTCATCAGGCCCTGAAACAGCTTGCCCCGGTCGAAGTCCTCACGGCGGCCGTCCTTCTTGAGGATGTAGAAGGGGATCGACTCGATCCGCTCATACGTGGTGAAGCGTTTGCCGCAGCTGTTGCAGGCGCGCCGCCGCCTGATCGCCTCTCCGGTCTCCGAGTCGCGGGAGTCCACCACCCGGAGGTCGTTGTGATTGCAGTACGGGCAGCGCAAGGATGCTCCAATTCGCACATCGCGGCCCCCCCGAAATATAGGGGGCGCCGAGCCATTTTATACCTCATCTTGTGCCACAGGGACATCTTCGACGTCGCTTGTGGGTGGCCGATCGCGCGAGGAGTGTGGAGCCAGCCCAAGTCGCGGGTCTCAGCCCCAACCGGTGGGTCAGGTGCTTCTACCCACCTGGCTTCGGCCTAGGCGGAGCCGGGAGTCTGGACCTAGAGGTTGACGCGAGTCATGTCGGCGTAGCGGTCCCCCTGGGCAGCTCCCGCCGGAAGTGCCTCGTCCAACTCATTCAGGGTTTCACGGTCCAGCAGAAGATCCACTGCAGCCACGTTTTCCTCCAGGTATCGGATTCGCTTGGTGCCCGGGATGGGCACGATGTCCTGGCCCTGGTGGAGGACCCAGGCCAAAGCCAGCTGAGCCGGGGTCGCTCCCTTGGCCTCGGCGATCTCGCGGACCCGGTCTGCCAACTTCAGGTTTTGTTCCCGGTTCTCCCCCATGAACCGGGGATAGCGCTCCGTTCGGAAATCACCTTCCCCGAGCTGCGCTAGGGACGCGGGCGTGGCTGCCAGCAGACCCCTGCCCAGCGGGCTATAGGCGACGAATCCCACTCCCAGCTCCCGGAGGGTGGGCAGTAGCTCCGACTCCGGCTCGCGGCTGAAGAGGGAGAACTCGGTCTGCAGGGCACTGATCGGGTGAACGGCGTGGGCGCGCCGGACAGTTGGCGCCGCCGCCTCAGAGAGGCCTAGGTAGCGCACCTTGCCCTGGTCAACCAGCTCGGCCATGGCGCCGACCGTCTCCTCGATAGGTACGTTGATATCCACTCGATGCTGGTAGTAGAGGTCGATGTGCTCGACCTCGAGCCGCGCCAGCGAAGCCTCGCAGGCTTCGCGCACGTACTCGGGGCGTCCGTTGATGCCCACCCAGGAGCCGTCCTCCCGGCGCTGATTGCCGAATTTGGTCGCCACCACCACCTGGTCTCGACGGCCAGCTATCGCACGACCCACCAGTCGCTCGTTGTGGAAGGGACCATATATGTCAGCGGTATCGAGAAAGGCAATCCCGAGGTCCAGCGCCCGGTGGATGGTTGCCAGGGATTCCTCATCGTTGGTCGGGCCGTAGAACTCTGACATGCCCATGCATCCCAGTCCCAGCGCAGTTACCACCAACCCCTGACTGCCCAAGCTCCGCTGTTCCATATCGTCCTCCTCGGATCTGCCAGCCAACCCAGAGTTCCAGTCTATCTCCGAGGCGGCTAAGTGATCGGTGCAGCGTTCGGGTGCAACGCGCGAGTCGACTCGAAACTGCTTTCGGGAGAGGTGCGCTGCCGCTTTGGAGTAGGCCCATCACCCGCGAGAGTCTCTCTCAGCACCACATCGGCAGGCCTGCACGCACTACCAGGTTCCGCACAGCTCTCGGGGATTTTTGTGAATTCATCGGCGCGAACCGACGAGCAAGTACCGAGTGATGGACATCCGCGCCAGCGGATGATCTTGGCTGTGGTCACGGTGGTGGTGTTCACCTCGAACCTTGACGCGTCCATCGTGGTG
Source organism: Candidatus Micrarchaeaceae archaeon (assembly GCA_035531715.1). Lineage (GTDB taxonomy): Bacteria > Chloroflexota > Dormibacteria > Aeolococcales > Bog-877 > Bog-877. Next base: position 194,549 of record DATKSI010000034.1, read on the forward strand.
ATCAGACTGCCACGCACTGTGAGTGGCATCCACCCCCATCGTGATGACCGGTTTGTGGGCGCTCAACGTCTGCATCATCGCCAGCACCGTCTGGCTGCTGCCGGCCGGGCGATGTTCCGGCGTGGTCGAAAGAATCTCCATATTTATTACGGGATTCCTGCTGCTCTGGGCCGGGAACATCGCTGGCGGGTTGGTCCGCGCCGGCACCTTCTCTCATGGGCGGCGGCGGGTGCTATCCGCCCACGTGCGCCGCGCCGCGGTCCACTCCCCCCGACGCCGGCCTCAGGGTGCTCGCGGCCGCTCTCTTGATCTCGCTGCTGTTCGCACTCCGGCTGCTCCGGCCGCTCCTCTCGGCGGCGTGATACTGCTTCTCGAGCCACCCGAGTGAAGCGACCGACTCTCCTCAGGACCCGGGATCAGGAGGCGGAGAGGACTCCGATGGGACAGCTGACGCCGGTCCCCCCCACGCCGCAGTACCCGTTCTTGTTCTTCTCCAGATACTGCTGGTGGTACTCCTCGGCATAGTAGAAGGGACCCGCGCCTACGATCTCGGTGGTGATCTGGCCCAACCCGGCGGCCGTGAGTGCTTGCTGGTACTGGGCGCGCGAGGCTTCTGCAGCCCGGCGCTGCTCCTCGCTGGCGAAAAAGATGGCGGAACGATACTGGGTCCCCACATCATTCCCCTGGCGCATGCCTTGGGTCGGGTCGTGGCTCTCCCAGAAGGCCTTGAGCAATCGCTGGTACGAGAGCTTGGCGGGGTCGAAGACCACCAACGCTACCTCGGCGTGGCCGGTTCGCCCGGAGCACACCTCTTCGTAATTGGGGTTGGGGGTGAGCCCCCCGCTGTAGCCGGCGGCGGTGGTGTAGACCCCGTCCAAGTGCCAGAAGTCCCGCTCCGCGCCCCAGAAACAGCCCAGCCCCACCACGGCTTGCTCGAGACCCTCGGGGAACGGTGGCTTGAGGTTGGTGCCGAGGACCGCGTGCACCCCGCCCACCTCCAGTTCGGCTGCGCGCCCGGGCAGGGCCCGCGAGGCCTCCGGCATCGTCGCCTTGGAGCTGAAGAAACTCATGACCTTCTCGCCTCTACTGGATTGGACGTCAAACGGTACCACCGGGAGCCGTGCCCCTCCCGCCAGCATGCCCCAATCGGACTCCCTCTACTCCCAGCGGAACCAGAGCCCCGCCCCGAGGACGGCGGCCACGGTCCAGCCGACTAGGAGAGCCAGGTTCCCGGCCGCCGGCGCAGCACCCGTCAAGACCGCCCTGAGCGACGAACTGAGCGCGGTGGCGGGCAGGACGTTGGCCAGCGGCTGGACAAAAGATGGGAGGTGGCTGACCGGCAGGACCACTCCGCCCAGGATCAGGAATAGGATGTACAGCCCGTTGGCGCCACCCAGGGTGAGCTCCGCGCGCACGCCCCCGGCTAGAGCCAGTCCGAAGCCGGCGAAGGCGATCGCCCCCAACAGCAAGATCAGCACCGCCAGCCCCAGCGAACCAGGGGTGGACCATCCGAGCCCGAGGCGGGCTATCGCCACCAGTAGCACCACTTGGAACACCTCGACCACCAGCACTGCGCTGGCCTTGGCCGCTGCCAGCGCGCTCCGGGGGAGAGGGGACCCACCGAGTCGCTTGAGCACCCGGTAGTAGCGCTGGTAGGCGGTGGAGATCCCGAGCGTGACCAGTCCGGTCGACATGACCGCCACGGTCAGGATCCCAGGCACCAGGAACTCGACCGGCCTTACCGAGCCGGCGGGGAAGATCCGGGCGCTGGTGAACAGCACCAAGAGCAGGATGGGCAAGACCAGGATCACCAGGAGGTTCTCCCCTTGGCGCAGCATCAGCATCAGTTCGACTTTGAATTGGGCCAAGAAGGCGGAGGTCCAAGGCGCCGCCCGGGGGGTTCCGCGGCCCTCGGGAAAGAGCCCGACCACGCTCAAGCGCCGTCATCCGTGAGCTTCAGGAAGATCTCCTCCAAGGAGGACCGCCCCAGCCGGAGCAGCTGGATCTGGGGGCCCTCTGTGCGCAGCAGTTCGGCGATCGAGGCGGCGGCGTCCCGAGGGGCTGGCGAGCGGAGGTCATAGCTCCCCGAACCCAAGGCGGTGATGTTCGCGACCCCCTCCAAACCTCGGAGCCTCTCCAGCAGCGCGGTCGACAGGTCGGACTCCAACTCCAAGTGGAGCAGGTCGGAGTTGGCCCTGCCCCGCAGGCGGGCGGTCGAGTCGAAGGCGACCAGCGCGCCGTGGTTGAGGATCGCCACCCGGTCCGCCAGCCGCTCCGCCTCCTCCATGGAGTGGGTGGTCAGGACGGTGGTGGTACCGGCGCGCTGGGCTTCCTCCACGATCTCCCAGGTGAGCAAGCGGGCCCGGGGGTCCATCCCGGCGGTGGGTTCGTCAAGGAAGAGAACCTGAGGCCGGCCCACCAGGGCCAGCGCCAGGGAGAGCCGCTGCTTCTCCCCCCCGGAGAGCTGGCGGAAGCGGGTTCCCGCCCGCTCTTTGAGGCCGACCCGGTCCAATAGCTCAGAGGGGTCCGCCGGATCGAGAAAGAAGCTGGCGAAGAGCGCAACTGACTCCCGGACCTTCAGGGTGGGGTAGATTCCGCCCTCCTGGAGCATCAGGCCCACGAGCGGCCGCAGTTGACGGCCATCGCGAAAAGGGTCCAGCCCCAGCACCGACACCTGGCCGCGGTCAGCTCGGCGGTAGCCCTCCAGGATCTCCACCGTGGTCGTCTTGCCCGCCCCGTTGGGGCCCAGGATCGCGACCAGCTCACCGGCGGCAATCTGAAGGTCGAGGCCCTCTATCGCGACCAGGTTCCCGTAGGACTTGCGCAGACCGGAGACGGAGATGGCAGGAGCCGCACTCACCGCTCCACTTTCACCCCGGGCGCCAGATCGATCCGATAGCCGACCCCGAAGACCGTGCTGATCCGGAAGGGCATCGTCGGGAAGGTCTCGAACTTCTCGCGCAGCCAGCGGATGTGGACGGCCACCGTCTTGTTGTCGCCGTGGAAGTCCGCCCCCCACACCGATCGCAGCAGCGCGTCGCGGCTGTGCACCCTGCCTGCGTGCTCCAGGAGGTAGAAGAGCAGATTGAACTCGCGCGGGCTCATCCTCACCTCCCGGTCGCCGATCACAACTCGGCGCGCCGAAGCGTCGAGGATGAAGTCCCCCAGCCGGACCCTTTCCGGGCGGCTGGTCGGGCGAGGCGGACGCTCCGACCGCCGGATCAACGCCTCCACCCGGGCGATGAACTCCTGGACCCCGAAGGGCTTGGTCATGTAGTCGTCGGCGCCGAGCGCCAGACCCTGCACCTTGTCCGGTTCCGATCCCCTGGCGGTGAGCATCAAGATCGGGACGTCGGACTCCTTGCGCAGAATCCGGCACACCTCCTCTCCGGTCAGCTCCGGCAGCATGAGGTCGAGCACCACCAGGTCGGGGGTCCTAGACCGCGCCAGCTCCAAACCCTTGGTCCCGCTGCCGGCCTCCAGCACCACGTACCCGGATGCGGCCAGGTTGTAGCGGAGAGTCATCCGGACCGCCTCGTCGTCTTCGACCAGCAGGACCTTGCGGCCGGCACCGGCGCTGGCCACGGGGTCGGCCACCTAGCCCAGCTCGGTCAGACGACCGGTAGCAAGGAAGACCACGTCCTCGGCGATGTTGGTGACCCGGTCCGCGATCCGCTCCAGGTTGTGGGCGATGAAGATCAGGTTGGTGCCGGGGTAGACCCAGTCCGGCTGGGCGCGCATCGTCTCCACCATCTCCTCGAAGACCCGATGGTAGATGCGGTCAATTCGGTCGTCCCGGGCGGCGATGTCCTGGGCCCGCCGATGGTCGTTGGCGGTCACCGCCTCCAGGATGTCGCGCACCTGCTCTTCGACATACCGGCCCATCCGCAGGATGGTGTCCAGCCGGGGCCGGGAGCTGAGCTCGATCAGGGGCAGCGCGTAGCGGGCGCAGCTCTTGGCGTGGTCGCCCATCCGCTCCAGCTCGGAAGCCATCAGCATCAGCCCGAACACCTCGTTGAGCTGATGCCCGGTGGGGTGCTGAGACGCCAGCACGGCGAGCCCGCGCTCCCGCTCCTGCCGATGGCGCTCGTTGACCTCGGCGTCACCCGCCACCACGGCGCGCAGCCGGTCGCCGTCGCGGCTCTCCAGTCCGGCCATGGCACTGGCCACTCCTTCCGCCACCATGCCGCCCAGAACCCGGACCCCATCGCGGAGCGCGGCGAGATCCGTCTCGAACTCGACGGAGTGAGCTTCAGCCATAGCTCGATAGTAGTCGACGGAGATTGCCACCAGACGTGTCAGGGCTGGCGGAGCACGATCCGGACCAAGGTCCCCTGCCCCGGGGCGCTGCGCACCTTGATTTCGCCCCCCTGAAGTTCCACCGCCTGCTTGGCGATGGTCAGTCCGAGGCCGCTGCTGCGCCCGGTCCGGGAGCGATCCCCGGTGTAGAAGCGGTCGAAGATACGCGGTAGCTGGCTGGCCGGGATGCCCGAGCCGGTATCCCGAACCGAGACCGTGGGGCGACCGGTCGATTCCCCCACGGTGACCGTGACCGAGCCCGGAGACGAGGTGAACTTGAGGGCGTTGTCCAGCACGTTGGCGAGGGCGCGCTCCAGCCGGGCGGGGTCGGCCAGCGCCCTGGTGGGGGCACCCCGCAAGGCCAGGGTGAGCTTGCGCTCCTTCGCCTGGGGCTGCAGCTCCTCGACCGCCTCGCTGGCTGCCTTCCACAAATCGACGGTGGCGATCTGGGCCCGCTCTACCCCGGCCTCCAGCCGACTGAGGTCCAGGATACCGTCGACCAAGGAGTGCAGCCGCTCCGCCTCGGCCGCGATCCGGCTGGCGAAGAGTTGGGTCGCCGCGGGGTCATCCCGTGCCTCGCCGGTCAAGGTCTCCGCCATCAGCCGCAGACTGGCCAGGGGAGTGCGCAAGTCGTGCGAGAGGTTGGCGATCAGCTCCTGATGCGCGCGGCTGAGCCGGCGCTCCGAGGTGATGTCGGTGAGGATCAGGATCACCTGACGGTTCCCGTCCGGAAGCGGCAGGGGGGCGGCCACCGCCTTGAGGATCCGCCGCCAGTCGTTCTGGCGAAGCTCTCCGCGGGCGGTGGCGCCGGTCGTCAGTACCTTCCCCACCACATCCGCGGCTCGAGGATCGTCAAGGAGCTGGGAGAGAGGGGAGCCCGGCGCCACCGCAGTCAGCTTGGGTGCAGCGTCACTGAGCTGGGGCCCAGCCAGCAGCGCTGAGGCGTTGGCGCTGGCCCAGATGACGTGGCGAGTAGGGCTCAAGACCAGCACCGCGTCAGAGCCCAGTTCGGTCAGTCGGCCCAGCAGCTGGTCCGCACCGGCAGGGAGGGATTGGCTGGCCAAGGACGGCGGGGCCCCCGCGGTCACCGCTGGTCCCAGCCGCCACCAGGGTCAGGCCGTCCCAGGTACACCGCCTGGGAGATGCGGTCCTTGTCGTCGGGCAGGTCGAGCCGCCACACGCCTCCCTTAGGACAACGGGAGCCTTCGGCTGCGCCGGCCGCCTCCAGCAGCGGCGGGATCATGTCGCCGTGGCTGCAGGCGGCGATCCGGCGCGAGCCAGCGGTGAAGTACGCCTTGATCAGAGCCTTGAGCTCGGCCTCCGCACCCTCCTGGTCAAGAGCCCGTCCGCCCTCGAGGAGCCTGGTGTCGTCCTGAACCTGGAGGCCCGCGCCGTGGGCGAGCGGCAGCAGGGTGTCTCGACAGCGGAGGGCGGGACTGCTGTAGTGCGCTTCGATCCCAGCATCGGCGAGTAGATCCGCCAAGACCACCGCCTGGCGCCATCCGAGTTCATTCAGGGGCCGAAGACGATCCGGCTGGGCCCAGCCATCCCGCTCACGGGCAACCGCGTGACGAACGAGATAGAGACTGCGCACCGCGATCTCGGAAGTATAGGGATGATGAGGCCCTGCCAAGGGAGCAAACTACTGATGTGCCAGTTGCCCCGACTTCGACGTGATCCGCTCCAGCCTCGGGCCGGCGACCGGATGACGAGGGCGCCGCGCTTCGCCGCCATCGACGTGGGCAGCAATACCGTCCATCTGCTGGTGGCCAGCTGCCCGCCCAATCGACTGCCGATCCCGCTGCTCCGTCGTCGGGATTTCGTCCAGCTTGGCCAGGACGTCAACGCGGTCGGCGCCATCGGCCCCGAGCGGCTGGAACTCGCCAGCCGGGCCTTGCGCCGCCAGGTGGAGGACGCCCGGGAGGCCGGGGTGGTCGAAATCGCGATCGGAGCTACTCAGGCACTTCGGTCGGCATCCAACGGCCCCGAGGTGGCCGAGCGCCTCTCCGCGGCGGCAGGCGCCGGCCAGGTTCGGATCCTCTCATCCGAAGTCGAGGCGCAGCTCGCCTTCGACGGGGCCACCCTGACTATCTCGCCCGGGCGCCCGACTGTCGTGCTGGACATTGGCGGGGCCTCGGCGCAGATCGCTGGAGGTCCAGCCGGAGGATCCTGCCAGCACAGCTCGCTGGGGATCGGCTCCGGCTCTGTCACCATCCTGGCGGGCTCCGATCCGCCCAGCCAAGAGGAGTGGCGGGCCATGGAACGGCGGGTTGACCAGTTGCTCCCCGACCTGATTCCCCTGCCTTCCCACCCGGTAGCCCTGGGAACCGGAGGCACCATCACGAACCTGCCCCGGCTGCTAGGGAAGCAAAAAGGGGCAGTACTGCGGATCCGGGACGTCGAGGTAGTCATCGAGAGCTTTCGGAGCCACTCAGCTACCGGACTTGCCGAGCGCTCCGGAGTCGACCCGGAAAGGACCCGGTTGTGTCGCGGGGGCGCCCTGATCCTGGCTCAGCTGATGGACCTGCTTCACCTCAGTTGGATCCGGAGCTCTGAGCGGGGGCTGCGAGACGGCATGATCTCGGCCCTGGTGAGCGGTGGTGAAGGCTGGTGGAAGGTACGCGGGACCACTCCGGGATCAGAGCCCGAAGAGGCCCTGGCCGCCTTGGCGGCTGGGCATGGCTGAGACCATGGCCTGCTGCGAGCTGGCGGCATCCACCATCGGAGAGCGGGCGGAGAAGCTTCGCTGGGCGCTGGCCCGCCTGCCCCTGCCGAGCGACGCCGAGGCCGCACACGACGCCCGGGTGGCCCTGCGCCGGTTGCGAGCTGCCTCTGTCGGTTTCTCGGATTGTCTTCAGCGTCCCAACAAGTGGCGGCGGCAATTGCGTCGAGCCGAGACGGCTCTGGGTGGGCTGCGGGACGCCGAGGTGCGGCTGGAGCTGCTCGACGAGGTGCTGGGACCGGTCGCGGTCTCGCGTGACCGCAGCGACGATCCCCGCACCGCATCCGGTCAGGGCGGGTCGGTAGTTACCGATCAGCCCCATGGGATCCGGCCCGGTCTCCGGGGGTTGGAGATGGAGGCGCGTCGCGCGCTGGCGGACAGCACTGCGTCCGAGATCGGAGAGTTCCGCGATTTGGCTCTTGCCGCCGGCGCGCTCCAGCGTTTCCAGCGGCTCGCGATACCTCCCCCGTTGCGATCCGTCCACTCGAGTTCAAATCACCCAGCGCTCGCTCAAGAGCAACTACCCAGGCTCTTCAAGCGGGCGGCGCGCCCAGCTCGAACCGAGGCCGACCTCCACCGCCGGCGAGGGGAGATCCGCAAGCTGCGCTATCGGCTGGAGCTCTTCGCTCCGCTGCTCGAGTCGGGCCACCGGACGGTGCTCCAGGAGCTCCGCCAGTTGCAGAGCCTGCTGGGCCGGTTCCACGACTTGGTGGTGCTGGCAGCCTGGATCGAGGGCTCGTCCCGAGAGCTGCGCCACGAGCTGCGGCCGGCGCTACGCCGACTCGCCCTTCGGGTGGAGTTGGAGCGCCAGGTTGCCAACGAAGCGGCGGCGGCGGAACTGGCCCGGCTGGACCAGGTCGCCTGGTGGTCAGCCGCCCAGTCGGCCTGCCTGGGCCAGGCGGAGAAACTGCCCGTCTGAGCTGACCCGTATCTCGGGTTTCTCTCTGGGAGAATCTCTCGGTCGTGGCCCCATCCCCTCGTTCCCGGGTCTTGCCCCAGCTGAGCCTGGAGGAGGCACGCCGGGCGGCAGTGGCCAGCCAGAATCTGCTGACTCCAGCCCAGCAGGTGGACTCGCTAGCGGTCACTGAAATGGTGAAGCGGATCGGGTACCTCCAGCGCGACCCCATCTCCGTCGTCGCACCCAGCCACCTGCTGGTGCTCTGGAGCAGGTTGGGGAACTTCGATCGCGCACTGGTGGAGCGGGCACTCTGGCACGAGCGATCCTTGTTCGAGTACTGGGCTCATGGCGCGTCGATCATCCCCACCGCCGACTTCTCGGCCCATCTCTCGTCCATGCGGGCGTACGGGCGTGGCGACCGCACCTCAGATCGGCGCCGCCGAAGCTGGATAGACGCCAACCATGCCCTCCGACGCCAGATCCTGTCGCGGCTGCGGCAGCAGGGCCCACAGCCCGCCGCCGCCTTCGATGGTGAGCCGCGCGTGACCGGGCCAAGCACCGGTTGGGGTGGCGAGCGCGACGTGGAGCGGATGCTCTTTCACCTGTGGCGGGCCGGGACGGACGCCATCGCCGGCCGAGACGCTCGCGGCCGTGTCTGGGAGCTGACCGAGCGCTGGCTGGGAGCTCCCGGTGGAGAACGGAAGGCTACCGCCGGACAGCTCACCGAGCGCATGGCGGAGCGATCGCTGCGGGCGCTGGGGGTTGCGACGGAGATCCAGATCCGGGGGTACATGGGAGCGGGAAGACACGGTCGCCTCACCGCCGTGTTGGAACGGCTGGAGCGGCGTGGCAGCGTGGTCCAGGTGACGGTCAAGGGAGCTCAGGGCCTCCTGCCGGGTAAATGGTGGACTCACCGAGAAGACCTGGATTCCGCTCCGCTCCCTTTGGGTCGGAGTCCCTGGTCGACGACCCTCCTCTCGCCATTCGACAACTTGCTTATCGACCGATCTCGGACGGCGACTCTGTTCGACTTCGATTTCCGGATGGAGATCTACGTACCGCCTCAACTCCGAAGGTATGGGTACTACGTTCTCTCCATCCTCCACCGCGACCGGCTGATCGGAAGGGTTGACCTGCGCCGCGACCGGGCGAGGGGCCGGCTGGTGGCAGTCGCGGTGCACGGCGAACCCGGCGCACCTTCAAGCGCGGAGGTCGGGCGCGGGATCAGTGACGCTCTGCATCGTCTGGCGGAGTTCGTGGGGGTGGGAGAGGTCGAGGTGGGCCAGCTGGTCTCAGCACCGTCCGGATGGGGACCCCCACTGCGCCGCTGAGTCCTGGTCGGACTCCGTCTTGGATGGACCGTATCCTCGAGTGAGTGAATCCCGCCACGCGCGCCCAGTGCCTCGTCATCGGCGGCGGTATTGTCGGGCTGGCGGTGGCCGTCAGCCTGGCCCGGAAAGGCGGCGCGGTCAGGGTCCTGGAACGCGGCGATCAGTGTGGCGAAGGCGCCTCCGGGGCGGCCGCTGGAATGCTGGCGGCAGGCGCCGAGTCCACTGCCGCAGGGCCGTTCCAGGAGCTCTGCCGGAGCAGTCGGGAACTCTGGCCGAGCTGGGCCGATGAGCTCCGGGCCACCACCGGGGTCGATTGCGAGCTGGACCGCACCGGGCTGGTCAGCGTCACCACGTCGCGGCAGGGGGCGCGGCGGCTGGAGCAGCAGGCGAAGTGGCAGCAGGGCCACGGGGTGGAGGTGTCCTCACTGCTAGAGCCCGGCCAGCTCCGTCAATTGGTTCCCGGGCTGAGTTCTACCGTCGTGGCCGGCATTCACTACCCCAACGACTGGCATGTCCATAGCCACCGAGTCGTCGAAGCGCTGGTCGCTGCCTGCGCGCGGCTCGAGGTCGCGATCGAGACCAAAACCGAGGTGACTGGAATCGAACCTGGGCTCAAGGGAGTCCACGTCACCCTGGGGAACGGTCGGAGCGAGGACGCCGACTACTTGGTGGTGTGCGCGGGAAGCTGGAGCCAACAGTTGTTGGGACCGGCCGGAGCCGGGAAGAACACTGTGGAACCCGTCCGGGGCCAGATCGTGGCCATCGATCCGGGTCGGCCGGTGCTGTCGGTGATCCTGTTCGGTGACGACGGCTATCTGCTCCAGAAGCGCTCGGGGCTGGTTCTCGCGGGCACTACCGAGGAACGCGTCGGCTATCAACCGTGGCCAACAGTGGACGGGGTGCGGACGGTGGCCCAGGCCGCCATCGAGTTGCTGCCGGAACTGGCTCTGGCGCGGTTTGCCTACGCCTGGGCCGGTCTACGGCCTCACGCGACCGACGGCCGGCCGCTCCTGGGGAGGACAGAGCCTGGCGGTCGGGTCCTGCTGGCGACCGCTCACTACCGCAATGGAGTGCTTCTGGCGCCGATCACCGGGGAGCTCATCGCCCGGGCGGTGCTGGAGGGGGTGGACCCTCCGGAGCTGACCCCGTTCAGGCCCGGACGATCGGCCTAAGGCGCAGCACCAGCCCATCCGACGCGAGGATGGCGCCCTTCACCGGCGCCCGCTCGGAGAGGTGGGTGAGGATGAAGCGGGTGGCGGGGTTCGCCTGGATCAGCTCCTCGACCTCTGCGCGCCAGAGGTGGATCGGGGACGGCTGCGACATGTCGGTGCACTCGCACAGCAGGTAGTCGACCGACTGGGCCAGCTGCCGGATCCCTGAGCAGAGACTGGTGTCACCGGAGTACCCGAGCTTGATGCCGTGGCGTTCCAGCTGGTAGCCAAGGCAGTTGAGCAAGGAGGAGTGCTCGACCTCCAGTGCCTCGACCTGGAAGGGGCCTACGGCACCACTCTGGCCGCTGACCCACTCCTCGACTCGGTGACCACCTGTTTTGGTGACGTGTTCCCAGAACGGGCTGCCCAGGTCCAGCCTTCCCAGGGTTTCTAACTGGGCGGCGGTGCCCGGGGGTCCGATGATGCGGAGCGGGGCGGCGCCTTGATAGCGCACTGCGCGTGCCGCTACCAAGAGCGGAAGATGGGAAAAATGGTCGCCGTGCAGATGAGAGATGGCGATCCACCTCAACTCCGCCAGGCTTCGTCCCATAGCTCCCATCAGGCTGGTCACGGGCGCGCCGCAATCCAGGAGTAGCTCGCGGTCGACCAGGTATCCGGCGTTGTGGCCGACGGCCGAAAAGGCAGACCCACTGCCGAGGATCGCTAGCTCAATTGAGGCGTCGCCGCTCTCGGCGGACTCGGCTGCGTTCACGTGGCCTGGGTCACCAGGCGAGCAGGAGTTGGCCGCGCCGCATCAGCTGACGGCCCGCCCGTGGAGTGCGTCCAGGCGCGAGAGGTCATCTCCGTGATGCACCACCCACAGGTCTATCACCAGACGCCATTGGGCGGGCACCTTGGTCTCGGCCAGGCTGGAGAAACCGGCCGGGTCCAAAAAGATCGCCAGGGCCCTCTCGCCGGGAGCCCCCGCCGCCGCTGCCGCCGCCACCCACTCGGGGCCGCTGTCGGGGGTGATCAGCACCACTCCTCCTCGGCCCCGCCAACCGGTCATCTCATGGGCGACCAGCGACGAGAAGGGCAAGGTTCCGTCGTCTCGGGCGGTCGCCAGGTAGTCGAGCAGGTTCCGATCGTGGAGCTCGCCGCGTCCAGCGGGGATCCGCCCCATCTGCTGGTCCGAGGTGGCGAGCGCGACGGCCCGGCCGTGAGCGGCAGCCGCATGGGCCACCGAGGCGGCGAGCGTGACCGCGTACTCCAGCGAGCTGTCCATTCCCTCGCCGCGGTGACTCAGCTGACGGAGGTCAAGCAGGATCAGCAGGTCGGTCGATGCCGGCATGCGAGAGCTGCCAGAGGGGCTCGGCACGCGCCGTCGTGGCATGGCTTCTCGCCCGCCGGTGGAGTCGGTGCGGCGGCGGGAGCGATTCCCCGTGCCAACGGGCAGGCTACGGTCCGGGATCGCCACCAGGGCGGGGTAGACGACCAGGGTGTCGCGGGTGGGTTGGGTCAGACGTCGGGGGAAGAGCCCGAAGGGATCGGCCACTCTCAGCTCGGTCGGACCCAACTCGTACCTGCCTCGCGACGCCAGCCGACGGGTCGACTCCCAGGTCACGATCTGGCGGGGAGCCAGCGAAACCACCCTGGTGGCCCGGGACCCTGGCACGCGCGACTGGTCGCGTACCTCCACAATGCGGATCGGCAGTCCGGAGTCGTTCTCCAAGGTGAACCGCTCGACCAGCTGTTGACCAACCACTCGAGCTCCCTCGCGCGTCTCCCGAAATAGCCGTAGGTGTCGGCCGCACCACCAGCTCCAGACGGCCGCCAGCAGCGCCACCAGAACGGCGGCGTAGATCACCACGAACACCCACACCAGGTTGTCCAGGTAGGCGAGGGCTCCGGCCAGCGCGACCAGACCCACCAGCCAGGCCCGCGGTGCTCCCACCCCCGGAGTGTGGAGGTTGGTTCTCATCCCGGCGCCCAGTGGCGGCCGGTCGGCACTGAGGCACGGCCATCGGCGCCTGTGCTCCCAGAGTGCTCAGGACCGTTCCGCGGGACAGTCTCAGGCAGCTTCCCCACATTGCGCATGCCGCTCCGCAGCGATCGCAGCACAGGGGTCATCGCGGCAGTATAGAACCCGCTTCAGGAGTCGCCTGGGAGAGCTGCTAGAGGCGCTCCACCCGACCGAGCTCCAGGACGAAGACGGTCGCTCGACCGACCTCCACCTCGACGTCGGCCTCACCGGTTGCCCCGTTCGTCCCGCCGCCACCGAGCTGCTCATGGCGGGGTTTGCAGACGGAGGTGAGGGTGGAGATCACCTCATCGACTAGGTTGTCGTCGACCCCCAGCAGCAGTAGCGAATTGCGGCGCTGCAGGAAACCGCCCTCACTGTTGAGCCGGGTGACCCCGAATCCCCGACCACCCAGCACTTCGATGGCGCGGGTGGTGTCCTGCTCATGCACGATCGCGACCACCAGTTTCAAGTCGTCCTCCTAGCCATCAACCGCTCTCGCGTCACCCTCCAGCAGGACTCCGCGATCTCCTCCAGGGGAAGGTCCGCGGGCAGCACCACCACCCGCTTTGGGAATTTCGGGGCCAGCGCCAGATAGCCCTGGCGGACCCGCTCATGGTAGGCGGTCGGCTCCGCCTCCATCCGGTCCAGATCACCTCCTCGTGCAGAGCGGAGCCGGGCGACCTCGACCTCGAGATCAAGGATCAGGGTGAGGTCCGGCATCCGCTCTGCTCCGGCGAGACGGTGCAGCTCGAGCAGGTGGCTCTGATCCAGGCCGCGGCCCGCTCCTTGATAGACGAGCGTCGAATCGAGATAGCGGTCGCAGACCACCAGCCCGCCTGCCTCCAGGGCCGGATCGATCAGCTCGCGAAGCAGCTGCACCCGAGCAGCCAGGAACAGCGCGACCTCGGCGAAGGGATCGGGAGGTGGCCCGTCCGAGGTCTCCAGCAACAGGCCCCGGATCCGTTCTCCGAGGGCGGTCGATCCCGGGTCACGGGCCGCTGTGACATCCTCCCCGTCTTGGCCCAGCCGCTTGGCCAGGAGCTGTGCCTGGGTGCTCTTGCCGGAGCCGTCGATCCCCTCGACGGTGATAAAAAAGCCGGCTCGCTTGGCTGCCAAGGAAGGCTCTACGAGGCCTCGCTGGCGGGGTAGATGCGCAGCCGGCGCCGGGGCTCCTTGCCGGTGCTCCTGGCGACCAGTTCGCTCTGCTCCACCAGCTGGTGCTGCAGCCGCCGGATGTAGGCGTTCTGCGGCGCCAGCTCGACCACCGTTCCCAGCCGGGCTCGTTCGATTCCTTCCTTCACCTCCCGCAAGGCGTCGTCGGTGGGATCTCCCGGTTCCAGGTTGTAGAGCCGGGCCAGAAAGGCGCGCACCTGAGCGACCGAGTTGCTGCGCAGGATCGAGATGGGGATGCCCTCCGTCTCGGCCGCCCGGAGCGGCGAATCCCGGCGCCGGTAGTAGTTCTTGAGCGTCACCACCAAGTCGGCGTCGTCGACATGGTGCTGGATTCGGACCGGCACCTTGAGCTCGCGGATGGCCTGTTCTAGGTGCACGCGCGACACGCCGTACGGGAACAGGGAGGTCGCCGCCCCGACTCCGGGGGGCTGGCCCGAGTGGCCGTCGGAGAGATCAGCCAGGGTGACTGGGCGCCGTCCCCGGGCGGCGCCCAACTCCTCCCCGAAGAGCTCGCGAGAGCCGCGATCATCAAAAGGGGAGGGCTCGACCAGCCGGGTGGTCACCCCGCGCCCAGGGTGTGCCTCGCGCAGTTGGGCGGGCCGAGGTCGGCCTCGGAGCGCGTCGTCGACGACTTCAGCGAGCGGCATGTGCACGGTCACGCGATGCCGGTCCACGATCTCCACCAGGGCGTCGAATGTAGGCGGTGACTTGCGCTCGAGCACCGACTTCTGGGTGCCTCGATGGCGCGCCTCCTCGTCGGACAGGGTTACCGACTGGATTCCCCCCAGGAGGTCGTTCAGCGTCGGGTTGACCAGCAAGTTGTCCAGGGTGTTGCCGTGGGCGGTGCCCACCAGCTGCACCCCACGCTCGGCGATGGTGCGTGCGGCGGTCGCGTCCAGTTCGGTGCCGATCTCGTCGATGACGATGACCTCCGGCATGTGGTTCTCCACCGCCTCGATCATCACCGCGTGCTGCAGTTCGGGACGAGCGACCTGCATCCGCCGTGCTCGCCCGATCCCGGGATGGGGGATGTCACCGTCCCCGGCGATCTCGTTGCTGGTGTCGACCACCACCACCCGTTTGCGGCTTTCGTCGGCCAGGATGCGGGCCACCTCGCGGAGCATGGTGGTCTTGCCCACCCCCGGTTTCCCCAGCAGTAGGAGGCTCTGACCGCTGACCACGATGTCCCGGATAATCTCCACCCGTCCGGTCACCGACCGGCCCACCCGGCAGGTGAGGCCGACGATCTCCCCGGCTCGGTTGCGGATGGCGGAGATCCGGTGCAGAGTCCGGGCGATGCCGGCCCGGTTGTCGCCGCCGAAGTCACCCACCCGGTCGGCGACGTAGGCGATGTCCTCCAGGCTGACGGGGGTGGGGCTCAGGATCACCTCGCTACCCTCGAAGCGCGCCTCCGGATCCCGCCCTAGGTCGAGGACGATCTCCAGGAGGTCACCCGACTCCTCCGGCAGCCGGCTCACCGCCTGGTATAGGTGAGGCGGGAGCGTGCTGATCAGCAGTTCCAGCTCCGCCGGGAAAGAGGGGCCGAAGGCGGGGTCAGACGCCGTCAGAGCCCGGCCTCCAGTCGATCACGACAGGCGGGTTGCCCGTGGCCAGAGTGAGACGCGGCCTACCGCCCATCCCCTCCGGGGGCGGGCGCGGCGGCTGGATGGCG
Organism: Candidatus Micrarchaeaceae archaeon; assembly: GCA_035531715.1. Lineage (GTDB taxonomy): Bacteria > Chloroflexota > Dormibacteria > Aeolococcales > Bog-877 > Bog-877. The sequence continues at coordinate 209,818 of DATKSI010000034.1, forward strand.
CGGAGCTCCCAGCCAGCCTGCTATCACGATTCGAATATAGCGCAAGCCGAGGCGCGACCGGGACCAGTGGGTCAAGGAGCCGCGTCACGGGTGCTCCTCGCCTGGACCACCGGCAGCGCCCCGGCGAGGATTGCCTTCTTCTGTTCCGCCAGGTGTCGGGCTCGCAGCTTGAGGGGCAGATCACGCGCCATCAGGATCTGGGTCGCCACCGGCTCGAATCCGCGGGCCGCCACCGCCCGGTGTAGCTCGGCGTCATAGTGCCGCAACAGGCATAGGGTCGGTCCCGGGGGAACCTGGCCCAGCAGGCTGTGGAGCGCCTCCACCGCCAGGCGGCTCTCCTGGGGGTCGAGCATCAGGCTGATCAGGCTGGGCCGGGCGCGCGCTGGCATCCGGAGACCGGCCCAGGCCACGATGCCCCCGTTCCGGCGGATGACGAAGTGACGCGAATCGCCCGCCCGGCCATCCAGCCGCCCCAGCCAGCCCAGCTGGAAGGTCGCCTTCCATTGGGTGAGATTGGGACCCTCGACTGCCGCCACCGCGTGGGGAGCCGTCCGCAGGTAGAGCAGATACACCCCACCGAGGTCGCTCGGGCTCGCCGCCGCCCAGGGCTCAGAGTGGTGGTCGGGCGGCTTGGGAAGCTCCCGAAACCGGATCTGCTCCGAAGCGAAGGGCTGGAAGCCCTGCTCACGGAGCATCGCCTGAAGCGGGTGGTCCTCGGGGATCCGGACCAGAAAGCGGGTCACCCCACGCTCCAGCCCCTCGTTGACCAGATGATGCAGCAAGGGGACGCCCGCGAAGTGCCCTTCGGCGGTGTGGGCCAGGCACAGGTTGAGGATCCGCCAGGCTCGCTTGCCCGGCGCCGGCTCGGCCTGGACGAACCCCACGATCCGGCCGTCGCTCTCAGCGACGTAGAGCTGGTCGCCGACATCGGCCAGCGGCATCAAAGCGGAGAGGCTTCGGGTGAGGATGGACCAGGCCCTGGCGAGCGCAGGCCCTGGCACGGGGCTCTGCGGGCCTGCGCTCTGGAGCCGCTGGTCGAACTCCTGCTCCACCGCCAGGCTCGCCCGATAGAGGTCATCCACCTGGCTGAGGTCCCGGTAGCTGGCCGATCTCACCTGCATGGCTCTCAGTTTGCCTCGCCGGCGCCACCGCTGTGACCACTCGAGCTCAAATTCCACCCCCCGTGGCGAATTCTCTTCTGGGCGGGAAGTCGAACGGTCCGGTGCAGCAGCCGGCCCCTTCCTTCAGAGACGGGAGAGGAAAAGCTGGTGCAGCCGGGGATCCCCGGTGATCTCCGGATGGAACGTCAGTCCGAGATGGCGTCCCTGGCGAACTGCGGCCGGCCGGCCCTGATAGCTGACCAGTACCTCAACCTCGGGGCCGACCTCCTCGATTGAGGGAGCCCGGATCAGGGCCACCCGGATCGGTTCGGCACCGATTGCCGGGATCTGGAGATCTACCTCGCCGGAATCGAGCTGCCGCCCGAAGGCGTTGCGCCGCACCACGATATCCAGGATCTCCAACTGCAGTTGATCGGCCAGGCCGTCCCGGATCTCCCGGGCCGCCAGGATGGTGCCGGCGCAGGTGGTCAGGCAGGCGGTGCCGGCCTGGAACGACTCTCGGAGCGGCTCCAGCAGCCTGAATCGCTGGATCAGCCGGCTCATGGTCGTGCTCTCTCCACCCGGGATCACCAGTCCCTGGAGACCCTTGAGCTCCTCGGCCAGGCGCACCCTGCGGGCCGTGGCGCCACAGCTCTCCAGCAAGCGGAGATGCTCGCGGACGTCACCCTGCAGGGCCAGAACGCCAACTTCAGGGGAGGCCATCGGTGCCTTGGTTGAGGTCAGATGCCTCGGGAGGCGAGGAGCTCTTCCTGGCGCAGGCTGGACACCCCGATGCCCACCATCGGCTCGCCGAGGTTCTCGCTGATCTCGGCCAGGATATCCGGCTTGTCGAAGTAGGTGGTGGCCGCGACGATCGCCTTCGCCCGGCGCAGTGGGTCTCCGCTCTTGAAGATGCCGCTGCCCACGAAGTTCCCATCGCAGCCCAGCTGCATCATCAGAGCGGCGTCGGCCGGTGTGGCCAGGCCACCCGCCGAGAAGTTCACGACCGGCAGCCGACCCAGCTCGGCCGTCTCGCGCACCAGCTCCAAAGACGCCCCCAGCTCCTTGGCGGCGGTGGGCAGCTCGTCGGGGCGCAGCGAGTGCAGCCGACGGATTCCCGTGCTAACCGCGCGCATGTGGCGCACCGCTTCCACCACATCCCCGGTGCCCGCCTCGCCCTTGGTGCGGATCATGGCCGCTCCCTCGGAGATGCGTCGCAGCGCTTCGCCCAGATCTCTTGCCCCGCAAACGAACGGGACTTTGAACTGCCACTTGTCGACGTGGTGCTCCTCGTCGGCGGGGGTGAGCACCTCCGACTCGTCGATGTAGTCCACCCCCAACGCCTCCAGGATCTGGGCCTCGACGAAGTGGCCGATGCGACATTTGGCCATGACTGGGATCGAGACTGAGGCCATGATCGACTTGATCAGTTGGGGGTCGCTCATGCGGGAGACGCCGCCCTCGGCGCGGATGTCGGCGGGCACCCGCTCCAGCGCCATGACCGCCACCGCCCCCGCCTCTTGGGCAATGGTGGCGTGCTCCGGCGTGACCACGTCCATGATCACGCCGCCCTTGAGCATCTCCGCTAGGCCCCGCTTAACCCGGGCGGTACCGGTCTGAAGGTGTCCGTTCTGGCTCATTTTTTCCCCGCGTCTAAATGACCCGGGATCGCTCTCAGCCATCCTCAGGTCAACTCGATTCTAGCTCTCGACGCCGAAACCTCCCCGGCGACGGCAGGTGGACGGGGCTTGTCGAATTTGGCGGCCCCTTGTTCGTCGTATACAGAGACGGGGTTCAGTGGCCCCGACCCGGATGCGAGGAGTCGTGATGAAGTACATGCTGATGTTTGTGGGCGAGTGGGATGGCGGGGACGAGCAGACGGCCAGCGTGATGAAGGACGTCGGAGCCTGGTGGGAGAAGTACAGCAAGTCCGGGGTCCTGGTGGGCGGAGAGCGGCTGCGGCCCGCGGCTCACGCCACCACAGTTCGTCTCGGCGGCTCGGCGCCAACGGTCGTGGACGGGCCTTTCGCGGAGACCAAGGAGTCGGTGGGAGGCTTCGCCATCGTTGAGGTACCCGACCTGGACGCTGCCTTGGAGATGGCGAAAAGCTGGCCTGGTAGCCCGACGCTTGAGATCAGACCGATCTGGGAGGACTGAGCCTTTCCGTGAGCCCCGCGGTCGAGTCCCTGGTAGGGCAGGTCTTCCGAGAGGAAGCGGGTCGAGTGACCGCCTCGCTTACCCGGCGATATGGCGATTTTGAGCTGGCCGAGGACTGCACCCAGGAGGCCTTTGTCGAGGCACTCCGGAGTTGGCCCGACCAGGGAATCCCATCTCGGCCGGGGGCCTGGCTTCAGCTCGTCGCCAAGCGGCGGGCGCTGGACCGGCTGCGCCGGGACCAGCGCTTCGCCGTCAAGGTGAGCGGGCTGCCGTTTCCCGCCGCCGAGGGTGGGGACGATCGACTCCAGCTGATGTTCGCGTGCTGCCATCCAGCGCTGTCGCGGGCAGCGCAAGTGGCCCTGACCCTGCGCGTGGTGGCGGGCCTCTCCACCGCCCAGATCGCCAGCGCGTTCCTGGTTCCGGAGGCGACCGTGGCGCAACGGATCACCCGGGCCAAGAGCAAGATCGTCCGCGCCGGCATCCCCTTTCGCATGCCGGCGCCCGCCGACCTGGAGGAGCGCCTGGCGGAGGTTCTGGCGGTGCTCTATCTGATGTTCAACGAGGGGTACCTGGCCAGCCGCTGGGAGGTGGCCCACGATCGCTCGTTGGCTGAGGACGCCGCCTGGCTGGCCGGGCTTACGGCCCAGGTGCTGCCGTCGGAGGCGGAGGTGCTAGGCCTCCTCGCGCTGTTCAAGCTCCAGCTGGCACGGGTAGAAGGCCGGTTTGCCTCAGATGGGTCGCTGGTGCTGTTGGCCGACCAGGATCGGTCGCTTTGGGATCGGGAGGCAATCCGCGACGCCACCGAGTTGCTGGACCAGGCAGCAGCTCTGCAGCGACCCGGCCCCTATCAGCTGCAGGCGGCCATCGCCTCCTGCCACGCGCTGGCGGAGAGCTGGTCGTCTACCGACTGGACCATGCTGGTGCGGCTCTACGACCGGCTCCTTGAAGTTCAGCCCTCGCCGGTGGTACGGCTCAACCGAGCAGTGGCCCTGTGGCATGTCGCCGGCGCGGACCTAGCGCTGCACGAGACAGATGCCCTTCTCCCCGAGCTCCAGCGATATCACCTTCTGCATAGCACCAGGGCCGAGCTGCTGACGGAACTGGGTCGTGATGAGGAGGCTCAGTCCGCTTGGTCTCTCGCCCTGTCGCTCACCCTAAACCCGGCGGAGCGCCGTCACATCCGGGCTCGCGCGGGCTCAGTCGGCAGTTGACCCGCGCTGAGCCCTGAGCTAGCGAGAGGGGGATGGGCGCTGCGCTAGGCTGCAGGTTAGCCGCCATGGCGCAGTGGTAGCGCAGGGGCCTTTTAAGCCTTTGGTCGCAGGTTCGAATCCTGCTGGCGGCACGCCATGCCGATCTTGTAGAACCCTGGGAAGCTGCTCCACAGCGGACTCGGTCAAGGGACCTCCGACACGCCCCGGCGGCCGCGGTCAAGAGGGGGAGTCGGGTTCCAGGAGGTCAGCGAACTGTCTTGGTGTGAGAAGTGGGATTCCCGCGTAATTGCTCCCTACGGCGAGCAGTCCACGGTCACCCGTGATGATGGCATCGGCCCGTCCGGCCACCGCAGCTTCCAGAACTCGGTTGTCAGCTTCGTCCATCGCTGCGGTGAGCCGCTCAACGGGCACCACGACGGCGGCGATGCGCTGGATGTGGGCCACTACCGCAGACGGATCAGGAAAGGCCACCACCAGCTTCGGATAGCGAAGGACGCGGTCCAACTCCGCCAGGAGTGCCGGGCTAGTCAGGAGTAGATATCGCCCCGCCACGGCCTGGAGTACGAGCTGGTTGGGAATGGAACCGGGTCGCAGGAGTCCCGACACGAGCACGTTGGTGTCGAGGACGACCCACTGGATCACATTCGGCGAGACGCGGCGATGGCCGCATCGATGACCGAATGCTCGACCCCGGCATCGCCCACCCGGTCACGGACCTCGACCAGGAGTGTGGCGAGCTCCATCCGCGCTTGCTGGGTGACCACAAGTCTGAGGCGAGCGTACTCCTCGCGTCCCATCAGCACAGCCATAGGGCGACCCCGTCTGGTCAAGGAGATGGGCTCGCCGCTCGCGGCTACCTCCTCGACCAGACGACCGAGGGTGTCCCGTGCCTCCTCGATCCCGATGAATCGCTCCATGCCTAACCTCCAGGTTAACCGTAAGGATAGCAGCCGGCGGCCGTCTCTGCCCGAAGGCCGCGGATAGGCGGACCAATGTGCGTTGGAGGCGGCCACTTGCGGTCCTGTGACGGCATTCATGACAGCAACTGGGCCGTACTTGACTGGACGTCGGCGGACTCAGAGTCGATGCGAATGCGCCGATTCAATCTCGAGATGGCCCTTAGCGGACGCCCACCGACGCTACCTGGCCGACCTCTTAATCCCTTGGCCGCAGTTTCGAATCCTACTGGCGGCAAACCCAGCACGCTCCTCAGGCAGCCGCACCGGCTCGAGCTGATCGACCCACAGGTCATAGCGGTCATCCGTCGCTGGAAGCTTCGCGGGTGGATCGCAGGTGAGACGGGACGACGAGCTGTCGCGGAGCTCGGTGAGCTCTCACTCGTCCGCTACCGCCCCGCCGCCGAGGCGCGGTCGGGCGTGGGAGGTTCGCGACCGCTGCTCGGCCAATGACGCCTGCTACGTCGCCCTCGCTGAGCGGCTCCGATACGGTCCCCGCGATGCTGCTTCAAGCGACGCTGAATGGACCCTTGACCAAGCTTGCCCACCCCGCTGTCCCGGACACGATGGCAGAGCTAGCTGCTGATGCGGCCGAGAGTGCGGCGATGGGCGCGCGGGCATTCCACGTTCCTCCTCTCGACGAAACGGGTGCGGAGACCCTCGACGCACGGATTGTTGACCGGGTCGTGGTAGCTGTGCGTACTCCGCTCGGGATGCCTGTGGGAGTGACTACCGGCGGGTGGATAGTTCCGGACCTTCAGCGACGACTGCGTTTGATCCGAGAATGGACGCAGCCGGATTACACGTCAGTGAACATGTCAGAGCCTGGCGCGGTGGGCGTCATGAAGGTGCTCCTGGCGACTGGGATCGGCATCGAAGCCGGAGTGTGCACCGTCGCAGGAACCGAGCTGCTCGTCAGCTGTGGTCGCTCCGGGCGTGTGATCCGCGTGATGATTGAACCGGTCGACGTCAGCAAGCTCCAGGCGGTGCCACTGGTGGACGCAATTCACCATGTGCTCGACCGCGATGACGTGCGGGATCCACGCCTCCAGCACGGCGATGGGGAAGCGACGTGGATTCTGATCGAGGACGTGATCCGCGGCGGCATCGACACTCGCATTGGATTCGAGGACACTCTGCTGCTGCCCAACGGGCAGACCGCCGCCAGCAACGCGGCGCTGGTGAGTGCTGCTTACGAGCTTGGTGCCGGAAGGGATTGATCAGGCTCCGCGGGCGCTTCTGCTCATCTGTCTGCCGCCCACTCAACTCGGTTTGCGCGGCCACTCCAGGGGTCTGGCCGATACCGTCCTCGAGCCCGAATTGCGGCCGGCGGGGGAAGCGCGACTGGGCGGACTTAGACCGGGTCAGCCACCGAACGGCCAGCGATTCCAGGTCGCCAGGATGGGGGCTAGTGTCCTGTTACACAAGAGAGTTGCATATTGATAGGGAGTGAGATCATGCTCTGGGCATGCCCAATCACCCCGCCCCACCCTTGCAAGTTGATGCGACCGAACGGGAGCTGCTGACCACCTGGTCGAAGAGTCAGGTGTTGCCCCAGCGACAGGTGATGCGAGCCAAGATCTGCCTGCTGGCGGCAGCTGGAACCCCCAATCTCGAGATCGCCCGAAGGCTTGGCTGCTCCTTGCCGACGGTGGGGAAGTGGCGCCAGCGCTTCCAGGAAGCCGGCATGGATGGGCTGGGTGACCAGCCGGGCCGGGGCCGGCTGGCCACCTACGGGCCAAAGTTGGAGGACCGGGTGGTGAGTCTGACTTTGAGCCGTCCGCCCCGGGGCGAGACCCATTGGAGCACGCGCAGTCTCGCGGCCAGGCTGGGAATTAGCCACGTGACGGTGCACCGGATCTGGCGGGACCACCGGATCCAGCCCCACCGCTCCAGTACCTTCAAGTTCAGTAGCGATCCCCAACTGGTGGAGAAGGTGACTGACGTGGTGGGGCTGTACCTGGACCCGCCGGAGAAGGCGGTGGTGCTCTCGGTGGATGAGAAGAGCCAGATCCAAGCGTTGGACCGCACCCAGCCGCTCTTGCCGATGCGTCCGGGACAGGTTGAGCGGCGCACCCACGACTACGTGCGCCACGGAACCACGACTCTCTTCGCGGCTCTGGACGTGGCCAGCGGGGAGGTGACTGGACGCTGCTACGCCCGACACCGGCACCAGGATTTCCTGCGCTTTCTGCGACTGGTGGCGCGTACCTACT
>DATKSI010000035.1:0-25512 GCA_035531715.1 Candidatus Micrarchaeaceae archaeon
TTCGCCGCCGCTAGCCTCGCGAGCCGGCCGATCGATAAGGCTCGCGAGGAGGGCCGCGCTGCGGCACGGGAGATTGCAGATGCCGATCGGAACAATCAAGTCGATCAACGAGCGTGGATTCGGATTCTTGGCCGCCGAGGATGGGGTGGAGTACTTCTTCCACCGTTCCAGCGTGGAAGGCGGAGCCTTTGAGTCGCTCACGAGGGGTTCACAGGTGGAATTCGAGATCGAGGCTAGCACCAGGGGTCCTCGGGCGGGGCGCGTCCGCGCCGCCTGATGGTGGCGCAGGCCGTCGGCAAGCCGCCGGTCCAGCGCCCCTTCCGCCGACTTCATCCGGACCTTCCTGCTGCCCGTAACTCGCTTTACGATCCATGGCAGTGCGGGTTCCTGCACGATGGGCGGCGGAAGACCTGCCTCTTTGATGTGAGAGATGCCCAGCGCGCGATGCGCGCGCTGGGTTTTCCGCAAGAGCTCTGGACTCCCCTCAGCGAAGCGCGAATCGCCCACGACGAGTTCAATCGTCACGTGGTCGCCGTGCACGCCGCGCTCTCGGTGCACGCTGATACCGCGGAGGCCCGGCGACGCTCGATGGTTCCCTCTGCGGTCCGGATTGTCCAGAACTATCTGGGCTGGGCCGACCGAGTCTGCACCCACGGTACCGGGGTGGTCGAGACCGACGACCGCCGTCGCCCGATTCCCTGACCTTTGGCGCTGGCGCCTCCCTTTTGGGGCTGCGCAGGCAAGAGCGATCAGGATGCGCTCAGATCCCGGGCCATCGTGCTTTGATAGCGGAGACGGCAGCCGCTCAGGGAGGAGCACGCAGTGGGATATGCCAAAGGACTCGGCCACGGATTGGCGCTCGGACTGGCGATCGGGGTCCTGACGGCTCCCCGGGCGGGCAGCGAGACTCGCCAGCGGATCGCGCAGAAATTCACCGACACCCGAGAGCGCTCGCAGCGGGTCAGCGAGAAGGTTCAGCAGGGCTGGCAGATCGCCCAGCCAACGTTGGATCGGGCCAGCCAAGCTGCCGGTGGGGTCGCTCGGGCAGTCCAGCCGGTCGCTCAGGGCGCCACCGAGCGCTTCGTGGAGCTGGTGGGTCGCGGGGAGAAAGCGGTCCCGCCGGCCGTTCCCGGGATCGACCACCAGAACTGATGGCAGTCGACGAGCGCACTCCCCAGGAGCGGATCCGAGCCTTCACGGACGCCGTCGACGAGGAGATCCTCACCCCCACCCGGCGCTACGTGCGCGGGCTGAGGCGGGGGGTAATGCTGGGGGTGATCCTGGGGATCCTCTACGCTCCTCGGCCGGGCCGTGAGAGCCGAGTGCGGCTACTGCGAGCCTGGCGGGCAGTCTCCCGGCACCTGCCTCAGCGGGAGGAAGAATCCTAGTCGGACTCGATCGTTCAGCCGGTGAATCCGGCTCCGGCGACGATCTGGTCCTCGCCGCCGTCCAGGCTGCTGGAGGCCCCGCTGGGATAGTCCGCCATGAAGGAGGTGCCACAGCCGCAGGCGTTGCGGGCGTTCGGGTTGGCCAGCCGGAAGCCCCGGCCGCGATAGCTGTCCTCGAAGTCGAGAACCGAGCCGTCGATCAGCGGCAGGCCGTCCTCCTGAACCACCACCCTGACCCCGTCGAACACGGTGAGGACGTCATCGTCCTGGGCTTGTTCCTCCAGATCGAAGAAGAGCTTGAAGCCGCGGCAACCGCCGAGTCGGACGTCGATCCGGAAGACGGTGTCCGGCTTGGCATCCCGATCCTGCCAGGCCCTGATCTCCTCGATCGCGTCGCGAGTGGCCAGAACTCGAGGGCTCATCGGGCGATTGTACCTCCGGCCTGACGACCACCCTCGCGCCGCTAGCCTTAGCCCCATGGAAGTGGCCGAGCTCTGGCGCTACCCGGTCAAGTCGATGGCCGGCGAGCGGATCGGCGAGGTCGAGGCGGGCACTCAGGGGGTTCCCGGAGACCGACGGCTGGCTGCCTTCGAGCTCGCGCCAGACCGGCCCCAGAAGCCCCTGAGCGCTCGCGACGTGGCCGGTTTACTGCGCTTCCGGGCGAGCCTCAGCTCCGATGCGGCCTGGGTCGAGGGCCCGGAGCTGGAACGCAGCCCCTGGGATGACGAGGCGGTGCGGAGGGGGCTCAGCCGGGTCTGCCGGCGGGAGTTGGAGCTGCGGCCGACGCCCGCCGGGGCTTTCGACGATTCGCCGATCTTGCTGATCCACCTGGCGACGGTGGAAGCTCTTTCCCAGGAACTGGGGGCCTACGTCGACCGCCGGAGGTTCCGCGCCAACTTTTACCTCCAGGGAGATGGCCTGGCGGCCCACCAGGAGCCCCAGCTGGTGGGCCGGTCCCTGCGCTGTGGCGGGGCCATTCTCGAGGTGACAAGTGCCTGCGCCCGCTGCTCGATCACCACCCGTGATCCGGACAGCTGGGCGAACTGGCCCCAGCTGCTGCGCCACCTGGTCCAGGCTCACCAGGAGCTGGTCGGCGTCTACTGCCGGGTGCAGCTACCCGGGCAGATCAGAGAGGGGGATCCAGTTGAGCTCCTCTGACGGCGGATCCCCGCGCCGGGTGGGTCTGCTGACCCAGGATCTCCTGGTCCGCTCCCGGGTGGAGGCGGCTCTGGTGATCGGTCCTGCCAAGGTGGAGACGGTCGCCGGCGACGAGCTCGATGAGGAGTTCGATCTCCTGCTGGTCGATCTCAATCGGAATTGGGAGCAGCGGCTCAGCTGGCTCGGTCGAACGGCTGCGACCTGGCCCGCGGTCGAGGTGATCTGCTTCGGCCCCCATACTGAGATGGCCCAACTGAGCTCCCGGGCCCGAGCGGCGGGCGCCACCAGCTGTGTCGCCAACAGCCATCTGGCCCAGACCCTGCAGCGCTGGCAACGCTCGGGCCAGGGAGCGCCGGCCAGACCGAGGAGAGCCGCCCAGTGACCAGCTACGACCTCCACGCCGAATCGCAGGCCTTGGCTCCCCAGCTGGTGGCCGACCGCCGCCACCTCCATCGCCACCCCGAGCTGGCCGGCCACGAGAAGCAGACCTCCAACTACATCGCTGGGCGGCTCGAGGCCCTGGGGCTGAACCCCAAGCTGCTGCTGGACGGAACGGCGGTGACCGTGGACATCGCCGGTGAGGGGTCGGGAGAGAGGGTGCTCCTGATCCGGGCGGATACCGACGCCCTGCCCATCCAGGAGCGGGGGGAGGCGCGGCCGTACCGATCGCAGATCCCGGGAGCGATGCACGCCTGCGGCCATGATGGCCACATCGCGATCGCCCTGGCGACCGCCCAGCTTTTGGCGAGCCACCGGGGCCAGTTTGGCGGCCTGGTCCGGGTCATCTTTCAGCCCGCCGAGGAAACCGCCGGCGGAGCCGAGCGGATGATCGCCGCCGGGGTGATGGATTTTCCCCCGGTCGGGGCCGCCCTCGGACTGCACCTCTGGAGTGGCCAGCAGGTGGGACGGGTAGGGGTTCGAGACGGAGCCATCTTCGCCTCCGCCGACGAGTTCGGGGTCGAGATCCGTGGCCGGGGTGGCCACGGGGCCCTGCCGCACCAGGCGCTGGATCCCATCCCCATCGCCAGCCTGATCGTGCTGGCGCTGCAGACCCTGGTGTCGCGGGAGACCTCGCCCTACAGCTCCACGGTGGTGACGGTGGGCACCATCCAGGCGGGCCAGGCCTTCAACATCATCCCGGAGACCGCCCAGCTCGCCGGCACGGTCCGGGCGTTCACGGAGGAGGACCGGGAGCGGCTGCTCCGACGCATTGGCGAAGTCGCTTCCGGAATCGCCGGAGCATTTGGGGCGAGCGCCACGATGACCAGGGGAGCCGGGTGCCCACCGGTAGTCTGCGACCCGGTCATGGCGGAGGTGGTCCGGGAGGCGGTCCGGGAGTCTTCCGGGTTCGAGCTGGTCGAGCCCGAACCGCTCACCGTCGGTGACGATGTGGGGCTCTTCCTCCGCCGAGTTCCCGGTTGCTACTTTCTGTTGGGGGCGGGCAATGAATCGACCGGGATCACCGCCCCCCACCATCACCCGGACTTCGACATCGACGAGGCTTGCCTGCCGATTGGCGCCGAGGTGATGACGCGAGCGACGCTCGACTATCTGGCCGGCGGGACAGCTGCCTGAAGGTGCTCCACAACCCCCCTCCTGACACCTGCGATCATTGCCGCCAACGCACCACGGCGTGGAAGCTGGTGGACGGGCCCGACCAGTCGGTGATCCTCAGTGGGGGCCGCGAGGTTGTCCGGCGGGGCCGGGTCTTCGTATGCGGCGACTGCGGGCATACGGTGCCAGTATCCAGCGAAGGTGTGCGCTAACTACCAGATGGGAGCCAGCCCGCGATGACCGAAACCACCGCCGTCAAATCGAGCCGCCGCCCCCAGGTGGGTCCGGTGCTGGTTCGGGACGCGACCAAGCCAGCCCCACGCCAACTGGTCCGCTTCGCCTTCTACCGGGTCATGCCGGAGTGGCGTCGCCTGCTTCGGGAGGAGCGGGCCCAGCAGCGAGCGGAGCTGGCCCAGGTGCTGGTCGAACACAGCTCCCGACTCCTGGTCCGCACCTACACCCTGGTGGGCACCCGGGGCGACGTCGATTTCATGATCTGGGCGGTGAGCGAGGAGTCCGAGCGGCTCCAGACGCTCTTCGCGGATATCAATCGCACCGCCCTGGCGGGATACCTCACCTGCTCTCACAGCTACACCTCGATGACCAAGCGCTCCCTGTACGTCGACGTCGACCACCCCAACACCGGCAAGGGCGCAGACCGGCTGGTCCTGGCTCCAGGAAGTCGCCGTTTCCTCTTCGTCTATCCATTCGTCAAGACCAGAGCCTGGTGGGCCCTGCCTCCCGACGAGCGGCAGCGGATGATGGAGGAGCACATCCGGGTCGGGCACCAGTTCCCGAGCGTCAAGATCAACACCACCTACTCCTTTGGCCTCGACGACCAAGAGTTTGTCGTCGCCTTTGAGACCGACAGCGCGGCCGACTTCCTGGACTGCGTTCAGGTTCTCCGCGACACCGAGGCCTCCTCCTTCACCGCCCGGGATGTTCCCAGCTTTACCTGCATCAGGACCGAGGTCGAACCGATGCTGGAGTCGCTCGGCTGAGCTCCTCCCGGCGCGGAGCCGCACGGCGGAGGCCGGGGCCGGCCCGGGGGCAGCGCGGGGCCAAGTCCGATGCATGAGACCGCTCCCAGCATCTTCCTGATCGCTCGACCGGTCGTCGACCTGGAGGCGATGCGGGGATACCTGGACGAGGTGGGCGGAGGGTCGTGGCTGGACCGGCGCCTGGAAGAGACCGGCGGGAACCCCAACCAGGGCGAGCTGCTGGCCGAATTCTGCGGGCGAGCCTGCTATCGCAGCTGGGAGCCCGGACTCAACCCCAACGTCAGACGGGTGCGGACCGACCCCCGGGCGTACCTGGAGAACATCCTCAGCAGCGCCCATGGGAGCGTCCTGGAGCACGCCAACTACACCTTCGCGCTGCGCAACGTGAGCCGGGTCGCGACCCACGAGATCGTGCGCCACCGGGCGGGCGCCGCCTACAGCCAGGAGAGCCTGCGCTACGTCCGGCTGGTCGACCTCGGCTTCCGAGTGCCGCCGGCGCTGGAGCCGCTGCGGCAGCAGTGCATCGAGCTGGTGGAGAAGTTGGAGGAGTTCCAGGTGGGAGCTGCCAAGGCGCTCCGTCTCGACGAGCAGGGCATCCCCTTTCATGTCAAGAAGGAGGTCACCTCGGCGCTCCGCCGGTTGGCCCCGATCGGCCTCAGCACCGACCTGATCATGACCATGAACCTGCGGACCCTGCGGCATGTGGTCGAGATGCGCACGGATCCCGGCGCCGAGGAGGAGCTGCGCCTGATCTTCGGCCGGATCGGGGAGATCATGGTGGAGGAGGCCTCGGGGGTATTCCAGGACTTCCAGCGCGCTGACGACGGCAGCTGGAAACCGCAGTACCGGAAGGTCTGATAGCCGACCCGGGCGGGCCCGATCAGGCCCCTGACGCGGATCTGGTGGGCCGGGTTGGCGGGAGCCGCGTCGACGCGCCTGAGGGGAGGTGGCGGGGGTTCTCAGCTTCCCCAGGCAGGGGGCCGGACCGGATCGAGAAGCGTCCTGACCTCGGGAAGCACCGGGCCGAGTGGGGGTCGGAGACTGTCCTGGGGCCGAGCCCCGGTTGTGAGACCGCCAGGGCGGAAGTTGACCGCGTCCGAGGCGACCCGCTGCTGCAAAGCGGTCAGATCAGATAGGATGAACTAGGCGGAACACTTACCGATCCTGAGGAAGGGACCCAGCGCATGATCACCGTCTCCGAACAAGCCCTCTCGCAACTGAAGAACCTGCTTGACGAGCAGGAGCATCCGACCATGGGGCTGCGCGTCTATGTCAGCCCGGGTGGATGCTCCGGATTCAGCTATGGCATGGGCTTCGACGATCAGCCCGCCGCGGACGACGAGGTGGTCGAGCACAGCGGGGTCAAGGTGTTCGTGGACCCCTACAGCGCCACCTACCTGGAGGGGGCGGAGATCGACTACGTCGACAGCCTCATGGGTGGTGGCTTCACCGTTCACAATCCCAACGCTGTCAAGACCTGCTCTTGTGGATCGTCCTTCGATGCCGGGGACGACGCGGGAGCGGCCAAGTCCTGCAGCGCCGGCTGAGCTGATCCCGAACCGGGTGCGGCCGGCTTGATCCTGAGCCTGCACCAGAAATTCGCTCTGGTCCTGATTCTGCTGGGGCTGGTGGGGGCCGTCTGGTGCTTCATCGACCTGCGCCGCCAGGGCCAGCCGTCGGCAGGGGTGCGGGCCTTCCTGATCCTCTGTTGGGCGCTGGTGCTGATCCAGGATCTGCTCGGTCTGCTGCTGCTGGCCCAAGGTCATCGCCCCAGCAACCTGCTGCTGCATGTCATGTACGGGGTGCTCAGCGCCGTGGTCCTGCCGGTAGCCTGGGGACTCAGCGCCCGCGGCGGCGGACGCCACGAGGCGGTCTATCTGGGGCTGGGCTCACTGCTGTTCGCCGGGCTAACCTTCCGGGCGCTCTCGGTCGCCTGAGCTAGCAGATGGCGCGGGATCTTCTCCGACCCCGGAACGAGCGGGTCGAGAGACCGCGGTGAGCGAGCAGGGGCTGGGGCGCAAAATGGCGCGGGTCGGGAATGCCTCCGGACCGGGCCCGCTGCGACTGGTGGTGCTGGCCGGAGGGGTGGGGGCGGCCAGGTTCCTGGCCGGTCTGGTGGCGGTGGCACCCCACGCCGAGCTGACCGTGATCGGCAATACCGGCGATGACTGCAAAGTCCACGGGTTGCACGTCAGCCCCGACCTCGACACGGTGAGCTACTCGCTCGCGGGTCTCGGGGACTGGGAGCGGGGCTGGGGGCTCCGGGGTGAGACCTTTGGGGCCGCCGAACAATTCCGGCGACTCGGGGACGAGACCTGGTTCCAGCTCGGGGATCGGGACCTGGCGACCCACATCTGGCGCACTGAGCAGCTCCGGCGGGGGCGAACGCTCTCCCAGGTGACCAGCCGGCTGGCCGAGCAGCTGCAGCTGGGGTTCTCGCTGCTGCCGATGACCGATCAGCCGGTCGAGACCCGAGTGCTCACCGCGGACGGTCGGGACCTGCACATCCAGGAGTACCTGGTCCGGGACGCCTGCCGACCGGTCATCCGCAAGATCGAGTACCGCGGGATCGAGCGGTCCCAGCCCGCTCCGGGGGTCAGAGAGGCGATCCGAGGTGCCGACCTGGTGGTGATCGCACCAAGCAACCCGGTGATCTCGATCGGCCCAATTCTGGCGGTACCAGGGCTGCGAGCCGAACTGGTGGCCGCGCCCCAGGTGATCGCCGTGAGCCCGATCGTGGCGGGAGCCGCCGTCAAGGGCCCCGCCGTCCCCATGCTGGAGAGTCTGGGGGTGGACCCCAGCGCGCTCGGGATAGCGGCGATCTACGCCGACCTGATCTCTGACCTGGTGATGGACCGCCAGGATGCCGAGCTGGCCGCTGCGGTGGCTGCTCAGGGGATCAGACCCCACCTGACCGACACCCTGATGGTCGATCAGGCCGCCCGTGAGCAGCTGGCCAGCGCCGTGCTGGCGGCTGCCTCCATCGCCCCGGTCACTTCCGCCTTGGTCGGGTGATCGCCCAGGACGCGTCGGAGGCCGACGGCACCGGGACCTTTCTGGTGATCCCGGTCAAGCGTTCGATCGGTTCCAAGCAGCGGCTTGCCTCCCAGCTTCCTGATCAGGTTCGGCAGCTGGTCAGCCGCTCCCTCGCCTGCCGGATGGTTCGCTGCGCGGCCGAGGGCTGGGCACCATCGCGGGTGGTGGTGGTCGGGGAGGATCCCGAGATCATCGGGCTCTGCGCTCGGCTGGGCTTGGCCACCATTCCCGACGAGGGGGGAGGGCAGAGCGCCGCGGTGCGCGCCGGGCAGGCCTGGTGCCTGGAGAGAGGCGCCACCACCCTGGCCACGGTGGCGGCCGACCTGCCCCTGGTGGAGACCTCGGATCTGCGCCTGCTCTGGCGGGTCGCGGCAGGCTTGGCCGCCGACTCGCTGGCACTCATCCCCGACCGGGCCGGTTCGGGCACCAACGGGCTGCTGCTCAACCCTGCTGACCGGGACCCCTTCTTTTTCGGGGCGGACTCCCTCCGCCACCACCGGGAGATCGCCGAACGGTTGGGGCTCCGATTCTCCGTTCTCGACCTGCCCCGGCTGGCCTGGGACATCGACCGCCCCGAGGATCTGGCGCCCCCCACCCCTTGGCTCGGCGAGGGTGCCCATCCGATCGTTGCCTGGGCGAAAGAGGTCGCCCTCCTCGAGCGCGGACCGTCGCTGAGGGAGTCTCCGCTTGGTGCCTGATCCGGACCCGGGGCGGCCACTGGTCCGAGCTGCGGGTCCTCTCACCGCGTGGGCGGTGGCCGGCATCCCCGAGGTCGGAGCTGGCCAGCCCCTCGGCCGGGTGGTGTCCGAGGCGATCGACCGTTCGGGGGGCCTGCAGCCCTGGGACGTGGTGGTGGTGACCCACAAGGTCGTCTCCAAGGCTGAGGGCCGGGTGTTCCCCCTTTCGGACTTCACCCCCGGGCGGGAGGCGCTGACCCTGGCGGCCCAGCTCGGGCAGGAACCGCAGCTGGTGGAGGCGATTTTGCGAGAGAGCCGCCGGGTGATTCGGGCCGAGTCGGGGGTGCTGATCACGGAGACCCGGCAGGGGCTCGTCTGCGCCAACTCCGGGGTAGACCGCAGCAATGTGGGCGGCGGCGAGACCATCACCTGTCTGCCCTTGGACCCGGACGGTTCCGCCCAGCTTCTCCGCCAGCAGTGGTTGCCGCTCGCCGGCGGCGGGCCCCTGGGGGTGATCATCTCCGACACCTTCGGTCGGCCCTTTCGGGAGGGCTCGGTGAACGTGGCCATCGGGGTAGCGGGGATTCCCGCGCTGAGCGACCACCGGGGCCTGCAGGACTCCCAAGGCTACGAGTTGCACGCCTCGACCATCGGCTCGGCCGACGAGATCGCCTCCTTGGGGGAGCTCTTGATGGGCAAGGTGGACGGCTTGCCGGTGGCGGTGGTCCGGGGGCTGAGCTGGAGCGGTCCGGAGGAAGGATCGGCACCGCTGCTCCGCGATCCGAGCCATGACATCTTCCGCCGCTAGCGGGGGCGGCTTGCTAGGCTCGGCAGGTGGCTAACTTCACCGTGCGGGTGCGCCTGTTCGCTTCGCTACGCGAACTGGCGGGTACTGCCGAGGTGGAGCTGCAACTCCTCGAGCCGACCTCAATGGACGACTGCTGGTCCCAGCTTTGCCAGCGGTTTCCTCTCTTGGATTCGTGGCGGGACTCGATTCGACCGGCCCGCAATCTGCAGTACGTCGAATGGGGCACCGCCATCACCCCAGGAGATGAGCTGGCGTTTATCCCCCCCGTCTCCGGTGGCTCGTCGAGCCCGGAGCCCGAGATCGAGGTCCGGGTGGGCCCGGACCCGATCGACCTGGAGGCGATGTCGGCCGCGGTGGAACGCCGCGGCATCGGCGCCATCGCCACCTTCCTCGGGCTGGTGCGTGACCCGGACCAGGGGAGGGCAGTCGACCAGCTACTCTACGAGGCCTATCCGGAGATGGCGGAACCGGTATTGGCCCAGATCTGCTCCGAGGCCTGCCGCAAGTTCGGGGCGACCGAGGCCAGGGTGCGCCACCGCACCGGGCCGGTGCCGTCCGGTGTCGGCTCGGTGGCGGTGGTGGTCGGGGCGGCCCACCGCCGCCAGGCGCTCGACGCCTGTGGCTTCATCATCGACGAGCTGAAGTCGCGGGCGCCGATCTGGAAGTCGGAAAAGTGATTCCGGCCGCCTGCTAGACTCGCCCGAAGTGGCTAGCACCGAACTGCTCCCGGAGAGGAGCCGTCCTCAGCGTCCGCGTGCTCCCCACGCCGGACCGATCGCGGGTCGGCTCGAGCTCTTGCTGGAACTGGTTCGTCGCGATGTCAAATCCCGCTATCGAGGTTCGGTGCTCGGGGTGGGGTGGACGCTCCTCAATCCACTCATCTTCATGCTCGTGTACTCCTTGGTATTTGGCAAGTTCCTCAAGGTCCACTACCCCGGCGGATCGGCCACTGTCTTCATCCTCTCCGGACTTTTGACCTGGACCTTTTTTTCGCAGGCGCTGATCATGGCCACCAGCAGCATCGTCGCCAATGGAAGCCTGGTTCGCAAGGTGGCGTTCCCTTGGGTGCTGCTCAGCATCTCGTCGGTGATCGCCGCCCTGGTCAACTTCGCCATCAGCCTCTTGCTGATGATTCCCTTCATGTTCCTGGCCCACAAGGGAGTGGGCTTGCCGGTCCTGGCGGTGCCCTTGCTGGTGGCGGTCACCTTCGCGCTCTCACTCGGCCTCGGGCTGGTGCTGGCGGCGGGCAATGTCTACCTGCGTGACCTTTCCTACCTGGTCAACCTGGGTACCTTGATCTGGTTCTACATCACCCCGGTGATCTATCCGTTGGCGCTAGTCCAGACCAAGTTCTCCGGGCATGGATTGGAGGGGGACGCGGCGCACGCAGTGATTTATATCAACCCGATGACCTGGGTGGTCCTCGGCTTCCAGGATGTGTTCGTCTTCAATCGCTGGCCTCAACATTGGCACGGGCTCGGCTATTCGGTGGTGTTCTCAGCCCTTTCGATTTGGATTGGCCTTCGCGTGTTCCGTCGGCTCCGGCGACGGTTCGCGGAGGAGGTCTGATGTCTGAGGCCGTCGTCCAGATTGCCAACGTTAGCAAGCGTTTCCGGATATATCACGAGCGGAATACCACGCTCAAACAGTCCCTGGTCGCCCGCCGCCGCGGGCGCTATGAGGAGTTTTGGGCGGTCCGCGACGTCAGCGTCGATGTGCCCGAGGGAGAGTCGCTTGGCATCATCGGCGAGAACGGCTCGGGCAAGTCGACGCTCCTCAAGTGCGTGGCGGGAATCCTGGTCCAGGACAAGGGCACGATCTCGGTCAGAGGGCGACTCGCGTCCTTGCTGGAGGTGGGTGCCGGTTTCCACCCGGACTTCACGGGGCGCGAGAACGTTTATCTCAACGGCGCCATCCTGGGGCTACCGCGACGCTACATCAAGTCGATCATGGACGAAATCGTGGAGTTCGCGGAGCTGGAGCAATTCATCGATAACCCGGTGAAAACGTACAGCTCTGGCATGTATACGCGGCTGGGTTTTGCCATTGCCGTCAACTTGGATCCGGACATTCTGGTCGTCGACGAGGTCTTGGCGGTGGGGGATGAAGCATTTCAGCGTCGTTGCATGGAGCGGATCAACACGCTGCGTGCCGAAGGGCGCACGCTGGTCTTCGTGTCCCATGCCTTGGATTCGGTGCGGGCCGTCTGCGACCGGTGCGTGTGGATGGATCACGGGCTCGCGCGCATGACCGGCGGCGTTGATGCGGTGGTCGCAGCTTATTTGGCCGAAGTGAACCGCCGCGAAGAGGAGGAACTTGAGGTCGTCGAGTCTACCGAGGTCGATACCTCACCCGGACGCCTTGGGGTAAGAATCACCGCGGTCGATCTGGGCGGCCCCGGCGGCTCAACCTCGGTGCTCAACACCGGCGACTCCTTGACTATCTCGATCGCCTATGAATCGCCGGAACCGCTTCGCGGCGCCCGCTTCAGCGTCACTTTCCTCCGCGCCGACGGAGCACCGATCATCACCGTTCCGACCGATGATCTGGAGACCGGCGACACCGCGCTGCCGCGACAGGGAGTGGTTCGGCTCTCGCTTCCCGGGGTGCCCTTCCTGGAGGGTTTTTACCGCGTGACCGTGGAGATCAGTGAGATCGCCACCGGCCAGCACTACAAGCGGCTGGAGCGGGTGAGGCCGTTTCGGGTCCATAGCGCGGACCATCGCGAATCTGGGATGGCGCTGTTAGGCCACCGCTGGGAATTGCCGCAAGTGGCCGCCCGGGCGGCCCGCGACTAGCGGAAGAACTCCGCTCAGTCCTCCAACGGTGCGTCGGAGAAGGTCAGATTGTGGTTGACGAGATAGTTCCAGACCGCCGCGACCGCGCTGCCAAACACGAGCGCCACCAGGTAATACAGGTGGAACCGGGAGACGCAGGTCAGCAGCACCGCTTCGTTGATCCCTAGGCCCACCAGGCTGACCGCTTCGAAGGTCAGGAAGCGTCGGCGCTGCGGGCCGCCGCGCCGGTCCCGCCAGGTGACCAGGGAGTTGAGGGTGTAGGTGGTCAGGATGGCCAGCTGAATTGAGATCCCCGATGCCAGCCAGAGAGGCAGGAAAACGTGGTGGTAAAGGATCACCGTGCCGACGAAGGTGACCACCAGTCCGACCAACCCGACGCTGAGGAAGGTGGGGAACCGTTTCCCGTGGCGACGCAGGACTTCCTGGGCATCGTGCACGGTCGGGCGGCGGCGTTCCACAGTCGCGCTCAAGACCTCCCGAGGGTAGCAGGCACCCCTACCGGGATTGATCTCGAATGGGTAGCGCGCAGGTGACGTCCTGCTCGGTCGCACAACCTCGCTGGGGCCGGGATCACAAACGAAACCGAGTCTGGATCTCTCCAATCGGGGTGCCCGCCCAATTGCGGAGCGGGCCGTCGATCAGTCGGGACAGGCTCGCGGGCAACGCGGCGTCGAGAAGATCGAGTTGTTGCAGCGCCTGGGCCGCGATCTGGGGCAGTCCGGTCGCAGCTCCGGACTCCAGCTTGATCACCAGCGCCCATTCGCCTTTCCGGGCGACGGCACCGAAGATCGCCGCGGCACCTCCTTTCGCGGTGAAGCTGCTCCCGGCGGCGCCCAGCAGGGCGGAGTCGAAGGAATCGGTGCCCCGGACGAGCCAGGGGTGGGCGGCCATGGCCGACTGACAGCTCCGAAAGGCCAAATCCGAGCGGGCGGCCCGGGCCAGGGCGGTGGCGAAGCTGAGGAGCGGAAGCCCGAAGGTGGGCAACCCGCACCCATCGACTCCAAACGGCATCTCGTCGGCCACCACCCCGGCGCGCTCGGCCAGGCGCTGGGCGATCTGGCGCTGCAGCGGGTGATCGGACCTCAGGTAATCCTCGATGGGCCAGCCCTGGTGCACACAGGTGGCCAGCATGGCCGCATGCTTGCCGGAGCAGTTGTTGTGGAGGACAGTGGCGGACCCGCCTCCCCCGAGCAGCTGGGCGGCGGCGGCAGGGTCGCCGGGCAAGTGGGCTCCGCACTGGAGCGCCCCCTCGTCGAGACCAGCCGCATCGAGAATCCGGCGGGCCGCCTGAAGGTGGCCGGGTTCCCCCAGGTGAGAGGCGCAGGCGATGGCGATGCTGTCGTCACCGAGCCCGAGCGCGGCGGCGGCTCCCGTCTCCACGAAGCTGCTCGCCTGGAACGGCTTGGCGGCGCTGCGCAGGGTGCTCACCGAGTCGGGGTCTCCCAGGGACCGCACCGCCCGACCAGCGCCGTCGGTGAGCACCATGTGCCCGCGGATCAGACTTTCGACAATGCCGCCGCGACGGACCTCGGCTAGCAGGGCCGGTTCGCTCGACGGCTCGGATGGCAATCTCGGGCATCTCCCAGATGGATCCGCCCATCCCCAGGCGATCCGAGGCCGCCGGCGGCACGCAGCTAGGTGGGCCGGATTAGTGTACGTAGCCGGGGGCGCGGGGCCCCGGACCCCGCGGTGCGACGGGGAGTGAGGAGGGTCTCATGGTGCAGCGCTTCCAGGGCCAGGTCGCCCTGATCACCGGTGGAGGTCAGGGAATCGGGGAGGCGACCGTAAAGCGCCTCTCGGGAGAGGGTGCCCGGGTGGTGGTCGCCGACCTCAACGGAGAGGCGGCTCGGGCGGTGGCCGAGCAGGTCGGCGCCGCCGGCGGCGAGGCGCTGGGGCTGACCTGCGACGTGCAGGAGGAGGCCAGCGTGGAGGGCTTGGTCGCAGCCGGCCTGGAACGCTTCGGCCAGATCGACATGCTGGTCAGCAATGCCGGGATCACCCGGGACAACCTCCTCCACAAGATGACCCTCGCCGAATGGGACCAAGTTATCCAGGTCCACACCCGGGGGGCCTTCCTCTGTGCCCGGGCCGTCGCCCGCGGCATGGTCTCCCGCCGGCGGGGAAAGCTGGTCTTCCTCTCTTCCACCTCGGCGCTCGGCAACCGGGGCCAGGCCAACTACTCGACCGCCAAGGCGGGGCTGCAGGGGCTGACCCGGACCCTGGCGCTGGAGCTGGGGCCGTTCCAGATCAACGTCAACGCGGTCGCCCCCGGATTCGTGGATACCGCCATGACCCGGGCGGTGGCGGAGCGGCTCCATCTATCGCTCGAGGACTTCTGGAAGAATGCCGCAGGCCACATCCCGCTCGGTCGGCTGGGACAGCCGGAGGATATCGCGGCCGTGATCGCCTTCCTCTGCTCCGAGGACGCCGCCTACGTCACCGGACAGGTGATCTATGTGAACGGCGGTCGACCCGGCTGAGCGGAAGCGCTAAGCAGGTTCCGGCGGGGGAGCCCAGGTTGGCGGACGGTGCTCCAGGAATGCGGTCATTCCCTCGCGAGCCTCGGGGCGGGAGAACAGACTGGCCGAGAGCTCGACCATGGCGGCGAAGGCTTCGGTCCGCGACATCTCCGGAACTTCGCGGAGAATCCGCTTGGTGGCGGCCAGGGCGCCGGGGTGGGCCAGCAACAGCTGGGCCACGACCAGCTCGACGCCGTCGCCCAACTTGTCGTCGGGGACCAGGTGGGCCACCAAGCCGATCGCCAGCGCCTCGGCAGCCCCGATGGTGGCTCCGGTCAGGAACAGCCGGGCGGCGCTGGCTCGGCTGAGTTTGGGCAGCACCACCACCGAGAGCACGGCCGGAGCCACGCCCAGGCGAACCTCGCCGGTGGCGAAGGTCGCCGACTCTCCGGCGACCGCGATGTCGCAGGCAGCGATCAGGCCCACTCCGCCGGCGCGGGCGGCGCCGCCGACGCTGGCGACCACCGGCTTGGGACAGTCCAGGAGCAGTTGGAAGAGCGGCGCCAGCGCCCCCACGCCGGGAGCCGGCCGGCCCTCCCCGAAACCGGCCGACTGCTCGCGGAGGTCGGCACCCGAACAGAAGACCGAGCCGGTGTGACCCAGCACGATCACCCGGATCTCCGGGTCGGCGGTGGCCCGTTCGATCGCGGCGGTCAGCTCGGTCAGGAGCCCGGTCGAGAGGGCGTTCCGGTTGCCCGGGGAGTCCAGTTGCAGCCTTGCCACGCCACCCGAGAAGTCCGACGTCAGCAACTGTTCCGCCATCTCCCGTCCTCCCAACTGTCCAGCAGCCGCCGGTGACACGGCTGCGCTACCTTAGTCACCGCGTGGTGGTCGACTTGCCCAGCCAGTCCCTGGACCGCAAGTGGAATGTTGCCTGAGGGAGGGCCGGGGAGGCAGAGTGAGGTCCTCATGAGACGGCTGAACTGGAGCGTCGTGCCCGCCCTGCTGGCGACGAGCGTAGTCCTGGCGAGCTGTGCCGTGACCGGGAGCCCGGGGGCTGCCCCCAAAGTGGTCAAGATCCCGGCGGTCAAAATCTCGCCATCAGGGCTGGCGCAGTCGCTGCTGGTGCTGCAGCAGGCCTATGTCGACCTCTACAAGGAGGTCAGCCCCTCGGTGGTGCAGATCTCGACCAAGACCGATCTCGGCTCGGGGATAATCTTCAACGCTCAGGGCGACATCGTCACCAATAACCACGTCGCCAACGGCTACAAAAACTTCCAGGTGACCCTGGCCAACGGCAAGGAGTATCCCGGGACGTTGGTGAACAATTTTTCGCCCGACGATCTGGCGGTGATCCACATCGACGCCACCGCTCTGCAGCCGGCCACCTTCGCCGACTCCTCGCAGCTCCAGGTGGGGGACATCGTGCTGGCGATCGGCAACCCGCTCGGGTTCCAGAGCAGCGCCACCGACGGCATCATCAGTGCCGTCGGGCGGACGGTTAGCGAGCCCAACGGGGTGACCCTGCCGGACGTGATTCAGACCTCGGCGCCGATCAACCCCGGAAACAGCGGGGGCGCCTTGGTGGACCTGGAGGGACAGGTGGTGGGAATCCCCACCTTGGCGGCGCTGGATCAGCAGTTGGGTGGCTCGCAGGCTTCCGGGATCGGGTTCGCGATTCCCAGCACCACGGTGGCCAGCATCGCCGGCCAGATCGTCAAGTTCGGTCAGGTGCAGAGCTCCGGCCGCTCCTGCATCGGCGTCGAGGTGGAGCAGGTGACCGGCGCCAACGGCCAGGATGCCGGGGTGCTGGTCACCGCCATCACCCGGGCTGCGGTCACCCAGGCGGGGCTCAAGGCGCAGGACGTGATCACCGCGGTCAATGGCCAGCCCACCCTGGCGGTTCAGGA
Source organism: Candidatus Micrarchaeaceae archaeon (assembly GCA_035531715.1). GTDB lineage: Bacteria > Chloroflexota > Dormibacteria > Aeolococcales > Bog-877 > Bog-877. The sequence goes on from DATKSI010000035.1 coordinate 16,790, forward strand.
CCTCACCGACGACCTGGCCAACCTCAATCCCGGCAAGACGGTCACCCTGTCGGTCACCCGGGCGAACGGCGCCAAGGCCAAGGTTTCGATCCCGCTCGGCCAGCTCACCTCGACGGGCTGTGCCTAGAGGGCCGCTGCCGCCGCAGGTTCGGGAGTTCCTGGAGTCCCCCCACCTGGCGGCCCTGGCGACCCTGGGCCGGGACGGGTCGCCCCAGGCGACGGTGCTCTGGTACCTGCTGGAGGGCGACCTGGTGTTGGTCAACACCCGGGTGGGCCGGTCCAAGGTGCGCAATCTCGACCGCGACCCCCGCGTCGCGCTGGCGGTCTACGACCGCGCCGACCCGTACCGGTCGGTGCAGGTTCGCGGAGTGGTTTCCGGGCGGCGCGACGGAGCAGCGGCGGGGGAGGACATCCACCGCCTCAGCCGACGCTACACCGGGAAGGACTTTCGGGACGCCCAGGGCCGGGTCAGCTATCTGATCACCGTCCGGTCATGGTCGACCTATGGCCTGCCGGAGATCGAGTAGGGTCGGGCCTCATCGGCTGCGCCCTACCATGTGCGGTTGGGGGCGGGCACCGCCAGGGAAGGAGAGCAGCGCATGGCCGAATCGCCGGACGACTCGATGACCGACCCGGATCCGGACCAGCAGGTGGCCTGGATCGCGACTCCCTATCACGCCCCGGTGTTCGATAGCGCGGGCGCCGACTTCGGGACGACCGAGTCGCTGCTGGGGGATGAGAGCTCGGATATCTTCCACGGCCTGGCCGTCAAAATGCACCAGGGGGGCCACGTAACCGAGATCGCCGCCGCGCAGATCGACAAGATCACCTTGGGCGGCGTACACACCACGGTCACTCCCGACCAGGTGCCGCTGCTGCCCGCCTACCAGGAGGAGCGCTGGTACCACCTGGGCCAGGGTGGTCTCTTCCGCAAGCACCCTGAGTGGAAGGAGCGGTGACTGGGAGCGTCAAGACCAGCGCAGCCAGCCTGCCCCTGAGATGAGCCGGGTGCTCCGGTTTCGCTTCCTGGCTGCGCTGCTGGTGGCCGTCTTGGCGGTGGGGCTGGGAGTCACGGTGGGGCTCCTGGCACACCACAGCGCCCGCGCCCAGGGCAAGGTCCTGGTGCTCCTGACGGTCGATCTGCCGGTGCCCCCGGCCTCATCTGCCGCCCTCCAGGGTCGGGCGACTGGGCTGCGCTTGTTGCCGGCCAAGAGCGGCAGCCGCTGGATCTCGGTCCCAGTTCAGTCCACCCCGCTCAAACTTCCCGGTAGCTGGGCTGCCCCCAGCACCGACAACCTCCTGCTGGAGTCCGTCCCGGTCGGCAAGTACCGAGCTGCCGAGCTGGAGCTGGAGTCCGTTGGCGGGCGGTCGATCAGGGACTCGCAGCTGGTGCAGCTGACGGTGGTCAAGACCGGGCTCACCCCGCTGCTGTTCACCTTCCGGGTGCGCCCCGGGAGTTCCGGCCCCTCCAGCGCCGCGGTCACCGAGGCCGCCGCGTACGCCGGCAACGACCAGGTCAACTTCGGGCTGGCGGTGGCCCAGGGGAAGGTGATGAGCCTGCCCACGACGCCCTTGGTGAACCAGGCCGGCCAGCCGCTCTCGCTCAGCCAGTACCGGGGCAAGGTCGTGGTCGTGGCCTCCTTCCTGACCGAGTGCCAGGAGACCTGCCCCCTGGTGGCGGCCGCGCTGCTGCAGCTGCAGCGCCTGCTCGATCAGCAGCACCTGCAGAACCAGGTCCAGATCGTGGAGGTCACCCAGGACCCCCAAGTCGACACCCCGGCGATCCTGACCAAGTACCAGAAGTACTTCTCCCTGCCCTGGCCGCTCCTCACCGGCACCGTCGCGAACCTGAACCAGTTCTGGACTCAGCTGAAGGTGCCTCCGATCCAGAACGCCCCCTGGGTTGGCCCGGCGCCGATCGACCGCTTCACCGGCCAGCCGGAGCCCTACAACGTCGTTCACGCCTCGGTGGTGGAGGTGGTCGATCAGGCGGGATATGTGGTCTCCCAGCAGCTGGACCAGCCGACCCTCAACGCGAGTTCGATCCCCGCGACCATCTACCGCTACCTGGACGCGCAGGGCCGCCAGCAGCAGCAGGCGGGCGGCTCATGGACGGCGGAGTCGCTGCTCGGTGAGATCACCCCTTTGCTGGAGCAGCAGGGCACCTACCTCAAGCTGCCCCAGGCAGGGGTGGCGGTGGGCGACCCCGCCCCGGACTTTTCTCTGCCCAGTACCGGAGGGGGCAACGTGGCGCTGAGCCAGGATCTGGGCCATGCCGTGCTGATCGACTTCTGGGCCACCTGGTGCACCAACTGCCGGGCTGATATGAAGCTGGTGGCGGAGACGGCTGCCCAGTACAAATCCCAGGGCCTGCGGGTGCTGCTGGTCGACTTCGAGGAACAGCGAGGGACCGCGGTCAACTTTCTCAAGAGACTCGGGATTGGGCTGCCGTCTCTGCTCGACCGCAATGGCCAGGTTGCTCAGAAATACGGTGTCCCCGGGCTGCCCGTCGCCGTGTTCGTCAACAGCCAGGGGAATGTCACCGCCCTCCAGTTGGGTCAGCTGGATCAAGCCGAGGCGACCCATGACGTCGCGACCGCTCTGGGTTAGTGAACTAATTTGCTAGAATTTCACCTGTGGGCACCCGCAGCGAGGTCATCCCGACCCGGCTCGGCATGGCCGCTTGGCGATGTAGGCATTCGCCCGCTGAGCTAGCACCCTAGCCAGGCACGCCTGCAGCGGGCGATCCGCAGCGCCCCGCGCCGACCCATACCGGTAGCCGCTGAAAGCTTGATCGGGGCGCACCGGTCCGGCATCCGATTGAACTTCCAAACCCTCATCTCCAAGGGAGAGAACCGTGAGCGAATATGCGAACCCCCAGACCCTCGTCACGACCGAGTGGTTGGCCGACCACCTGGAGGATCCGGAGATCCGGATCCTCGACGTCGATGAGGACACCGAAGCCTATGGCAGCGGCCATATTCCCGGATCGATCGGGGTGCACTGGCGCAACGACCTGCAGGCTCAGCCGGAGCGCGACTTCGTCGGTCCCGAGGCGTTCGCGGCGCTGCTTGACCGTTATGGAATTACCCCCACCACCAAGGTCATCCTCTACGGCGGGAACAAGAATTGGTTCGCGGCCTACGCCTACTGGTACTTCAAGTACTACGGCCACGAGGCGGTCCAACTGCTCAACGGAGGCCGCAAGAAGTGGGGGCTGGAGGGACGACCCCTGGTCACCGATCCGGCCCGATACACCCCCACCAGTGGCTACCCAGTGCCCCGGGGCAACGATGCGATTCGCGCCTACCGAGACCAGGTCGCCCAGGAGATAGTCGGCAAAGCCGGCAAGGGTCTGGTCGACGTCCGATCCCCCGAGGAGTACCGGGGCGAGACCCTCGCCCCGGCCCACCTGCCCAGCGAAGGCGCCCAGCGCGGTGGCCACATCCCCGGGGCCCGCAACATTCCCTGGAGCAAGGCGGTGGACCCCGAGCAGGAGACCTTCCTCAGCGCGGATCAGCTCGCCCAGCTCTACCAGGGCGAGGGGATCACCCCAGATCAGGAGGTCGTGGCCTACTGCCGGATCGGTGAGCGCTCCGCCCACACCTGGTTCGTGCTGCGGGAGCTGCTCGGCTACCCCAACGTCCGCAACTACGACGGCTCGTGGACTGAATGGGGCAGCTTGGTCAGGGCCCCGATCGAAAAGTGACCGAGGAACCGGGAGGCGACCGCGCCTCCCGGTCCCGCTCCGAGCGCCGGTCCCAGTCCGCGCGGTAATTTCAACTGGTGAACCAGACGACCCCAGCCTCCGGGGTGACCGCAGGCGGCCAGCCCAGTTGAGCGCGGCAGCTCCGGGAGCCCCCGGCCCGGGAGCGTTCCCGACTGAGGAGAGCCAGGCTCCCGACAGCGCCGCCACCTACCGAATCGTGCGCACCCTGCGACTGCGCAACGAGAACCTGCCCGGGGTCTTGGGCGAGGTGGCGACCGCGATCGGGTCGGCGGGCGGCAATCTGGGAGACATCCGGACGATTCAGCGCGGCTCTCGTCACGTGGTTCGTGACATCGATATCAGCACCACCGACCTGCACATGCTGGAGGTGGTGCTGGATCAGATTCGGCTCCTCTCCCACACCGCCCTGCTGGATGTCCGCGACGAGGTGCTCCGGGTGCACCTGGGGGGCAAGCTGCGGGTGGTCTCCCGGTACCCCGTCCACACGGTCGCCGACCTGAGGCGGGTGTACACCCCCGGGGTGGCGGAGGTCTGCCGACTGATCGCCGGAGACCCCCGGGTCGCCGACCGCTACACCGGGATCAACAATTCGGTGGCGGTGATCACCGATGGGACCGCAATCCTGGGGCTGGGCAATATCGGACCGGTGGCCGGGATGCCGGTGATCGAGGGCAAGTGCGCCCTGATGGCCCAGATGGTCGGGATCGATGCTTATCCACTCCTGGTGACGCCCGGGCCAGCCCCGGCCATCGTGGAGGCGATCGCCCGGATCAGCCAGACGTACGGGGCGATTCAACTCGAGGACATCGCTGCCCCCCACTGCTTCGAGATCGCCCCTGCACTGCAGGCCCGATTGGACATCCCGGTGATGCACGACGATCAGCACGGCACGGCCACCGTGGTGCTGGCGGCGCTGCTGCGGGCCGCCGCCCTGACTGGGCTGGAGCTGGGCACCCTCACCGCCGGGGTCATCGGTCTTGGGGCGGCCGGCTCGGCCGTGGCCCAGCTGCTGATGCGCTATCAGGACCGGCCGGTCCTGGGCACGGGACGCACTCCCGACTCGGTGCTACGGCTCACCGAATCCGGCGGGGAGGCGGTCGAGATGGACGAGTTGATGGCGCGAGCGGACGTGGTGATCGCCACCACCGCCCAGCCGGGACTGATCCGACCCGAGCAGATCCGACCTGGTCAGATCATCTTCGCCCTCTCCAACCCGCTTCCCGAGATCGAACCCAAGCGGGCGATGGACGCGGGCGCGATCCTGGCGGTGGATGGCAGCGTGGTCAACAATCTGCTCGGGTTCCCCGGTCTCTACCGAGGGGTGCTGGACACCCGAGCCAGCACCTTCAACACCGAGATGTACCTGGCGGCGGCGGGGGCGATCGCCCGGCTGGCCCAGGATGACGAAGTCGTCCCCGACTCCCTCGATCCCCGAGTACATCTCAGGGTAGCCCGGGCGGTCGCCAAGGCAGCGGTCCAGACCGGGGTCGCCCGGGTCGAGCCGCTGCCCGACTACTACGACGAGGTCGAGCGCTCGGGGAACTGATTCTCGGAGATCCGTACGATGGCGCGGTGGTGATCGAGATTCTCGCCGAATCGGAGTTAGCCGCGATCCGGCCCCTGCTGGTGGACTTGCTCCACAGTGAGCAGGATCAGCACGCCAAGTCGTCGCTGAGTCCGGCCCAGTTGGAGCGCTGGCTGCCCGAGACCAAGTCGCTCTTCGTGGGCGAGAACCACATCTTTGCCGCCAAGGAAGCGGGCCAGATCGTGGGCTTCTGCTGGTGCTTGCTGTTCGACCCAGGCACCGGACTCGAGGGTGAGGTGGCCGAACTTTATGTCGTCCCTGGTGCCCGCGGACAGGGGGTGGCCACCAGGCTGCTCGCGGAGGCGGTCGCGCTATTTGCCCGGAACCGGGTCACCTTCGCCTGCGTCTGGACCAGAGCGTCCAATGCCGCGGCGGTTCGGGCCTACCGGCAGGCCGGTTTCGGCCCCTCGGACCAGCTGGTTCTGACCTGGTACCCACCGACGTGAGCGAGCCAGATACGCCGCTGTCGGACTCCAAGCCCGCGGCGCCCTCTCCGGTCGGCCTTCCGCCGGCGCTGCGTTTGGGCGCAGTGGCGGTGATCGCGGCGGTCGTGGGGGTAGTCGTCGGCGGCGGGGCCGCCTACTTCCTGGTCAAGCATTTTGAGAACAGCTCCCCGGGCCCGGTGGTGATCCAGCATGTGACCAGTCCCGGGAGCAGCGTCTCGCTGCCGTCCTTGGTGGCCCGGCTGGGTCCCTCCATGGTGGAGGTCATCCGGCAGCCGCCCGCCGGTACCGCCGTCACCGCCGCCGATGTCTCGAGCGGTTTCTTTGCCGGCTCCGGGGGATTGATCGTGACCAGCGAGGGGGCGGTGGAAGGTGCCTCCGGGGTCGAGGTGGCGCTGGCCTCGGGGCAGCTGCTCCCCGCCACCCTCGCGGCCGCCGACCCGGACACCGGGGTGGTGGTGCTCCAGGTCAGCGGCAGCTCTTTGCCCAACCCGCTCGCCTTCGCCTCCTCGCCACCCTCGGTGGGAGATGTGGCCATCGCCGTCTCTGCCCCGGTCGGAGGGGGGACCAGCGTGGACCTGGGCACGGTCAGCGAAGTGGGACTCACCGTGAACGTCCCCGATCTCGCCACCCTGACCGGGGAGACGATGATCGACGGCGTGCTGCGGACCGACACCCCCCAGCCGGCGGGCAGTTCCGGTGGACCCCTGGTGGACTCGGCGGGAGCGGTGATCGGGGTCCTCACCGGCGACCGGATGCAACCCACCGACCAGGGCGCTGGCTCCGCCGCGGCCGGCTTTGCGCTCGACGGGTCAGCGGCTGACCAACTGGTCTCGTCGCTCACCTCCACCGGCTCGGGCCCGCATCCGATCGGGCTGGTCTGTCGCTGGCTGGACTCCCAATCCGCGGCCGCCTTGGCGGTCCCCCCGGGGGGGCTGGTGATCAGCGTCGACGCCGGCTCGGCCGCCGCGATGGCGGGGATCCAGGTGGGAGATGTGATCACCTCGGTCGCGGGGACCTCTGCCGCGAGCTCGGCCGCGACCGCCTTCCCGAGCCTGTCCGACTACCTGGAGTCGCTCGGCGTCGGCTCACAGCTGCCGGTGGTGGTCTTCCGCAGCGGAGCCAGCCACCAGCTTTCCCTTACGCTTCCCTCGCCCTGAGGGCGGGGCGGCTCGAACCCGGCAGTGGAGTCTTTGGGAGATAGCAGTTGGAGATCACCTGGCTGGGCGGCAGCGCCCTTTTGCTCAAGGGCCGAGAGACCAAGGTGCTGTTGGACCCCGCCTACCGAAAGGACGGCGCCCAGGCCGCGGGCTCGGCTGAGATCGTGGTCAGCGCCGCCGGGGAGGCCAACCTGCTCAGCCCCGGCACTGGCCCCCAGGTGATCGCCCGGCAGGGGGAGTACGAGCTGCGGGGAGTGTCGGTCCGAGGGGTGGCCACGGCGGGCGGCACCCTCTTCGTCACTGAGCTGGATGAGGTGTCCGTCTGCGACCTGGGGGAGCTCCCCGGCCCGCTGGATGTGGAGGCGCTGGATTCGATCGGTGCCATCGACGTGCTGGCGGTCTCCTTGAAAATGGGATCGCCCGCCCGGGCGGTCGAGGTCGCCGCCCTGGTCTCCCAGCTGCAGCCGTCGGTCCTGGTGCCGGTTGGTTTCCAGCCCAGCGGCGACGAGTCCCCCGGCGAGCTGGCGGAGTTTGCCAAGGAGATGGGTCTGGCCCAGGTGACCGCGCAGGCCAAGCTCACCCTGGCGGGCTCGCCCGGGGTCAGCGACGACACCCGGGTGGTCATCCTGGAGGCGCGCCGCTGACCCTCACGTGTTAGGATCCGGCTACATGGGTGGTGCTTGCCCGTGTGTCGGCCGGAGCTGCGGATGACGAAGTTCATCTTCGTCACCGGAGGCGTCGTCTCCGGGATCGGCAAGGGAATCACCGCCGCCTCCCTGGGCACCGTGCTCAAGGCTCGCGGCCTCAAGGTTTCGCTGCAGAAGCTCGACCCCTACATCAACCTGGACCCGGGGACGATGTCCCCCTACCAGCACGGCGAGGTCTTCGTCACCGACGACGGGGCGGAGTCCGACCTGGACCTCGGTCACTACGAGCGCTTTGTGGACACCAACCTGACCAAGGCCAGCAGCGTGACCACCGGGAAGATCTACAGCGAGGTGATCGCCAAGGAGCGCCGGGGAGACTTCCTGGGGGCCACCGTGCAGGTGATCCCCCACATCACCAACGAGATCAAGGACCGGGTCGCCCGGGTGGCCGAGGAGTCCGAGGCCGACGTGGTCATCGTGGAGGTGGGGGGCACGGTCGGTGACATCGAGTCCCTGCCCTTCCTGGAGGCGATCCGCCAACTCAAGAACGACATCGGTCGGCGCAACACCTTCTACGTCCACGTCACCCTGGTTCCCTTCGTGGACGCCAGCGAGGAGTTCAAGAGCAAGCCGACCCAGCACAGCGTCCAGACCCTGCGCGGCATCGGAATCCAACCTGACGCCATCGTCTGCCGCTCCCGGGAGCCGCTGGGAGCTGGGGTCCGCGACAAGATCGCCCTCTTTGCCGACGTGGAGCCCCGGGCCGTGATCAGCGTGCCCGACGCGCCCACCATCTACCAGGTCCCCCTCCTGCTCGAGTCGAGCGGCCTGGGCGCCTATCTGGTCGAGCACCTGGGCATCGAGGCGCCTCCCGCCGACCTCCGGGCCTGGAGACAGCTGGTGGACCGGATCCTCGGTGCCGAGGAGAAGGTGGTGGTTGGGGTGGCCGGCAAGTACGTGGCTCTGCCCGATGCCTATATCAGCGTCACCGAGTCGCTGCGCCACGCCGCGGTGGCCCACGGCGTGGGTTTGGAGATTCGCTGGATCAACACCGAGGCGCTGGTTCCCGGAGACACCTCGGTCTTCGAGGGGCTGGACGGGCTGGTCATTCCCGGTGGGTTCGGGCACCGGGGTGTCGAGGGCAAGATCGCGGCCTCC